>CAZBGI010000090.1:0-13027 GCA_964491395.1 uncultured Bacteroidales bacterium | reverse complement strand
ATGGAAATCAGCAGCACGATCACAAGCAAATCGGGCAATACGGTAGAAAGTGGTGAGCCGCCGATGGCCGCGTCCGAAGCGCTGATAAGCACCAATATTTGGGGCAATATCAGGGGAAATCCCAGCACTGCCATCAAGGTAAAGTTATTTTTGGTTTGCCCGGCAATGGCCGACACCATGGTAAGGATGGCTGCAAAGCCTGCCACTCCTGCCAGCAGCAGCAACCACCAGGCCGCAGCATTCTGCACCACGTTTCCCATAAACAAGGTGAAGAGCAGGTAACCCAGGACTCCCATGGCAAACATCACCAGGGTATTGATAAATATTTTGGAAAAAATCACCGAACCCGGCGATGCCAGGCTATAGAGATAGAGCTTTCGCCCGCTGTTCTCTTCGCTAAAACTTTTCAGCACCAGGTTAATAGAAGCGAAAGCCATGATAATCCAGAACAGGGCATTCCAGGTCTGGACTGTCATGGCTCCCTCAAAAGCCAGGTAGCATATAAATATGGTAGAAACCAGGTAAAGCAGAATGCCGCCCAGAGCGTGTTTTTGCCGCCACTCCAGCTGTAGTTCCTTGTGCATCAGGCTTAGGGTTTCTCGTGGTATCATGTTGTGAAAATTGATTCAGGCAAAGATACACCAAATAACCTGATTGCAAAACCACCCCTTATTTTTTGATAAACCGCGCTTTCCAGGTTTGGTCTTCAGCACTTACACGCAAGATGTACATTCCTTTTTCGAAGCCCCTCAAATCCAGTTGAACAGCATTACCGGCAAGATAATCCGTCACCTGCATTTCTGTAACCACAGCACCCAGAATATTCATCACCTCCACTTTCAGTGACTTTCCGGAGATTTCTCTACCCGTAATCTTCACGTTAAGCATTTGGGAAGCAGGATTGGGAAAAATTTCCATCCCATTGTCTGCCAGGTGGATGGGGTTTGTACTGACAGTACCCACCATAAAGGTTTCTTCCAGGGTACAACCTTCAGCGTCGGTTATAATAACAGTATAGGTTCCTACAGGCAAATCAGAAAGCACTGAAGATTGTGCTCCGTGCGACCAGCTAAAGGTATAATCCGGCACGCCACCGCTCACGGCGAGTATGATGGAACCGTTGTTCTGTCCGTCATCCGAGTTGTTGATGGTAGCGCTTACTTCCAAAGGATCATTTCCTTTTATCGTAAAAGTCGTGTCATAGAGGCATTCATGAAAATCTCTCACGGTAACGTTATATTCACCGGCAGGTACATCCAGCAAATCCCTCACGCTGTCGCCATTGCTCCAGATGTATGTGTAAGGGGTTGTGCCTCCCTGAGGGGTAAGATAGATGTTACCCGTTTCTTCGTTGGCACAAACAATATGTTCGATGGCAGCCTCAGCAAGCAACATTTCAGGCTCTTCGATGGTATAACTCTCCACTGCCAGGCATTCCCCGTCGGCAACCCATACAGTGTAAGTTCCGGCAGTGAGCCCGTTAAGTTCCGGGTCGGTACTTGCCAGGTCATCATCCCAAAGATATTCCGGTGCAGTGGCATCTTCCAGTGTAAGGGCAATGGCACCATCCTCAAGACCATGGCAGGTAACATCTTCCACTTCTGCAAGGATGGCCGGAGCACCCTGATCACTTACATTCAGGGCAACAATCAGTTCACATCCCTCTTCGTTCACAACACTCACGTAGTATTGTCCGGCTGCAAGGTTTTCAAGCTGGAAATCATCGGTGAAATCTTTATCCTGGCCTTCACCATTATCATCGCCACTATTGTCATCACCGTTGTCATCCTCATCATTGGTCAACAGCGTATACAAGTATTGATTCTCCTCATTGGCGGGTGCAATAGAAATGGAGCCGGTTTCCTGCCCACATCCTTCGGCATTGACCGTTTCCGAGGTTACCTCAGGCATCTCACCCAGGTTTTCAATCTCGAAAGCCACGGTGCCTGCACAACCAAAATCATCGCTCACTTCCACCTGGTAGGTTCCCGGGGCAAGTTCCGAAGCCTGGGCTTCGGTATGTCCGGTTGACCAATCAAACACAAAAGGTTCCTGCCCGTTGAGCAGTTCGATGGAAACAAATCCATTGTTCAGACCGCAGCTGGCGTTTTCTTTTTCCAGGGTGGTCTGCAGTTCGTAAACATCATTCTCTACTGAAGCTGTACCGCTGAATGCACAGTCATTGCTGTCAGTAACAGTAAATGCGTATGTGCCGGGAGCCAGGTTTTCCTGGACCGGATCATCATTTTCGGCAAAATCGTTCCATTGATAGGTAAACGGTGCTTCTCCCCCTTCCGGGAGCAGGGTGATGGTTCCACTTTCCGAACCGCAGAAAGCATCGGTAGAATTTACAGCAACGGGAAGTTCAGCAATATTCTCCACTTCAAGGTTCAACACCACTTCACAATCATTACCATCCGTTACCGTAACGCGGTACACTCCGGAGGCCAGGTTTTCAGCCAGGGGGCCTTCAAGCGTGGTATCAAAGGCCCATACATAAGAATAGGGCTCTGTACCATTCAACGGGGACAACTCCAGTGCGCCCCCTGCATCACAAAGAGCCGGAGTCATGGAGTATTCCACATCAATTTCTTCATCGGTCACTTCCACCGTATGAGTGCTTTCACAACCATAGTCATCGGTGATGGTCACCTCATATTCGCCGGCAATAAGCTCTTCAAGCAAGGGTTCATTCACTTCCGGAAAATCAGTCCATTCATAAGTATAGGGCCCAAAGCCGGAAAGTGGAACTACCTCAATACTGCCCGAGGAGGTTCCGCACAAACTGGCTGAAACCTCAAAATGGTAATAAGGATCACATTCTGCCTGGTTGTTGCCAAAGTGCATGTCCACAAAGGGGGTTCCCTCCAAAAATTCAACCCATTGTTCTTCTGTCCAAATCATGGATGCATTTGTAAGCTGAAAAGGGTTCAGGGCCGTGGGTACAGTCACAACATACTGCTGAGCAGGAGCAAATAGAGCGGCCATATAAGAACCGGGCTCAAGGGCAATGCTCTCCACGAAGGACATAACGGCCCTTTGCAATTGTGGTTCTTCTTCATTACCTGTCTCATGCTCATAAATAAACATTTCGGATGTACCTACTTCGGTGTAGTCTCCTTCCGTCAAACGATAAACCTTCGCATACATTTCTGCACCAGGCTCAGTGTCGGGATGCAGCAATACAGAGATGGAAGTTAATTCAGTATTTTCAAATATTTCATAGCGATTGGCAAGGGCAAAAATTTCATTTGCGGTTGACACTACGACACTTCCATTGGCAGCTGTATCGCCAGTGCGGGAATAGATGGTATCAGTTACCTGGAAGGTAAAAGAGCTTTGATTGGTTTCAGGAACCATATCTTCCTGATCCTGTTCCACGGCAAATTTCACTTCATAGACACCTCTGCCCGGGGGGATAAACGATTCCTCTGCCACAAAATCCAACATTTGTCCGGGTTGTATTTCCGGCACCAAAATCTCTGAAGAAAACAGGTATTCATTTACGGTTGTGGTAAGCTGTACGTTGGTTTGGGCTTCTCCCCCGGCATTTCGCACAGTGGATTCAAAAAGCATGGGTTGTTGTTGTCCGGCAGGAATTTGGGCATAGCCACCCGTGGTTGTGGTTTCAACGATTTCCAGATCATTTTCCACGAATGTCGTCAGGGCTACATCATCAATCATCCACCAGTAGTGAGAAGCCCCGGTTTTGCGAAAACGAATCCACACCTGCGTTTCGCCCTGGGTCAGCTCAGAGATATCAATGGCCTGATAAACAGGATTGGAGCTGGTGTTATTGGGTGCATAACCGTTTCGTACATCAAAACTGGTCCAGTCGGTGCCGTTGATGCTCACCTCTGCTACGATTTGGGTTTGATCGGGCGAACAGCAATAGCGGAAATTGTGGGTAAAGTTCAACATCAGGTTACCCTCTTCGGGAATATCAATGGCTGGTGACTGCAACCAGGCGTTGGTGAACCCTTCTTCTTCATTCTGCGAAGTACAGAGATCGGAATCCAGAATCATGAAACCGTTTTCTGCTGTAACTGAATTAAGGGAAGGCATCCCGACAGAGAAAGGACCTTGTGGTCCCTGGTAGGTATGTGCAAAAGCACAAAACCCATTCTCATTTTCATTGAGCCAGCCTTCGGGAAGTTCACCGTCAAAATCCTCGGACCACAAAAGGTTCTCATCCTGGCGGATATCTGCCGGGGCTGATGACTCGTTTGTTATATCACCGGGCCGCAATGCCTCGGGAGTATACTGGGATTGAACGAGCTGCGCACTTAGCGATAATAAAGCGGCAACAATTGCAGAACGTAAAGAAAGTTTCATCTTGTTGATTGTTTTATGTTTGAATTGTTTTCCTTTTTTTTGATAGATTTGCGCAGACACCCCTGAAAAAGCTTTTACTAATTGAATGAAAAACAGTTAGCATTTGCCTTTTGAATCATCATCTGCCTGTAGGGCCTTCAATAATGCTATTACTTTGTCATGGTAAAAATACGCTATGCCGTATAGTATTTTTTACGTTATATACTGAATTTTACCCGGTGAGATACTATTGGAATTTTGGTGGGAGAGACTGAAGACGGAAAACCGAAGACGGGAGACAGGAGGCAGAATACGGAAAATCAGAGAGGTGAAAGAGGGAAAGGTCATAGGTGAAAGGCCTGGAAGCTGGAAGGAAGACCGAGGAAGGGAGACGGAAGACAGGAGAGAAGAAAAAACCTGAGCCTGAAGGGCTCAAACAATAATAGCCCGGGGTGGAGCAACATAGCCGACAGGCTAAGGAGGTAGGAGAGGTAAAACCAAAACGGCACTGCGAGATAAGGAGAAATTGAAAAAATAATTTTGACGTCAGCGCAATGGGAAGAAATGAGGGTAGAGACGAGATGAAAAAACCCGCGCGAGCTTCCAGCTTTCGTCGGAATCGGGAGCATCCGGAAAATAATAAGAAATAAAAACAACAAATGTAATCAGCACTGCGCCAAAAAATCCGGCAATGTGGCTATTCATCCCACAATGCCGGGTATAAAAACAGCGCCTCCCCCGGAAGTCATTAGTTTCTATGGGGAACAACTCCCATGGCTGAGCAGAACTAAAAAAAGTTCCGTTCTTTAAATCAAATTGATTTACGCATTTTCAGGATAGTAAACAAAACGATTAATCCCATTCCCAAAATCAGGGCCAGGTTGGAAAGTGGAAGAGGCACAGGCTCCGGACTGGGCTCCGGAGCGGGCTGCGGGTCCGGCTCTGTGACGGCGATAAAAAGATTTTCGAAAAGTTGCTGTCTGTCAACTGCCGGAGGTACGTCGGACAGATACCCCAGCACAATGGTCCTTCCCTCATTGGCCCTGACAATCGCTGCATCGCCACTCATATCAAAGGTGGCAAGGATTTCCCCATCGCCGGTGGGCATAAGCCCGGTGCTGAAAATCTGCGTCCAGCCGGTATTGGTCAGGGTCATTGGATTAGACACGTTCCCTTCAATTTTCGGATCGAGATGCATAACCGTTTCATTGTTGTTGTCCGTAAACTGAATCTGAAACAGAGAGGCAAAGGCAGCATTCCGGGTCCAGTCGGTAAATACTGCAGACCCCCCGCTGTTGATGTACTCGGTTACGACAGGAAGTGATGCACCAAGCCCAGTGCCCTGGTTAAAGAATACCACCAGGCCATAATCATTATTGCTCAGTTTGTTGTTAAAATCATTCCAATCTGTGGCCACCGTAACGGTATAACCCAGGTTGTCTAATGCTTGCAGGATTTTACCATCTTCCACCTCGAAATCAATGTAAACCAAGGCTGCATTGAGCTCTTTGTCCATTGTTCGGACAGGAGTTCCATAATGATCCTTAAAGGCATTGACAGCATTTACGGCATGATTTTTTTCCTGTGAAGTAGCTGATATGCTTAGCAGCATCATCAAACTTACACCCCAAAATAAAATTATATTCTTCATTGTGCTTTATTAATTCATATACAGTATTGTCGGATTTCGTCTTTTTTATTTATTTTTTGGTCGACAAATATAGAGATTATTTTGAAACTTTTGTCATTTTTCAAAAAAATACTTAAAATTTCTTTACAATTCTCTACAGGCTGAGTAAGAATATCGGGTTTTCTGCAACAGGGAAGCAGGCGGCAACAGAGGGAAACAAGACTTGGGCATGAGCTGCCCCTAGGATTTTAATCTGCAGACTATCAAGATAATTTGTCTGCTTCATTACCTTGCAGGGACAACACCAAAAACCTCAAAATTCCGGAAGATGAAGATATAAAAAGAAACCCCAATCAGGAAGAAGCTTTCACCTCTTGTTGCATGGTGGTAAGAAAATCGAAAGCCTCGTCAATGGTTTGTACATTTTTCACATTGAGCAGCAGCCGTTTGCCGGATTCTTTGATAAGGCACTTGCGTGGATGTTGCTGAACGAATGCCAGAATAGCAGGGAATGTTTCACTCTGGTAAAAAACCGACTCCTGGTTGGAGATGAAGTGGCCGATAAATTTCCCGGATTTGAGAATAATTTTTTCAAATCCCAGTTTCCCGGCCAGCCAACGCAACCGGATGGCCTTGAACAGCCCTTCTGTTTCGGCTGGCACCGGCCCAAAGCGGTCTTCCATATGACGGGCAAACTCATCGAGTTGGCTTTCCTTTTCCAGGTTATCCAGGTCTTTATAGAGATTGAGCCGTTCTGAAGTACTTTCCACGTAATCGGTGGGAATGAGCAGCTGCAAGTCGGTTTCCAGTACACAGTTTTTCACAAAGCCCATATCTCCTGCCTCTTCGGCGGAAAAATGATCCTTGAATTCAGTTTGCTTGAGCTCCAGGATGGCTTCGTCCAGAATTTTGTGGTACATCTCAAAACCTATTTCCGAGATGAACCCACTCTGTTCTCCCCCCAGCAGGTTGCCTGCCCCACGGATATCCAGATCGCGCATGGCAATATTAAAACCACTTCCCAGGTCAGAAAATTCCTCAATGGTTCTGAGACGCTTCCGGGCATCCTCGGTAAGGGTCGTGAGGGGCGGCGCAAGCAGGTAACAGAACGCTTTTTTATTGGTACGCCCTACCCTTCCGCGCATCTGGTGCAGGTCGCTCAACCCGAAATGGTGCGGATTGTTGATCATGATGGTATTGGCGTTGGGAATATCCAGTCCTGACTCAATGATGGTGGTAGCTACCAATACATCAAAATGGCCATCTATAAAATCTACCATTACTTCTTCCAGTTTGGGCCCCGGCATCTGACCATGGCCGATAGCAATGCGCAAATCGGGGCACAAGCGCTTAATCATGGCTGCAACCTCTTCAATATTCTGCACCCGGTTATGAATGAAGAACACCTGCCCGCCCCTGCTCACCTCATACAGGATGGCATCCCGCACCAGCTCCTCATTAAAAACGTGCAACTCGGTAACTATGGGGTAGCGGTTCTGGGGCGGGGTATTGATCAGGGACAAATCCCGTGCTCCCATGAGTGAAAACTGCAATGTACGCGGTATGGGAGTAGCAGTGAGAGTTAGAGTATCTACGTTGATCTTCAGCTTTTTCAGCTTCTCCTTGGTTGAAACTCCAAACTTTTGTTCTTCATCAATGATCAACAGGCCCAGATCCTTAAAATGAACATCACCGCTTACCAGGCGGTGGGTTCCAATGAGGATATCGAGGGTACCCTCTTTTGCCTTTTTCAGGATGGCCGTTTTCTCTTTTTGGGTACGAAAGCGGTTGATGTAATCAATGTTACAGGGAAAATCTTTCAACCTTTCGGAAAAAGTATGATAATGTTGAAGGGCCAGGATGGTAGTAGGCACCAGCACTGCTACCTGCTTGCTGTCGGTAACCGCCTTGAAAGCAGCCCTGATGGCGATCTCGGTTTTTCCAAAACCCACATCTCCGCAAATAAGCCGATCCATGGGATATTCTTTTTTCATATCCTCCTTTACATCCAGGGTCGCTTTCACCTGGTCAGGAGTATCCTCATATATAAAAGAGGCTTCCAGTTCATTCTGCAAATAGGTATCAGGCGAGAAAGCAAATCCTTTTTTGGCCTTGCGCTCGGCATACAGCCGGATGAGATCCTTGGCAATATCTTTAACCCTGCTCTTGGTTTTTTTCTTCAGGTTGGCCCATGCCGGTGAACCCAGCCGGTTCAACACAGGCTCGGTGCCTTCCTTGCCCGAATACTTGGCAATCCGGTGCAGGCTGTGAATGCTGATATACAGAATATCGTTGCCTTTGTAAATCAACCGGATGGCTTCCTGGAGTTTTCCATTCACATCAATTTTTTCCAGCCCGCTGAAAATACCCACTCCATGATCGATATGAGTAACATAATCTCCGGGTTGCAGGTTGTTGATTTCTTTAAGGGTAATGGATTTTTTACCGGGAAATTTATCGCGAATGCGAAACCGGTGATATCGCTCGAAAATCTGATGGTCGGTGTAGCATAGAACTTTGGAAAAATGGTCGATAAATCCCTCATGCAAAGAGACAGGAAGGATTTCATGCTTCAGATACCCTTCCTGTTGTTTTTCTTCTGCCACAATCTCAAAGATTGAGTGTATGCGGCTCAACTGACGGGGATTATCCGACAAAAGAAAATTCCTGAATCCGTGGGAGGTTTTCTCCATCAGGTTTCTGATAAGCAGATCAAAGTTCTTATTGAAAGAGGGTTGCGGACTAAAGTCAAAATCAAAAGATGCGGTATTTTGCGCTTCAAAATGATGCCTGCGAAACTCCACATTGGTAAACCCACTGATCTTCTCCATAAAAAGATTACCACTCACAAACATTTCTTCGGGCATGGTGTGTTTGACGCCCGAGGTAAACTCTTCAAAAATAGTTTGCGCTTTGGTAAATGCTTCCATGATGGTTTCGCGGGCAAAAAGCACATCATCATTCCAGAATACAGTATGCGAAGGCAATACAGAGAAAAGATCCTCCTTTTGGTGTTTTTCTCCCAGCAAATGAATATCGGGTAAAATGGTAATTTTCTCCAGCTTTTCTATCGAGATTTGATTTTCGGGATTGAACGTACGAAGACTTTCCACTTCATCGCCCATGATTTCAATACGAAAGGGATAATCGTAAGAATAGGAAAACACATCCACAATTCCCCCGCGAAGGGAAAACTGACCGGGCTCTACCACAAAATCCACGCGGTAAAAGCCATACTCAAGCAATAATTCAAGGATAAAATCAACTGAAGTGGCTTCCCCGGCATGAAGGGTAAGGATATTTTTTTTTAATACTTTACGCGAAACCACTTTTTCTGTGAGGGCCTCAGGATAGGTAACCAGGATAAACTTTTTACTTTCAGAAGAGAGCCGGTTGATTACTTCAGAGCGCAACAGCACATTGGCATTGTCAATTTCACTGGTTTGGTAGGGTTTCTTATAAGAAGATGGAAAAAGGAAGATACTGCGTTTTTCGTAGGGCAAGTCTTTCTCATCCAGCAGATTTTCCACATCATTAAAAAAATAGGCTGCAGCTTCGCGCGAGGAAAGCACACACACCACAGGTCTGGGTACCGAGCGATAGGTGGCTGCCATTATCACGGCAGGTGACGAACCAGCCATACCCGTTAGCTTCACGAATTGTTGTCCACTGCTTTTTAACACAGTGGACAAATCTTTTACAATCTCGTTTTCCTTGTACAGGGATAAAAATTCAGCAGGCTTCACTTGGCTGGTATTGAATAAAAAACCGTGCAAAGATATTCAATACCCTGCTCAAAGACAAATTCAAAACCGTCAGCTTTTCCCGATGCTATCTCTTCTCAAATTCCGGGGAATATTCTCTCATCATTTCTTCCACCTTTTCCACCATGCCTTTAGGACCAATAAATAAGGGAGAACGCTGGTGAAGGGTTTTAGGTTCTATCTCAAGTGTACGCCGGAAACCATCAGAGGCTTTTCCTCCTGCCTGTTCCGCTATAAAGGCAACGGGATTGTTTTCATAGAGTAATCGTAGTTTTCCCTTCGGATGCTTGGTGGTACCGGGATAGAGGAAAATTCCTCCCTTGATGAGATTTCGATGAAAATCGGCAACCATAGAACCAATATAGCGGGAAGTGTAAGGGCGCAAAGTAGCCGAATCATCCTCCTGGCAATACTTAATATATTGTTTTACTCCTTCAGGAAAATAGATATAATTTCCCTCATTGATGGAGTAAATATTGGAGGTTTCGGGAAAACGCATGTCCGGATGAGACAGGCAAAATATTCCTACACTGGGATCAAGGGTAAAGCCATTAACTCCTTTGCCGGTAGTATAAACAAGCATCGTGGATGAACCGTAAATTATATATCCGGCAGCCACCAGGTTTACTCCGGGTTGCAGCAGATCTTCCAGTGTGCCCCCTCCAATATCGGATTTTCGCCGGTAAATTGAAAAAACTGTCCCGATAGAAACATTGGCCTCTATATTACTGCTTCCATCCAGTGGGTCGATAGCAATAACATATTTCCCTCTTTCTGAAAACTCATTCTGAAAAGAGATGATCTTCTCATTTTCTTCTGAAGCAATGGCACAACATTCTCCCCCTCCTTTCAACGCTTCAATAAATCGCTCATTGGCATAAACATCCAGCTTTTTCTGAGATTCTCCCTGGATATTATCGGTACCCTCAAATCCGAGGATATCGACTAGTCCGGCGGCATTGATCTCCCGGTTTACAATTTTGGCAGCAGTGGCCAAATCATTCAACAAACGTGTGAGTGCACCTTTGGCCTGAGGGTATTCTGCCTGGCGTTCAACAATAAATTGAGTAAGTGTTTTGATTCTTTGTGTTGTCATAGGGTTTTGGATTTGTTCTGCAATTACGGTATTTTTTTCAATATTTCAAAAAAAATTTCACCTTCTCAACCATTTATTTCTGATTGGTGACACAAGGTATCCCCAGGAAACTGATTTGATAAATCACCACTAAGTTTCTTTCCCCACCCGGAAACTATCTTCACGGATTTTGTGGGATTTGTTGCCCCCCGCAATGATTAATATCCTATTATTCTGCATTTTACAAGAACACACCTTGTTTTGTTTAACTTTTTCATGCATTTCTTTAACAATATTTGGCTCCATAAAACTAAGGGAGCCATGCAGGCAAGCTGTCTAAAAGGCAAATCATTCAGATAAACCTAAAAAGTTCTTTGACAACAGGTATTAAAACAAGAAAACCACAGAGGAAGTTAACAGTTTTTGAGATTGATTTCGGAACTATCATAATGGGCTGTTTTACAACATACTAACCAGGATATTTGCCATAGAAACCGCTCATGTCTCAATTATTGTTTAATTTTTTCGGTAATCTTTTAAACAAAAAGATTCTTTGACAGTTTAATCTCTCGCTCACAAACCAAAATTGTATTCATTAAATTCTATTAATCATGAGAAAAACAAAACTAAATTTAGCTTTTTTCGCATTTTTTCTGTTTGCTTTGATAAGCAGTATCAATGCACAAACAGCAAGACTGCAGATTATTCATAATTCTGCAGATGCAGCTGTAGAGAACGTAGATATATTTATAAATGGTACTGAATTTCTTACCGATGTCGGTTTCAGAGAGGCAACAGCGTTTACGGATGTCGCTTCCGGAGAAGATCTCGATATCGTAGTGGCACCTGCTAACGCAGGCATTGAAAACGGCGTAGGTCCGGTTACTGTGAACCTTACAGAAAATGAAACCTACATTGCTATAGCTTCCGGGATTGTAAGTGAAACGGGTTATACCCCCGCCGAGCCTTTCAGTCTTGAGTTGTATGAAGGTGCAAGAGAATCGGCCAACGAAACCGATGAAGTAGACTTACTGGTATTTCACGGTGCAACAGATGCACCCTCTGTAAATGTGGGAGCCCGTTATGGGTCAACCCTTGTAACAGGCGCTGAATATACTGACTTTGCAGGGTACATCAGTGTTCCTGCCTCCTATTATACCCTGGATATCGCGGCCAACGATGCCCCCGATGATGTTATTGTATCATTCGGTGCCGACTTGCGCGCACTGGAAGGAGGCTCTGCCACCGTACTTGCATCGGGATTTCTCAATCCTGACGATAACAGCGATGGAGCAGGGTTTGCTTTAATTGCCGTTCTGGCCGATGGGACGGTACTTGAACTACCTGTGGTACAGGAATTGGAAGGTACACTTTCGGGTACGGTAGAAGTACCTGCAAATGCAAGTGAAGGAGCAGGCTCTGTAGAGATTGCCCTGGCAGGAAATGTACTGCAACTGGCTGGCTCCTTTTCTGATTTAACAGGTGATTACACCATGTCTCACATTCACAGAGGTGCGGTGGGAAATAACGGAGGCGTAGCTTTTACCTTGACTGCTGATGAGGTTACCGGCGAATGGTCTGCTTCTGAAAACATTTTCGATCTCACAGCAGCTGACATTGACGAATTGATGGAAGGAGAAATGTATGTTAATCTGCATACCGATGAATTTCCTGCCGGAGAAATAAGGGCACAAATCCTTGCTTCACCCAATGCAGCGCCTACAGCATCATCCATTACTGCTCCTGCTGAGGGTGCAGAAATAACCATTGCAGGTGCACCCGAAACCCCTTTCGTACCTATGTGGGATGCCGCCACAGACGATGATGGAGACGCTGTTGCTTACGTATGGCAACTTGCTGCTGATACAGATTTTAACAACTTACTGGTTAACGCTTCCACAGCAGGCGCTACAGAGTTTGAAGCAGATTTTGCTACTATTGATGCTTTGCTGGATGATGCCGGATTAGAACCCGGAGATGAGATAACCCTCTATCACCGCGCTGTATCTACCGACGGAAGCAATGTCACTTTGGGTGATGCAGCTTCTGTAGTACTTACCCGTGGCTTCGTGGGTGATTTTGCCCAAGCCCAATTCATCCACAATGCTGCCGACATGGCTGCTGAGAGTGTAGATGTATTTGTAAACGGTGACCTTTTCTATGGAGATTTTGACTTCAGAACCGCTACGCCCTTCGTAGATGTTCCTGCTGGTGTAGAACTGAATATTGATATTGCTCCTGCCG
>CAZBGI010000089.1:0-13079 GCA_964491395.1 uncultured Bacteroidales bacterium | reverse complement strand
AAAGGATTTCATGTTGAATCAAAACAAAACATGAGTACTTTTAAAAATGGAAAATCCGTTAAGCATATACGCAACATAACGTTTGTAAACATCTGTTTATCAACGACAAAATAATACCATAAACAAATTCTTTAAACAAATACGAAGATGAAGAAAACATTACTTGTTACTTTACTGATGGCATTTTCAGCCATGATATCTTTTTCACAATGGAGCGACAACCCGTCAGAAAACCTGAAGGTCGTGAACCTTACCAACGAGCAAACCCTCACCAAAGTGGCCGTAGGACCCACCGGAGATTATTACGTCGGCTTTTTTTCTATGGAAGCGGGTAATTACAACGTCCGCCTGCAAAGGCTCGACAGCGGGGGTAATCTTTTGTGGGCAGATGAGGGCTTGCTCATCAGCGAGCATGAGTCTATGTCGTGGCTGACTGACTGGGACATGACCGTTGACCATGAAAACCATGCTGTGCTTACCTGGCAGGATATCCGTTCGGGAGGAAACAACAATGTGGTTGCCTACCGTATTTCTCCGGAGGGAGAATTCATTTGGGGAGCTGATGGCATCATGCTTTCTGAAAGCGATGCATTTGATGTAGCTCCCAAGGTAACCATTACCCAAAGCAACAATGCCGTTTTTGCGTGGCAGTCCACCAACGATATCATCCGGCAAAAAGTTTCTCCTGAAGGGGTAAAACAATGGGGCGAATGGGGCATTACCATGAGCGGAACCAATTCATATACCTGGCCCCAACTTTTGCCTGTCGGCCCGGATGATGTTGTGATGAAATTTTATGAAGACAGTGGCACGACATGGGCTCCTATCCGCCATCTGAAAGCCCAACGATTCGATGAAAACGGACAGGAGGCATGGGCATCAGAGACCATCATAACGGATGAAGGAAACATCCAGGCCTGGCACCAGATTCTTTCTTTTATTCCCGATGGCAACCATGGATTTTATATTGCCTGGCACGACTATACATTGTCTGGCACCCAGGCCTCAGCCTGGATACAACATGTTAATGAATCAGGAGAACCCCGGTTTGCTGCCAATGGAGCCTTGTTATCCAACCGCATCAGTTACAACCAGTTTAACCCACATATTGCCCGTCCTGCCGGTAGTGAAGATGCATTTGTTTACTGGACGGAGGTGAACGGAGACCAGAACCAGTGGGGGATTTATGGCCAGAGATTAAATTCACAAGGAGACATACTATGGGGCGAGGAAGGAAAAGAAATCTACGCACCGGGTTCCGATACTTACAATCTTTTCCGGGTGCTGGATACAGAAGAGGATGTTGTAATCATATACGATAAAAACCATCATCTATATGCATCCCGGCTCAACGAAAACGGTGAGTTTGCCTGGTCAGAAGAACATGTCTTGCTGACCAATGCTTCAGAGGGGGGTACTCACCCGGAGGTGACAGAGATTTTCAACAACCAGTGGGTATTTGCCTGGGAAGACAACAGAACAGACACACTCAACATTTATGCACAGAATCTCTTCCCTGATGGCACCCTGGGAGAGGAAAATACACAGCCTGACAGTTACGAGGTAACGTTCAATGTTGACCTCTCTATGATGGAAGAATATTTCAATCCGGATCAGGATACAATCTATCTGAGTGGCTCCATGTCTGAATGGGCAGAACCCGGCACGCAGCCCGATACCCAGATGCTTACCCGTGCAGACACTACCATGATTTGGACCCTCACCCTGGAACTGGAAGAAGGCGAATATGAATACAAATATTTTCTGAACCAGGGCTGGAGCGGCGGCGAGTGGCATGGTGGCGACAATCGTGCATTGGTGGTAAATGACAACATCAACCTTGAAGATTCATGGTCTCCCTCCAACATACACATCCTTCAACTGGAGGCCCAACCTGAAGACGGAGGTACCATGGATGGTGAAGGTACCTATCATGCCAATGCAGGTGTTACCCTTTCGGCGCAAGCGGCGGAAAATTATGAATTCGGTCACTGGGCCGATGGTGAGGAAGAAGCCAGTACTGACTGGGTTTACACTTTTAACATGCCCGGCGAAGACCTTGTGCTTACCGCCGTTTTTAATTTAATCAATAAGGCGGGCTTTCTATCTTCGGAAAAACTAACACTTTATCCCAATCCTACCCATAACAGTTTTGCCATCCATTCTTCAACCCTTATTCAAAACATTGAAATCCTGGATTTGACAGGAAGAAGGGTTTTTCAGTCCGCGGGTGGAGATACCCGGATAACCATTCATACTTCCCTGCCCAGGGGGTTGTACCTTGTTAAAGTTTACACAGAAAACGGTACAGGAGTAAGGAAATTACAAATCAGGTAGTAGTTGTTATTATTGAGCATCCTCCATTAAAAACCAAACCCGAAAGGCCTGTTTGAGCAGGCCTTTCGGGTTTTATCCAGGAGGTTGTTAGTAGAAAATATAAACCCGGACGAACATTATAACCCCAAAAATAATCAGGGCAATGCCCACAATTTTATTCACCCAGGTAAGAATGGTAATATTAAGGTAACGGCTGATTTTACTGGCAATCATACACTTAAGACTATCGGTGAGGAATACGGTTATCAGTGCCGCTGTAAAAAATGTCACTACTTCTTTGGTTCCCACGCCATATTTGGCACTTACAAAACTCATCACTCCAAGCCAGAATATCAGCAAAAAGGGGTTGAGTATATTTAAGAAAAAACCTTTCAGGATGTAGGAGATATAACCTCCACCGCTTACAGAAACCTTCACCTCAACACCTCTTCTGGCTCTTACCTTGTATTTTTTGAAAAAAGTGACTATTCCAAACCCGATAAGAATAAATCCACCAATAATTCCCACGACAAACTGGTTGCCCTCGTCATTCAGAAACTGGATAGCTCCCAGGTAACTCAATGCAATAAGGGTAAAATCGCTTAACGTAATGCCCAGGGCAAATAACAAACCTGAGTGTAAACCCCTGTGAATACTGGTTTGCACCAATGCTATAAATGCGGGGCCAATGAGAAAAGCAAGCGTTACCCCTAATATTACACCTTCATACAGAGATGCAATCATAGTGCTACATTTTGTTATTCAATCCGGGAGTTTTTTATAAAGGATTCCCATTCTTCCAGTTGCTTATGCTTGATTACCCTTGGAAATTTATTTTGTGCTCCTTCCTTTCCTTTCATGCGCAGCCAGTCATAAAAAACCGCTGAGGGAATTACCTTAACCTGAACTTCTTTGATAGCCGCAATTCGTTCTACGCGGTAATCGTCATTCAGGACTTTAAGGTTTTCATCTATGGCTGTACGAAGAAGTTCTTCGCTCACGTTGTCGTTGGTTCCAATATACCACTTATGGGCAAACATGCTGTCCAGTTTTATTCCGGCAACAGTAAACTCACGGATTTCAATATTGAGTTGGTCCTCTGTCATTTTCACCGCCATATTCATATTTTCCTGCGAGAGGTGTTCGCCGCACAAATTCAGAAAATGCTTGGTCCGGCCGGTAATCACGATTTCATTGAGTTCTTTGGAAACAAGTTTTACCGTATCCCCAATCAGGTAGCGCCAGGCCCCCGCACAAGTGCTAAGGAGCAAGGCATATTCCACGCCGGTTTCTATCTGTGAGATGGTAAGCACCTGGGCATCAGGCATCAGGTTACCTTCATCGTCAAAATTGTTTTCATTAAAAGGGACAAATTCCATAAACAGACCGTTATCGAGCACCAGCTGCATGTTTTGTGTATTGGGCCGGCTCTGAAAAGCCACAAATCCCTCTGATGCCAGGTAGGTTTCGATATACGTCAGAGGCCTGGCCAGCAATTTCTCAAATCCTTTTTTGTAAGGAGTAAAAGCGACCCCGCCATGCACAAAGATGGACAGGTTGGGCCATATCTCATGGATGGTTTTCACTTTATAGTGATCGATGATTTTTTCAATAAGAATCTGCCACCAGGCTGGCACACCTACAATAACACCAATATCCCAATCTTTGGCTCTTTTAACGATTTCATTGAGCTTGGTTGGCCAGTCGCGTTCTTTTGAAATGCGTTTGCCCGGCTTATAAAAATGTTGAAACCAAAAAGGAATATTCTTGGTGGTAATACCCGAAAGATCTCCTTCGTAGTAGGTTCCGTTGTATTGCAAATGCGTGCTACCTCCCAGCATGAGAATACCCTTTTCAAAAAATTCGTTGGGAAATTCATACCGTGCCAGGGAAAAAATCTGCTTGATACTGGTTTTTTTGATGGCTCTGAGCATATCACCGGTAACGGGAATATACTTACTGGAGGCCTCAGAAGTACCGGAGCTCAGCGCGAAATACCTTACCTTGCCCGGCCAGCATACATAAGCCTCTCCGCTGAGGGAGCGATACCACCATTCTTTAAAAATAGAATTATAATCATAGGTAGGTACCCTTTTCTGAAACTCAGCCACCACATCCTTGCTTTTCAGGATCTGGCTGAATCCGTATTTTTCACCCATGGCGGTATTGGCGGCTTTCCGAAGCAATTTTCTTAGTTCTCGTTGCTGAACCATCTCCGGTTCGGATATTTTAAAGATCACCGGCATCTTACTGCGCAGAGAAATGGCATGTTTGACTACAGATCCTAATAGTGGCATAAGTATTCGTTTTTAGGTTAGGGTTAAAAATCACAACTATTTCAGAGGGAAAAACCCCGGGAGCATTGTCCGAACAAAATTAAAAAAAAATAAACGCTTATATATTAAATGTGGGTTTTGAAATAATCCTGCAACAAAAGCAGTATTTCAAAACCCACATTTTCAGTCATCTGTCCAAGACAATTAATTCACATTCTCTATCCATTGTTTTACATCTTCGGGTTTAGGAGCGGGCATATCGAGCTTCAGTTTTTTCCGCAATCCGCATAGCTGGTTGAACACTTTGTTGGGATTGGCGTCTTTTAGCGATGCGGCATTGGCGAAACCAGCTTTCTGAAAAACAGGAATCCACTCCACAGGAATTCCCAAAAAGGCCAGGTCAGTCTCTTCAGATTCTGTAGCCGAAGATTTCTCGGGGCGCATCTGCGGGAAGAACAGCACATCCTGGATAGAGTTGCTGTTGGTGAGAATCATTGACAACCTGTCGATGCCAATACCCAGGCCTGCCGTGGGGGGCATCCCGTGTTCAATGGCTCGTAGAAAATCTTCATCCAGTACCATGGCTTCAGGGTCACCACGGCGGCCCAGTTCCAGCTGTTCTTCAAACCTTGCCCGTTGATCCACCGGATCGTTGAGCTCACTAAATGAATTGCAAATCTCTTTTCCGTTACAAACGGCCTCAAAACGCTCTACCAAACCGGGTATATCGCGGTGTTTCTTTGCCAGGGGCGACATTTCAATGGGGTAGTCAGTAATGAAAGTAGGTTGTATCAGCAACCCCTCGCACTTTTCTCCAAAAATCTCATCAATGATTTTTCCTCTGCCCATGGTTTCATCCGTCTCCACGCCCATTTCTTTGGCAGCTGCACGCATCTCCTCTTCACTCATTTGCGAAACATCCACCCCGGTAAAATGCTCAATAGCACCATACATGGTAAAACGCTTCCACGGCCTCTTAAAATCAATTTCATGCTCACCCACTTTTACCCGGGTAGTACCGTGCATATCGAGGGCAATTTTCTCTACCATCTCTTCTACCATATCCATCATCCAGCGATAATCTTTCCAGGCAACATACAGTTCCATCTGGGTAAATTCAGGATTATGGAAACGGCTCATCCCTTCATTGCGGAAATCCTTGGCAAACTCAAATACTCCGTCATATCCTCCCACAATCAGCTTTTTCAGATACAGCTCATTGGCAATACGCAGGTAAAGGGTCGTATCGAGGGTGTTGTGATAGGTCTTAAACGGGCGGGCAGCAGCACCTCCGTAAATGGGTTGCAACACAGGTGTTTCTACTTCCAGGTAACCTTTGTTAAGCAAAAAATTACGCATCGACTGAATAAGAAGGGCTCTTTGCCTGAAGGTATCCCGGATTTCAGGATTCACAATCAAGTCAAGATAACGCTGACGATAGCGTTGTTCCGGATCTTTAAAGGCATCATACACTTTGCCGTCTTTTTCTTTTACCACCGGGAGCGGCCGAAGAGATTTGCAAAGAATTTTATATTCCTTGACATGAATGGTAATCTCGCCCATCTTCGTTACAAAAACATAGCCCTTCACGCCAATGATATCACCTATATCCAGCAATCTTTTAAACACAGTATTGTAGTAGGATTTATCTTCGCCCGGACAAATTTCGTCCCGGTTAAAATACAGCTGAATACGGCCTGTAGAATCCTGTAACTCTGCAAATGATGCACTTCCCATGATGCGACGTCCCATCAGCCGCCCGGCAATTTGTACATCCTGGAAAGCCGTTTCATCGTTGGGAAATTTTTCCAGTATTTCCCGCGCTGAGGTATTCAACGGATATTCTTCCGCGGGGTATGGGTCAATACCCATTTGTTGCAATTCGTTCAGGGCTTCACGCCTGAACCTTTCCTGTTCACTTAACTTTAATGACATATTTCTGATATTAACTTTTTGGGTAGATTATTTTTCCAAACCGGAGCGCGCAAAAGGTACAATGTATTAGATCATCCCCGCCACATTCAATAAAAACCCTTTCCAACGCTTTCCAAATAACTTGCAAAGATAAGGATTCTGAACTTGAGGAAATACAATATTTTATTTTCTATCTGAAAAAGAATATATAACTTGCGGCCCCATTTAAAATATGAACAACAATAACCCCCAAATTCAAACACAACATGATGCATTTTTTTACCCGGGCAATGGTTCTTCTACTGGCAACCTTGCTGTTATCAACCACTCAGAATTTCAGCCAGCAATACCACCGTGTAACTATTAACCTTGAAGGCAGAGAAATAACCGAACTTACCCGGCTGGGAATTGCCCTGCCTGCCGCGAATTTTAAAGAAGGAGTTTCCATACAAGGGGAATTTTCGGAAGAAGAACTGAAACAGATAGCTGAAGCCGGCTTTCAGTATGAAGTTCTTATTGAGGATATGTCAGCATATTACCAGCAACGCAACGCGGGTATTGACATTGACCAGTTAAACAAGGTGATGAAACAGTCCTCCGGAAATAACACTCCCTACCCTACTCCGGAAAATTTTATGCTGGGTTCTATGGGAGGATTTCATACCTATGACGAACTGCTTGATGACCTGGATGCCATGAGAGCACTTTATCCTGAATTGATATCAGCCAAAGAACCCATTTCAACCCAAACTACCATTGAGGGCAGACCTGTATACTGGGTGCGAATCTCGGGCAACCCTGATGTAACGCAAGACAAACCCCGTGTTTTGTACACTGCTCTTACCCATGCCCGCGAACCGGCTTCCATGCAGCAAATGCTTTTTCAAATGTGGTACCTGCTGGAAAACTATGCCACCGACCCGGAAATCCAGTATCTTGTTGATAACCTGGAGATGTACTTTGTTCCCGTTGTAAACCCTGACGGTTATATTTATTGCGAAACCACCAATCCCAACGGGGGTTCCATGCACCGTAAAAACAAACGAATCAATGATGATGGAAGCATTGGCGTTGACCTCAACCGCAATTATGGATATATGTGGGGCCACGACAACAGTGGTTCTTCTCCTGACCCTTCTTCAGATACCTATCGCGGAACGGGCCCTTTTTCTGAACCTGAAACAGTTATGCAAAAAGAATTTGCAGAGGAGTATAACTTCACCCTGGCCCTGAACAACCATACATACAGTGATCTGCTGATTTACCCCTGGGGTTATAATGACCAGCTCACACCTGATGGCGATATTTTTACTGAGTATGCTCAGTACCTGACCCGCGAAAACCAATACGAGTATGGCACATGCTACGAAACACTCAGTTACTATGCCAATGGAGGCTCCGATGACTGGTTTTACGGTGAGCAAACAACCAAGGACAAAACCTTTGCTTTTACTCCCGAGGCCGGCAAGCCCAGTGATGGCTTCTGGCCGCAGGCTAGCCGCATTGAAGAAATCTGTGCCGGACATACCCACATGAACCTGGGCCTGGCCCATCTGGCCCTCTCTTATGCAGAAATAACGGATTTATCCGGGCAGTATATGGCAGAAAAAAGTGCTGAAATTCCTTTTGAAATCACCAACCTGGGGCAGCAAAGCCCTTCAGATTATTCCGTTTCCATTACCCCTTTAAGCAGTAACATCATTGCTGCCGGCGACCCTGTCAGTTTTCAAAACATGGAAGTACTGGAATCTCATACTTCAGCCATTCCTATCGAATTGCATCCAAACATTGACACCGGTGCTGAGATAAAGTTTGTTCTTTCACTAGACAATGGCAACTACACGTGGAATGATACCATCACCAAGTTTTATGGACAACCCGACATAGCATTCTTTGACCCGGGAGATAACCTGGATAACTGGACCACCACCGCATGGGGCATCAGCACACAACACGCCCATTCTGAACCAGCTTCCATAGCTGATAGTCCCGGACAAAATTATCCCGACAATGCCAATACCCATATTACCCTGGCAGAACCCATCGATTTGTCTGATACCAACCTTGCCTGGGTAGAATTCTATACCCGCTTCGATATAGAAACCAACTGGGATTATGTACAATTTATGTACTCCACTGACGATCAGGAAACATGGATTCCTCTGGAAGGAAATTTAACGGCTACAGGAGGATCCAGCCAGGATAATGGTCAACCCTTGTACCATGGTACACAACCCGAATGGATAAAAGAAGAAGTGGATCTCTCCCACCTGACAGGGGAAGAAGAAGTATGGCTGAGATTCAGGATGATGAGTGATGGTTACATCAACAAAGAAGGTTTTTATTTTGATGATTTCACCCTTTTCACCCTGGAGTATGCGCCTGCCTTTACCCTCTACCTGCCAGAAAGCCTGAGCTTTTATCAGCACGAGGAGAAAATACTTGACTTTACCGAGCTTGTATCCTGGGAGCTGGAAGGAGATGTAACCCTGAGCTGGGAAGGAAATGAAAACATCTCCATTGAATTGCTCAATGAAACTTCCCTCTCCATTGTCAACACCGACCCTTTCTGGACCGGCACAGAAACCATCGTACTGAGCATTGAAGATGACCTGACATCATTGAGTCAGGCTGTTGAATTCGAAATAATGGCAGTGCCCGCGCCCATCATTACCGGGCAGCAGGAAACAACCATCAGCATGAACCAGGCACAGCCATTCCTCCCCCAATGGATTTTGGTAGAAGATGACCATTTTGACTATCCTGACGACTTTTCCATCGTGTTGCATCAGGGAACAAATTATACCCTTGAAGATGATTATACCATCGTGCCGGAAACTGATTTCTCCGGAACAATCACTGTACCTGTATTGGTAAACAATGGGTTTGCTGACAGCGATATTTTTGAATTTTCGGTCATGGTAAGTCCCGAAACAACTGTGGAAGAGATTGCCGGCGACGTTCAGATACGTTACAGCCATGTCGGGGGCAGGTTGTTTATCAAAACCCGGGAATACAATCAGAACAGCCAATATGAAGTGTTTATTTCAGATATCACCGGTCGCATAGTGCGCCGGGAAAGCTATGCAGGGGATGCAGTGCTCAACATTGGAAATCTGAAACCAGGCGTGTATATCGTAAATTTGTCAGGTGATATCCGTACGAGTGAGAAAATCATAATTCACTAATAATCGGAAAAAAAATCATGAAACCTGTTCTCCGGCTTAATGGGTATCCTGCAAAACCCCCATCGGCTTTATCTCATTTTACTTAAACATCTAACTATTATTTAATTAAACTAATGCATATTATTTTTTATCAAATCTATCAGGAGTGAAATGTTTATGGTTAACAGGGATCCTTCTGAGTTTTAATCCCCTGGGGATGACACAGTTTGCAATCGTTTCGGAGCAACCAACATTTTTTCCCGGCAACAATAATTGCATGAATAAGATTTGATGACAAAATATTTTGAAGCAGTCGTTTCGGCAGGTATGTAAAACACTTGGATGAAACGACTGTTTTATTTCAGACAGAAAAACACCCGCAAAGGGTCGCTGAGGCACTGAAAAAATAAGCTTCGTTCAACTTCATCCCCATTTTCACAAACCCGCTAACCTTTCATTTACAGCTGTTTGCCGGAGGTTGGAGGCTCACCCTGCACCTCATTTTCCATTAGTCGAATATTTTGTAATTTCGCAACAGTTTTTATAACCCTCAAAAGCTATGGTAAAATCTAAAGGGAGTCGAACTATACCCTGGCATTTTCTCCGAAATGGGATTTGTGCCACATTCTTGATTGTTTTATTGGGAGTCAGCTACGCCCGTGGAGAAAGTTCCAAAATCAGCCTTATCCGGGAGGGGATGCATCAGGATGAGATAGAAGAGATCATGGGGACTGCAGAAAAGATTGAACATGTAGAACGCCATATTTTTTCACAATGGGGAAGGGTAATTGTAAAGAAAAACAAAATCAAAGACATACGACTTACGGGCCACTCCAAAAATCAGGGTCCTCTTTGGGGCCGAAAAAAAAACCAGAACGACATGCCCGAAGACACCAACAAACTGTTGTATCTTCGCATTGGCACCCCCTACACCCAGATAGAAGAAACGGCTGGCAAGCCGGATGAGATTGTACAGGGAAAAGACTGGTATTATAACAACGGTCGCCAGGTGATAGAAACACAAAATGGGGTAATTACCGCCGTCAACAGAAACCGGGAAACCGGACTTGAAAAACTTGACTGGGTAAAGCTGAACTTCAGCCCTTTGTCCTTGCTGATCATGAATATTACCATTGCCTTTATCATGTTCGGGGTAGCCCTGGAAATAAAACCTGAAAGTTTCAAACAGATCATCAAAGAGCCTAAATCATTGATCCTGGGCATCTTTAGTCAGTTCCTGGCCCTGCCTGCCATCACTTTCCTGTTGATTTACTTCATTCAACCCACGCCCAGTGTAGCGCTGGGAATGATATTGGTTGCGGCCTGCCCGGGTGGCAATGTTTCTAATTTTATGTCCTCGATGGCCAGGGGCAATATGGCGCTATCCATCAGCCTTACAGCTTTCGCCACGGTTGCTGCAGTTTTTATGACACCAGTAAACTTTGCCTTTTGGGGTAATTTGTACTCCGAAACCTCCAACATGGTCATTCCTATCCGGATCGACTTTTTAGAAATTCTCCGGACAGTGATGCTCCTGCTGGGATTACCAGTAATTGCAGGTATCTGGTTTTCCCGGCAATATCCGGTTTTTACTGGAAAGATTATCAAGCCTATCAAGAAAATATCCATGGCAATATTTCTGATATTTGTCATTGGTGCACTGATGAGTAACTTCGAGTTCTTCAAATCCTACATTCACCTCATCATGTTTATTGTGTTTGCACACAATGCCCTGGCATTGCTGACAGGTTTCAGTATTGCCTCCCTGGCCAGCCTGCCCAAAATCGATCGGCGCAGCCTTACCATTGAAACGGGAATACAGAATTCAGGACTCGGTTTGGTGCTGATTTTCAACCCACGCTTGTTTGACGGGCTGGGAGGAATGGCTTTTATTGCAGCCTGGTGGGGAATCTGGCATATTGTTTCGGGCATGCTTATGAGCTACCTGTGGTCCAGAAAACCCCTGCCCAAAGAAGAAGTCAACTCTGTTCACGTACCATCTGATTCCTGATCAACATATGGGTATCCATAAACCTTCCCTGAAATACTCCCTGCTGAAAGGGTATGTAGACTTTTGTTTTCACAAATATTACAAGGTAACCTACCGGCATGAAGAAAAAGTAAAACCTCATGAACGGGCCATCTATGCTCCCAATCACCAGAATGCTTTGATGGATGCCCTGTCGGTATTATCAGCTTTTAAATGGCAACCCGTGTTTCTTGCCCGGTCCGATATTTTTGCCAACCAAACCGTGGCCAGAATCCTTTATTTCCTGAAAATTCTCCCCGTGTATCGCATTCGGGACGGTTTCGACCAGCTGGCCCACAACACAGAAAGTTTCAGGCAAACTTTCGAGATACTCGACAACAATCATCCGCTGACCATTTTACCCGAGGGAAATCACGAGGGGAAAAAACGACTTCGTACCCTGAAAAAAGGAATCGCGCGTATTGCCTTTAGCTACCGCCACGAGAACCCTCATAAAAACGACATTTCTATCATTCCCGTTGGGCTGAACTACTTTGATTACCACAAACCGGGAAGCCCGCTGTTCATAAGTTTTGGCAATCCCATACCCGTTTCCAGGCAGGATACACTCTACCTGGAAAGCCCGGCCAAAGCCACTAACGCGTTGATGAAAGAACTGGAGACCGAACTTCAGCGAAACATGCTGCACATTGCAGAGGATGCTGATTATGACATCATTGATGCGCATGTACGAATGTATGCATCCGTTATGCAACAAAAGAAAACCACCCTGCCCGAAATTTTTAGCGGCCAGAAAAAAATCATTTCCCGTTTGGAAAAGATGGAAAAAGAAGATCCGAATCAATTTAGCAAGGTGAAGGATACCACAAAAAAAGCCATTGACCTTTTGCAAAGTCAGCAACTTGATATTGACGATGCCGGGCTGGCATTTATGAAAGACCACAACCTGAGAATCCTCTCGGAATTTTCCTTGTTGTTTTTAAGTTTTCCTCTGTATGTATTTGCCTGGATACAGAATATCATTCCCTCCCTGGTTCTGAATAATCTTCTGGCTAAATTCAAAGACCCCCATTTCAAGAGTTCAATACTGCTGGTAGGCACTATATTTTTGTTCCCAATATTTCACGGGTTGCAAACGCTTGCCTTCTGGCTTGTTTCAGGTTCGTGGCAATGGACGCTTCTATATCTTGCCTCCCTTCCACTGAGTTTTGCAGGGAAGCATTTCTGGAAAAACAGGTTTACCCGGTTGCAGAAGAGAAGAAAAGTCCTTCCCATCAAAGCCCGGTTGAAAAAAATAGAGGAAAAGCTTTTCAGCATTTAGGACGAAAGTGGTTTTCAATGAAAAACCTTATTTTGCCTCCTGAAGGCAGTCTTTGCCTGGTCGGCACTCTGAGTTCCCATCCGGGCGATGGCATG
>CAZBGI010000088.1:0-13090 GCA_964491395.1 uncultured Bacteroidales bacterium | reverse complement strand
TTTTGGGGATCTACCCAGCGGTCAAATTCTTCTTCACTAAGCAAACCGGATTCAATAGCAGCCTGTTTCAGTGTCAGGTTTTTCTCGTGCGCTGTTTTGGCAATCTTTGCAGCATTGTCATACCCGATATGGGGGTTCAGGGCAGTAACCAGCATAAGAGAATGGTTGAGATGAGCATTGATATTGTTCCTGTTCGCGTTTATCCCTTCTACACAATTGACCCGGAATGAACGGGCAGCATCAGCCAGCAACCTGGCAGACTGTAGCAGATTGTATATCATCACCGGTTTAAACACATTGAGCTGAAAATGTCCGTTCATCCCTCCTACTGTAATAGCAGCATCATTGCCTACCACCTGCGCAGCTACCATGGTCATGGCTTCCGACTGGGTAGGATTAACTTTGCCCGGCATGATAGAAGAGCCCGGTTCATTGGCTGGCAGGGATAATTCTCCCAGCCCGCAGCGCGGACCTGAACCCAGAAACCGGATATCATTGGCTATCTTCATCAGCGATACAGCAATCTGCTTCAATGCACCACTTGTTTCTACGATAGCATCATGGGCAGATAGCGCTTCAAATTTATTGGTGGCCGTGATAAACGGATGCCTGGTAAGGGACGCAATTTCGAGGGCAACCTCTTTATCAAATCCTTTGGGCGCATTGATGCCTGTGCCCACTGCTGTTCCTCCCAGCGCCAGCTCTCTCAGATGATCCAGGGTATGGGTCAACGCTTTGAGTCCATGTTCCAATTGCGACACATAACCCGAGAATTCCTGCCCCAGGGTGAGAGGTGTTGCATCCATGAGGTGGGTTCGGCCAATTTTTACAATATCCGCAAAGTCCTCCGACTTTTGCTTCAATGCGTCTTTTAAATCAATAAGCGAGGGTATGGTGTTTTCAACCAATAGTTTGTAGGCGGCAATGTGCATTGCTGTGGGAAACGTGTCGTTGGAGGATTGGGATTTGTTGACATGATCATTGGGATGAACTTTTTTTTCTGCATCATCGAGTTCCCCCCCCATGAGAACATGCGCCCTGTTGGCAATGACCTCGTTAAGGTTCATGTTCGATTGGGTACCCGAGCCGGTTTGCCAAACAACAAGCGGGAAGTTGCCATCAAGCTTTCCGGCAAGAACTTCATCGCATGCCTCCTGGATAGAACCGGCAATATCGGGTGCCAGCTGACCCATTTTCTGGTTGGTGATGGCACAGGCTCGTTTTAGAATGGCAAAGGCCTCAATAATTTCTTCGGGCATTTTCTCTTTTCCTATGCGGAAATTTTGAAGAGAACGCTGGGTTTGTGCTCCCCAGTATTTGTCGGCGGGGACCTCAACATAACCCAGGGAATCTTTTTCTTTGCGTGTTTTCATTTTAGAATGTAGATTTTAGAAATTAGATTTCAGATTATTGATTTAGGAATTGCGATTAGGGCTTTCCCCTTTCCACTTCTATCTCGTTTCACTCTTCTCTCATTTCTTCAGGTGCGCTGTCATCAGCAGTGTGCTTTAAATGGCCATAGTTTCGCAGCGCCAATTGTCATTGCGTCTTTATATCCGGGGTTCCGTTTCATAGCCTATCAGCTATATCACTTTACCCCGGGCTATTCATGTTTGAGCCCTTCTGGCTCAGCTTTTCTATAACCCTGTCACTCCTGCGGAGTTGAGGGTAGTACCCTTTCACCTTCCAGCCCTTTCACTTTCAGTTTTTCAGTCATCATCGATTAAATTTAAGTAAATATGTGCAAAGAGACAAATTCTGTATTCATATTTTACTTTTTTTAGTTTTAGGCAGGAAAGCCTATGTCTTTTAATTGACGCAATAAGCGTATATTTGCAAAAAGTGAGCATTTTTATGGAGACTAACAGACAGAAAAGAATCAACAAATTGCTTCAGAAAGATTTGGGTGAGATTTTCCAGCGGGAAGCACCCAATTTGTTTCATCGGGCTTTAATAACCGTAACCCAGGTAAAAGTTACTACCGACCTGTCCATCGCCAAAGTATATCTTAGTATTTTCGGAAAAGATACAGAAAGTGTCATGAAGCAGGTACACTTGCATTCGGGTGAAATTCGCAAGCAACTGGGCCTGCGGATCAAAAACCAGCTGCGCCAGGTTCCGCAACTGCAGTTTTTTGTGGATGATAGCCTGGACTACATAGAGAACATCGAAAACCTGTTAAAAAAATAACCTCCTCTGATGAAGTATGATCCCATTAAAGCCCGGCTGGGGAAGGTTTTCAACCGGCATGTCTTTCTGCGTAAGCTCTTTTATGCCTTGCTGGATTTATTATTGCTCAGGGCCTGGCATGTACATTTCCATCTAAAAGATTTTTTCAAAAAACGCAAAAACAGTTCTGATGTAAGGGTTTTGGATGCTGGAAGTGGGTTTGGTCAGTATAGCTGGTATGTGGCCAGGAAAAATCCTTTGTGGGAAATCCACGGAATAGAACTTAAAGAGGAACAGGTAGAAGATTGCAATCAGTTTTTTTCCCAAACTTCCATATCAAAAGCCTCTTTTTTTACCGGTGATCTTACCCGTTATCAAAAAACGGATTATTACGATCTTGTTTTATCCATCGATGTAATGGAACACATTGAAGAAGATGTAAAAGTTTTTGAAAACTTTCATGCTTCTATGCGTTCAGGAGGGTTGCTACTGATCAGCACCCCTTCCGACCAGGGAGGCTCAGGAGTGGAACACGAGCACGATGAATCATTTATAGAAGAGCATGTAAGAGACGGGTATGGGAAAGAAGAGATTACCCGAAAATTGCAAAGCGCTGGTTTTAATGACATTGAAGTACGATATACCTACGGAAAACCCGGCAGCCTGTCATGGAAACTATCCATGAAGTACCCCATTTTAATGCTCGGAAAATCAGCTGTTTTCTACCTGGTGCTCCCTTTTTATTACCTGTTGGTTTTTCCTTTTTGCATGGTGCTTAATTATGCCGATGTACGAAAAACTCATCCTTCAGGTACGGGTCTTCTGGTAAAAGCCAAAAAATAAAACCACTTAAACAACCTTGATTTGAACTTTCCTTTCTACATAGCCCGAAGGTACCTGTTTGCCAAAAAATCGCAAACTGCCGTCAATGTATTGAGCATTGTGGCTGTGGTGGGAGTATCGGTAGGAACCATGGCCCTGGTGATAGTGTTATCGGTTTTTAATGGACTGGAAAATCTGATTCTCTCTCTTTTCAACTCCTTCAACCCGGATATGGAAATCAGGCTGGCAGAAGGAAAAACATTTGATTTTAATGAATTTCCGGCAGATGAAATCAGGAACATCCCCGGTGTATTGTATCTGGGTGAGGTATTTGAAGAGACAGCCTTGCTCACCTATCAAGACAAGCAACACATAGTAACGCTCAGGGGTGTAGACGACAACTACAAGCATATTACCGGCCTGGACACCATGATATGGGAGGGGGAGTACGTGTTGCAATCAGGCGATATGGAAAACCTGGTGATAGGCCAGGGAGTAGCCATGGTGCTTAATGCCAGCATTCATGATTATCTCAATCCTTTTCACGTTTATATACCCCGCCGTGGACGGGTGAGCACCCTGCATCCTGCACAAGCCTTCAACGCCAGCACCCATTTTGCTTCAGGGATATTTGCTTTACAGACTGAATTTGACATGGAGTACGTTATTGCCCCTATCTCTTTGGTTCGATACCTTACAGAATATGAGCGTCAGGTTACTTCTGTAATGCTTTCGATAGAGCCTGAAGCCAATATGCGGCTCATTCAAAGGCAGATTGCAGAAATTGCCGGAGAAGACTATGTGGTAAGAAACAGGTTGCAGCAAGAAGAATTTCTCTATAAAATTATGCGGCAGGAAAAATGGGCCATCTTCTTTATTTTGAGTTTCATTTTGGTCATTGCCGCTTTTAACATTACCGGCAGCCTTACCATGCTGGTGTTGGAAAAACGAAAGGATATCGGAATTCTTTGGAGCATGGGATGTTCTGTTAAAACTTTAAAAAGAATTTTCCTTCACCAGGGAATGCTCATTGGAGTGGGGGGTGCAGCCATCGGCATATTCCTGGGGGGCCTGGTAAGCTGGCTGCAAATGCAATACGGAATTGTAGGATTGCAGGCCGAAGGAACTTTTATCCTGGATGCCTACCCTGTTCAAATTAAACCCCTGGATTTTGTACTCGTATTCTTTACGGTCTCATTTATAGGGTTGGTGGCATCTCTGATCCCGATCCAAAAAATTAAAAGTTTTTTATTATTGTCCGGTAATATCTAAACATTCATCTATCTTAATTACCTTCCTTTCTGTTTGTTAAATTTGCCCAATAGTTGACACATGCCTTGCTTTTATAATATAGCAAGTTTCTATTTTCCAGGATTTAACAATGATAATATCTTCAACATCTTTGCCAATAACTTTGTAAATAATATATATTTTCGTTAGCTTTGTCGCATCGAATATTTTAAAAAAAACCGACCAAAAGTCTGAATCAGCCTTACATGCACACTCTTTTTACGTTAAATTTCCTTCCCAATGGGAAGTCCTTACTTTACCATCCCTTCTGCCAGCGTAGATGATAATGAATGTTGAAACCCATTTCAACACCCTGAAATGCCGGGGTTTTCATTGGGTATTATAAAGATGCATAAACAGGCTTCATGCTTTGGTCACAAGAAAAACTTTCTAAACCTTAACAAATGAAGAGAACACTATTTTTTACGAACAAAAGGGCAAAAAGTACTTTTTTGCATTGGCGGTTGCTGACCGTTTTTTTATTCATTTTTGCTTACAGTGCTTCGGCACAAAGCCCCATCAGGCTTGAAGCAGAAAAAAGCCTAACAGAGGTAAAAGAAAGCACCTTTCAGACCCTGAAAGTGCAATATGCTTTTGATGAACTTCAAACCCTGGAAGTGAAAACCGACCATGGAACATTCAACGAACTGATGTTTCAAAACGCTTATTCGGTAGGCGAACTGGGTACACCCAAACTCCCGGCAGCCAAAAACCTGATTGAAATTCCTTTTGGTGCTAGTGTAGAAGTCAATGTAAAAAGCTACACCACCAGCGAGTACAAACTGACCGATTATGGTATCGAAAATACATTGATGCCCGTTCAGCCCTCCATGAGGAAGGATCAGCAACCTGAAGATATTTCTTTTGAATACAAGCAGGAAGCTTATACCAAAAGCAGTTTCAACGAAAGAGAAATTGCTGAAGTGGAAGTGCTGGGTGTAATGAGAGGCATGCGCCTTGCCCGCCTGGTTGTGGCACCGGTACAATACAACCCCGGTACCGGAACCATCAAGGTGTACAACAATATTGAACTGGAAATCAGCTTCAAAAATGCAGATATGGCTTTGACCAACCATATCAAAACCTCTACATGGTCTCCTTACTTCCAGGTACTGGAATCCAAGGTGTTGAACCCTCTGCTGACCCGTGATGTTTATGACGATCATCCTGATTTGACCAAAAACCCGGTGAAAATGCTCATCGTTGCAGACCGCGAGTTTGAAGAAACGCTGCAACCCTTCGTTGAGTGGAAAACACAAATGGGATTTTATGTGCAGGTAGATTATACCGACGAGGTGGGAACCACTGCAACGGCTATTCAAGATCATATTCATGGCGTTTACAATGAAGCTACCCCCGAAGATCCCGCTCCTACCTTCGTTATCCTGGTAGGTGATGACAGCAAAGTGCCTGCTTCTGCAACAGGTTCTGCATCCGATGTAGTAACCGACCTCTATTATGCATCCGTAGATGGCGACTATTTCCCTGAAATGTACCACGGTCGTATGTCAGCCAGAAACGTGCAGGAGCTGCAAAACCAGCTGGATAAAATTCTCTATTATGAGAAATATGAGTTTGAAGATGCTTCCTACCTGGACGATGTAACCCTGATTGCCGGCCAGGACGGAAACTGGAATCCCAAGGTAGGACAACCCACCGTACACTACGGCACCCAGAATTATTTTAATGAAGCCCATGGTTTTAACACCGTAAATGCCTATCTGGACAGCTACACCGGTTGCTATGATAACGAGCGTATTTCCGTAAGTTTCATCAACTTTACCGCACACTGCTCACCTACTTCCTGGGCGGGCCCTACCCTCAACGCATCTGATATTCACAACATGACCAACGAAGGGAAATACCCCCTTGCGGTGGGCAACTGTTGCCAGAGTTCATTGTTCAGCCATGCTGAAAGTATTGGAGAAGCCTGGGTGCGTGCAGCCAACAAAGGAGCGGTAGCGTATATCGGTTCAGCACCTAATACGTATTGGTTCGAAGATTTTTACTGGTCTGTAGGTGCCTTTCCTATCCAGGGAGATAATAACGGTTATGTGCCGACTGTTGAAGAAACCACCCTGGGTGCTTACGATGCCCCCTTTGTGTCTGATTACCTGGCAGTGGGTGCTTTGAAATTTGTAGGTAACCTTGCTGTTACAGAGGTAGATGTACAGAATTATCCAAGTCACTCCAGCCCGCTCTATTACTGGCAGGCCTACCATACTTTTGGCGACCCCTCTACCTTTATTTACAAAACCCAGGGATCTGACAATGAAGTCTCTCATATGTCTATCCTTCCTATTGGACTTGACACTTACACCGTAGAAGCTCTCCCCGGTTCCTACGTGGCCATCAGCAAAGACGGAGTTTTGCACGGTGCCGCTTTTGTAGATGAAACCGGTGAAGTGGAAGTTCCCATAGAGGCAGTGCTTGACGGAGGGGATGTTACAATTGTAGTGACCAAATCACAATACATCCCTTACATTGAAACCGTGCCTGCAGCAGCTCTTGAAGGACCTTTCGTGGTGCTTGACCATTACGATATCGATGGTCAACCCACCTACAATGAAACCATTTCGCTGGATGTAACCCTTAAAAACGTAGGAGCCGATCCTGTAGGGGCAGTAACAGCTACCCTTACCGGAACCGATCCTTACATCAGCATCATCGACCCCGGTACTCCGGTAGAATTTGAAGGCATGGATGCCGGAGAAACAGAGAACACCAGTTTTACTGCCGGAGCTTTCGACCTGGAAATCAGCCAAAACGTTCCTGATAATTACCAGGCTACCTTTGCCCTGACCATTACCGACGGAACCGATGAGTGGAATTCCAACCTCAGGGTTACGGCTTTTGCACCTGTATTTTCCATCAACCCCGAATATACCCTGGATGATGCAGAAGACGGAAATGACAACGGCCGCCTCGACCCGGGTGAATCTGCCACGCTTACTTTTATGGTAACCAACAACGGCGGCGCTACTGCACTGAACCCCGACTTTACCATTACCGGAAACTCCCCCTACCTGACCCTGGAAAACGAAAACCTGGAATTACCTGCCCTGGATGCAGGCGAAACCACTGAAGTAACCATCCAGGCGCATGCCCATGGAGCTGCTTCAGAGGGAACTTTTGTAGATTTGGCCCTGAACATTGAAGATGGCCATTTCTTTGAAACCCAAACCGAACTGGTTATCGGACAGGTACCTGAAATGCAGGTGGGTGACGGAAACGAAAACTCCAACCAATACCCGTTCTATAACTACTACAAAGCCAACCGCTCGCAAATGCTCTATTTGAACAGTGAACTGGGATCAGGAGAGAAAGTTATGGAGGAAGTTGGATTCAACATTACCCAGGTTGCCAGCGAATACCGCGACCTGCCCAATTTCAAAATTCTTATCAAGCATGTCGATATTGAGCAAATGCCTGATGAGTTCGTGGATATGAGCGATGCTACCCAGGTCTTCTCGGACTCACTTTACAGCATGCCCGATGCAACAGGCTGGCACCTGTGGGATATTGAAGATTTCGTTTATGACGGTGAAAGCAATCTGCTTGTTGAGGTAGTATGGGGCCAATTGGACAGCTGGACCAGTACCTATTACAGGGTAGCGTCTACCACCATGCCTAATCCAATGGTAAGCTACGGTTACAGCGACAGCCAGGTGGTACCGGGTTACAACGGTAACAGCTCTGCCCGTCCCAACCTGCACATCTCTTTCCAGGCAGAAGAAACGGATCCTTCACAAGCCATTACCTTCATTGCCAAAAATCCGGACATGCAGGTGATGGAAGAGGCAACCATTAAAATTGGTTCGTACACCATGTTGACCGATGCCGAAGGTGAGGCAGTCATTGACCTATACCCTGGAAATTACCTTTACGGTGCCATGGCAGAAGGATATGCAGATGTAATCGGAGAAGAGTTCACAGTAGAAAATGACCCCCTTACCATTGAGGTAGTATTTACTTACCCCAAAAGAGAGGCACATTTTATCATTGAAGATACCTTTGGTGAAATGGTAGAAGATGCTGTTATCACTTGCGATGACAACGAACACGAACCGGGAGAATACATCATCGGCGAACTGGAACCCGGAGAGTACACTTATACCGTTAGCCGGGCAGGGTATTATGATGCAGAAGGAGCCTTTGAAATTACCGATCATAACCTTGAACTTCTTGTAACCCTGGTGCCTGACGGTACTTCTATAGAAAGTGTTTCTGAGCAGGAGGTGCGAATTTTCCCCAACCCCACCACCGACAGAGTGAATGTGAAAATGAATGGCTTCAGTACTGAAACCACTGTAAGACTAACCAACTACCAGGGACAGATTTTACAAACCCGCATGGTGAACCTTCAGAGTGGTGAATATCAATTTAACATCGATCTTGGAGGTTATTCAGCAGGAATTTATTATCTTCGAATCGATTCCAGGGACAATGTGATCATCAAAAAGATTGTTCTGCAATAACTTATGTAATACTTCCCGGTCAGGGCAGCTCCTGACCGGGATTTTATCACTTACTTTTTATTAACCCTTTACCAAACCTCATGAAAAAACTTACCACAACTTTATTTGTTTTGTTTTTGGCCGCCATCAACTTTTCCATGGCTCAAAACAACTGGGTGGGCATCACCAGCAACCAACCGGTGGAAGCCGGTGCCCATTTGCTGGAAAGCAACATCCGCCAGACCGGCATTCAGTTCTCGGTGGAAGGATATTATGAAAACGCTGTTCGGACTCCTCGCGGAACAGAAATGATTCTTTCCCTGGAAAACGGTGTGAACATCACCGAAGCAGGCATGCCTGATCTGCCCAAACTTTACACCTCCATTGTTATTCCCGATTTGTATGAGATGGATGTGAAAGTTATCAGCTACAAATACGAAGAATACAACCATATTGCCATCGCCCCTTCCAAAGGACATTTCACCCGGGATCTCAATCCCGAAGATGTGCCTTTTGTATATGGTGAAGCCTATAACGAAGATGCTTTCTGGCCCGGAGAACTGGCACAGCTGGAGGATCCTTTTATCATGAGAGATTTTCGCGGCCAAACGGTTACCATTTTTCCTTTCCAGTACAATCCTGTAAGCCAAACCCTGAGAGTTTACACTGACATTGTTGTGGAAGTAACCTCCACCAACGAACCCGGCAAAAATGCCCTGGTTCGCAAGCGCGAAGAAGTGAAAACAGAAAAAGACTTCGGTTTGATCTACAACCGTTTCTTCCTGAATATGGAAGCCGCCGATAAAAACTACCAGGTTTTGGAAGGCGAAGAAGGCAGTATGCTTATTATTGCCTATGACGACTTTATGGATGCAATGCAGCCTTTTGTGGACTGGAAACGCACCACGGGCCGCAAAACCGTGATGGTGCCCAAATCAGAAGCGGGAAGCACTGCTGCAGCCATCAAAAGCTATGTTCAAAACTATTACGATGAAAATCCTGATTTTGCACACCTGTTGCTGGTAGGCGATGGACCTCAGATTCCTACCATGAGCGCCAGCGGCGGCCCTTCAGATAATGCCTACGGATTCCTGGAAGGCACCGATAGCTACAACGAAGTTTTTGTAGGTCGTTTTTCTGCCGAAACGGTTGCCCATGTAGAAACACAGGTAGAGCGGATGATTCATTACGAAAGAAATCTTGACGAAACCGATACCTGGTTAGGTAATGGTATGGGCATAGCCCGCAATGAAGGTGCCGGCGGAGGCCACAACGGTGGTGAAGCAGATTATGTGCACATGGACTTTGTTCGCGATACCTTGCTCAACTACACCTATACTGAAGTGCTGAAAAGATACGATGGCAATGTTCCCGGTGTACCCAACGCCAATGCTTCACAAATGTCCACCGACTTTAACGAAGGTATCGGTATCGTAAATTTCTGTAACCACGGTTCTACCACCGGATGGTCGGTAGCCGGCTACAGCAACAGCCATGTCAACCAGCTTACCAATGTAAACAAACTACCCTTTATCTGGTCGGTAGCCTGTGTGAACGGTAACTTTGTAGGCAACTATTGCTTTGCCGAAGCGTGGCTTCGTGCCACCCATGAAGATCAGCCCACCGGCGCCATCGGAACCATGATGTCAACCATCAACCAGGCATGGCAACCTCCTATGACCGGACAGGATGAAATGGTAACCCTTTTGGCAGAGATGAGTACTTTTGATGATATCAATACCTATCAAAGAACCTTTGGTGGTTTGTCCATCAACGGAAGTATGGCCATGATTCCTGCCCATGGATCCAGTGGTACAGACATGCATCATACCTGGGTTTTGTTTGGTGATCCCACCCTGAAGGTAAGAACCGCTACGCCCACTCCTATTACTGCCAGTTACAATCCGGTAATCCTGATAGGTACAACGGATTTTGAAATCACTGTGGATGATGCAGAAGGCGCCACAGTGGCACTGTCTTACTATGACGAAGCAGAAGAGGAAGTAATTATTGTAGGCACCGGTGTGGTAGACGAAGGAATAGCTATGGTAGAATTTACCGAACCTGTTAATGAACCCGCCACGTTCACCCTTACGATAATGTCCTTCAACAAGCAAACTTATATCAATGAAGAGATTCAGGTCATCCCACCCGATGGTCCTTACGTTGTGTTTGATCAATTCGAAATTGACGATAGCGAAGGAAATAACAACAACCAGGCAGATTATAATGAAACCATTGCATTGAACCTCTCCTTGAAAAATGTAGGTATTGAAAAGGCGGAAAATGTAAGTGCGATTGTTACCACCGATAGCGAATACGTTACCATTACCAACAACGAAGCTTTCTGGGGAGAGATTGACCAGGATAACAATATGATGCTGGAGGCTGCCTTTACTATTGAAATTGCAGACAGTATCCCTGACAATCATAATGTTAAGTTTAACCTTGAAATTACAGGCCAGGACGAAGAAGAAGAGGATAAACTCTGGGAAAGCGGATTTACTTTCAGGATTTACTCCCCGTTATTTACCATCTCTGAATACGAATTAGATGATTCCGCAGGCAACGAAAATGGCATGCTGGAACCCGGTGAAACAGCTGATTTGGTAGTATCTTTTATCAATACCGGCGGGGCACCAGCCATGGCACCTGTTGCACACATCCTGGCTTCCAATCCCTACCTTACTATTGAGGAAGATGTAAACGAACCCGGTATCATACTTGCCGGAGATACCGTTGACATTGCTTACACAGTACATGCCCACGCCTCAGCGATGGAAGGAACTTTTGTTGACTTGTTGTTTACGATTGAAGATGCTCACTTCTTCCAATCAGAACAAATGCTGGTAATAGGTCAAATTCCTGAAGCCGAAATTGGGAATGGAGAAGAAGAATCTGCTCAATATCCTTTTTATAACTACTATAAAGCCAACCGTTCGCAGATGATTTACACTGCGGAAGATCTCGGAGCAGGAGAAAAAACGATTCTTGAACTGGGTTTCGATATTATCCAGGTGGCTACTGAACACAACAACCTGCCCAACTTTGTCATCCGCATGATGCATGTGGAAGAAGACGCTTTTGGTTCGACCTTTATTAACACTGATGACGCTCAGATTGCCTTTCAGGATTCTACCTACCAAATGCCGACCGCAACCGGCTGGCATACCTGGGAAATAGAACCCTTTGAATACGATGGAGAAAGTAACCTGTTGGTTGAAGTGGTTTGGGGCATTCTGCCACAATGGACTTCAACCTACTATAGGGTAGCCAGTACCGATGTAGGTGCCAACCGCACTGCCTACGGATACAGCGACTCACAGGAAGTACCCAATTATAGCGGCAATTCTGCTACCCGGCCTAACCTTTTCCTTGCTTTTGCCTCCGAAGAGACAGCCCCCAATCAATGGGTTGAATTTGTAGTAACCAACCAATTTGATGAAACGTTGCAGGATGCAGAAGTGAAAGTAGGAAGCATGAAACTGAATACCGATGACGCAGGACTTGCTCATATTTCCCTTCAACCCGGCACCTATTATGCATCTGCAGACGCTTTCAGTCACCAGGGAGTAGAAAACCAGGAGTTTGTGATTGAAACCCCTTCCAAAGAAGATGAACCCACTGTTTTTGTTGAGTTTTTACTCACCCGACAGTTCAATGCTGTTTTCAACATCACTGACAAATGGGGCCAGGAAGTAACCGACGCTGTTATCACTATCAACGACCATAACTATGAGGAAGGACATTATGAAATGTTGTACATGATGCCCGGCGAATATACCTATTCTATCAGCCGTGAACATTATCATGACTATGAAGGAAGCTTTGAGCTTATTGATGATCATGCTATCATGGATATAGAGCTTCAACCTGATGGTACAGATGTAACCGAAATTACTCAAAACGGTATTTCCGTATTCCCCAACCCCTTCTCCAACCAGCTCAACCTGGAGATGGCCGAAGGCATCAAGGGAGATATCCAGGTAGTAGACATCCTGGGCAATGTAGTGCTCACCAGAACCCGTGCAACAGGTTCTCACATACTGAACCTCGAACATCTGCCCGCAGGCAACTACTTCGTAAGAGTCATTACCCACGAAGGCACCGAAGTATTCAAAGTAAGCCGGGTGAAATAATCCCTCCTTACCTGAATTTTTAAAAAACGACCATCCCGGCGGGATGGTCGTTTTTTTTGCCCAGCGGAAATTGCATTTCCGCTCTGATGAAACAACACACCCGCCAGCCCCAGGCTGAATGTAATTTAAAAACAGCACATCATCAATATTTTAGATGAGGTATGAACTGTAGCCATACCCTCACAAGCATGTACAAGGCACCTGTTCATCCGG
>CAZBGI010000087.1:0-13108 GCA_964491395.1 uncultured Bacteroidales bacterium | reverse complement strand
CAGGACCCCATCCTTAAAAGGGATGTGCTCTACCAGCTGAGCTACCAAGTCAATCATTTCAGGGGTGTCAAAGAATCATTTTACTGAGTAAGGGTCCCTGTTTTTTTGAGAGTGCAAAGGTACTGTCCTTTCTCAAATAACCAAAGTTTTTTCGGCTTTTTATTCTATCTTTTTTCAGTCTGAGCGGTAATCCTTCTGAATACCAGCCTTTAATCAAGAACCGGATGACGGGAAAATTTATACTCTTTTTTAAACATCTTGCGATACGTAACCAAGGTAAACACTTTGTTTTTGGTGAGAATCTCAACGATACGAATCATTTTGGGATTAAAATCTCCGATCCATGCAATATACATATCCTCATATCTGTTGGTTTTCAAAAGCGACTTTTGAATGTTCAAAATCAAACCACTCTCCACCCCTTTGTTGCGATATTCGGGAACAATGCCAAAAACTATTCCATAGACGGTATTGCATTTCCCGGTGTATTTATGGTATAAAAATTTAATTTTTCCCACCAGGTTTAGCTTTCCGTCAACATATCTGAAAAGCTCGTTGAGTTCAGGTATCCCCACAAACACAGCAATGGGTTTGTTCTGATGATAAGCAAACACCACCAAATCTTCATCTACAATAGCTTTCATACTTTTAAATGTATTCAAAGCCTGCTCACGGGTCATGGGCTTGAAATGCTTATGTACATCCTTCCAGGCCTGGTTGTATATCTGCATAAAATCTTCTGCAAACTTTTCCAGTTGACTCAGTTTAAGGTTGGTAAAATAATAGCCATGATTCTGGGTCAGCCTTTCGTAACTGCGATGCACAAGGGGAGGCAATTCCGTATGTTTGCTGAGTCCATAAACGTATTGCTCATAATAATTTTGAAAACCGTAATTTTCAAATAATTCTTTATAATAGGGTGGATTGTAATTCAGCAGGTATGGGGGTGGTGTATCGAAACCATCCACGAGCAATCCCCAGAATCGGTCCTTTTCACCAAAATTGATGGGACCATCCATGGCCTCCATCCCTCTTTGCTCCAGCCATTCTTTGGCAGTATCCAGCAAAAGATTTGCAGCATCCTGGTTGTTGATGCACTCAAAGAATCCGATTCCTCCCGTAGGATGTTCGTAAGTGTAGGCCAGATGCCGGTTGATAAAGGCAGCAATTCGCCCAATCAGCTGGTGGTTATCATCCCAAAGCACCCAGCGGGCGGCGATACCAAAATCGAAGAATTTATTTTCGGAAGGGTTAAAAATGGCTTTTATATCGTTATCCAGGTGAGATATCCAGTTGGGATCATCCCTATACAATAGCCGCGGAACCTGCAAAAAATCCTTTTGTTGTCTTTTGCTTTTTACTTCAGTAATTTGCATTCAGAATTGTTTTAAAGAAAGTATATTTGCACTTTTTGTAGGAGAACTTTATTCTCTTGTCCGCAAAATTAACCTTTTACATAAAATAACATGCGCAAACTTAAGGACAAAGTGATTATTATCACGGGTGCATCATCGGGGATAGGGCAATCGCTGGCCGGGGAGGCTATGAAAATGGAGATGCGAGTGGTGATGGCCGCCCGAAACATCCAGGCCATGGAGCAGCACGTGCAGAAAAAAGGATGGGATGCCGACAGGTTTCTCATTGTAAAAACAGATGTATCTGAAAAGCAACAATGCCAAGAACTTATAGAAAAAACTATAGAAAAATTTGAAGGCATTGATGTTTTAATCAACAATGCAGGCATAAGCATGCGGGCTTTATTTGCAGATTTGAATTTGTCGGTGCTCCAGAAACTGATGGATGTTAATTTTTGGGGAACGGTATATTGTACCCATTATGCCCTGCCCTGGTTACTTAAAAGCAAAGGAAGTGTGGTAGGCGTATCATCCATAGCAGGCTACAAAGGACTCCCTGCACGCACCGGCTACTCAGCCTCAAAATTTGCCATGCATGGTTTTCTGGAGTCACTACGTACCGAAAACCTGAAAACAGGACTGCATGTAATGATAGCTTGTCCCGGCTTTACCGCGTCCAACATCAGAAAAACAGCCCTGGTAAAGGACGGAACCCCCCAGGGAGAATCACCCCGCAACGAACACGCCATGATGCAGCCCGAAACTGTTGCCAGGCATATTCTCAAAGGAATAGTAAAACGCAGGCGCACCCTTGTTCTTACCCGCCAGGGAAAAATAACTGTACTGTTAAACAAGGTTTTTCCGGGCCTGACAGATAAACTGGTTTATAACCACATAGCCAGGGAACCCGACTCCCCCTTTCAGTAAAAACGCCAACTTTTTATATAAAAGATTGAAAAAGATCAACAAAAACAGGCAAAAAATAATTAGGTTTGCTTAATAAATCGAGAATGATAGAAATTCTAACCAGCAAATTTTATAACCATGAAAGATAATGCTTATGTAATAAAGCCCTTAGTTGGCTTCGGAGATTTAAAGTTTGGTGCAGACCAGTCAGATGTAGAGAATTACCTGGGTGAGCCCGAAGAAATTGAAGATTTACCCGGTGAGGCAGACGAATCGGATGCCGAAGTATGGAACTACTGGAAAGATGGGCACACGGTGTTCTTTGAAAAAGACTATAATGGAAAATTCACCTCTTTTGAAACCGATAATAGTGAAGCCATTCTTTTCGGTCAAAAGATATTTGAGTTGAAAGAGGTACAACTTACCGAGCTTATGCAAAACAACGGTTTTAAAGAACTGGATGTAGAAAATGAAGAATGGGGAGAAAGAAGGGTATCATTCAGCGATGCGGTGATGGACTTTTACTTTGAGGACGATAAACTTATCAGCGTAAGTTGGGGAGTAATGATTGACCTGGATAATGACCAGGCTAAGTGGCCCGAATAAAAACACCCGGCAAGGCAGAGTTCTTTTGCCTTGCCCGATTCAACAAAAAATTTGGAACATGCTATATCCCTTAAAATTCAAACCCATATTTAAAGAAAAAATCTGGGGAGGAAAGCGGCTTAAAACCCTGTTCAACAAAGACTTTTCACCATTACCGAACTGTGGTGAATCCTGGGAGTTATCCGGAGAAAAGGAAAACCTTTCTGTTGTAGAGAATGGCTTTCTGGCAGGCAACAACATCAGTGAACTCATAGAAATTTATATGGGAGAGCTGGTTGGAGAGCGCGTTTTTGAAAATTACGGAACCGCTTTCCCCCTGCTGGTAAAACTGCTGGATACTGACAGCTACCTATCCATACAGGTACACCCCGATGATGCATATGCCATGAAACATCACCGGTCACCCGGAAAGACAGAAATGTGGGTGGTTCTGGATGCTCAGCCGGGGGCGGAAATCATTACAGGCTTCAGCCAGGAAGTAAGCAAAGAACAATACACAGAATACCTTAATTCGGGTAGATTAAAGGAAATTCTCAATATTGAGAAAGCGACTCCCGGCGATGTCTACTATATACCCGCTGGTCGCATTCATGCCATTGGAGCAGGAATTACCCTGCTGGAAATCCAGCAATCATCCGATGTTACTTACCGCGTCTATGACTGGGACCGCAAGGATGAGAAGGGAAATTACCGCAAGCTGCACACAGAGCAAGCCCTGGAAGTGCTGGATTTTACCACTTACGACAACTACAAAACGTCATACACATTAGAAGAAAACCATGTGAGCGAGCTGGTAAAAAATCCCCATTTTACCACTCGCATGATGGAATTTACTCTTGAACGTGAAATTGACTATTCCTTTCTGGATTCTTTCGTCATTTACAGCTGCATTGAAGGCAACTGCATGATCAATTACTCAGGTGGTGTAGAGGTAATGCAGGCAGGAAATGTCGTGCTGATTCCTGCAGAACTAAAAAACATTACACTGACCCCACAAGGAAAATGCAAGGTGGTGGAGACGTATATAGGTTGAGGTAGAGATGAAGAGGTTAAGGTTAAGCCAGGGCAGCGGATTATGATAATCGGTTAAACATTTCCGAGATAACCTTTGTGCGATAATCAAAAATATAATCCAACCGTTTTTTCACCATGATTCTGTTGAGAAAAGAGCCTATAAAGCCGTAAAAAACTTTGTAGTGAACAGAATCTACCATTACCACCTTGCCATTGGGCTTTTCTTCCAGGTAATGCTTATGATGCCAGAAAAGGAAAGGCCCCAGGCGTTGTTCATCCACGAAAAAAAAAGGTTCCCTTGCATGGGTAATTTCAGTAACCCAGTTAAAAGGAACACCCAGGAAAGGTCTGACTTTGTAGGTAATGATTTGCCCTGCGTGCAATCTGCGCGTACCACTGACAGAGGTAATATCAAAACCCATAAAGGCGGGTGTGATAGCTTTTAGATTTTCAGGTTTTGTAAAAAACTCCCAGGCTTTATCCAGGGAAGCATTCAACTCTTGTCTACGATATAAGTGGTGCATAATTATCAGGTTAATATATGAGTAAGTTCAAAACACCGTGAATCACCATAAGCCATGATGACGGTGAGCGTAGTGTTTTCGCTCAATAAACCTGAAATCAATCCGTTTTGTTTAACTATTAAAACTTACCAGTTAAACAATAGTCATTTCCGAAGCTTCTCCCCACCTCCAAACCAAAAGCTAAAAACCCTGCAAAGTTTAAGCCTTGCAGGGTTTAAAGACAGATACACTATTGTAATTTATCCTTTCTGTTCAATTTTGGCCCAGGAATCCCGAAGGGGAACTACTCTGTTGTAAACCATTCTTTCGTCATTGCTGTCGGGGTCTACCACAAAATAACCCAGTCTTTCAAACTGCAACGATTTTCCGGGGCGCAATCCAATGGCTACCGGCTCGGTATACCCGGTTACAGTTTTCAGTGAATCGGGGTTAAGAAACTCTTTAAAGTCGCGTCCTTCTTCCACATCTTCAGGCTGGGGTTCGGTAAACAAACGGTCGTATATTCTTACATCAATTTCATAGGCATGCGGAATACTAATCCAATGAAGGGTACCTTTGACCTTTTTGTTGGATGGCAAACCGCTTTTGGTTTCTGGAAAATAGGTGCAATGGATTTCGGTAATGTTGCCCCCCTCATCTTTTACCACAGAATCACATCTTACCACATAGGCGTATTTAAGACGTACCTCAGCACCAGGCGACATGCGGAAAAACTTTTTAGGCGGATTTTCCATAAAGTCCTCTCTTTCGATATAAAGCTCACGGCTGAAAGAGACCATCTTAAAACAAGATTCCGGATCTTCAGGATTCACTTTCACGGGCAATTGCTCAGATTGTCCTTCAGGATAGTTGTCAATGATGAGTTTTACCGGGTTCAAAACCGTCATCACGCGTGAAGCATTTTTGTTAAGGTCTTCCTTGATGCAATGTTCCAGCAAGGAGACATCGATTACATTTTCGCGTTTGGCCACCCCCACTTTATCGGCAAAAGCCCGGATGGAGGCAGGCGTGTAGCCTCTGCGCCGCAAACCTGATACGGTAGGCATGCGGGGGTCATCCCAACCATTTACATATTTTTCCTCTACCAGTTGCAGCAATTTTCGTTTGCTCATCACCGTGTAAGAGAGATTCAAACGGGCAAACTCATATTGACGCGGCCTGTTATCTTTAATATCCAGGTTGTCCAGGAACCAATCGTATAACGGGCGATGGTTTTCAAATTCAAGCGTACAGATAGAGTGGGTAATACCTTCAATATAATCGCTTTGACCATGCGCCCAGTCGTACATCGGATAGATACACCATTTATCTCCCGTTCGGTGGTGATGGGCATGCATGATACGATACATTACCGGATCGCGCATGTGCATATTGGGTGAGGCCATATTAATTTTTGCGCGCAGCACCTTTTCTCCATCCTTAAATTCACCTTCACGCATTCTTCTGAAAAGATCGAGGTTTTCCTCTACACTACGATTGCGCCAGGGGCTTTCCACACCGGGATTTTGGGGGGTTCCTCTCCCCTTGCTCATTTCTTCGGCAGTCATATCGCACACAAAGGCCTTTTCTTTTTTGATGAGATATACAGCGAAGTCATACAACTTTTCAAAGTAATCACTGGCAAACCAGATGGGCTCCTGCCATTGAAAACCCAGCCATTTTACATCTTCCTTGATGGCATCCACATATTCAGTACTCTCTTTGGTGGGATTGGTGTCATCAAAACGAAGATTGGTTTTTCCACCAAATTTTTGTGCCAGCCCAAAGTTGAGACAAATAGATTTGGCATGACCTATGTGCAGATATCCATTGGGCTCTGGAGGAAAACGGGTAAGGACTTTCCCTCCATGCTTTTGGGTCTTTATGTCAGTCTCAACAATTTGTTCCAGGAAATTGAGCGATGTTTTAGGTTCAGGGTTGTTGTTTTCGTTTTTTTCCATCGGGGATATATTTTAAAATTCGGCAAGATGCAAAAGTAAAAAAAATAACCATTGCATACACTTTGCCTGTTATCTGTTATGGCGCTCCATTTCCAGACTTACGCATTTCATTTTACCACCCATGGGCGGGTGCATTTTGCTCACCTTTACCCTGACATATTCAATCTCAGGAAACTTTTCTATCAGGGCATCCAGAATTCTGCGCCCCACATGCTCCAGCAAATGGCTCTTTTGTTGCATCTGTTTGCCCACAATATTGTATACTTCCTGGTAATTCAAGGTATCTGTCAGGTGGTCCGATGTTTCTGCGGCATCGGTGGGGGTTTCCAACTCAAGATTGACAACAAACTGGTTGCCGATAATTTGTTCTTCCTTAAAACAGCCATGATAGGCGAAGAACTCCATATTTTCCAATAAAATTTTCGACATGTTTTTCTTATTTTTATGTTTTCACACAAAGTTACGATTAATGCCGGAAAGTACTTTTACAAAAGCGAAGGGACTTAATTTCTGATGCAAAAAAGAGGAATATATCTGTTGCCGGTCAGGAAAGGAAAAACTTCTCCACGATCTTCATGAAAGCATTTACATTGAATGGTTTGGTTAAATATTCATCCATCCCCTGCTCAATATATTTTTCCCGGTCACCCTCCAGGGCATTGGCACTCAATGCCACAATGGGAGGCAAATCATGATTATATTTCGTTTTTAAGGCCCGCGCAGCTTCAATGCCATCCATAACAGGCATTTCTATATCCATCAGGATTAGATCAAAACTTCCGGGCTGAAACCTTTCGATAGCCGCTTGCCCGTTGGGGACGGAAGTAACCTGGTGTTTCATCCCGGCCAACAGCAACTTTATCACTCTTCTGTTGACCTCCAAATCATCCACGAGCAAAATATTGAGTTGCCGTTGGAAAGGAGTCTTTGCAGACGAAGATTCTCTTATTCGTTCATCCGGTTGGGTTCTGATTTGTACTTTCACAAAAAACCAGAACTCACTCCCTTTGCCAGGTTCACTGTTTACCCCGATTTCTCCGCCATGCTTTTCCACAATCTCTTTACAAATGGAAAGGCCAAGTCCGGTACCATCAGCAGGCCTGAGGTGTTGGCGACTTAATTGCGAGAAAGGTTTAAAAAGCTTATCAATCTGTGATTTTTCGATGCCCGGACCTGTATCGGTCACATGGATTCTCAACCGGGCCTGAGGCTCATCGTTTCTATCTGAGATGATTTGTGCCGATAGTTTCACTGTTCCGCTGTCGGTAAACTTGACGGCGTTGGACAACAAATTTCTTATCACCTGCCCCACTCTTAATTCATCAGCCTCAATGTATTCAGGCATATCATCAGACAGTTCCAACTCAAGGGAGACAGACTCCTTCGCGTTGTGTGAAAACAGATTAACCGACGCCTTCAGCATCTCTCTGATACTAAAAACCTTGGGTTTCAATTCTAGCTTGCCGGCTTCTATCTTTGAATAATCCAGCACGTCGTTGATAATCCCGATAAGACTCTCCCCTGAGTATTGAAGGATTTCGAGATACCGTTTCTGATCATCATTGAGCGGAGTTCGGGAAAGGGCATCTGTAATACCCAAAACCCCTGTAAGAGGTGTACGTATCTCGTGGCTGATTTGAGCCATAAATTTCTGCTTGAACTCGAGCATCTGCGTGGCAACCGTTATTTTCTTCTCCAGGTTTTCCCTGATAATATCCTGATGAGCGATAAGCTCTTCGTTGGTTGCCAGCAATTCTTCATTGGTGGACTGTAATTCTTCATAGGCACGCTCCAGCATATCATTTTTCTCGTTGATGAGCTTGTTGGCCTTTTTCCTGGAACGAAACTGTATCCAAAATAATATAGTGACTGAGATGAGAAATAAAATCAAAACCAGCAAAAGGTTTCGCTGGGTAAGCTGACTTTGATATTCTGCCTTTTGTCTTTCGATGATCAGTTGCTGATTTTCTATCTCCTGCAATTGCTGCTGAGTCTCAAAGCGTGCCTGCATTTCTGCAATAATACCTGTTTTCTCTTCATTAAACAGACTATCTCTTGTGGTGATATATAGCTGTGCATAATCCAACGCCTTATCGTATTGCCCAAGACCCTGGTGTGCTTTCATTAATTGCTCCGCAATAAAATTCTCCCTGGGCAGAGCCCCGATTTCCCGGGAAACGGCCAAAGCCTGGCTACCCAAAGATATTGCAGTGCGAAAATTCTCTTCTCTTAATGGAGGGTTATCTAAATTCTCTTCGTCATTTGCTATAGATACATACAGAGAAGCCATATTGTTTAACACCATTGAGAGTCCATGACGATTATCGAATTTTTTAACCAAATCCAGGGATTTTTGATAATATTCTAAAGCCTTTTCAAAGTTTCCCTGATTCTTATATATTATTCCAATATTATTGTAGGTGGTGATCATCCCTCGCAAATCATTGTTCTCCGCCTTCAGATCTAACGATCTTTGATAACACTTCAGAGCTTGCTCAAAATCATCCATAAGTCTGTATGAATTGCCCATATTATTGGTTGCAAAGGCCATAAATGTTTTCTGTCCGATTTTTTCCCCGGTAGCATAAGCCCTTTGAAAAAAACCGAGTGCCTGGTTATATAAACCTTCGCGGTTAAGTACATTGCCAATATTTATTTCCACCCGTGCCACTCCATCATAGTCATTATGCCTTTCAGATATCTCCAGGGCTTCGTAGAAAGATTCAAGGGCGAACTCATTTAACCCCTTTCCATGATAAGCATTCCCAAGTGAACGAAGAGATTGAGCCTTTAAAAAGTGGTATTCCCGGAGAGTATCCGGTTGAGGGGTTTGCAGGAGAATGCTGTCTGCTAAAGAAACAGCTTTTTGCAGATAGGCTGCAGCACTATCAAGGTTATGATTCAAAAAATGGGGCGCTATCCCCTTGTGAATAATTTGTATTTTTGCTTTGGGATGAATGGCCCGGTCGTATTGCTCACGCAAGCTGTCCGGCAACTGGTTTTGCGAAGCAAAACCTGCTGACGGAAGCAATAACATGAGAAAAATTATAATAGAGAAACGTTTCCTTTTCATGAGCTGTTTAATCCCTACGAAAGTAATTTTTTATTTCTCAACAACATGCTTTTAAGACTGTTTTTAAAACAGATTGTGAAAAAGTTTCCAAAGAATAAGAAATGCATTCAGGGATACCCCTGGGAAAAATATTCATAAGGCTCAAAAGCAAACAAGATCACCAATAATTTGTTCCAGAACTAAATTAATTTTTACAACATACAAAATCTTAACTTCTGAAAAACAATGGCAATCATATTAGTAACAGGCGGTACGGGCTATATAGGCTCATGGGTTGTGAAAGAGCTACTGGAAAAAGGATATACCGTAAGAATGACGGTGCGCGATAAAACCCGCAAAGAGAAATATACCCATTTCGATACCATTGCACAATCGGCCAGTGGCAAACTTGAAATCTGGGAAGCAGACTTGATGAAAGAAGGGAGCTTTGATAAGGCAGCCAAGGGCTCCGATGCCATAATCCATGTGGCATCTCCTTTTACCCTGCGGTTCAAAGATGCTCAAAAAGAGTTGCTCGACCCGGCCTTACTGGGCACACGCAATGTACTAAAGGCAGCCACACAATCGGGAACAGTAACAAAAGTAGTGCTTACTTCCAGCGTGGCCGCTGTATTTGGCGATAATATCGACATGCAGGAAAAAGGACTGGAAGAATTTAATGAAGAACAGTTCAACACCTCCAGTTCGCCTACTCACCAACCCTACTCGTACTCTAAAGTAATTGCCGAGCAGGAGGCCTGGAAACTATTCCGCGAACAGGATCAGTGGAAACTCGTGGTTATCAATCCCTCCTTCGTGCTGGGACCCTCACTTACTGAACTTACTGACTCTGAAAGTCTTAACCTGATGAAAGATATCCTGAAAGGAAAATTTTATTTGGGTGCTCCTGAATTGTATTTTGGTTTTGTTGATGTAAGAGATGTAGCCCATGCTCATATCCTGGCACTGGAAAAAGAAAGCGCCGAAGGCAGATACATACTGGCCGAAAGAACCATGAGCCTGCTGGACCTGACCGACATGATGAAAGACATGTATGGAAAAAAATACAAACTCCCCCTGATGAAGGCGCCCAGGATTTTATTGATGATTTTCGGAGGTCTTTTTGGTGTTACCTCCAAATTCGTAAAACGTAATGAAGGATATATAATCAGGCTGAATACTGCACGCAGCCGCAAAAAACTGGGTCTTCAATACCGCAACCTGGAGGATACCATCAAAGAAATGGTAGCTCAAATGCACGAACACAAAATCGTGTGAAAGATCTTTATCAGACACCTTTCGACAGGCCCTTACCCGGACACTGAGCTTGTCGAAGGGTAGTGCACTTCACCGGTGGTTCAACAGGCTCAGCCACCGGTGAAGTGTGGTTCCTGAGCAGTTCGACAAGCTCACTGTAGCACCTGTCGAAGGGCCACCCGCCCCTATATATTCAACTCTTTGCATCACCCACTGGCGCGTCAATATTGTACTTCAAATCTTCAATCACCAGCTTCAGCCAGGTCCAGTCACCTTCATCCAGTTTCCAGGTGGCCTGCATGCGCGATGGGACTTTTATACCATCGAAAAGGGCATAGTCATCCACGGTAATGATCCATGGATATTGGGGCGCATCTTCCTTATTCCCCATATAGCGAAGAGCTTCAAATTTTATGAAGTTGTAATCTTTATCAAAATAGAAGATGCCACTCCCGGTTACCCCTCCCCAGGTCAGGGTTGCCCTGGCCGAATGGTCATCCAATTGTTCCCATGAAACATAAGGACTGTATGCAGCTGAAGGATACCAAACCAGCTCTCCCAGATAACGTTGCAGTGTGCCTTCGTCCATCCGGGGTCCTTTTTCATTCACCACGTTGATGAGGGAGTTCATTTTGATGAGCATCTCCCCTCTTCCATCCACATATTTGTCTCTTCCTTTGATACTTATCAGCGGTGACATCTCCATCTCTACGGTCCAGATAAAGGAAGGTTCACCGGTAAATACATATTGCCGGGCAGAGGCATGGTTCCATTCCTTTTGCTCCGGCTTGTTTTTCATCAACGCCCGCTGCTTCACCCAAACGGTTTGGATTTCGGGCTCTCCCATAATGCCGGTAGTTTTCAGCCAGTTCCTTACCGGTTCAGGCAAATGGCTGATATCCTGCTCTGTGACAACCCTGCCCGGTTTATCAGCCCTGCCCAGGATTTCATCGGTTTCCCTTGCTATCATGCGGTTCATGCTGCAGGATGAAAAAGCACCGGCCATTACAAATGCAAGAATAACATTGGGAACCATACCCCATTTGGCATCACTCCATACTCCGGCAATGAGAACCGAGGAAAGAATGATGGCAAGCAAAACTGCAACCATCCAGTAAGAATCGCCGGTAAAGAGCCCCACCCCGGCCACAAAAAAGAGTAAAAATGCCAGCAACCAAAACAAGGCAGCAGGTTTGGAAATATCAGCCGCCAAAGCTTCCACCGGAGCCCACTGAAAACCTTTGACAAAGCCCAGCAAATGAATGGCACCATGAATAAAAATTACGAGAGAAAATAAGTACTTCATTTTTTTACGTTTTTTAGGTTAAACTTACTGTAATTTTTGGAATTTGATGGTCTATCAAAATTTGTATCCCACGAAAAACATGGGAGAAATAAATACTTTCTCGTTTTTCACCTCTTTTATAAAGCTTTCAGGTTTGTTGCCGGGCAACAGTCCAAAACCCGCCAGCACCTGGGGTATCAGCGAGAACGTATGGTTTCCCACCCGGAAATCCCATACATAACCAGCCCTGAACTCATTCCACAATTCAAGCCCTTTGTAATACTGCTGCTCATTCTTTTCATAAAAAGCATTCCAGGCAGGCCAGAGTTGATATTCCAGATGCAAACCCTGCCATAAAAAATGACGATACCCCAGGATTAGCCCCGGTGCATGCGAACGACCCACATCATATTTGATATTGGCAAAGGCCACTCCCAGCATCCATTCGTTGCGGGGAGAAAATTTGCCGGCCACCTGAACGGCCCAGATGTTGAACAAGGGAGAAAAGGGGCATAATTCAACAGCGTATTTGTGCGCATGACCCTGAGGAACATCGGCCGTCAGAGCCTGAACGGTGGAATTCATTTGCAAAGGAATCCAAAGAAGAAAAACAAAAAATACTTTTTGATACATGACAATTTACTTGAAGTGAATAACAGGATGAATTTTTCAGTACGATGCAAAATTATCCCTACCCTGGATTTCAGAGGTATCAAAAAAGGTTGAAGAGGTATCAACTTTTCGAAAAACAGGTCTCACTTTCCTGATACCTGCAAAACGCTAAAAATCAATCCATTTTAAAAATACAAAACTTCTGCCCTTTGTGTTTGAGTGGGAGTGAATTTGACAACTATTCAGCCTTAAACAGAATTGAAATACATTTTCGCCATTCATTGTAAAATCAAACGGCTGTGAATTCAGTTCAGGTACCCCAATAGCGATTCAGAAAACTCATTCTGAAAAAAACCGGCCCAAAAAGATTTTTTTGAATAATGCATTGGGTCTGATTCCGATAAAAGTATTACCTTTGCAGAGCAAAACAAACAACAGGGTTTCGTGGCCGAGTGGCTAGGCAGAGGTCTGCAAAACCTCCTACAGCGGTTCGAATCCGCTCGAAACCTCCACATACAGAAAAGGATTGGAAGCCTGGCTTTCAATCCTTTTGTTTT
>CAZBGI010000086.1:0-13304 GCA_964491395.1 uncultured Bacteroidales bacterium | reverse complement strand
CAAGAACAGCCAAGACAGGAAAGACCCAGGATGGATAAAAGCAGACAAGATCAACCCAGGTCATCACAAAACCAATCTGACACCACGGGTAGAGGTTCTTCAGGTCAAGCTTCAGGTAATACACTCTCATCGCAAAACCAACATAATCAAGGGCAAAGCAGAAGAGACCAAAATCAGAATCAAAATCAAAACCAGAACCAAAATACCAGGCAACAGGATAAGAAAAACCAGGAACCTGTTTTTGAGTTTGATGGTATAATAACTGCCGAAGGGGTGTTGGAAATCATGCCCGACGGATACGGATTTTTAAGATCTTCGGATTATAATTATCTCAATTCTCCCGATGATATATATGTATCCCAAAGCCAGATAAAACTTTTTGGACTAAAGACCGGTGATACGGTTAATGGAGGGATCAGACCACCCAAGGAAAATGAGAAATATTTCCCCCTGATTAAAGTTGAAAAAATTAACGGGCGCGCTCCCGCAGAAGTAAGAGATCGTGTACCTTTCGACTTTCTTACCCCCTTGTTTCCACAGGAAAAGTTTGCCCTTACAGGTCATTCACAAGCCAACATTTCATCCCGCATTATCGATATGTTTGCACCCATTGGGAAAGGACAGAGGGGATTGATTGTGGCACAGCCTAAAACCGGTAAAACCATACTGTTACAGGATATCGCCAATGCTATTGCAGCCAACCACCCTGAAGTATTTCTGATTGTGCTGCTGGTGGATGAACGACCTGAAGAGGTCACAGAAATGGCTCGCAATGTTAAAGCCGAGGTTATTTCCTCTACCTTCGATGAACCCGCCGAACGACATGTAAAAGTAGCCAGTATTGTGCTGGAGAAGGCTAAAAGAATGGTGGAATGTGGTCATGACGTGGTAATACTACTGGACTCAATTACCCGTTTGGCCAGAGCCTTCAATACTGTGGCACCGGCATCCGGTAAAGTATTATCCGGGGGGGTGGATGCCAATGCATTGCACAAACCCAAAAGATTTTTTGGTGCTGCCCGCAATATTGAAAATGGTGGTTCTTTGTCCATTATTGCTACTGCTCTTATCGATACCGGATCCAAAATGGATGAAGTAATTTTTGAAGAATTCAAAGGAACCGGTAACATGGAGCTGCAACTCGATCGACGCCTTTCTAACAAAAGGATTTTTCCCTCTATTGATATTGTGGCTTCCGGTACCCGTCGCGAAGATTTATTGATGGATAAGGATCTTATGAACAGAGTCTGGGTGTTGAGAAAATTTATTGCAGACATGACGCCTATCGAAGCCATGGAGTTTCTCATGGACAAAATCAGGTTTACAAAAACCAATGAAGAGTTCCTGCTTTCTATGTAGCAGGGAGGAGATCATTCAAACATAAAGCAGAGTTCCTTTTTTATGACGAATGGAGGAGGGATACAGGTTCAGAAAACTAACATCTTGAAACATTCAGGAACTCAGACTAAAAAGGGCTGCCACTGGCAGCCCTTTGATTTTTTGCAGGTACAAGAGAATTAGAAACCCAGGTTGCTGTCCGATGCCGGTCCTTTCAAAAGATTTGTCATGGGAAAACTTTGATTACGCAGGTTACATTCGCAATTTTCGTTTTTTCAGCCTTAACGAATTGAATACCACCACCACATCAGAGAGTGCCATAGCTGCTGCTGCAATCATTGGGCTCAAAAGACCCATAACTGCCAGTGGAATGGCCATGATGTTGTAGAAGAAGGCCCAGAAAAGGTTTTCTTTGATGGTGCGCTGAGTTGCATTGGCTGAGGCAAATGCCCTGGAAAGCAAATCAAGATCTCCCTTTAACAGTACAACTTCTGCTGATTTTACAGCTACCTGTGTGCCATCGCTCATGCCGATGCCTACATAAGAACGTGCCAGCGACGGAGCATCATTTATTCCGTCTCCTACCATGGCTACCTTGCTTCGGGAAGAGAGTTCCTCTACCACCTTGAGTTTTTCATCGGGTTTTTTTTCTGCATATATTTCTTCAATGCCCAACTCTGCGGCAATTAATCTGCATTTCTGCTCTCTGTCTCCACTGAGCAGAACCGGTGTAATCCCTTTTTTCTTAAAGAAGTCAATCGCTTTTTTGGCTTCGGGTTTTATTTCATCTTCAATGTCTGCCCAACCGATAAGCTTGTCATTCATGGTAATGTAAATGCTATGATTATTGTCGCTGGTAAGAGAGCGAACCGCATTGTAAGAACCTACCTTATAAGTGTTGCCGTTTTTGTCTCTGGCGGTAAGACCTAATCCTTTTTCCTCTTCAACCTTCTCCATGGGAATGATCTGAGCGCCTTTAAACTCTCTGACAATAGATTTTGCAATAGGATGCGAAGAGTGCTGTTCAATACTATATAAAAGAGAAACCAGGCTTTCCTGACTTTTTCCTCCCAATGGATTAAGGTTTTTTACTCTGAATTTTCCTGTTGTGAGGGTGCCGGTTTTATCAAAAATAATTTTTTCAATCCTGGGAAGTTTGTCAAATACACTCCCTCCTTTAATCATGATACCATTTTTGGCTGTTCGTCCCAACCCAACAACCACAGCGGTTGGAATTGCCAGTCCCAGGGCACAGGGGCAGGCAATTACCAGCACTGCTACTCCGCGCATGAGGGCATCCCTGAAGGGGATGTCTGTACCCAAATACCAGCCTAACCAGGTGGAGAGGGCAATAATAACTACAGTGGGAACAAAAATTGCACTGATTCTGTCGGCCATATTCTGGAGTCTTGGTTTGTCTTTTTGAGCCGAGCGCACCATTTCAATTATCTGTGACAATACGGTTTCTTTGCCCGTGGCCGTGGTTCGGACTTTTATGGTTCCGCTTTCCAAAACAGTACCTCCAATAACCTTATCTCCTTTGCTTCGGTCTACAGGCAGGCTTTCACCTGATACCATCGATTCATCAATGCTCCCAAATCCCCAGTATATTTCACCATCCACAGGGATTTTATCCCCGGTATTTACCAGCACAAAATCGCCTTTTCGTATGAGCGAAGAATCAATTTCCTCAATATATTCCTGCCCCTCGTTCATCTCCTGGGTAATGCGTTTTGCGGTTGTTTTTTGCAGGCGTGTTAATTCATCAATGGCCGAAGTGGTCTTCTTTACTGAACGGTGCTCAAGCATATTACCCAGCAAAACAATGGTGATAATACTGGCTGAAGTTTCGTAAAATAAATAATCATGCCCCAGATTATAAACTGTACCGACCAGGCTATAGACAAAAGCTGCTGTACTCCCCAGGAAAATCAACACATCCATATTGGTGACCCCTGATCGAAGACTATGCCATGCACTGATTCCGAAATGCCTGAACCCGATTACAAAAACCGGCAGGGTGAGTGCAAGCTGAAATAAATCGTTATGCAGGAGTTTGATTGGGATAAACATTGCCAGAATCAAAGGAATGGTAAAAATGGCCGAAATCCAGAATTTCTTCTCAATACTGCTCATGCCTTTCTTAACAGGCTCATCCTCCTCGCCTTCGATCCTTGCAGTGACTTTATATCCCAGTTTTTCGATGGTTTTTACAGCCTGGTCAACATGGGTATCGTCATCTGTTTCAAATATTACTTCATTGTTGGTAAAGTTTGCATCAACACCTGAAAAACCTTGTTTTTCAAGTGCTTTTTTTATGCCCAATGAGCAGTTGGTACAACTCATTCCTTCTACTTTTAGTTCTATTATTTCTTTCATGGTAGTATATGTGAAGTTGTTTAGGGTGTTAATGTAACAAGCGAACTTAATAAATGTACAATTTTTTGCTCTTAACAAAACATAAATCAAAGTGATGGGTAATTTGCGATTGCTGAAATGTTGGGCTGTATGCTTTGCATGGCTTTCCAATCTCTCAACCAAAGGGGGAATTGAAATCATATACAAACAGGTTGAAGAAATTCTTTTGATAAAACGAGATGCTTTCGTTTATCTTTGCAAAAAATTAAGCAGTTTCAATTTTCTGTGATTACATGCCTTGTGATGCCTGCCTGTTTTATCTGGCATGGTGGGTGGTAGCAGTAGAAATGATATATTTTCATGGCAGCATGAGGAGTGTGGAGCAGATAAAAAAAATGCCCGGGTGAACTTACTGAATATTATTCTTATCATTGGGTTTTATCAAACTCTTTTGTTTTCAGTTATTATATTACTCCGAAAGCAAAAAAGCAAATCCGATTATTTTCTCTCCGGTTTGTTTATGATTTATGGTATAACTTTACTGCTGGGTTTCCTGGAAATATATAACCGTTCTCATGATTATCCTTATCCTTTTTTAATCAATGCCTCTACACCGTTTATTTTTTTACACGGTCCCGCCATTTGGTTTTATATCAAATCGCTTACCACTCCAAAGTTCAGTTTTAAAAGTAAGTATTTGCTTCATTTTCTGCCATTTTTTGTAGTTTTCGTAATCCTGTTTTTTAACATATACCGGTTGCCTGCAGCAGAAAAAATACTACTCGAGCAATCAGAAGCTTTCAGAGATGATATTTCTTTTCCATTAATAATAATCCTGATCGCCATCTTTACACAGGGTTATTTTGTATGGGGATTGATCCTTATTAAAAATTACAAGCAAAAGATCAAAGAGTATTTTTCTGAAATCTCTTCTGTTGATTTGTCCTGGCTCAGGATATTATTAATTACCAGCATGGTTTTTTATGCCGGAACGAGTTTGTTGTATATATTGGATTACGCTTTTCGTTTTTTGTCTTACCATGGGCTGCAAACCATTGGTTTTTCTTACCAGGCAGTTTTTATCCTTGTACTAGGTTACAGGGGGTATACGCAGGGCAATGTTTTCAGTTCAAGTAAAATGACAGCATTCCCCGATGAAAAACAAAGGGTACAGGCAGAATATATTGCTGTAACGGATAAAGATGCGGAATTTACGCAGAGACTGGTAACATATACGAAAAACGAGAAGCCCTATCTGAACCCGGAACTTACCCTGGGCACACTTGCAAAAGAGCTTGGGGTGACTCCTGATTATCTGTCATTAATTTTAAATACAAAACTTCACAGGAACTTTTTCGATTTTATCAATCATCACAGGGTAGAAGAATTTAAACAAATATGCCGGGAGCATCCTGACAATAATTTCACCATCATGGGAATGGCCTGGGATGCAGGCTTTAACTCCAAACCGACATTCAACAGGGTATTTAAAAAAATCACAGGGATTACCCCAGGGGAGTTTGTACGAAGCACTCAGGCTAACCCATGAAAACCAACTCCTGATTCAGGCTTTTAGTGATTCGTTGGATGCTGGTTTTAGGGCCAAAAAAACGGTACCCGTTTCAGCACAAGGTGTCTTTACATGTTTTTGGTAAAACCGTAAGTTGAGATTTTGTAACTTTGCACAAGTTTTCCAACAAAGGAAATGTTTTAGCCAGCAAGTAAATTATAAAATATAATTATGCTTTTAAAAAGAAACACCCCCCTGTTTGTCCTGCTTACTTTAAGCGTTTTTGTCCTTATTTCCTCCTGCGAAAAGGAAGATCCTGATGCCATTGCTGAACGGGACAGGGAAAAAATACTGGAATATATTGGTGAAAATGATCTGGAGGATGTGGCTATAGAACACGAATCAGGCTTGTTTTATGTCATCGAAAATCCCGGAACAGGCTCTCATCCTACCATGAATAGTCTTTTAAGAATGCGTTATACCGGCAAACTCATGGACGACGACAAAGTTTTCGATAGTGCTGATGGAGCTTTGATACAGCTCCAGAATACTATCAGAGGATGGCAAATCGGAATTCCTTTGTTTAAAAACGGAGGTAAAGGAATATTGCTCGTGCCATCTGCACTGGGCTATGGACAGTATCCTCCCTACGGGGGAACCATTCCCCGAAACGCATGCCTGATATTTGAATTCGAAATAATCGATATTGCCTCCAAATAAATGAGTTCGCTGCCAGGTTCGAAGCAGGTGACCGATAATCACATCTTTTACAGTTATTGTTTTCTGCAATAGGTTATACCTGCTTGTGGGCTGCGCTATTATCTATGAATCAACATCTCTCTCTCAATGGATAAACTTCTTTCCCTCAAAAATAAGCTGGATGCCCAAAGCAATTGGCCCGTAACTTATATGTTTAAATTTATAGTACCTGCTGATTTAGAAAAAGTTGCCAGGGTTGAAGCTTTGTTTGATAACGATGCTACTATCTATCGTAAAGAATCCCGATCCGGCAAATTTATCAGTATTACTGCCAAACAAGTAATGGATAGTTCCTCCGAAGTGATAGATGTGTATGAAAAGGCGGCTACCATTGAAAATATTGTTGCGCTCTGAGTGTTGCCTTATGACAGATGTATTTGCGAATTGGTTTTTAGTCGTCAAAATATATTAACCCATGTACTCGAAGCGAATGTTGGCATATTTATATAATAACCCTGAAAATTGGAGGGTTAGAAATGAAACAGCAACTGATGTTCAGGTGAATTTTGTATCTTTGCATTCAAAATAAAAATTTTAAAAATGGCAAGTAAAAAAGACCTTAAAAAAGACATTAACTTCCTTACCCATGAAGTAATAGAAACATGTTTCCTGCATTATCATCTGTCGCAAGATAAAGAGGAGGTAAAGCCGGTTATTGATGAAATTATTGAAGATTCAATTAACCTCAGAAATGAACTGATTTCTCAAATCAATAATCCTGAAGAAAACCTGAAGGGACGTGAGCTGAAGAACTGGTACAACCAGATTCAAAACCAGATGTTGAAAAAAACCGATGATGCATTTGAAAAACTGGGCGAGTTGCATAAGTAGAGCCCGGATTCTTTTCATAAGGGGGACATTAATTAGCGAATGTCCCTTTTTTTTTGCCTTTTAAAAGTTGTAATAAAGAAAGGTTGCTGAAAATTACCTTTATTTTAGCACCTGCATAGTTATCATGTCGTTATAGAATAGAATTAATTGTTATTGATATCAAATAAGATGAGTAAAAAAAAAGCCATCAAAAAGTCTTCGCCATATGGCCGGAAAAAAAATGCGGGTTCTCCATACAGAAAAGAAACCCCTAAGACCAGGACTTCAGAGGGAGGGGCCGGAAAGCAGAAAGACTTAACCAGGGCAGGCGAACAGGGCGAACTTATCCGGCTTAATAAGTATATTGCCAATTCCGGAGTATGTTCGCGCAGAGAAGCAGATCAACTTATTACCGGGGGAGCCATCAGGGTGAACGGGAAAATAGTTACCGAACTGGGTACGAAAGTGAAGCTCACCGACGTTGTAGTCTACAATGGAAAAGAATTAAAAGCCGAGAAGAAATTATATGTCTTGCTTAACAAACCCAAGGATTACATAACAACAGCTACTGATCCCCAGGGCAGAAGAACCGTGATGGATCTGGTAAAAGGCGCTGGTGAACAGCGAATTTTTCCTGTGGGACGTCTGGACCGAAATACCACTGGTTTATTGATCCTGACCAATGATGGTGAACTGACCAAAAAGCTCACCCATCCAAAGCACGAGGTAATGAAACTTTACCATGTTCAGCTTGACAGACCGATAACAAAAAATGATTTGGAGCAAATACAAATGGGTGTTGAGCTGGATGGTGAAAGAATTGTTCCCGATGAGGTGGCATACACCGGGCAAGACAGTAACAAAACCCATATAGGAATTAAACTGCACTCGGGTCAGAACCGGGTTGTGAGAAGGATTTTTGAATCTTTTGATTACAAGGTAGTGAGACTCGACAGGGTAATGATAGCCGGTTTAACCAAGAAGGATTTGCCTCGGGGTCACTGGCGCTATCTTACGGAAAAGGAAGTGAGCTTCCTGATGATGATAAAATAATACCTGTGTTCATCCAATAATCCTTTTTTACCATTGATAGTTTTTCATGGAGCATTACCTGACAAAAGTTTACGCTGCTCCTTTTTACTTGTATTTCTATGGTAATAATTAACAGGGAAAACAGGCAGAAAATACTGCAATTTTTTAAGCTCGCCATTATTTCGGGCTTGATATTTATTGTAATACTGGTGGTGGCCATTGCAATGCTGGGCTGGATTTACCAGGACAACATCAAACAACATTTTTTGGTGCAGATCAATAAAGGTTTGCAAACCGAGGTGTTTATCGACGACATCTCCGTAAATCTGTTCAGAAACTTCCCCCTGGCGGCCATTTCATTGCGCAATGTTACTATGCATGAGCCTGCTCCTCATGGTGACAGGGATACCTTAATGAAGGCCTCCCGAATTTACTTTCAATTTAGTTTGCTTGACCTGCTGCGCAAGGAGTATACGGTAAAACAAGCCGAGGTTAGGGATGGTTTTGTGAGAATGAGGCTTTCCAAAGACGGAGTTAATAACTGGACCATCTGGAACACAACTACCGATCGGGATACACCTGAAAGTGATATGGCTTTTCAGCTGAATAAACTGACGTTCACCCGGATGGAATACCACTATCATGATCTCAATGGCGGACATAATCTTCATTTCGATATAGGAGAGGCAACCGTAGGGGGCAATTTTACCCGCAACAATTACCTGTTGCAATTGAGGGGAGATATGATGGTGAGGGAGGTGGTCATTGATGAAGCTTTTCTGGCAGGTAATTCCCGGATGACTTTTGACTTTGATGCTGATGTACAAAACAATAATCTCTTTACTTTCAGCAACGGAAGTTTCACCCTGGGAAGTCATGCATTTCTTGCCGCAGGAAATGTTGATTTGTCAGACGAACAGGCGTATACTGATATTCAGATTTCGGGCAACAACATTAAACTCGAAGATCTGATTGCCGATTTACCACCGCAATACGCTAAGTATTTTGAAGGATACAGAAGCACAGGGAACTTGTATTTTGATGCTTCCATCAATGGTCATTTCAGTGATCTTGTCAAACCTTTCCTGAAGGCTGATTTCGGCATCAGCAACGGTGAATTGTACCATCGTAAAGCAGGTTTAAGATTCGAAAACCTCTCCTTTGAAGCCTCTTTCGACAACGGGCAAAGAAGGAACACGTCTACCACGGTTTTGGAAGTCAGAAATTTGAAGACCATTTTGAATGAGGGGGCAATTCAAGGAGACGCCAGGATATTCAATTTTGACGAACCGCAGTTGGATGTAAAAATATTCTCCAACATCAATGCCGATGAATGGCAGCGATTTTTGCAATACGAAAAAATCAAGGAAGCCTCAGGTGAACTGATGATTGATATCGAGTTTAAAGGCAGACTTGATGAAAACAAAAAGTTTACCGCTTATCATTTTATGGCCAGCCAGGTAAGAGGGGCAATTACTTCCACAAATCTTGATTTCAGGCTCAAAGATGACAATATTGTTTATCATAACATCAATGCTGATTTTCGGTTTAACAACAATGATGTAATCGTCAATGAATTTAAGGGGAATGCTTCTACCAGCGATTTTCGTATGAAAGGATATTTTCGCAACGTCTTACCCTGGTTGTTTCTTGAGAACGAGAGACTGTTTGTAGATGCAAGCCTGCAGTCGGGAAACCTCAATTTTAATGAGCTACTTCAACATAGCACCAGCGAAAGTGACACTACTTACCGGCTTACACTTTCTGATAAAATTGACTTCCGGCTGGATGCAGGGGTGAAAAAGCTGGCTTTCCGGAAGTTTGAAGCAGAAAATGTGGGAGGTATTCTAAGCATGCGCGATCAGGTTTTCCATGCCGGCGATATTTCTCTCTCTGCCATGGAAGGAACCATAAGGGCATCGGGTTATATCAACGGGAAAAATGATTCCTACCTGATTATGGGCTGTGAAGCTGCCATAGAAAATGTAGATGTGAACCAGTTGTTTTACCAGATGGGAAATTTTGGACAGGAAAGTATCGAACATGAGAATCTGGGAGGGAGGATAACCGCTGATGCACAGTTTGTCTCCCGATGGTCTCCTGAACTGGAGATAGACTGGAATGCCCTGGAAACAACTGCCGATATCATAGTAGAGGATGGAGAATTGATTAACTACAAACCTATGTTGGCGCTCTCGCGTTTTATCAGGGTAGGAGATCTTAATCAGGTGAAATTCTCCACCCTGGAAAACCAGATTCGCATCAAAGATCAGAAAATTATTATTCCTGATATGCAAATTAATTCCAATGCGATCAATATCAGGTTATCGGGCGAACACTCCTTTAACAATGAAATTAACTACCGGCTGCAGGTTTTGTTGTCAGATTTGCTGGCTCGTAAAAACCGTGAAAGTCGGAATCCTCAGGAAGAATATGGAGATATTATAGACGATGGGCTGGGACGTACAACTCTGTTCCTGCTGGTTATCGGTACTATTGATGATCCTGTGTTTCGATATGACAGAAAAAGCTTACAGAAAAAACTCAGGGAAGATTTCAGGCGGGAAGGACAAAATCTGAGAGAAGTTTTCAGAACCGAGTTTGGTGTGGGGCGCCGCGATACTTTTCCTGATGGTACTCCGGTGGAATCTACTCAAAGGCAGAAAGAGCAAAAAGAAATTGAAGAAAGGGAAAAAGGAAAATTTATTATTGAATGGGACGATTAGTTTTAGCTGATCCTCCTATTAATATGTAATTTTATGGGTTTTAATGTAAGATATTGAATCATATTAGACTTTACTGATATACTCAGGCTGATTTCTAACTGGTAACGCAATTGATAAAAATGATAAACAGCAACGAATTTCTTTTTCAAACCCAGAGCAATATCCATGCTTTTAATACTTCATTTTCAGAAACCTACGAATCCAAAAAAGATACTCAGCAAGAGTTTGAGCAACAAATCAGTCAGTTGAGGTTATTGCAAAGCAAGCTGTATGCCCAGGGAAAACATGGCGTGCTGATAATTTTGCAGGCCATGGATGCAGCGGGAAAAGACGGCGTGATAAAGCATGTTATGTCAGGAGTAAACCCCCAGGGATGCAAAGTAGTTAGTTTTAAAGCTCCTTCGGCCGAAGAATTGGCACACGATTTTATGTGGAGATGCATGAAAGCCATGCCCGAAAAAGGACATATCGGAATTTTCAACCGCTCTTATTATGAAGAAGTACTCATTGCCCGCATCCACCCTCATCTTTTGCTAAGACAAAATCTGCCCTTTTATCACCGCAATCTGCATAAAGATGAGCAATTCTGGAGTCAGCGTTATAAGGATATTGTAAACATCGAAAAATATTATATCAATAACGGGTATACCATTATCAAGCTGTTTCTCAATGTATCTAAGGAAGAACAGAAAAAACGATTCTTGTCACGAATTGAAAACAGTTATAAAAACTGGAAATTTGAGATGGGGGATGTGTCCGAGAGGCAATATTGGGATCAATATCAACATGCCTATCAGTTGATGCTCGAAAACACGGATCACAAAAATGCTCCATGGTATGTGATTCCGGCAGATAAGAAATGGTACATGCGACTTGTTATCAGCCGGATTATAGTTGAGAAGTTAAAACTCCTTCAACTTAGTTACCCTAAAGTAAGCAAAAAACATCTGGAAGATATTGAACACGCCCGCATTATCCTGGAAAACGAAAAATAGTCCTTCATCCAATAAAACAAAAGTATATGACGTTGGAGTAAGGATAGGTTTTGTGCTAAAAAAAAGGAGTATTATTCAAATAGACTACATTGGATATTTACGTTAAAAAGCAACGCTGGAAAATTTACCTGCTCGGGTTTGCCGCTGTGATTGTTGGCCTTTCTTTGTATTATACCAATATCCTGGTAAATAAAATAGCAGAAGACGAGCGGCAAAAAGTTCGTGTATGGGCCGATGCCGTTCAAAACCGGGCCAACCTGGTTAGGGTAACTGATGATTTCTTCGAACAGATGCGTCGGGAGGAACGCAAGCGGGTTGAACTATGGGCCAAAGCCATTCGTGGAATCATTGATGATGACATTGACTCGGATATCTCCTTTCTTGAGTATATTATCGTAGAGAACACCACCATTCCGGTTTTGTGGGTCAATGCTGAAAATATTATTGTTGCCCAGCGCAATGTCAGCGGTACCAATGAAGATAACATAGATTACGAGGGCCAGCCTTTTGAGGGGGACATTAAAGAAGCTTTTTCAGTATATGAGCCCATACCCATTGAATTGGAAGGAGTGGTAGATTACTTTTATTATCAGGATTCGTGGTTGTTTAAGAGCATGCAGCAGGTTATGAACGATTTGATCAATTCCTTCCTCAGTGAAGTGGTTATCAATTCCGCCAACGTACCGGTAATTGTCACCGACAGCGAAAAAACTTCCATCATAGCCTCAGGAAATCTTGCCGACACTAACCTCGCCGATAGCACGGAAGTAGAACAGGTGATCAATTATATGGCTGACAAAAATGAGCCCCTGGTGATTGAGTTACCTCATCATGGCACCTGTCATGTTTTCTATACTCATTCCTTTTTACTTACGCAGCTAAGATACTATCCCCTGGCACAGTTTATTGCCATAGGTATTTTCCTTGTCGTGGCTTATTTGTTATTTAGTACTGCCCGTAATGCCGAGCAAAATCAGGTATGGGTTGGAATGTCGAAAGAAACAGCTCACCAGTTGGGTACTCCTATTTCTTCGCTTATTGCGTGGATTGAGTTGCTGAAAATACAAGGGGTTGACGAGGGCACCCTGAGTGAAATCAAGAAGGATGTGGGGCGACTGGAGAATATCACGGAAAGGTTTTCCAAAATCGGGTCAGAACCCAGGCTCACTCCCATGCCCCTGAAAGATTCCATCCAAAGTTCTATTGACTACCTGAAAACAAGAACATCCAAAAAAGTACAATTTTTTGTCAATGACCACACCGGAAAAAATCCCCGGGTACCCATGAATATCCATCTTTTTGGATGGGTACTGGAAAACCTCTCCAAAAATGCAGTGGATGCCATGGCAGGATCGGGTGTGATAAGCATTGACATTTACGAGAATACTTCCAGTTTTTATGTGGATGTTTCTGACACCGGAAAAGGGATTGCCAAATCAAATTTCAAAACCATCTTCAATCCCGGCTTTACCAGCAAAAAGCGCGGTTGGGGGCTCGGACTTTCTTTAAGCAAACGAATCATTGAAAACTACCATAAAGGAAAAATCTTTGTAAAAAACTCTTCATCGGCAGGTACCACCTTTCGGATTGTACTGAAAAAGCAGATTTCATCAGAAAATAATTTAGTTAAGTAATTGGTCTGATGGAACTTGCATGTCTGAGCATTTTCATTTCCTTTTGTGAGCCGCAGTGCTCATGCAAGTTTCATCAGAATATAATAGTGTTAAGTAATTTATTTATAGCGATTTACAAACCCAAGTGTAAATTTAAATTTTC
>CAZBGI010000085.1:0-13641 GCA_964491395.1 uncultured Bacteroidales bacterium | reverse complement strand
AAAAGAATCAATAAACCATTTATGCGGGTACAACTCCTATGAAACCAGCAAATAATTTTTAACGGGCGACAGTTCCCCCTCTTAGGGGGCGGAGGGGGTATTGGATTTATGCGGGTGCAACCGTTTAACACTCAACACCAATACCGGAGCGGGCGACAGTTCCCCCTCTGAAGGGGCGGAGGGGGTATTGCTGCATACAGATATAGTTCCGCCCCTCCGGTGGCGACCGTTTTGTTTTCTGTCCTCACTTTCCCTCCTTCCGTCTTCTGGCTTTTGCCTTTTAACCTCCAATTGTGGTTTATGGCTTCCGCGCCTCCATTCTTTGTTCATCCAATTTTTGTTAAATAGTTTGGCCCTTCCATAAAGAATAAATAATTTCACCACCGTAAGTGGTTAATTAATTTTTTATGAAATTTTCCCTATGGAACAAATGCTACAAACTCTTATCAACTGTGGTTTTTCGGATTATGAAGCACGCGTTTACAGTGCGCTTCTTCCCAAAAGAACCCTTACCCCCACCGAAATTTCTGTCCTCTCGGGCGTTCCCCGGGGAAAGATATACGAGGTACTGGAGAAATTATCCTATGCAGGTTTTTGCACCCAGGTAGATGGCAACCGGAAAAAATACCGGGCCACCAATCCCCGCGACTCCTTTCAATCGCTCATCCAGGATTTGGATATAAAAAAGAGCTTTATCCAACAGTCATCAGAGGAGCTCTCCCTGATTTATGAATCAGAGGAAACTAAGGATGATCCTTTGGATTACATTGAGGTAGTAAAGGACAAAAAACTTATCGGTCAGAAGATGCAAAGCCTGGAAGAAAAATCGCAGAAAGAAGCGCTGTTTTTTGCCAAGCCTCCATATGCCATGAACTACAAAGATACAAGCAACTGGACGGCCCAGATTGAATCCACCCAAAGGGGGGTTAAATACAAATGCATCTTTGAGATGGAACCTGGCAATGAAGAAAATTTCCTGGACATGGTAAACTACTTCCAAAGCATCGGCGAAGAAGTGCGTATCATCAATTATCTTCCCCTGAAACTGGTGATATTCGACCGTAAAACCATCATCTTTACCCTGAAAAACAAATACGAAACACCCCGCAACCTTACCGCGCTTTTTATAGAACATGAGGATTTGGCCAACACGCTTTACACTACATTCAATTATTATTGGAATAAAAGCTACAGCCCGGAAGAATACCTGGATAAAATCAGGGACTGAGAGAAATTCCGTGTTTTCTGCTAATCATTCTTCACACGATTATTGTAAATCTGGCCCATGAAATTCCCTTTACTTACCGACAGTCAAAATGAACAAAACACACTGAAATGGATAAAACGGTAAATCGACGGATATTACCTTTCAGTCCTGATCAGCTTATTAATTATCACCCTTTAAAATAACAGAATTACTAACAATTAAACATTTTTATTATGATGAAGAAATTTTTACTACTGTTCTTCCTTCCAATGATTCTGGTATCCTCCGCAGTTTTTTCCAGGGACACGAGAGATGGCCTGAGCGGAAACCTGACCATTGGTCCGGAAACAACTGATGATTATTCCACTTTCACAGCGGCAGTCGACGATCTTATTACAAACGGAGTAGCCGAGGGAGGGGTGACTTTCCTGGTGACTCCCGGAACCTACGCCGAGCGTATCACGCTGAACACTTTTAGCGGAGCCTCGGAAACAGCTCAGGTTATTTTTCAGCCTGACGGCGGTGAGGTAACCCTGAATGGTACCGGCACTTCCGGCACTTCTGATGCCATGGTTATCCTCAACGGAGTATCATGGGTAACCTTTGACGGCATTAACATCCTCGACGGAGGCACATCTGCATCCGACAGGGTGGAAATAGGGTATGTCATTACCGGAACCGCCACCCAGGGGTCTAATAACAACACCATCAAAAACGCTTCCATCATGATGGGGGGCGGCGAGAATCCTGAGTTGCGCAATACCCGCGGGGTATCTTTCATTTCCAATGCAACCGAGGAATCCGGAAGCAACAATTTCAATACCTTGCACAACCTTACCATCGACAAGGTAGGCTGGGGCATCCGGGCAGCAGGAAAGACCACTTTCTTTGGCGACATTCAGTTTACCGATGAAGGGAATGAAATCAGCAGCTGTACTTTTGGCTCCAATGTAAGAATCGGTCACAATGAGGCTTCCACGGCCATAGGCATCCAGATACAGGCCCAGAAAAACATCCGTGTTTTCGATAACGTTATTGACAGTGTTTATTCTGCCCCCGCAACCACTCCTGCCCTTCCGGTAGGAACGAGAGGCATCAGTGTGGATGCAGGTGCCGGTGAAATTTTCAACAACAAAATCAATTATGTCAGATACCTGGGAGAAGGAGCCTCTTCTGCCATCGGTATCAGGGTTTCCGTTCTGGAAGAAGACTCCATGAAGGTTTACAATAATTTCATCTCCAATATTTTCAAAAGCAACGATTACACTCCCCCATCCTCTGACAACAGTATGTATGTTTTGGGTATCTGGTCCTTTGCCGCCACTGGCGGAGGCGGAGCCCTCGAGCTTTACCACAACACGGTCGTGCTGAACAATGAAGAGGAATGTGATTTCCCTTCGGCTGCCATTTATGCCAGTGCTTCCAGCTCAGGAATATCCCCGGTTGTCATGTACAATAACATTATCATCAACAACCTGACACCGTCGCTTAATTATGAAAACAACCACGGAAATACATCTTTTGCTTTCGTGGAAGGAAATCCCGACGCGGGAACCCTGGAAAGCAACAACAACCTGTTCTGGGTTTCAGACCCCGATGCCATCCTTATTCAAAAAGGGCGACAACTTGGGGCAGACATTGTGGATTTTCAGTCGGTCCAGGAATGGACAGAAGCCACCGGACACGATGCAGCGTCGGTTTCCAAGATGGTCAATTTTACAGACTATGATTCCGGAGATTTGAATCTTGCAGGTGCCTCCATCAGTGATCCACAGCTGGCAGGTACCCCCATCGAAGGGATTGATTTTGATATAAATTATGATGAAAGAGGAGAGATTCCCGGCATGGGAGCTGACGAATATGACCCCAGCCAGGCAGTGGTAAACCTCCAGGGAACCGTTACCAGCGACGAAACGGATGAGCCTCTGCAAGGAGTACAAATTTCCATCGGAGATTTTCAGGTGCAAACCAACCCGACCGGTGAATACAGCCTGAGCATTCTGCCCGGTGAATATACACTCACGGCTGAAAAAGAAGAATTTGAGCCTTTCAGCATGGAAGTTACCATACCTGACGACGATACGGTTATTGACTTTCAGATGACTCCAATCCCCATTCCTATGGCGCTGATAACAGGAACTATTGAAGGTTCTGACATGCCGGGGACAGGTATTGAGGATGCCCAAATCCAGTTTACCGGTGAGGAAGAATACCTGGAGGTTTTCACTGATGCACAAGGAGAATTCAGCTTAGAACTCCCGGCAGATATCAGCTATACTTACAGGGTAGTAGCATCTGGCTATGAACCTGATACAGGCAGCATTACTCCTGAAGAAGGTGACAATGACATGGGAGTAATCGTATTGACAGAATTTCCGTTTGAACCTCTCAATGTTACGGCAGACCTTGTGGAGGATAATGCAGAAGTGCAATGGGAAGCACCCATACCCGGTTTGTTTACCGGATTCCGTTATGACAGTGGCATCGTCGACGGCCAGTTGGGCTTTCAGAATGGTACCGAAAACTCTGTAATGGGTGCGGTACACCGTCGCAATGCGGTGATTGACGAAATCAGCTGGTACCTTACCGGAGAAGGAGGGCCCCACAACCTGGTCAATGTATTTGTTTTTGGACTGGATGAAGAGGGTATGCCCGACAAGGATGATCTGCTCTACATAGCTCCCAACGTGAATAACACCGATGATGAATGGAACACCCATGTGCTTCCTGAAAGCCTCTCTGTGCCCAATGGATTTATGATTGGAGTAAGTTCATCAGGTTTTCTGGCTATGGCGCATGATTCCGGCACCGAACCCTGGGAGTTTGTACCCAACACACAGTTTGCTACAACCAACTTCCTGGAGAATGACTTTATGCCCATGGAGGAGATGGATTTTGAAGTAAACTTCTTCGTCAGAGCCGCCGGAATAGATTTTGGCCCCGCCACCTATGACAAGCAATTGCCGGAAACCCCCTCCCTCCCCCTTGCTGAAAATGCTCCTGTGTCAGTTGCCAGGAAAACACCCCTGACCACTTCTCACTATTCGGGTCAACTGCCCAGGGTACTGCTCAGTTATTCTGTTTACCGACTTCTGGAAGAAGATACAGATAACCCCGAGGCATGGGAGTTGCTGGAAGAAGAAATTACTGCCACCCATTATACCGACACACAGTGGAATGAACTGGACAACGGAGAATATATCTATGCAGTAATGGCAAAGTATTCAGGAGATGTAATGTCGGAACCAGCTTTTTCAAATGTTCTGGCTTCAGAACCGGACCCCATTACAGTTACCGTAAATGTAACCGATGAGAACCAGGAGCCCATAACCAATGCCGCAGTAACTCTCCAAAACGGAGAAACTTACAGCGGAAATACCGGAGATGAAGGTCAGATTGAATTTACAGATGTAACCTCCGGCACCTACCAGCTTCTCGCTACAGCAGCAGGCTATGAGGATAGCTTGATGGAAGACATCGACATTACCGAACCGATAACCCTGGATGTAATCCTGGAAGAAATAACCAACAATATTGTGGATGAAGAAGGAGAGCATCTCAGTATTTTCCCTAATCCTGCCAGCGATTACTTCAAAGTAGAAGCCGACACCCGCGTTGAGGTCATTGAAGTTCATGACATCTTCGGAAAACTTGTTCACCGTTCAACTCCGGATCAATCCGGTTTTGAGATTAAAACCGGCAACTGGATCCCGGGTCAGTATTTTGTAACCCTCATCAGTAAGGGTGAAAAAATGCAAACTGTAAAAATTCAGGTATTATAATCCTAATCATTCACTGCCGGTTAACCTGTCTCGTAAAAGATGGGTTACCGGCAGTGTTTTTCTTAGAGAAAACGATGAGGTGTGAAATTAAATTAATTAACAACCATAATTGAAACAGAGAAACCGAGCTATAACAACAACTATTCACACACTCGCGGATGATTATAATTCGCACCCTGGCAAAACATATAGTACGGATATTGTTGGCAAGCTCATCTGACTCATTTATTAAAATACAAACAGATGAAAAGAAGAATTTTACTTTCAGGAATGCTGTCTTTACTCTTATTCACTGGCAGCCAGCTCTGGTCGCAGACCGGAAGTTTCTTTGAGGATTTTGACAATGTGTCGACACCGGACCTACCGGACGATTGGACCAGCATCGTTGAAACCACCTCTTCTGGATTTGTCAAAACGGCAACCCTGTATGCGCCTGCAACACCGCCCAACCATGTGCAATTCAGCAACTCTCTTGATGCTGGTGCGACGTTGATTCTTGTATCTCCCCTGGTGAATAATTTTGCCTCCAATTGGTTGAATTTATTTACCAAACTTTCCGGTCCTTCGCATGAAGGAAACCTTGTGGTAGGACTGATGAGCGATCCTGAAGATGCCAGCTCCTTTATCCCTGTCAACACCATTGAGGTTTCAGGAAATGAGTACCAGCAGCAATTTTTAACTTTCCCCGATACCTATCAGGATACGGATGAATATCATATCGCCTTTAAGTTTGAAAGTACTGCTACCTTTCGCAATCTCCTGGTGGATAACATTGCCTGGGAAGAAGCTCCCGATGGACCTGCATTTTCCTTTTCTCCTGAAGAGGGAGATTTTTCATGGGCCGATATCAATGGCGAACGAACGCGTTCTTTCACCATCAGTAATACAGGCACAGGAACTCTGACTGTAAACCAGGAAGATGTAACCTTTTCCGGTGCTGATGCTGATTATTTTTCCGTTGCGGAATCAGCAGTATTTCCCATTGAACTCCTAACAGGAGAGTCGGCACAACTTCCCATTGTTTTTTCCCCTTTAAGTGCAGGCTCCATGACGGCAACCCTGGAAATTGTCCATAATGCTGATGCCGATCCCTATACCCTTGAACTGACAGGTGAAGCATTGCCTCTGATGGGGGATTATGTGGAGAGTTTTGACGAAAGCACAGCACTTCCTGACGGCTGGTCATCCATTGTAGAAGCATCCACTTCCTATGCTGGTATCGAAATCTCTGATAACGGCAATGCATGGTCACTGCCCAATCACGTGCGTTTCAACAACAGCAACGATGCCAGTGCATTGCTCCTTCTGGTAGGCCCCAAAGTCAATAATTTTGAAGACAATTGGGTCAGTTTCTATGCCAAGCAGAACAATGATGCCCACGAAGAAAATGTAATTGTAGGGGTGATGACTGATCGCAACGATGCAGAGACTTTTTCTCCCATCGATACTGTGCTGGTATCAGGCAATGCTCATCAGTTTTTCGGCGTATCCATCCCTGAGGGCTTTACCAATGCCGATGAATATCACATTGCTTTCAAATCTGCTCCTGACAACACCAGCCGCATCCTGATGATGGACGATATCAGCTGGATGCCGGAACCGGTTGACCCGAAATTTACTGTTACCCCGGAAGAAGGAACCTTTGGAAATGTTTACCTTAATGAAACCTCTGAACCCCTTACCTTTGTTGTTAACAACACAGGTGCGGGAAGCTTTGAGATTGAAGATGAAACCGATATCTTTATTTCCGGAGACGATGAAACTGCTTTTGAACTGATTCCTGACGAAGATCTCACTTTCCCCATCATCCTTGCCACAGGCGAAAGCTTTAGCATACAGGCAACCTTTACTCCCTCTGAAATCAGAGAGCATACAGCTACCTTGAATATTGTGGATGACATCGGTACCAAGGCCGTCAATGAAGTGCCCCTATCAGGCATGGGTTACGATCCCACTGTTACACCCTATGTCTTCTATGACTTTACAGATGAGTTTCCACCTGTTGACTGGATGCGCTTCAGCGGACTCCTGGAAGAAGACAGTGAACTGGAACCGGTAACCGGAACCTGGGTACATGGCCGATTTGGTAACGAAGGAGAAGACAACAACAGTGCACGCATCAACCTTTGGGGAACCAATGTCAAACACTGGCTGGTTACCCCTCCCATTGATCTTGGTGATGCAGATACTGACTATCAGCTTGAGTTTGATCTGGCACTCACCGCCAGCACATCAACCGACCCCTCAGTGCTGGGAGAAGAGCAAGGTGTAGCGGTGGTAATCTCTACCGATGGGGGCCTTACCTGGTCGTCTGAGAATATTCTGATGCATTGGACCCATGAAGATAACATCAGCGCTACCGGCGATAATGTCAGTATCGATCTGAAAGATTACGACGGGGTGGTAAAAATTGCTTTCTATGCAGAATCCGGTGCGGGCGGATTTTTCGATGGAGTAGATGTATTTGTAACCAATATCGAGGTGAAAGAGCGCGAAGCTTATAACCTCACCTTTGATATCACCGATGAAGAAGGGGGCGCTATCACTGATGCCCGGATTGAACTTAATGGCATGGTGTACGCACCCGGTTTTTACACTTTTAATGATATCATCACCGGTGAGTATTCCTATACGATATCCAATGAAGGCTACATGGATGTCAACGGACAGGTAACGCTCGCTGATCAGGATGTAACAGTAGAGGCTGTGCTCGTTGAAGAAGCCCCAACCTTCACATTAGATTTTGCCGTGGAGGATGCAGAACAAACGCCCATCACCGATGCCGTGATAACCCTTGATGGAGTAGCCTACGAACCCGGCCATTACGTGTTTGAAGAACTGGAAGCCGGCACTTACGATTATTCGGTTGAAAAGGAAGGTTATGAATTGTTTACCGGAGAAGCTGAAATAACAGATGCAGACCTTACTGTTGAAGTTACTTTGGAGGCATTACCAGTCTATACCGTAACTTTTGTTGTAGAAGATGAAGATGGAGCTGCAGTGGATGATGCAGAGATAACCTTTGACGGCGAAACTTATGCCCCCGGTGTGTACGTGTTTGAAGAGTTGCTGGCAGCAACTTACGAATACAGCATTGCCCGTGAAGGATTTATCACAGCCACCGGCGAGATAGAAGTGGTAGATGGAGATGAAACAGTAAGCGTCATTCTTGAAGAAGCACCCTACACCCTCGCGCTGGACGCCAACCCTACTTCCGGAGGAACATTGAGCGGAGCAGGTGAATTCTTAGCCGGGGAAACCGTGAGCATCGAAGCAACCCCCTCCGACGGATACTTCTTCATCAACTGGACCGACAGCGATGGTACCGAAATTAGCGATGAAGCCGCAACCACTATCACCATGCCCGGGGAAGACCTTACCCTGACAGCCAACTTCGGCCTGACAGATTACACGGTTGCACTCAGCGCAGCACCTGAAGATGCCGGCACTTTGACCGGTGAAAACACCTACAACATGGGCGATGAAGTAACTGTGAACGCCACTGCCAATGCAGGCTATGCCTTCGTCAACTGGACTGAAGAAGGGGTAGAAGTTTCTGATGAGGCTCAGTACACCTTTACCATGCCTGCAGAAGATGTTGAATTAACGGCCCACTTCGAACCGCTGCCTTTCAACCTCACTCTTGAAACATCACCGGAAGGAACAGGCGAAGCAACCGGAGCAGGTGAATACATTTTTGGTGAAGATGTTACCATCAACGCAATACCTGATGCAGGATATGCTTTTGTGAACTGGACCGATGAGGACGGAACCGAAGTTTCTGACATGGCAGAATACACCTTTGCCATGCCGGCTCAGGACATTACCCTCACCGCCAACTTTACCCTTGCCGAAAACACCCTTACCTTGCTGGTTGAACCCGAAGGAACAGGTACAGTGTCAGGTGACGGGGATTATACCATGGGAAGCATCGTATTGATTTCAGCAACTCCTGAAGCAGGCTATGAATTTGTCAACTGGACCGACGAAGAGGGCAACGAAGTATCTTCCAGTGCCAGCCACTCGGTTACTATGCCGGCTGAAGATATCACCTATACGGCTAATTTCCAGCTCAGCAGCTACGATTTAACTCTTGCGGCAACGCCGGAAGAAGGAGGTACAGTGGACGGAGCAGGCAACTATGAGTTTGGCGAAACTGTAATCATCTCAGCCGAGCCCGAACCGGGATACACCTTTGAAAACTGGACCGACGAAGAGGGCAATATGGTAGCAGAAACTGAGGAGCATACATTTGAGATGCCTGCTGAGGATGTAGTACTAACGGCAAACTTTGCACCTGTTTCTTATGAACTTACTATTGAGGTATTGCCCGAAGAGGCTGGTACAGCAGCAGGAGCAGGAAGTTACACGTTCAATGAAGAAGTCACTGCTGTTGCTACAGCCAATGAAGGATTTGAGTTTGAAAACTGGACCGACGAGACAGGCGAAGTATTGTCAGAAGATGAACAATACACCTTCCTTATGCCTGCCGGAGATCTGGTTCTGGAAGCCAATTTTGTACCTTCTGTTGCTGTGGATGAAGTTGCTCAGACCAGCCTCAGGGTTTACCCCAATCCATCCCGCAGTCTCATCAATATTGAGCACAATGAAACCATTCTGGAGGTAAAGGTTTACAGCCTTAAAGGGCAGCTTGTCCATACGGCAGACAATGATCATGCAATTTACCAACTTAATGTAGACCATATGGAAACCGGTATATACCTGTTGCAGGTTCGCACTGCATCCGGTATGGCAACACACCGGATCCAGGTTATTCAATAAATCATTTTACCTGAAGAGAGCCGGAGCACTTTTCCGGCTCTCTTTTCTTTTTCCTTAGTTAATCACCCAAAATTATTTACTGTGAAAACACTTGTAAAACACATCCCGTTACTGATTTTGTTTTCCCTCCTCAGTTTTTGGAGCACCGCACAACCGCGGATAGGCATAAATCTTGAGGAAAAGCTGCAAACCAAGGAGGACTCCGGCTTTATCCCCCTTGTTATTACCCTCCAAAACCAATATAGCAACGAACGATTGCTGCAAAAAGCAACCCGGGCAACCCACCCGCAGGCGAGAAGAGATCTTGTAGTAAAAGAACTCAAATCCTTCAGCCAGGAAGAGCAACAGGAACTTATCATTTTTTTGCAACACAAAGAAAAAGAAGGATTAGCAAAAAACATCAGGGGCTTCTGGATAGGCAATTTCGTACATGCGCATGTTACCAGGGAAGTAATCGACGAGCTCTCCGCCAGAAAGGATATTTCCCTGCTGGACTATGACAAAGAATTTAAGGTGCTTGATTTGGAAAGCCCAATGGGCAAAGAATCTATGACACTCGAAAAAGATGCCATTAGAAATAAAAATATGGCCTGGAGCATAAGCCATATTCAGGCCGATGCAGTCTGGGAAATGGGTTATACCGGTGAAGAAATCGTGGTAGCCGTCCTGGATACCGGAGTAAATTACGAACACAACGACTTACAGGGGAATATGTGGGAACACCCTGATTTTCCTATGCACGGATTTAATTTTGTAGAAAACAATCTCAACCCGATGGACGTTCAGGGCCATGGCACGCATTGTGCCGGCACGGTAGCCGGTAATGGTGCTTCGGGCACCCAGACGGGTATTGCACCCGCAGCCAAAATCATGGCGTTGAAAGTGTTGAGCGACGAGGGATCAGGTAGCCAGGTGAGTGTATGGGATGCAGCTCAATTTGCTGTGGAGAACGGAGCCCATATCTTAAGTTTGTCGCTGGGATTCAAAATTGTAGGAAATCCTGATCGCTCCATGATGCGTACGGTTATGAACAATGTTCGAAATGCCGGTCTGGTTGCTTTTGTCGCTGCCGGGAATGAAGGGGAATCCGGCTCTGATCAGGTTCCCTATCAGGTAAGAACACCCGGAGACGTTCCTCCTCCATGGCTTCACCCTGACCAAACACTTACCGGAGGGACTTCCGGGGTTATATCCATAGGATCAACAGACAACAATGACAATGTTGCGGCCAGCTCATCACGAGGACCTGTGGAATGGGAAACAGTAAATCCTTACAACGACTATCCTTTCAATCCCGGAATGGGCCTCATCCGCCCCGATGTTGTAGCTCCCGGCGTTAACATTACCTCCCTGGACAACAACGATATCAGTGGCTATAAAACATTGAGCGGCACCTCCATGGCAACTCCCGCTGTTGCCGGAGTAGCAGCCCTGATGCTTTCCCGGAATCCTTTCCTGCTGCCTGAAGATATCAGTCAGATCCTGGAAGAAACCGCCGATGCTCTTTCTTTTATCAAAAGCAACACTTCAGGCAGCGGCGTGGTCAATGCCCTTGAAGCCATTGAGCAAACACCCCTGGAACTCAGATATGCAGTTCATCATGTCAACGATGAACAAGGCAACAATGATGGAAACATCAACCCTTCCGAAGTGATCAGCCTGGATTTGAGTATTGAAAATCCCACAGAAAACTCTTTTTCTAACGTAGAAGCCACACTACAAACAACATCTCCCTATGTTTCTCTCAGCGATTCAACAGCTCTTTTCGGAGATTTCACTGCCGGAGAAACCCGCCCGGTAGAAAATGCTTTCTCATTCCAGGTTGCCGACAATATTCCCGGCGACCACGTCATTGATTTTACCCTGGTAGTTTCAGAGCAACAAAGCGAAGAAACTATGGTCAGCAGATTTTCCGAAAGTGTTATTGCTCCCGCTTTATCTGTCGGGAGAATGATCATAGATGATTCAGAGCAGGGAAACAACAACGGAATCCTTGAAGCGGGAGAAACTGCATCTCTGAATTTTAACATCTCTAACACCGGACAAATGGCTAATGATGAGGGAATCGTGGAGCTTTCATCTTTGCTCCCGTATGTACAAACAGAAGATGATCCGGTTGTTCTCCCTTCCATTCAACCCGGCGACAGTTTAACAGTATCTTTCAATGCAGAAACTCACCCATCGGTACCCGCAGCAGCTCCAGTAAGCTTCATGTTGCTTGCTCAATCCGGAGCCTATACTTTTGAAAAGGAATTTTCCACCCGGTTAGGATTGATTATGGAAGACTGGGAGTCGGGAGATTTTGATCAGTTTGACTGGCAGTTCACAACCAATGAAGAGCCATGGACAATAGTTTCAGAGGAAACCTACCAGGGAGACTACGCCGTAAAAAGCGGTGATATTTCTTCAGGACAAAGCAGCTCCTTTAGCATTACGCTGGATGTGCAAAGTTCTGACAGCATATCTTTTTATCGGAAGGTATCCTCTTCTCCCCTTGATTATCTGCGCTTTTTTATTGATGGTGTGATGTTGGGCCAATGGTCGGGAGAGCAGGACTGGTTGCATGTCAGTTTCCCTGTAGAACCCGGCACCAGAACTTTTACATGGTCATACCAACGAGGCATTCTTCCGGCCCAGAATGAGGACTGCGCCTGGATTGATAATATTTTGCTTCCCGTTTCGCCGCCCTATATTGCCTTTGCCGGTTTTGACAACCAGATTTGTGGTGAAGAAGACTTCGAAACAAAGGGGTATGCCTCCGGTCACGAATCGCTTTTATGGTCTTCAACAGGAGATGGTACTTTTGATGAGGCAGAAAGCCTTCAGGCAATTTATTCTCCGGGAGAAGAGGATATGAACAATGGCACGACAGAATTATCCCTGGCAATTTTTAATAGTGATGAAGAAATGGTTTCCAGTCACACCATGACTTTATCTGTTTTCCCGGCAAGTGCAGAAATTGATCTGGGTGAGGATGTGGAATTATGTGAGGGAGAAAGCTTGCTACTCGATGCCGGTGAAGGGTTTGAAAGTTACCTGTGGTCGGATGGCTCGCAGGAACAAACCCTGATGGTGACAGCTACACAGCCTGACACGGACACTACTTACTGGGTAAGAGCCACCGACCTGAATGGATGTGAATCCTACGACAGCATCAACATTTATTTTGATGAGTGCCTCAACGTTCCTTCCCATACTACAGAGCAACCTGAAATTGTTATTTATCCCAACCCTGCCAAATCTTACATGAATATTTCATCAGAACAACCCATTAAGCGGGCTGCGCTGACAGACCTCAGCGGAAGAATTCTCCTGGTAAAAAAGGGTGACGGCAAAAACCTGACAATGGAAACATCCGAGCTGAATGCTGGAATTTACTTTGTACAGGTGTATACCGCAGAAGGAGAACAGACCCTTAAGGTAGTAATCCAGGAATAAATAACAGAGGGTATCGGATAAAGAAAAGGTAGAATTGAGTACAGATGAAAGAATTGTGATGAGACCTTTCAGATCATCCTGTCCTCTACATGAACAACTCTGTAAAGGACAGCTCTATCCTTGCAGGGCCACTTGGGGTCAGTTGACATCCACTTGTTCGACCCCTAAATTGCACCAAACCCTGGAGGTTTCCAGAAACCTCCAGGGTTTTAGGGTGTATCTTTTGTGACGGGCAAATGGCAGTTGCTACCTGCATTAAGCTTCGGGCCCCGAGGTTCAGGCTTTTTTCCTTTTTTCTCTCCCGTTCACCGCATCCCTTTTGATAAGGCGATCTTCTTACCCGATTCCTCCGCCATATTTTCATGGTTTTCTTCATTCATCAGCACCACGCCCGCCTTGTCACGCATATTGTAGCGTAGCATCATCGATTCG
>CAZBGI010000084.1:0-13754 GCA_964491395.1 uncultured Bacteroidales bacterium | reverse complement strand
AAAGACAAGGCCATACAATACTTCCAGAAATGCTGGAAAGGCGTACCGCCCGTTATTTATGAAGACTGTATAAACCATAGTGTAAACTCCATCAAGCCCCTCCCGCAATGGTATTTGCTTGAAAAAGAGGATGAAATTATCGGATGCGCCGGGCTGGTAACCAACGATTTTATCAGTCGTATGGATTTGTATCCCTGGATTTGTGCCATTTTTATTGAGGAGCACCACCGAGGCAATGCTTACGGTGCCCTGCTCATGGAGAAAGCCAAAGAAGACGCCCGGCAGGGAGGATTCGACCACGTCTATTTATGCACCGATCATGTGGGGTATTATGAGAAATATGGCTTCAGCTATATTGGACAGGGCTATCACCCATGGAATGAAGAATCGCGGATATATGAGTGCAGGGTCCAGTAAAATTATCGCATCAATGCGCACCCTCCTGCTTGTCATTCCTAAACAGCAAACAACTGTCGCCATAGCTTAAAAACCTGAAGTCGTTGTCCAGGGCAAAATCATAAATCTTTTTCCAGTCCCGGCCACAAAATGCAGCTACCAGCAGTAAGAGCGTACTGCCGGGCTGATGGAAGTTGGTAACAAGTACGGTGGCCATTCTCACTTTGTATCCTGGTACAATGATAAGTGAGGTCTCTCCATGGATATGGGGCATGGCATTTCGGGTCATGTACTCCAGGAGGGTTTCCATGGCCTCTGCGGGTGAAATGGAGTGGTGCTCACTATTGGTGTAGGGTTCCCATTGGTCGATGACAAAACCACTCTCGGGGATGGTATACCCGTTTTTCAGTTTCACACCCAGCCAGTACAGACTCTCGAGAGTGCGCAGGGATGTGGTGCCCACACTGATGATTGTGCTCTGGCTATGGTTTCGCAGTGCCTGGATGGTTTCTTTCTGCACGATGATCTGCTCTTGGTGCATCTCGTGATGGCCAATGGTATCGGACGAAACGGGTTTAAAAGTTCCGGCGCCCACGTGAAGGGTAACCCAGGTTTTTTCAATGCCCTGCTTCTGTATTGTTTCCATCACCTGGTCAGTAAAATGCAATCCCGACGTGGGAGCTGCCACGGAACCGGAATGGCGTGCGTAGATGGTTTGGTAGCGGTGCTTGTCGTCTTCTTCTGCTTTGCGGCCAATGTAGGGTGGGAGAGGTGTTTTCCCTGCCATTTCCAGCACTTCAGCAAAAGATTGCTGGCTGTTCCATTGAAAATGAATGATGTATCCATCCCTGGTTTTCTCTCCCTTTTCTGCAGTAAGGGAAAGGTTTTCATCTACCCTGAGTTCCAGTGTTCCCTGTTTCCATTTTTTGGCATTGCCCACCAGGCAAAACCAACTGCTCTTTTCCCGGTCCTGGAAGGCCAGCTGAATATCGCGGATAGTCCCTGCCGGTTCAAGACAGAAAACTTCTATCAAAGCGCCGCTGGGTTTGCGAAACAGTAGCCGTGCCTGTACTACACGGGTGTTGTTAAATACCATAAGGGAAGCATCCGGCAAATGGGAAGAGATGTTTTTGAATACCTCTTTGTTGATGCTTCCCTCCTTGTAAATCAGCAAGCTGGATTCATCCCGCTGCTCAAGGGGGTGAAGGGCTATCCTTTCTTCAGGGAGCTCATAGGTATATTGGGCAATGGAAATATTGCGGATGTTATCATTCATACTGTTCAATTGCTCTTAGTTCAGGGTTGTTCTTTTTTGCCTGCAAAAAGGATTTCGATATGGGAAATATTTTTCTTATTACAGATATCCTTGGCATCTGGTGTGTACAGATAGGCCAGTGCCTCTTTATAAAATTCCGTGATGGCAGGGCGGACCATTTTCATGGTGCTGTTGATCATCTTGTTCTGCTCAGAGAAAGGTTCTGTCATTACCCAAACAGCAGTAGGAAGCCAGCGTGCAGGGAAGAGGTTATCCAGGTCTCCTCCCGGCAGGAAACGATCGATTTCTGATTGAATTTTTAACAATACAGCCCTTTGGCCATCCTCATTTTCCAGGTCAAAATGATTCTTCTGAGCCCACTCGTTGAGACTTTTTTTGTTGGGATAAATCAAGGCCGAGGTATAGGCATTCTGGTTGTTATACAGCATGATCTGGTCAATGTAAGCTGATTTCTCGGCTACCGCTTCTTCAATTCCCTCGGGGCTGTACTTCTCTCCGTCGCCTGAAATAAGCAGACTTTTGTTTCTTCCCAAAACGTAAAGGTACCCGTCATTATCCAGATACCCCAGGTCTCCGGTATAAAGCCAGCCGTTGCGGATGGTGTCCTTTGTTGCAGTTTCGTTGTTCCAGTATCCGGCCATCACGTTGTCCCCCTTTACTACAATTTCACCCTGTTGTCCTACAGGAACTTCATGTCCGTTGTCATCACAAATCTTGAGTTCCAAAAAAGGAACTACTTTTCCTGAGGAGCCCAGCTTGTGAAAATCCGGTGTGTTGGAAGAAATGATGGGGGAGGCTTCGGTGAGCCCATATCCCTGGTACATGGGAAACCCGATAGCATAATAAAACCGTTGTAACTCAATGTCCAGCAATGCTCCTCCGCCCACGAAGAATTTGAGACGACCCCCAAAATTGTCCCTGATTTTGGAAAACAGGATTTTGTCGAACATAGCATAAATGGGCTTGAGCAGAATTCTGAGCCCTGTGCCTCTGTTGTATCCTTCGCGGTTATAAGTTACCGCAACCCTCATGGCGTTATTGAAAAGCCAGCGGGTTACTTTTCCTTTATCAGCTATCGCTTTTTCAATATTATTTTTAAAATTTTTTGCCAGTGCCGGAACACTCAACATAAAATAGGGCCTTACTTCTTTGATGGAAATGGGAATGTTGCGCAAAGTTTCATTGAGGGTTTTGCCCAGTTTGAGTGAGGCAAGGCTTGCTCCACGCAGCATAAGGGTGTATATGCCTACGGTATGCGCGAAAGAATGGTCCCAGGGTAATATATGCAGGGAGGTATAGTATTCAGGAACGTCGAAAATGGCCGTCGCCTGACGGGTATTGCAGAGGTAGTTTCTATGGGTAAGAATGATTCCCTTGGGGTCGGCGGTTGTGCCTGACGTATAGCAAATATTGGCAGGATCATCGGGCATCAGGTTTTCGCTGACCTCTTTTACACAGTGGGGATTTTGCTGTAAATATTCCTCACCAATGGTTATAATTTCTTCCACTTCGATGATTTTTTCCTTATCAAACATCAGGTTTTCCAGCAAGGCATATTTCTCATCTCCCGGTTGGGGTTTGCCGTCCAGTACAATGATAAATTCAAGGTCGGGCAGCTGATCTGCCAGCCGGAATGCCTTGTGCTGGTGATTGCCAGAAATAATAATGCCTCTGCAACCGGAGTGCTGAAGTCGAAACCTCAAATCCAGATCTTCTTCTATTTTTACCGACAAGGGTACACTTATACCCCCGCAATACAAAAGTGCCAGTTCTGAAATGACCCAATCGTTTCTCCCTTCTGAAATCAAAGCTACTCTATCCCCTTTCTTAAAACCCATTTTTAGCAAACCTGCTGCGTATTTCTGCACTCTTTCGTGGGTGTTTTTGTAGGTGAGGCCTTTGTAGTGAGAGTTTCTTTTCTCCCATAAAAAAGTATTATCCTCAAATTTCTCTACACTTTTTTCAAATAAATCAGGTAAGCTTTTCGCGTCCATAGTTTTCTTAATTATTTGCCTAAAAGAAACGGCCAAATTACGAAAAAATGGGTAACGATAAAGAAATCTTTGGTAGGATAAAAAGGGCCGGGACAAACACCAGAAAGCAACCCGATCATGGGTTGCTTTCTATTGAGGGAAATCCGGTTTTTAGGTGCAGGTCTCGCTGGGGGAAAGGAATTTCAATGTTATGTTCTTTAAACTTTTTATGAACAGCATAATAAAGCTGACTTTTGAGGATTCCGGGTTTTTGTGTGTATCGGGTGGTCCATACACGCAGAATAAAATTAAGAGAGCTGTCAGCAAATTCCTCGAACAATACGTCGGGAGGAGGCGTTTTCAGTACTCCTTCATTTTCCATGGCCACCTCGTTAAGCAATTTACGGATAACTTCGGGGTCTTCTTTGTAATGCACTCCTACCGGAAAGTTGAATCTTACCCTGCGGTCGTTATAGCTCCAATTGATTACCGTAGAGGTTATCAGGTTGGAGTTGGGCACAATCATGGCAATATTGTCGTTGGTAATGACTGTGGTGGAACGAGCCGAAATTGTGACTACATCGCCGTTGATGGTTTCGCCGGCGGGGTTGCTGAGTTCAATACGGTCGCCCACTTTTATGGGGCGCTCCAGCAGGATGACAATACCACTTACAAAGTTGTTGGTTACGTTTTGTAAACCAAAACCAATGCCCACCCCCAGGGCACCTGCCAATACGGTAAGGAAACTCAGATCGATGCCGGTACTTTGGATAATCACAATCATCCCGATGGTTACGATTACGTACCGCAAAATGGTGCTGATGGCCATTCTCAGCCCAATTTCCACATTGTAGCGGGCCAGGATTTTGTTCGCAAGCAGTTTTTTGAATTTCCCTGAAAGGTAGAACAGCAATGCGGTAGAAATTACAAGAAAAAGGATCAGGGATAAACTAAGATCTGTTTCTCCCAGCGAAAACAGGGGGTGGTCCAGGAAATCTCTCACCGAGCCAAAAGCATCATTTATATACTCTAACATCTGCTTACAGATTTAAAACGGAAAAAATACAGGTATCATAAAAGTAGCAATAATCCAGAAAATAAGATTGAGGGGGCCGCCCACTACTACAAAGTCTTTGAATTTATAATCGCCTGCCCCATAAATCATGGTATTGGTCTGGTATCCGATGGGAGTCATAAAGCTGGAAGATGCCGCAAAAGTGATGGCCATCAAAAAAGGGCGGGCGTCTACATCCATGGCAATAGCTGCCGCAATGGCAATGGGTGCCAGTAATACAGCACTGGCATTATTGCTCATTACGCTGGTCATTATTACCGTGATAAGATATAAAATAGAAACTACTGCTGTTGGCCCCCACGAACCTGCTCCTTCTATGAGTAGCCCGGATAGCAGTTTGGCCGCACCGCTTTCATCCATGGCAACACCCAGGCTCATGGCCCCTGCCAGTAAAAATATTACTTTCCAGTTAATGGCACGGTATGCCTCTTCCATGCTTATGCAATGGGTCACAATTAGAAAGATACAACCTATCAAAGCTGCTACCATAATGGGAAGGATATTGAGTGCAGCCAGGGCAATGATACCGATAATGGTACCTACAACATAGCCAATTTTTTCGGTTTTGTATTTTTCAAACCCTACTTCATTGACAATCAAAAAGGTGTTGCGTCCGTGAAGTTGCAATTCTCTGAGTGCATCGAGCTTTTCCCGCTGGGCTTCTATAAGCAAGGTATCGCCCGACCGCAAAACCGTGTTGGCCACCTTCTCTCTCATTATTTCTCCCCTGTGTCGTATGGCCAGTACGGTAGATCCATACCTTTGCCTGAAAGCAATTTCTTTAACGGTTTTACCTTCAAATTCGCTATTCGGTGCAATTACTGCTTCCACCAGCACCACATCTTCATTCTCAATATCCTGGTCTCCAAATTTTCTTTTGGTTTTCAGTGCCACACCTTCTCTTTCAATGAGCGACTTTATCTTTTCCAGATCGCAGCGCACTTTGAGGATGTCTCCCGCTTCCAAAACCATTTTAGAAGCAGGCATAAAAAATTTCTGTCCCTTCCGGTTTACTTCCAGAATATCGATATCAAGTTTTTTCGTTAAGGGGCTTTCTGCGATGGACATCCCTACGGTTGAAGCAGTGGGTTCAAGCACTATCTCGGTAAGATATTCTCCCATGCCAAATTTCTGGACCAACCCACCGGTACCACCTCTTTTGGGAATGAGCCTGATTCCAATGGTTATCATGTAAATCAATCCTACCCCAAAAAATACCAGGCCCATTTTTCCCATTTCAAACATGGCAAAAGGTTCAAGGCCATGTTCTGCGGCAATGCCACTCACAAGGATATTGGTGGATGTTCCGATGAGGGTACACAATCCGCCAAACATGGATGCAAAAGATAAAGGCATAAGCATCTTTCCCAGGTTATTGCCCGACTTGATGGCCGCACCGGCAAGAATGGGAATAAAAATGGCCACCACGGGAGTGTTATTGATAAAAGCAGAAACCAGCCCTATGGTGAGCATGGTAGTGGCAATGGCAAGCCAGAAGTTGTACTGGAATAAACTGGCAAGCTTGTTACCCAGGCCTAACACCGCTCCCGATTTAAATAAAGCTGCACTGAGAATGAACATGGCAGCTACAGTAATGGTTGCTGAATTGCTGAATCCGGATACACCCTGTTCGGGGCTTACTACACCGGTAATGATTAGTACTGACATGATAATCAGGGCTACAACATCTACCGAGAATCTCTCTGAAGCAAACATTATGATGGCCAGTACCAGTACTGTCAGTACTATAATGATTTCCAGCGTAAACATAACTTGTCCTTTTTATTTTGTTTGTCGCTTCTATGAAAATCAAAAATAGTGTTTATTGAGAGATTTCAGACAAAAAATCAAAAGGAGGGTACATAAAAAACAAAAAACGGTTTATGCGAATGATAAGCCGTTTTTGGTAAATGGTAAGGGTCAGTTTTTTACTACTGTTCTTCCATCTGCAATAGGTGCAGAACCATGTTGTCTGATATTTTTTTCACCAGGAAATAGGTTCGGTAAGATTGGCCGTTTTTGGCCTCGTAGGTGCCGATAACATATACTGAACCATCCTTGGAAGGTCTTTGATGATGCACTGAAAAGGAGGCAACCGCGTTGCGCGAAAAAAAGTTGCGCAATATCAACTCTGCCTGGTTTCGACTATAAGTGCCTTCATTACCGGGTAATTTCAGGTCAACGGTTGAACCAAAATGCCGGGCTGTCTCGCGGGCATTTCCTGTGCGGATAGATTCGTTGATTTCCCTGACCGCATCTTCTGATTGCACTGAGACACCGCTGTAACACGGATAGATGCTTAAAGCCAGAAATGCCAAAATGATAATTGTATTTTTATTCATCTGTTTTGTTCTTTTGCAATGGTTTCAGCAAAACCATCTATTAAAGTCAAAAACCAAACCAAACTCTGTTTTTTTGTTTTTCTGATAAAAAAATGTCCCCCCAAAACCGGGATACCCAGAATAAAAGCAGTTTGGAAACGACCTCAAAGCTATTAACAGGCGAATCCCGAAGGGATAAAGGTAAAGGTTTTTTATTGACTAATATCTGTGAAAAGGGTTAAATTTTGGCCGTTTCATGCAAAACGGGTAAAAATACCCATAGGGTGGGTCTGTGAATTTTTCAACTGAGTTGGATTCCATAGTGAGCAAATCAATAAAACAGAAGGATTTGCCTATACATTGCTGTATATTTGCATGATGCGTTATGTGAGAATCGGCATCCTGATTTTTTAAAAACAAAGATAACTCCAGGCAATACATATAAAATCACAACGAATGAAGATTACTTTACTGACCATTGGCAAAACCGACAAGGGTTTCTTGAAAACAGGAATTGAGCAATATGTCATGAGGCTGAAACATTATGTTCCCTTTGAGGTAAAGGAGCTGGCAGGTTTAAAAAAAACGGCAGGAATGTCACCTGAACTGGTCAAACAGAAAGAAGCAGAGCTACTTGCCAGACATATTGAAAAGGCAGATTGCCTGGTGTTGCTGGATGAAAGAGGAACGGAATTTACCTCGGTAGGTTTTTCAACTTTTTTGCAAAAGCGTATGAACAGTGGGGTAAGAGAAATGGTGTTTGTAGTTGGAGGTGCCTTTGGATTTGCCGATTCACTCCGGCTGAAAGCACATTTTAAAATATCTCTTTCGCAAATGACTTTTTCTCACCAGATGGTAAGGCTTTTCTTCGCGGAACAACTCTACCGGGCCTTTACCATTTTAAAAGGGGAAAGTTATCACAATGAATGAAAAAATCCGAAGTTCTCACCCCGGATTTTGGATTATACAATCAGGGTGGGAACTTCGGAAAGAAGATGGAAGAGAAAATGCTTATTCATCAATTTCTTTCGCGCAGGCAATGGAAGCAATGGTGCCATCACTCACCGCAGTAGTGATTTGCCTGTATTTTTTGCTGATGACATCGCCTACGGCATACACACCCGGTATGCTGGTGCGCATTTCATCATCTACTTTGATATAGCCCCAGTCATCCGTATCAAGAGGTTCCTGAATAATTCCGGTATTAGGCTTCATTCCTACAAAAATGAATATGCCATCGGTTTCTATGTCTTTGAGTTCTCCGCTTTTCAGGTCCTGCACTTTTACAAGCATCTTGTCGGATCCATTTTTGTAAAATCCGCGGGGTTCATGTTCAAGCAAAACGCTGATTTTGGGATCTGCCAGGCAACGCTCCTGAGCTGACTTGTTGGCCGTAAGTTGCGGTAGCTGCTGTATCATGGTGATTTTAGAGGCAAACTTGGTAATGAACTCCGACTCTTCTACTGCTGTATTTCCTCCACCCACAATGACAACCTCTTTGTCGTGATAATATTTGGCATCGCAGGTGGCACAATAGGATATTCCTTTGCCGTAATACTCTTTTTCTCCGTCAATATTAAGATAGCGGGGGGAGGCACCGGTAGATATGATGATCTTTTTGGCTTTGATGGTTTCAAATCCGTCCACAACCACTTCTTTTTTGTTCAGGTCTACCTTGTTTACATCCACAGCAACTTTGAACTTTACGCCTGCCGCTTTGGCTTGCTCAGACATATAATGCGAAAGCATAAAGCCTTGCTGGGGTTCAATAAACCCCGGGTAGTTAGATACCTGGTGGGTAGTGGATACCTGCCCCCCTGGCAAAGCCTGGTCAATGATTGTGGTATCAACCTTGGCCTGTGCCAGATAAATACTGGCTGCCATCCCTCCGGGTCCGCCACCCAGAACTATTACATCTGTGTGGGTTATGACCGGCTTTATCCGGCTCTTTATTTCTTTTACTTTATCTTCAGGAAGCAGTGCGTCGAGGTTTTTAACAATATCTGATTTTTTGATGCCTCCAATAAGTCTGTCTCCGGTTTCTTTACCGTTTTTGAAAAATATCAATGAGGGAGAAGATTTTACACCCAGCTTTTCGGCCAACTCCCGGTTGCCTTGTCTGAAAATCTTTAAAAACTTTACATCTTTCCCGTAAAACTCTTCCAGGGAATGAAATTTGGGAGCCAAAGCTTCACAAGGGGGGCATTCAGTAGAATAAAAATCTAATACCAGATTTTCATTTTCCTGTAATTCTTTTTCTAAATCTTGTTGATTGATTTCTAGTGACATAATACTTGCTTTTTTGTTTTTTCAGGCAGTTGCCGGTTTTGATACCGCTGCAACTGCAAATGTTTATGGATTGAAGTTTGAAATTTAAATATCTAATTATTTAGATGCACCGATAATCAAATATATTGCCAGAATTATCCGGCGTCATTTTGGCAGCCTATAAAATTAGGCGACTTTTTTCGAACAATCGGCTGTCGTTTTTCCTTAATAGCGATTAAACCATTATCAAACAGAGAAAAAATAAAATCAAACCCGATTTTTTATCTTTTTCTCGCGGATGTTTATTAAATTTAAAAGATGGTTTAATTAAAAATCAAAAAACACACTATGATTAGAAAAGTTCTTGTTGCCAACAGGGGTGAGATAGCCGTTAGAATTATGCGATCGTGTCGCGAAATGGGTATCCGCACTGTGGCAGTTTATTCTGATGCGGACCGAAAGGCCATGCATGTAATTTATGCCGACGAGGCCTATCACATTGGGCCATCACCCTCCTCCGAATCCTATCTGCACATGGATAAAATACTGGAAGTGGCCCAAAAGAGCAAAGCAGATGCCATACATCCCGGCTATGGATTTTTATCAGAGAATGCTGTTTTTTCTGAAAAATGCCAACAAGCCGGGATTAAATTTATCGGGCCAAAGCCTTATGCCATCGCACAGATGGGTGACAAAATTACCGCCCGAAAAACCATGATTGCCGCCGGAGTGCCCGTGGTTCCGGGAACGGAATCAGCCATCACTTCGGAAGAAGAGGCCATAAAGACCGTAAAAGAAGTGGGATTGCCCGTCATGGTGAAAGCTTCTGCCGGAGGTGGAGGAAAAGGAATGAGATTGGTAAAAAATGAAAGGGATATCAAAAGCGCTGTTCGGGCTGCCCGCTCCGAGGCCAAAACAGCCTTTGGTGACGATGCTGTTTATATTGAGAAATACATTGAGTCTCCCCACCACATAGAATTTCAAATCCTGGCCGATGAGCATGGAAATGTGATTCATCTCTTTGAAAGAGAATGCTCGGTGCAAAGGAGACATCAAAAGATCATAGAAGAAACGCCATCACCTATCCTTACCCCGGCTATTCGTGAAGAAATGGGGAGAGCCGCGGTTGCAGCCGCCAAGGCAGTGGACTACGAAGGGGCCGGTACCATAGAATTTATTGTGGACAACCAGCTCAATTATTATTTCCTGGAAATGAACACCCGCTTGCAGGTGGAACATCCCATCACTGAACGGGTAGTTGGGGTTGACCTGGTAAAAGAGCAAATCAATATTGCTTCAGGAAAGCATCTTTCCCTTCAGCAGGAAGATTTGAAACAAAACGGACACGCTATCGAATGCCGGGTATATGCCGAAGATGCCGCTAATAATTTTATGCCGGCTCCCGGAAAAGTCACTCATATCACCATTCCTTATGGTGTAGGTGTTAGGGTGGATGGTTATATATATGAAGGATTCGAAATACCTATCTATTATGATCCCCTTATTGCCAAACTTATAGTTTGGGGGCGCGACAGAGCGGATGCTATTGAAAGAACCATCAGGGCATTGCAGGAATTTAAAATTGCAGGCGTGAAAAATTCACTCAATTTTCTTGAAAATATTATGACCACTTCCGACTTTGTGAAAGGAAATTATACGACCCACTTTATCGATGAAAACATCACGCATTTGCTTCGTCATGATGCCTGTGAAGGGGAATGTGAAGACATGGTGGTAATTGCTGCTTTTCTCGAATATCTTTATCGCATTCGGAAAGCATCTCCTAAAGAAATGACCACCCTGAAAAACAACTGGAAAGACTACAGCCGAATCAGAAGTGTTTTGAAACTTTAAATCCCCGAATTCATGTCATACGAAGTAAAAATAAACAACAGAACAGCCCAGGTGGAACTCATACATTGGGATGGCTCTTATGTGAGCATCAGCGTAGACGGGAAAGTCTACAACCTGGATTTTGAGAAAGTTAACCAGGGCATCTTCTCCATTCTTCACAACCATAAGTCTTACAACATTGAACTTATTCCCGGAGAGAATGTGAAGAAATACACTGTGAACACCTACAAAGATATGTACGAGACGGAAATTGTTGATGCTGAGTCCAAATATCTGGCAGCCCGTCTGGCCGGTGTTGAAGAAGATGGTGAGAATACCATTGTGGCACCCATTCCGGGAAAAGTGGTTAAGATTCCGGTTGCTGTTGGCGAGATGGTGGAAGCGGGTCAAACAATGGTGATATTCTCTGCCATGAAAATGGAAAGTGAATTCAAAGCCCAAAAGGATGGAGTGGTAAAAGAGATCCGGGTGAAAGAAGGGGAGACCGTGGAAGCAAAGAAAATTATGGTAGTGGTGGAGTAGAGGATGTTCACCTTTCTCAGATTATCCAGTTTTTAACCCTGGCTACTCATTACCTTATAACAAAGTTAATGGAAACCGGGATTACGGAATTGTAACTAATACTTAAATACCACGCGCATTTTGCGATATACAATGCGACTTCACGTGAGGTTTTAAAACTTAAAAATAAAATGGATACAAAACAAAAAATTGATAAACTTACCCAAATGCACCAGGCAGCAGAGCTGGGTGGCGGACAGGAAAAAATTGATAAAATTCACGCATCGGGACGAAAAATTGCCCGGGAACGCATCAAAGATTTGCTCGACCCTGACACCTTTGTGGAGATAGACAAATTTGTAGCTACCAACAACCCCGATTTTGACACCGAAAAAATTCCCGGTGACGGAATTGTAACAGGCTACGGCAAGATTGACGGAAGACTGGTGTATGTCTTTGCACAGGATTTTACCGTTTTTGGCGGTTCACTCAGCCGTGCCAATGCCAACAAGGTGATCAAAGTCATGGATTTGGCGGTAAGAAACGGAGCTCCCATTATTGGGCTCAACGACAGCGGGGGTGCCCGCATACAGGAGGGTGTAGAAAGTCTGGCTGGGTATGGCGATATCTTCATGCGCAATGTGCGCTCAAGTGGAGTAGTACCTCAAATCAGTGCCATTTTGGGTCCCTGTGCCGGTGGCGCCGTTTACTCACCCGCCATCACCGACTTTATTTTCATGACCCGCAAAACAAGCTACATGTTTGTTACCGGGCCCGATGTCATTAAAACCGTGACCCATGAGGATGTAACCAAAGAAGACCTCGGTGGCGCCATGACCCACAATTCCAAGAGTGGGGTGGCACATTTTACTGCCGACGACGACGAGCAAGCCATGATGATGATTCGGGAATTGATGAGTTATCTTCCCTCCAACAACATGGAAGACCCACCGGTGAAGCCCTGCACCGATTCTCCCTTGCGTGAGGAAATGAAATTACGCGATCTGGTGCCTTCTGATCCCAACAAACCTTATGACATGATGGAGATCATCACAGCTGTAGCCGATGATTACAACTTTTTTGAAGTACAGCCTCATTACGCTCAGAATGTAATTACCGGCTTTGCCCGGCTAAACGGAAAGTCGGTGGGGATTGTTGCCAATCAACCTGCCATGCTTGCCGGGGTGCTTGATATTGCAGCCTCCCTTAAAGCTGCCCGGTTTGTCAGGTTCTGCGATGCTTTCAATATACCTATCATTACCTTCTGCGATGTACCCGGATTTTTGCCCGGGGTAGAACAGGAATTGGGGGGAATCATTAAACATGGTGCCAAACTTTTGTATGCATACGCCGAAGCTACGGTGCCCAAAGTTACCGTTATCACCCGGAAATCATACGGGGGTGCCTATGTGGTGATGGCCAGCAAACACCTGGGCGCTGATGTCAATTATGCTTACCCCACAGCTGAAGTTGCCGTTATGGGGCCTGAAGGGGCGGTGAACATCATATATCGCAACAAACTCAACGATGAGCAGAAGGTGAAAGCCACCCGGGAGTATCGTGAAAAATTCTGCTCTCCCTACAAAGCCGCTGAATCAGGACATATCGATGAAATAATCTATCCCCGTCAAACCCGGCTCAAGCTTATTCAGGCACTGGAAATGACAGAGAACAAGCGGGAAATTGTTCCTGCCAAAAAGCATGGGAACATTCCTTTGTAGCAGGGTGATTGCCAATTAGAAGAAACGGAATCTATACTTTTGTGGAGGTAAAGATTCCTTTCTTTTGGGTTTGTAAGTTGGGTGGGTATCGTAACAGGTCAGCTGGTTTTTTGTTTTTTCAGGGTTCATCTCATCCACATACTTTGCGATAGAAATGGTGTGTTTTTACCTTGCAGAGGTAATTTTATAAATATTGAGCATATTTTGAAGCTTACACTAAAATTATTTCTATTTTTGCAAACCATATCAACTATCAGGCCCAGATGCCTGAAACCTTAGCAAGGTTGGTTTAAGGGACGTTAGCTCAGTTGGTTTAGAGCGCATGCTTGACAGGCATGAGGTCACTGGTTCGATTCCAGTACGTCCCAC
>CAZBGI010000083.1:4660-14024 GCA_964491395.1 uncultured Bacteroidales bacterium | reverse complement strand
GCGGAGGTTATTCTTTTTCTTGCAATCTCTAACTGTTCACATCTGTCCAAAAGGGCTTTAATGTGAATGACATGGAGTTTTTAACTCAGTGTAATCAATAGTTCAATCCAAATGCCCACAAAGGCACAACATTTTTATAGCCGTATTCAATATCATCTTTTACAATAAAGGCATTGGGCGTATTTTTGATTTGTTGCTGCGATTTGTTTTTGCCGCCAACTTCAAAAGTATATTTGTCAATTTTAAAATCGGCAACAGCAGAAGAAACTACTGCATTATTTACCCGGGTTTGATTCATGAAAAAAGTTTCGCGGATATTTCCGATTTCAGGTTCTCTCGCTGATAAATGATAAATCAGATTCGAATTGTCTAAATATACTTTTTCCACTTTTCCCAAACCGATTATTCCTTCTGCCTGGTCGCGCAAGCGGGCAATAAGTCCAGCATCTTCCATAAAAGTAAGATATTCTTCGAGCGAATTACGGCTCACCTCCAACTTTCCGGCAAGCGACACAAAATTGGGTTTAAACGGTACGCTTTCGGCAACAACAAGCAACAGCTTTTTCAGTTTTCGCGCAGTGGTTACTGTTAAATTTGCAAACTGAGGTATATCAACTTCAAGCGTCAAATTCAGTATTTGTCCCATACGAATTGCCAGATTATCTTCTTTTGCCATCGGATAATAACCTTTATGCAAATATTCGCGAAAAAGTGGCAACGGATGTTCAATGCTGTCAAGTAATGTGATATGATTGCTGATAATTTCTTCAAACGAATGTAGTTTTACATTAATGTCATGTTCGAATTTCAGATATTCGCGGAATGAAAAACCCTGCATAGAAAACATCAGCGCCCGGCGGCTCAAATCGGCCATCCCTTTGCGAATATCAAGAATAGACGAGCCGGTGAAGCAAACCTTCAGATCGGGATAAAAATCGTAAATGTTTTTCAACTCAACCGACCAATCTTTGTACTTATGAATTTCGTCGATAAAAAGTCGTTTTCCGCCATTTTTATAAAATTCATCTGCCACATCTGTCAATCTGTGAATTGAAAAATAAATATCGTCTGCCGAAATATACAGCATATCCGTGCCGTTTTGTTCTTTGATATATTGCAGCAGCATCGTGGTTTTTCCCACACCTCGCGGACCCACAAGCCCGGCCATACGGCTATTCCAAGGAAATTTGCCGTACATGTATCGCTTGAACGATAAGTTTGTCCGGGCAAGCAATGATTTCTGTTTTTGAAATAATGTTTCCATTTTTTATCCTCAATGAAATGCACTACAAAATTAGCACAAATACCCAATATTGTTCAACGCGTTGTGCATTTACTTCTAATGGCCAGGTTGCAATCCTTAAACCCTTCAATCCCGCATCCTTTCGTTGCGGGACTTCGGGCTAAGCTCTCAGCCTATCAATCCTTCTGCCCCCCCCGCCCTTCGGGCACCCTCCCTGCAAACAGGGAAGGAAGGGAGCTTTGCTGGCTTACGGATTTTAGCAGAATGTCAGGACAGGCGTCACCCTTCCATACCCGTAGGGAAGGGCCGGGGATGGGTCATAAGACAGGAAAGTGCCAGGGATGGGTATCAACAACAAACCTGCTTTGGTTTATGAGTCAGCCTTATTGCAATTAATTCTCTTTTAGAGATTGTCCAGATCTATATTGTTTGTAGTAGTTTCCTTACTTTCTACCACAACATCCCGTACAATACCCAAAACCTGGCTAAATACGCCATCCACGTTGGCTACTACCACCAAATCGTAGGTCATAGGAGCAAGAAAATCTATATGGTATGAGCCCGACTCATCCACCATGTCGCTGCTAACCGCGTTGGGGAAACGAGGGTCCTCGGTGCCTGGTTCGCTGGCCTCTGAATCGGTATAAGTGTCATCCTCGTATGCAAATACCACTATTTGAGTATTTGCGGGGATATTGGTTGCGCTGCCAACGATTTTTCCTGCCTGATCGTCAACTATCAGACGAATGGTGGGCTTGAGAATATACTTCCCTGAGGCGCCTGCTTTCACAACCGACTTGCGTACATCGAAGTCGGCGGTAATCTCAACCACGCCGTTGGCAGGTACAGTAAACGCGCCTACTCCTTTATAACCGGTTTGCGCTCCGCTGGGAACAAAAAGCGGTTGGGTTGTGCCGTCCTCAAACTCGAGGTAGCAACCCGGGTTGGCCGGTGTATCCAGACCATAGTCAGGGGCATCGATCATAAATCTGAGCTGAGTGTATGTTCCTTGCTCTATCTCAAGGGTTCCGAGCAACTCGGAAACTCCCCGGGTTAAATCGAGCAGGTTAAACAACTTTGGACCTTCAAATTCATCAAAGCTGGCAAAGTCGTTGCCACTCAAGTGGTACTGCACATCGGTGATGGTGATGTAAACTCCGCTAATACCATCAGAATCAATTGGAGCATCGGTTATGGAAAGTTTAATGGTTCCCTTGTTGTTGTCCTTTTCGCATCCCGCGAAAAAGAGGGCCATCAGGGTAATAACTGCCATCATCATACTTAATTTTTTCATAGTTGTAAATTTTAAAGTGAATAGTGGTTTTTATTGATTATTGCTTTTAATATATTTTTTTGCCGGAAGAAGATTTGAATCCTTCTTTGCAGTTAAAAGTTTTGGGTAAATGTACAGGCCGTTCTATGAAGATTTGATGAAGCGTATAAATGCATTTGGATTTCAGAAAGACAAAAAGGAGTTTTGTCCAAAGCTTAAATAGGATTGTCCGAATACAAGTGCCGCACATTCCTGTGTTATTCTATTTCAAACTCTTTCAAAATATTTTTCTACCCTGAAAACCCGGCTGAGGTCTCCTTTCAGGTGTTTGCGCTCATAAGCAACTTCCTATTCTCTGTCTTTCAGCACCCTAAAATCAATGGTTCATTCCCCTCCAGCTTTACCAAATGCCCGGGTCATCTCTTGCGTAAGCTTGCTGTCCCACAAAAGCTCCCAAACCTGCTTTTCAATAAGTTCGAGTATATGTGGTTCCAGGGCAATTAACTCATCCTGACTGAAATACACATTCTGTTTTGTTATTCGGGGCAAATCATCTATATGAAGCAGGTTATTTCTTGCAAAACTATTGCTGACTTTTGTTTCATCAAAAAAATATCTTTCCATATTAATATACACTGAACTTCTTCCCGGATGCACAGAATTGTAAATACCATATCCGTAAATGGGATATCTGCTGTGTGTAATTATATCATACATTACCGGGACATGTGATATTACTAACAAATTGGCAATATCATACTTCTCTTTCATGGTTTCAAACCATTCTAATCTTTTTCTTCGCAAAACTCTTCGACCCGAAAACTCTTCCAAAAAAGCCAGGTGCTCACGATAATGAGTTTCATCTATCTTCACAAACTCCACATGCGGGTATTGTTGCGCAAGTTGATTCATGGTCATTTGAGCAAGGGGAGTTTTCAAATCAAAAGGAGTGGAATACACTTCATGGATTACCTGAAAAATAAAAATCCCGACGTAATGATGATGAATGGAATCTTCAAGATGGGTAATCACCCCGCATCGAATGGATTGTGAATAAAGGTTATTTATCCAGAACAATCCCAAAACAGCAATTACAATACATATTTTCTTCATGTACAAGGTTTTTTAGGCTACGGAAAGATTGTGCCGGTTCAGTCACAAATATAGTGTTTTTTTTAATTTTTGTAATTTAACTTAAAAAAACAGCAACCCACTTTACATAACCAACAAAAGGTGAGTTGAGGTTCGATACTACAATATTCACTGATTCCTTCGGCCTTCGACACTAACTGTGCAATGTATAAATAATGGTTTTTGACAAATAAAATCCGGATCAAAGGACAAAATTCCAATTTTTTCCTATTTTTACAAAAAAATAAAAGGCGTATATTTTTATTTATTGGCAAATTGTTCATTAACCACTGATGATTTATCCAAAGGGAAAACTCATGAAAAATCAAAGCCTCATTGTATTCTTACTCATAGTCTGCTTTTGCCAGTTAGCAACCCATGCCCAATCAACAGCGCCCGAAATACCCAACGACACGCTGCCTGAATTGCAAATCGACCCCGAAGCCCTGGCAGAGATTCCTCCCGTGCAACTGCGTTTTGGCCAGCAGGACCTGATCGATGATTTTCTTTTTGCCATGGATTTTGGGTTGGGAGAAACTATTTCTCTTTTGTTTCAACTTCCGGTACCGGAAACAGAAAAACACAAAATGGAAATCACCACCCATGTGCACGATTCCAAACTCTATTACCCTATCGTTGTCAAACTCACCGATAAGTTTGAGGTACAGGAGATAATAACCCCTGCCCTGGAAATTGAAGGCACCAGGCCTTACAATATGGAGCACACCCAATACATTGTTTACGATAAAACAACCCGATACATCCTCCTGACAACAAACCCTACCCTGGTTGGGCAAAACTTATATCATTTTTATGAAGTCCCGACAAGCAGAGCAGTATACACCCCCACAGTTCAAATCTTTGTTCCCTCAGGGAAAAAATCCGCCATTGCCAGGATTTCATTTACTGCCACACCCCGAATATTTGTCAAAGTAGCATCCTCAGACAATGCGGAAATATTCCAAAGACAAACCGGGTTTTATTTGGGCATAGGCGCGCTGTTTGGAGGACAGACGGTGGTCATCAATCCCAAAGGAGGCAATTACCGTGCGGGAGGAGGTGCAGCCCTTTCTATGGGTTACAGCATCCCTTTGGCTTCAACCAATATGGGAGTCAGAGCAGCTTTAGGCATTCGATACCAGGGCAGATTTGATGGGAATGCCAACTCCAAAGGTTATTTCTCTGAACTACTCCTCACCTGGCAAACAAAGGTACTCACTTTGGGTGGGGGTGGCCAACTGGAGACGAACAATTCTATCAAGGATTTGAATGGAAACGTAACCCGATTTAAAAAAACTTTTGGTGGTAAATTAATGATGGAATTTCGTTTATTCAAAAAGATAAACTTGGGAATCGAATACCTTCCTTTTAATTTTTACACGCAAAATGATTTACCAGTGCAAGGGAACAGAATTGGACTTTCAGTAAAGGTTTTTCATTGAGTCCCGCGAAAAAAACAAAATGCAAATTGACAACTTAGCCTGGCAAGATAAAAGTAAAACATACAATCACCATAAACTAAACCTTTACAGCAACTTATGCACCGAATTCCGAATTCCCGGGCTCAGGGTTTCGGTATAGTGGGGCTGGGTAAGGAAAGCTATTTCGTTTTTCAATTCAGGGTATTTGCGGGCGATGCGCACAATGAGACGAAAGGCAAAAATTCTTACCGATGGGATTTTACCTACCTGCTCCCAAATTTCCATGCAGGCATCAAAAAGTACTCCTTCGTAATCTTCAGTAATATCCAGCAGGCCGATAATACGCAGCAGTTCGCGCTGGTGTCCGTCGCCTTTTCCTTTCAGGGCAGCTATTAACTGCGGCAAAAAGGGTTGGAGTCTGCGGTCCTGTTCTTCCATGGCGTGATACAACATCCAGGCAGCTCTCCAGGAAACCGGGTGTATATCCTGAAGGGCTATGATTAAAGTCTCTTCAAACTTTTCCCTGTCGGCATTGAGCAGTTTTGCCAGTTCTTCTTTGTTGAAACGCCCTGTAAGAATTTCTTTCATACCCTGATCATTAGCATCGGACAAGTTTTTTTTGAAAAAACAGAAGTAGTGCCGGAAGGCAACCCGCGTTCAAAGATACAAAGGACCCGTGTATAAAAGAACAAAAAACCTACTTGAAAATACCCAATAAGTATCCGATAATATTAGGATTTGTCCCTTTGTTTCGCAATTTTTTTGTATCATTGTTGATGGCAATGAGGCTTTCCAATAACCTTTCGCAGAATCTATCCCTTCAACTGGCCACCAGTCTGGCATTGGAGCAGGGAGTAGAGCAAGTGCACGAGATCGTAAAAGCCCACCGGGACAAACTAACTGATTCAGGATTTGTTCGGGAGATAAAAAATCATTTGCTCAAAGCCAATAAAAAAAGTTTTTTCGTCAAAAACCTTCCTGACAGTTACTTTTTGAAAAATGACAAGCCCCTGCTTGAAAGAGCCATTCTTTATGCAGCCCACAGACACCGGGGCGAATACCGGGACTCCGGCCATCCTTACCTGGCTCATGTGCTCAGCACAGGTTATATTCTTGCCCGTCTGGGTTTTCCCAAAGAAATTATCCTGTCGGGGGTACTGCACGATACCATTGAAGATGCCCCGGACAAAACCCGCACCCTCAATGAACTTTACACCCTGCGCCCTTCCATTGCCTGGTATGTATACAGTGTTTCCGGCCCCGACATCAAAGACGCTGTAGAAAAAGACAAGCAGCTGCATAACCGGCTGCACGCTTTTTCTGACCATGCACAAAACCTTTTCCCTCAGGCCATCAAGGTAGCCGATGGCATTGCCAATTTATTTGATATTCAAGATATGCAGGCAAAAGATGGAAGAACCTCCGTTGAAAGGCAGGCTTTGTTTATCAAAAAGATGCAAACCCTTTTATTGCCCTTTGCCAGGAGTATTGATAAACAACAGCTAATTCCGATCAAAAAGGGAAAAGACGCATTCATACTTTTTGAATTTCTTAAAGATATCATTGAAGAAAAAACGACACAACCCTGAAAAATCCCCAACAAAGAAAACAAAACGATTTCTTAACCTTCCAACTATCAGCAAATATTTCCATTTTATTGAAAATAAATGAGATTTATAGAATAATTGTATTATCTTTGCCTCGAATTCAACAAATTTTTATTTTTTATTACATTATCATGAATAACGGAACAGTAAAATTTTTCAACGAAACCAAAGGTTTTGGATTTATCAAAGAAGATGGATCAGACAAAGAATACTTTGTACATGCAACAGGTCTGATTGACGAAATCAGAGAAAACGACGAAGTAACTTTTGACCTTCAGGAAGGAAGAAAAGGATTAAATGCAGTGAACGTGAAATTGTCGTAACCCGATATACCTTCATAACATTTAGAACTGAAAAAGTCTCGCAACAATGCGGGACTTTTTTGGTTTATACACCCCACCCTGTCATCAGATTTGTGTAGCAAACCTAACAATCTGTGCAACGGTTTCCACACTTCTTCCTCCTTGAATACTTCAAAATAATAATTTACAAAATTCCACGCTGCTGATTATCAATATATTATAAGCGATTAGGCTCCTTTTTCAGATAACGGCACATTTTTCTCATAAGGTTAAGTAACTCAATAAGAGATCACATAAATTATTTACAAACCTAAAAACCAGAATCATGAGAAAAGTAATTTTAGCATTTGCAATGACATTGTTCCTTAGCAGTGCGTTTATCGGAAGCAGCTTTGCTGCCAATAATGATCAATCTGAAGTTCAACAGCAACAAACACCTCAATATGAGTTTACTTCTATTGAGTTGGACGACGTGCCACAAGCAGTAAAAGATGCTGCTAAAAAAGAGGCAAAAAATGTAACCCTGGAAAGCGCGGAAAGAAAAGTTCTGCCCAACGGCATGGAAGTATACCGTTTAACCATGGATGTTGAAGATAAAGGACAGGTTACCAAATCCTATTATGCCAATGGCAAAAAATATGAAAGCAAATAGTTTCAACTAACCACAACAATGATTTCCTTCATGTAAACCTGAATGTTATCAGTTTTATGAACCGGCTCCTTAAAGGGGCCGGTTTTTTTTTCTGGGGAATTACCCACCTAATCCCATAACCTGGAAGTAAGATGCATGAGGGATGTGACAGAATAGAATATCCTGTAATCCGATTTTGTGTTTCAGGAGGGCAACCCTTTCTCTTGCTCTTCAATAACGTTTTTTCCAACGGGGAATTCACAAACCTCCAACACATCCTCTTCAGGTTCTTCCACAGAAAACAATTCCCGCCCCCTCCCACTGCCCAACTGCCGGTAAAAAAACACCGCTGTGAGGGCAAAAACCAACAGGCTGACCAATACCAGCAAATAATACCATGAAGTGCCTACATAAGCATTGAGCACCGTTGAAACATATCCTTCTGTAGGAGTGGCATGCTGATAGTGCTCTACCAGGAGTACAAACAAGTTGTTAAACAAATGAAAACCAATGGCAAGCAACAGGTCGCGTGTAAGATAATACAACCATCCGACAAATAAGCCCAACAAAAAACCGGTTACAAATTGCCAGGGATTAAGGTGTATAAAACCAAACAACAGACTGGTTAAGAGGATTGCCACAACAGGACCTCTTCGCTGCATCAGCCCTTCCTGGATAATTCCCCTGAAAAAAACCTCTTCCAGCAACGGGGCAAGCAAAACCACGGTAAGGAAGGAAAAGAAAGTGAGCTGGAAAGTGTCTTCCAGCAAAAAAGGAATAAGCGGCTCAGGAACAGCAATCAGTCCTACAAGCGGAGAAATAAAACCGGTTTGAAGCGCAACTGCTGCAATGGCTACTACAGGCAGGTAGATAATATGGCGAAAATTCAGCGGAAAGCTTTTTTCCCCGGTATGTTTTTTGCGCCATTTGTAACCCACCCAAAGGGCAACACCAAAAATCACCATATAATAGAACATAAACCCGAAGTCGGCATGCAGAATGCCAAAAATCAGTAATATTGGCCTGGCCATTATCATCAACAATAGCAACAAACCCGTAAGAGCAAAACTCTGTCCTATTCCAGGGAAATAACCCTGGGGAGGATTTACCACAGGTAATGCCCCATGCTTGATTACTACAGTATGTGAAACACGATCGTGCCAGCCAGAGGGTTGCGACCCCAGAAACGAAAGAGGTTCAAGAGGGATAAACCGAACCACCGACCTGATCAGCAGGTTCAAAAATCCCGGTCTGGACCCATCTAAACTGACCACCCGGGTACCTGTGATGTACTTGCCGGGAGTTCGTCCTGTAAGGTTTTCAAATACGGTATAAAAAACAATGCCTGCAACCAGGCTTACCAGCAAATTTATCCCCATCCCCCACTGTTCAACTTTCGCCAGTCTTTCAGGCCAGAAAAAAATCAGAAAAACCCCCAGCACTGCACCCAAAGTGAAGGAAAACAGTAAAAATGCAATACCATCCAAAAGAAAGTTGGCCAAACGCAGTCCCCTGTCGACCCTGGCCTCCTCCACCTGTGAAAATCTCCTTTTTGTTTCCACTTTTACCTTTAGCAGAGGATCTTCCTGGAAATTTTCGCAGGAAACTTCAAAGTTCGCCGGTTGATGGGACAACCCGCACAAGAGCCCCTGCTGCATGTTGGGTCGCTGGTTCACACAAACTTCACAAAATTGCAATTGCTCTTCGCGGGTCATGAACAGAAAACTTTAACTGGGGAGTTAAAACATACTGACAA
>CAZBGI010000083.1:0-4560 GCA_964491395.1 uncultured Bacteroidales bacterium | reverse complement strand
TCATCAAAAAAAGGAAACCATGGAACCCTTTTTGATAGAGCAATATTAATTAAATAATGTGAATTTAACAAAATTATTTAACAAAATAAAAAATCAGACAAAATCTATTGCCAGGAAACAGATTCATCTTTGTTTATCAAATTATTCTCAATCCATATTTTGTTTTTTTCTGCAATTTCTCTTTTGAGGCGTTCTATTTCCCTGTCTGCTTCCTCCTGGGTCGATTTCATCTCCTCCATGTTTTGCTTAAGCTCTTCTTCTTGCTGCTTAAGATTTTCAGCCATTTCTTCACTTTTTTGTAACAAATATTCAGTTTGTTTATTGGTATTAAGCATAGCAATGTGGGAGGCAATACTTTCAGCAATTTTAAAAGCAAATTCCTGTTTGAAGCCGGGAACTTCCCCAAAAGCTGCCAGCTCCATTACTCCATAAACTGTATCTTCGTGAAGCAAAGGGACAATCAGGAGACAATCAGGTGGAACATCTCCAAGACCGGAAGTAATGTGAATGTAATCCTGGGGCAGATCCGTAATATAAACAGGTTCTTTCTCAAGAGCACAGGCCCCTATCAAACCTTCACCCCATTCAATTTTCTTTTCAAAAAATTTCTTCCTGTCATATGCATAACAACCCTTTAAGAGAAACATTTGACTTCCTTCGTCTTTTTCAACCGTAAATAAGCCACCCTGTGTCATCTCCATATAGTTAACCATATTCTTAATAACCATAAATGCCATGGCAGCCAAATCATCACTATTTTCGCGCAATACCTGGGCAAATAATGCTGTACCCTCGGCCATAAAAGTACGCTGTTTCTCCTCTTCACGCTGCTTTGCTTGCTGATTCGCTAATTCTTCCAATTGATCTTTCATTTTTACAAGACTTTCTCCCAGTTCTCCTTTATTTTCGAAAACATTGATTTCAGTTGTAAAATTACCTTTACCCACCTCCAGTGCAAAATCGCGCGTATTGCGCAAATTGTGGGTAAGAGTATTGACAGAATGCATCATCTCCCCTATTTCATCCTGCTTTTTAACGGACATCGCCTCAGGGAGTTGCCCTTTTCCTAAACGATTGATATATTCGCTGAGCGATAAGATTTGATGAACAATTTTGCGGGATAAACCGGAATATACCGACACTATTGCCATAGAGATCACAACAAAAGCAATCACCAGGACAATGATATAAAGTCTTGTTTGACTTTCTGTTTGATGATCAACCTTTTGCTGCACTTGCTGAATCAACGGGCGTGCGTTCGCAAATTCCTGGTTAATCTGGAAAAGAATACCTTCATTGGCTGAAGTTCCAATTTCCTTCTCCTTACGGGCCAGTGCATGAAAGCTGGACTGATAGGCTTTAGCCTTTTCTGAAAGATTATGATTGACATCCAGTTGCTCCATCCTCTCCAGAAATTTTTTCATACTTTGATCAAACTTATCCAGGTATCGTGCATCCTTGCGAAGCATAAAATCCTTTTCATGACGCCTTAACATAAGCATCATGGCAGTAAGTTCGTGCTGATTTTCCGCTGACAGCGTTTGCTCAACCTGATGGATCGACCTTCTCATTTCCCCACTCAACCCATGATTTTCATAGCCATACTCATGCAATGCATCTACAAGTGACGCAAAAAGCACGGTCAGGGTTTCGTAATGCTGATGTATCTGATCAACATGATCCTGCATGGCAATTTTCCTGATAATCCGGTGATCCCGTATATTGTTCAGTGTTGTTTCCATGTCTTGCGACAAACTATCAAGCACAACTACATAACGACTCTGGCCGGTTTGAAAAAATTGGGGATTTACCGATTCAAATAATAAAAAATCTCTTTCGGTTTTGGAAAGGGAAGCTTCCAGAAAAGCAAGATGATCTAACTGCCGTGAAAGTTGATTATTTTGCATACTGCGCCTGAAAGAAAGTTGGGTAAAAAACCCCAGCGCCATTAAAAAAATAACAATGGCTACTGCAGTAGCCAGAAACTGTTGCCGGATAGATTTCATGATTCGTTATATAATTCTGTTTTCATTAGGGTGTGCAATGATACGCATAAAAAAAACCATCCATGTTAAGCGTAATTTAGTTTTACATTAAGAGTTATGGCCAGAAGCAACTACTGCACCTAACATACACACATGTTTACAACTATTGAAAGGCATCATCCTCAATTTAAAAAAAATCCGTAGGTTTGCTTTGTTAATAAATTTACAATCACCCAATAATAAAAAAACATGAAGAAACTACTTTACATTTTATCTTTGGCAATACTAACGGGTGCCTGTCAGGGCCACGCCACCGAAGACAATGAAACCAGCCCTGTTGGTGAGGCTACCGTTGAAAAGGTCATTGAACAGCTTAAAGAAAAGCATGGCGATGAGGAAGCTTTTCGAATGGAACGGGGTGTTAAAAGAGCCGCAGAACTATGGCGCACCTCTGATGGCAGCGTTGCCGAGTTTGAAGCATTTTGCGAAGAAAACTTCATTGCCGACCAGAAAGAGCTGGACCTGGTTTTCGACCGGTTGGCCAACAATTTTGAATACCTTTACGGCTATATGGGTCGAATTGGTTTTGAACTAAACCGCCAGATCCATGAAGATCGCGGCCCTATTCACCGCATCGACCAGCTCTTTGGTTCTTACAGCCCGGCAGCCCACGTGCAGGAGGATCTGTTTAAGAACAAAATTGCCTTTATCATCGTGCTCAACTTCCCCCATTACAGCCTGGATGAGAAAAATGAACTCGGTAAAGACTGGGATGGCCGTCAGTGGGGCTTTGCCCGCCTGGGAGACTTTTTCAGTGCGAGGATCCCGGCAAGTATATTGCAGGAAAACAACCGCATTTACAGCGAAGGTCGCCTATACATTTCTGAATACAACATCTATGCGGGGAAACTTGTCAACGAGCAGGGAGAAACCCTCTTCCCCGAAAACATGCGCTTGTTGTCGCACTGGAATATCCGCGACGAAATAAAATCCAATTATGGCGAACCTGACGGGCTGCCCAGGCAGGAGATGCTCTACAAGGTGATGCTGCGCATCATTAACCAGGATATTCCCAAAGAGGTTATCAACAACCCCGAATACCACTGGAACCCCCATACCAATGAAGTGTTTCAAAACGGTGAGAAAGTGGACTTCGAAGAAGAAGACATTCGTCGTTACCAGTATCTGCTGGACAATTTCAGGGCCATGAAAAACCTGGATCCTTATTATGCCAACCTGGATACTTACATCAAGCGGCGTTTTGAGAGCAGCATGGAAATTCCTTACGAAGAAGTTTCGGGTTTGTTCAAGGAATATGCTTCTTCTCCCCTCTTGCGTGATGTAGGCAAGATTATCAGCGAGCGTCTGGGCCGCGATTTGCGCCCCTTTGACCTGTGGTACAATGGCTTTGTAGGTCGAGCAGGCATCTCTGAATCTGAACTAAACGAAATTACCCAAAGTCGCTATCCTGATGCAGCAGCCTTGGATGCCGATTTAGCAAGGCAACTGAAAGATTTGGGATTTGATGATCAGATGGCTGAATTTGTGGCTGCCCGAATTGATGTAGATGCAGCCCGTGGGTCAGGCCACGCCATGGGTGCCTCCATGCGCGAAATGCCCTCGCACCTGCGCACCCGAATCGGTGCCGATGGTATGGACTACAAAGGCTACAACATTGCGGTGCATGAGTTTGGCCACAACGTAGAACAAACCATCAGCAGCCATATGGTGGACAACTACTTTATCAATGGTGTTCCCAACACAGCTTTCACCGAGGCCATTGCATTTATGTTTCAGAAACGCGACCTGCAACTCCTTGGTATAGACCAATCCGATTCCATGATGGAACACCTTGAAGCACTGGAGGTTTTCTGGGACAACTACGAGATGATGGGCGTTTCTATGGTTGACATGGAAGTGTGGAAATGGCTGTACGACAACCCGGATGCTACCGCTCAGCAGCTCAAAGATGCCGTAACCCGCATTGCCAAAGAAGTTTGGAATGAATATTATGCCGATATTTTTGGTGATGAAGACATTCCATTGCTTGCTATTTACTCCCACATGATTCAATCGCCATTATATCTGATGAACTATCCCTATGGTCGCCTGATCATGTTCCAGCTGGAGGATTACATTGCAGACAAAGATTTCGCAGAAGAGATCCTGCGCATTTACTCCATTGGACAACTAACACCCCGCCAGTGGATGGAACGTGCCGTGGGCGAACAAATCAGCAATGAGCCCATTTTTGACGCTGTGGAAGAAGCCTTAAAGGTTGTTCAATAGCACTGGGTAAAAAATTTGGGGGAAGATTACTTACCTCCTTAAAAGAACGCAAAGCATTCCCATAATGCTTTGCGTTTTTTTGTTATTACCCTGGCACATCATTCCTTATTCTTCATGATACCCCTTGCATAGAATCCTGACTCGCAATAGCCGAAACCATGACAGTCAGAACCGTCATCGTTGCCCAAAACGCCCCAGCATGACAAGGATTAGCTGAGTTCCGTTGAAACACACCTGAAGTCCCATACTCAAGCTATTTAAAGTATCGGCCGTCATTCTTAATCCA
>CAZBGI010000082.1:0-14158 GCA_964491395.1 uncultured Bacteroidales bacterium | reverse complement strand
GAACGCAGTGAAATCCTGCGCACCTGGGGTTGCAGGATGCGTTTCTTTATTCAACAATTTGCTAAATGGTAGTTTCATTTCTTTCCCTTTTATCATTTTGTCTTCCTTTAACAATCAGCCGGATACAGCATTTAACAGGTGTTTGACACTGCTTTATCTTTTATCCTTCCGTTTCCGCGGCCAATATATACATTAATTTTTAGATAAGCATACGTGTTTTATGCATTTTTTTTGTTGTTGTGTGGATTATTATCTCTAAACCCTGATATTTTTCTCATCAGGATTGTCCTTTGTCCTTTTCCGGGCTGCCTGATGTATGGCCGGGAGTCACTCTTGCTGTTCATCTGTCTTCTCCATCTCCACCACAAACCAGGCAATTTCACCGGGTAAACCCCAGGTTTCGATGCGAAATACCATCCAGGTGGGGTGATCGAATTGCTCCAGAAATTCATCCACATCAGGCCCCGGGTAATTGTCGTCTTCTTCCAGCCGGACATCCGCTGCTTGCATGTATTCGTCCCAGGCCAGCTGCAGTGCAGTGTTTTTGATAAAGGGTTCGTCCATTACCTCCTGCACCCAGTATCCCATGAGGGATTGGGCTTCTTCGTTGTAGCCGGTTTCTTCGTGGCAGAGGACTTCGCCGGTGGAGGGGCTGTAGAGGGTGAGGTTTTGGAGTTCTAAGGTTATGATTTGCATAATTTTAAGTGAAAAGTGAAAAACCAAAAGTGGAAAACTAAAACTAAAAGTGAAAAATTATTTGTTGGGTGTATGGGATCAGAGAATAGGGATTTCTAATGTATGGGTTTACGGAGCGAATCCGTAGTAGGAGCCCATAAAGCCCCCATGGCCGGAGTAAACGGCCAGTTTCACGGAATTCCAGGCATCGGCCAGGTTTTTGTCTTTTATGATGGGGTAATCTTCGCCGTTTCCACCCAACCAGAAGGCAATGATGGCGTCGGTGCTTTCAATAAGCTCCAGGTACAGGTCAAAGGGAATTGTTTCGCCCGTGGATGCACAGTGCAATGCATCATGGATCATGGATGGGGTATGCTTTTCTACTTTCATGTTCCGGTATTTTAGTTCAACATGGCATCAAAACTAATAATCTTGTTTGCAGTGTATCTTCACAGGTCCATCAGGAAGGTTTATTTTTTCCGAACCGGAAAGGACTGATTTTGAAAACAGCTCTTTTCAAGGCCTTTAAATCCTCTTTTTCTAATCGAAACATTTTCTCTTCTGAAAACGTGAATTTATCAGACAGAAAAGAGTCCCACTTACTATGAGTAAAACAGCCCGGGGTGTTATCCTCCTTAAGATTGTCGGGCTTTTCAAATGAGACTTCCACAAGCTTTCCTTCCTGCACATGCAGGTAAACTATTCGCTTTATCTTATATTTTTGGGTGGAATTTTGAAATCTTTCGTCCTCATCATCAACCCAGAAGGGAATGACCGTTGTTATCCAGTCAGCAAAAATGGGAGCAGGCTTTCCGAGCATAAACTCCACATCCACCTCAGTTACGAAATTGACCTTCTTATAAAAAGCTTTGAGCATATGCCCGTTTTGCTTAGGGGTAATCTCTCCCCGTCGCAGGAGCGCGCGCAGCCTGAGTTTTTCCTCCCGGCATTTCTCTCTGTTGTTCACTTTTATCTCCCCGGTCGATTTCATCAGATAGAGTTTATCGTCGATAAATTCCCAGGAGGAAGAATAGCCTCGAAAGTTTACAGTGCACCCGAAAAGTTTGTCACACTTTCGCATGACTTCCCGCATATTGACCGGCAGCCGCAGGGTATCGCTTATGCATTCCCGATATCCCTTGTATGTTATGGAGTCTCCGAGGATTATTATCATGAGGTTGAGGTTAAGTTAGAGGCTGAGCGGAGCATTAAGAAGTTGAACGCAGTGAAATCCCGAGACTGAAAGGAATCGGGATCCCGCGACCAGAGGGAAGCGGGATTGAGGTTGAGTATGAAGCTTTACTCCACGGAAAACCACCACACATCATCCTCCTCGTTGGTGGTGAAGCTTCCCTGTTCATTGATAAATCCCCACTCACCATTGAACATTACCTTTATGGGGCCTTCAGGTTCAAAGTCGGTTTCTTCAAAAATGGCTTCGGTAAAAGCTCCATCCATGCGTACGACGCCGATTTTACCATTTTTTTCGTACAACCCCAGGCGGTTTACAAACAGTATTCCGTTATCCGTATGCACCATATCACAATCAGGTGCAATGAGGTATTCTCTGGTTGACATATTGATTATACCCCATTTGCCATCCTTGCAAACAGCCGTGAGATAGTTGGGATATCCGATATAATCGTACTGAGGCTGTAAGTGCCATGTGGTTTCATTACCGTTAGCCAGGGCTACCCCCCATTTGCCGTTTTTTTGTGCTGTCACGCGGTTGCCCCTGCGCAGTATATCTCCGCCCATGGTCTTAAAATTATCGTATTCAGCCGGTAATAGCAGTTCACCCACCGCTGATTTCAGTCCGTATTTACCATTTTTTTCAAAAGTTTGCGCTGACCAGTCGAAGCTGTCGGATAGCTCCATATACTCATCGTAGTAATTATTGGTATCTTCCAGTTGCAGAATCCTGTCGTAATCGGCTTGTGTGGGTCGGGGTAATTTTTGATTTTCCATAGGTTTTTGTTTTTTAGTTCATGATTAATTTAATTCGTTGCAAATGTATATTTGAACATTGCAGTGTAACTTCATTCTGTTTTTCTTTTTAAAAACTCCTTTCAATACCGGTGAAGGTACTCTCCGAAACCATACCCGTAAACTAATCCCGGTTATCTCTGCAAAGGTAACGCTAACTTACGTCAGGAGGTGTCGTCCGCAGACATCCACAGAAAAAAAAGTTCATTTTACCCCCCCCGGATTCAATTTCCTGAGATAAGCATCAAGACCCACGATGCCGGTGTATTCGCTGGATGAGTTACGCACCAGCAGATTATTACGGATCGTAAAACCGGGATAGAACCAATCTGTGCTTGCGTAACCGGTATCCCTGAGAAATTCATGGTAGACAATGCCGGGGAAATAAATCACTGCTCGGCGGAATTTCGCTTTTTTCATGTATTGGTGCAGGTATTCAATGGCTTCCTCCTCGGTGGCTCCTTCCTCTTTGTCCGTTACCGGGATTCTGCTTCCAAACCCTCCCACGATTACGCCAAAGGCATCGAAAATCCTTCTTTCCTTGCTGATTTCCTCCCTGTAGGCCTGATGGTCGAGCTCCAGACAATACGCAAGGGTTTTTAAATCCACCCCGATTTCTTTGAGGTAAATCAGAGGTATTTTATTCTTCAGCTTGTCCCATTCAAAACGATTGCGGTGAAACTTGCTGTAATTTTTCATCCCGATCTTTTCCATGAGCCTGAGCCTGTCAGCCTGCCCCGGCCCTGAATAAGGTATGGCAGATGACAATTGCCTGACATAATTCTGACAATGGCTGTAAGGAACATAACCCGTATTTTTCGGGAAAAAATCGTTGGTCATTAGTGCCAGGGGGAATCCGCTCATAGGGTTTTGGGTTTAAGGTTAAAATATTTTGTCATCATATGTTTTTCAGATTTATTGTTTACAATAGCTTAAATCATTCAAATCATAAAATAGCGGCAATGAATTCCCATTTCCCGGGCATGTATACAAACATAGTCCCATTATTAATCCTTCTTACCGGTGTTTCACGGTTTTTTACAGGTAATTTCTTCCTTTTTATGCTCTGCCTTCTGTGCGCTGTTTTTAAATCCTATGGCGGTAAGGGCCATTTGCTGAAGGTTTTCGCTGCGGCAATACTTTACAATGGTGTCCATACTCGCGACAGTGCCATACAGCACATCGTAGGTTTCGCACTTGCGCACAATGTTGTCGATTTGTCCTCCGGTAAAGTCAAACTCACCGGCCAGTGCTGTGCACTGCTCTTCCGACAGCACAGGCAACTTGTTTTGCCATATACGGGCTTTCACCGCTGTGCCGGGCTTGTCAAATTCTACTTTGAACAGAAACCGCCGGTCAAATGCCTTGTCCATATTGCTCATGAGGTTGGTGGTGGCCATGAAGATCCCTTCAAAGTTTTCCAGTTCGTCGAGGATGATATTCTGGATGGCATTTTCGGTTTGTGCCACATTGGAGCTGGCCGAATCCTTCCTTTTGGAGATGATGGCATCGGCCTCGTTGAAGAGCAGTATGGGCATGCGCTTGCACTGGGAAGCGTAGGATCTGTAGTCAGTAAAAATCCGTTTGATAACTTTCTCACTCTCTCCAAACCACATGGATTTGGTCTGGCTGATATCTACCTTGTAGATTTCACGTCCCGATTTACGGGCCATCTGCAATACACTTTCGGTTTTTCCCGTACCGGGGTAGCCAAAGAACAAAGCAGTAAGCCCCTGTGGCAGGTTTTTCTTTTTCATGCGGCTTTGCAGCTTTTTGAAGTTCTTTTCCATCATCATGGATTGCAGCATTCCCAGCTCTTCTGCTTCGCGTTTGTTAAAATACAATTCCTTTGCAGGGAAAGATTTGGGGTCAAGAAACTTTTTGTTTTTCTCTTGTTTTTGTTCCAGGTGCAAACCCATTTCCACCAGCATTTTGCGGCCCGTTTCGGCCAGCTCTATTTCTGCTTCATTGAGAAAACGGCTCTGCTTGAGGCTGACCCAGCCCAGGGTTTGCAGCACGTTTTTTTCCTTTAGAAAATCCTGCAGGTACTTTACCCGCTTGCCTGCCCTCTTTTTCAGCACATCCCTGACGGCACTTTCCACCTCCAGCGATTGAAAACCATTCAACACCTCCCAGCTAAGCTTGAAAAAGACAAACCCATCCAGGTTTTCTATTTTGCACCTTTTCATCTGCTGGATGATGGAGAAATGGTTGTTGTTTTTTAACAAGACATCCAGTTTCTCATTAAAAAAGCTTGCGGATATTTCGCCTTCCGACAGCGTATCTTCCATATCCACAATCCTTTCCAGCAATGTAACGAAGCAATCCACCCGGGGAGTATCGGGCTCAGGCATGGAATTGTTTTCCAGAACGGCCTGCTCTATTTTGGGGCTAAGAAATAATTCATCATTGCTCAGGCTTGAGTTTTCCCTTCGTCTGCCGGCGCTTCTCACCACGATCCCGCGTTTCACCAGATCTTCCAGTTCGCTGCTGTATTCCAGCACGCGCATGGGGTTGCAGTTCAGATGACGGGTAATTCGCTGAATGGTGGCCGAAGACTGGTTGTAGTTCAGCACAAAAATATGGGCAATCAGAAATGCCTGGATGGTTTCCACGCCAAAATAGTCAGCCGTTAGCTGTAGTTCATCCTTAAGTTCTGTCCAGAGACTTTCATTGAGTTTGCTTTCTGCCGAGGCTTCGAAAATGTGCCCCATGGCACGCAGAAGGGGGATTGTGTTGGTTTCTTCCATAGTATAAGATTTTATGTTTTACAAAATGTGGTTGCAGGAAAAAATTCGAAGAGACCCCATGGAGAAGTAACCGGTTGTAACAACCCCGGGGAGGAGGCAGACACTGCTGTATTGAATTCTTGTACAAAGGTAGGGTGATGGTGCGCCAATTTGTGTCGCAGCCAATGGCGGTAGTGTTTTTTGTTGAAATTATGCAGGAAAGAATACCCCCAACTCGACAGACGACTCTAAGTCGTCAGACGAGTATGCGGTAATTAAGTGATACATATTCCTGCCCGGTCGAATCGGGGTAAACAACCTGATTTACCTCCTTCAGCATCAACCCCCGCTGAGCATGGCATCCAGTGCCCTTATCTTTTCTGCTTCAGGTTTGTTGAAATAGATTCCGGTGTCTTTTCCCTGGCGTATGCCGCGCAGGTAGAGGTAGATAACCCCGCCAAAATCCCTCTCGTAGTCGAAATCCGGCAGACGACTTTCCAGCCAGCGCTTTACGGCAATGGTGTAGATTGTATATTGCAGGGTGTAATTGCTGGCTTTCATAGCTTCGCGCAGGGCATGCGGGCTGTAATCCTCCAGGGTATTGCCCAGGTAGTTGGATTTCCAGTCGAGGATGTAGTATTTGTTGTTGTGTTGGAAGACAAGATCCACAAGGCCGGTCATGAGGCCCTGCAGGTGGGCATCGCCTTTGAGCTCGGTGTCCTCACCCAGTATCTTGTTGATATTATCCTTGCTTACATTCCCTTTAAAGGAGAAATTGAACTTTAATTCAGGAAGTTTCAGGCTGTCCTTTACCTGAGCAAGCTGAAAGGTTTCCCCGTTGAGGGAGATTTCCGCATGCATGGTATACTTTATTAGGTTACGGAAATGCTCCATCCACTCCTGTTTCAGAACACTTTCATAAACTACAGCTGCATTATTCAGGGTTTGCTCCCAGGTTTCGGGTTTTTCAAAGTGGAGGTGTTCAAAGATGCTGTGCAGGGCATGACCTGCAGTGGAACCCCTGGGCATATCCTGAAAAATGAACTGGTTGTACTCCCCTTCAAGCTTCTGCACTTCGAAGGGGGTGGTGTGACGCTTACTGTTGAGTGCGCTGAAGCTGTGCAATTGCAGGGGGACTTTTAGATGGTCGGCAGAAAAGCCATGGATAAGCGCCCTTATTTTTTCCTCTTTAGAGGTATCCTTATCGGGGTCATCCTTTTGATAGCCATCCTTTTGGGATGTATCCCCTTCATTCGTTTTCTTTGAATATTTGCCCTCAATCCTTTCAGGTTTTCCTTCGGTCAGATCAACCAGCTCGATGCCGCTAAAGCTCCGGTCAAAATTTGTAAACAGGTCATCAAAAGAAGATTTTATTTTCTTATTTCCTCGCCCGTAGGTTCTGGGCATATAGGAAATATAGCATTTGTAAGCAGCCCGTGTGAGAGCTACATAGATAAGTCGCTGATTTTCCTGCTCTTTTTCCAGATCATGCAATTTTTTATCATCATCGGATAAACCCGGATAATTAAAGGTAAAATAATAGGTCCCTTCTTTTTTGAAGGTGTTAATGTTATTTTTTTCCAATAATTTCTTTTTGGGGATGATACAAAGGCCGGGGGCAAAAACAATTTTATATTGCAAACCCTTTGCCTTATGAATGGTTGAGATCTGCACGGCGTCATCATCGCTTTCAATGCGTTGCTGGTATTCTTCGTTTCCATCGTCTTTTGCCCTTTGCAACCAGACCAACAGGTCTTCGGGCAGCAGTTTGGCCTTTCGTTCCAAACGGTGCAGGATTTCGGCAATCTGGTTGATATTGGTAAGAACCCGCTGGCCCATAATATCAGATGCACACTTTTCTCTTACCCCATAAATATCAAGGAATCGTGCGATCATATTAAATACACCTTTTTCCTGAAGCACGTTTCTGAGCTTAAGAAAATTCCCGATGTGAACCTGTTCATCCAGGTTTTTCAATGTTTCACTACTGAAGCCAAACCATTTTGAATGGATCGCCCTGAAAATATCCCCTCGTTTGGGGTTTAGGGCCGCCTGAATCAAATAGCTTACCTGCATGGCCTCGTCCGATTTCAACACTTTGGTATCGTCGCGTTGCACAGAAGGGATGTTGAAGGCTGCAAGGGCTTTTTTGATATCACGCCCTGCGGAATTTTCCCTTACAAGTATCCCGATGTCCCCGGGCTTAACCTGTTCACCCTCAATTTTCGCATCTCCGGTTAGAAGGGTATAAATTTCCTGTGCCACTGCCATATTGCTTGAATCAAAATCATTGGCATCAAACTGCCAAAGGGTAATGGGGGCAACCGGCTTCCCGTTTATTTCCAGTTCCCCCATCTTTTTCCCCGGCTTAACCGGTTCAAAACGAATTGCATCATCCTGAAACATATTGAACCCGTTTCCCGGATTCATAAGTTTTTCAAGGGCCTCCAGCAATCCTGGTGTGGAACGGAAATTCTTGTCGAGTGTATGGATGTTTTTTTCTCCCACTTTTTCCTTTGCGATCTTATAAGTATCCAGGTCGGCACTGCGCCAGCCGTAAATACTTTGCTTGGGATCGCCAATATAGAACATGATTTTGCCTTCAAATAGTTCACTGAAAATTTCGTACTGATATTTGTCGGTATCCTGAAACTCATCAATAAAAACGGCATCGTATTTCTCATTCATGCTCTGAATAAATTGCGGTTTTTTCCGGGCATAATGAATGGTTTTGATCTGATCGTCGTAAGAAATAAGGCCCGTTTTGCTCTTCTTTTCATGAGCAATCTGTGCCGACTTTTTTAAGAAATGAAGATAAACCAATGACGTATCCAATGCAGATTCAGCATATTCTCTTCCAAATGGTTCATATATAAATGTTAGTTTAACTGCATGCGTACCCGGTGGTTTTTTACAACATTCATTGACAAAAACCGGCAAAAATTCTTCCGCTGATTCTCTTTTTTTTGCCAAATTGGTCGCGCCATGTATCCTGGCTTTTTTTATTTGCTCAAAGTTATCCTCAATGGCTTTTTTCAGTTTACTGTAATTTTCTCTTTCCTTCTTTAACCTCACTTCAAAATCAAAATCTCTTTCATCAGTGTCAGCATACTCCATACCCTGCAAATACTTTCTCAGCATTGCAGGTAATTTGTCAAATTTAATTTTCCCGGTAACCTCCAGAAACTGCTCATAGTCCAACACATTGAGTACTTCTCTCACAAACCGGTTGCTGGCACTTTTCAGGATAAAATTGTCTTCCGTAACTATTTCGTAATCGAACGATTGGTTGGTCTCAAAGGTGAATTCACCAATGGTTTTCTGGCAGAAACTGTGAATGGTCATTACCGAAAGATTATCCAACGATTGAAGGGCAGATTTAAGCTTTGGTAAACTGTCTTGTTTTCCCATCTTGTCCACCACATCCATTATTTCCTTGTCGCACTCGATGTTGTTTTCCGCATAGCGAAAAGCTTTGCGAACAAACTCACGGATGCGTAGTTCCAGCTCAGCCACTGCTGCATTGGTAAAAGTTACCATCAATATCTTATGGATGGGTATATTCTTTTCCAGAATCAGCCTGAGCACAAGAATGGCTACAGAAAAGGTCTTGCCTGTGCCGGCACTGGCTTCCAGCATACCGGTGTCTTCAAGAGGGGTGGAATTTATACTAAATTGCTTCATCGTCAAAATCTTATAGGTTTAATAATCCGGCAAGGGTTCTGATGTCTTCAATATTCTCTTCGGTCAGGTTGTCGAAATACCCTTCATCCATCAATTTTAATATGTATTTGTTGGCCGGAATGGGTGGGTCAACATAGGTTCTATCCTTGGTTTCCTTTTTCAGTGCATCAACTACAGATTCAATGGTTATCGGCTTTTCCTTTCCGGGTGGTTTGGCTGCACTAAGGCTGAATACCAGGGGCTGTTCTTTTCCTTTTACAAAGAATTCCACAAGTTCGGAAAGCTTTTGCATGGCAATTTCCTGATCTATCGAAATGTAGGGCTCATTTACAAGGGTGATGTTGCTATTGACTTTTTTCAAACCAAGCAGCCTGGCTGCTTTAATCTCCCCGGATGCATATAGCAATAAGGCATTCAGACAGGCCCGGACTTTGTATTTTTCAATGCTGCCGGATGAAGATGTGCTGACATGGATATATTCTCCGTCAAAAATGCCATCAATAGTTCCAGTAATGCGCAACCCATTTACGGACAGATCAATGGAGGCACTCCTGGCTTCTTTGCCCTCTGTAAGTTCATGGTACTTATGTTTCACAAGGTCTATGTCTTTTAGCAGTTCTTCCACCGTTGCACGGCCAAGATTCCTGAGAGGCAACTGACCTTTCTTTATGCGCTCAATGGTAAAGGGTTTGAGTGCATCTTCTGAAATATCTTTATGTTTCAACAGTTCCGTCTTTATCTTCCATTTCTGAAGATGATCCAGATCAAACAACTCTGTATCGGGCAAGGTATCGTCTTCATCGCCGTTGTATTTTATACCCAGCACCTTATTAAAGTACCAGTCAATGGGGGCTTCGAAGAATTTCACAAAATCACTCACCCTGATCTCAGTCAGCTCTTTTCCTGCAGTCTTATCAGATTCTTCTGTTTTATACACATCATCATCAGGTTCTGTAATGTAGAGGTAGGTGAAAAGTTTTGCTTTATCGTCTTCTTTGTTATTTTCGGTCTTAGCCTCTTTTTCTGTCTTTTTGCTATTATCGGAACCGGAAGAGTCCACAGCTTGATTGTATCTGCTGCTGAAGCCGTGCAATGGGTGTTGTACGGGTTTCATGCCCAGATAGTCCATTAGCGTGTCGAGCACAATGGACGGGGGGATTTGTGAATTATCCTTTACACTTTGCCCGATATAGCTCAGGTAAAGTTTTTCACGGACAGCCATGAGGGTGTCGAGAAAGAGCGATTTGTCGGCTTCTTTTTTGGATCGGTCGCCGGGCTGGTAGTCGTTGCCCATCAGGTCGAAACCCAGGTGGTGATCCTGTCGCGGAAATGCGCCGTTGTCGAGCCCCATAAAAGCAATGATCTTATAGGGCAGACCCCGTGCAGGGATGGCCGAAGTGAAGGTGATTGCGCCGGTATTGAGCTCATGGGTAATGGTTTCGGTAAACAGGCGCTTTCTCAGTTCGTTCACAAACACTTCCCAGCGTACCTCTTCACCCGCCAGATCCTCATCCAGATTTTCCGTAAATTTCAGCGCACGGAATATCTCTTTCAATTCCTCGCGGTCATCCTTCACAAATTTGCTGCTCCACACCATTTTCCCAAGTATCTTTTCCTGAAACAGGCCAATCCATGCAGTTAGGGTGCGGAGTTTTTGTTGTTCATCAAATAAGTCCAGCAGATCGTCCACAAAGGCTTTCAGCCTTAGCAGGTCGTAACTGCCTGAGGCTTCGGCATCCTGATAAGGATAGTTGGTAAGCGATTCTTCTCCCAAATACTGTTGTTCATCCTCTGTTAACCTGTACGAAACATCAAAGGCTGCTTCTGTATGCATGGCATAACCCAGGATGATCTTCTCCAGTCCGTATTTCCAGCTTACGTAATGGGTGTCATCTTCCAGCCGGTTTTTACGTCCAAAGCGAATACCTGCTTTATTGACCACCCCACGGATGTAAGAGGTATCTGACACCTCATAAGCCTTTCCGATGCGGTTTTGTTCCAGCAGCCCAACCACGTTTTCGGCGGTCAGGTCTTCTTCGTTCATGTTTATAAGCAGCTCAAGGGAAGCAGTGATGGTATTGCCGCTGTTGCGGGCCGCACCTGAAACCCTGAAAGGCAGTTCGACAGGTGCATTACGGAATACCGCCTTAACAAAAGGTTCGTATGTATTGATGTCGGGGGTAATCACCAGCACATCGCGTGGCTTAAGGCTTTTGGTCTCTTTGTCCTCTATAAACAGATTGAGCAGATAGTTGTAAAGACCTTCTACTTCGCGCACCGGGGTGTAATGGGAAGTAATCTGGATAGAATCGTCCGTTTCTTTTTCTGTCAGTTCTTCATTGTTGAGAATGCTTTGCTGCAGTCTGGCCAGCAGCGTGCCGTTATATTCTACATGGAATTCAGTCAGTTCCCTTTCCAGCTTTGAAAACTGTTGCAGCAACTCTTTTGCCTTGCTTCCATTGCTTTCCAGCAGGGTATGCTTATGCTTTTCAGCCGGGGAGGGAAGACAAACATAAAAATTCACCTTAATGTATTCCCCCAGTTGGATATAAAAATCCTTGTGAAAATTGGTGTAAATGGATAAACCAAACAGATGAATTTCGGGGAAGGTTTCTTTTAGTATCTCAGCATCTGTCTGGAGGATATCATATATTTTATCCCTTATTGACTCTTTGGATGATATTTCAAGCTTTTGCCACAACCACATCTGCCATTTTTCTGATTGGGGTTTGTCGGAACCCATCTGGCCTGAATCCCATTTCCTGATCATCTCCCCACGGTACAACTGATACTGATCAAACAGATCGGCCACTTTCTCAGCAAGCTGGATGCGACGCAGATCGTTGTCTTTATAGTAGTAAGCCACATCCGAAAATTTTTCTGTAAACTCCTTGGTGTTGAGCAGCCTGTACACCCCGAATTTGATGGCATCGCGGTTGCTCTTCAGCTTGTCTCCCGTAAGCAGCTCATATACCGTCCTCAGAAAACCGTCCTGGTTCTGGAATTCGTAGTGGGAAAAAACACCATTGCACCGGGTGAGCTCCCCGGTAAGCCAGTCGTTCATTCCCCCGCCCTGGGTAATGATCATGGTTTTATTAAAGAGGGAGCCAGACTGGATATTTATATTCTCTGCCAGCTTTTCGCACAACAGCTCGTTGCGGTTGGAAGTATACAGTCTGTTCATAATGTCTCGTTTTTTAATCGTTGGGTTAATCCTGATGCACGGGTTACGGTGGCATGGATGCATTTTTCCAGCACTTCGGGGGTGGCCTGCACCAGCACTTTCTTTCTGGCGCGGGTAACGCCGGTGTAGAGCAGTTCGCGGGTAAGGAGTTTCTCCCCTCTTTTTTCGGGAAGCAATACCACCACATGGTCAAACTCCGAGCCCTGGCTTTTGTGGATGGTCATGGCAAATACGGTCTGGTAATGGTTGAGGTAACCGGCGGGGATGGATTTGTATCCTTTCGACGACTGTCCATCTTCAAAACAGGCACTCAATACATTACCATCTTTGCGGATAAGCCCCACATCGCCGTTGTTTACCCCCAGGTCGTAATCGTTTTTGGTAATGATGATGGGCTGGTTGTGATAAAAACCTGATTTGGGGCTGAAGAGTGATGATTCTTTGTATTCTCCGGCCAGTATTTTTTCAATACGTTTATTGGTTTCAGCCACACTGTGGTCCTGCTCACGCGTAACGCATAATACCCGAACCCTGTTGAGTTTTTGCAGGGCCGTTTTGATGTCTTCTTCTTCAATGTATTCCTTGTAAAGCATAACTTCATTACGGAACAGATCTTCTGAATATCTCCCTTCAGCAGGCTTGTCAATAACCACGTCATCATTGTTACTGTAATCCAATATAAACGCTGTATTTCCGTGGATGAGTTCTTTACTGAAATCAATAATGTGTTTTCCCTCTGACCTGAAGTTCTCAACCTTAACCTCAACCTTATTTTTTAATAATTTGCATTCTTTTGCTCTGCACATATCCCCAAACACCGAACCTGCTTCCACCGAAGCCAGCTGGTCTTTATCACCGATAAGAAACAGTTGAGTATTATTGTCCGTGGCATCCAGCAGTTTGGCCATCAGGGCCCCATCGATCATGGAAGCTTCGTCGATAACCAGCACATGGCAGGGAAGCGGATTGTCTTTATTGTGCCGGAAAAATACACTGTTCTGAATATAGCCCAGCAAGCGGTGGATGGTTTGGGCATGAAGCGCTTTGAGCTTATCTTGGGTGGTTTCCGGGATAGTATTTTTATTTTTTTCCACAAAACCTCTTAGGGATTCTTCCATCCGCGCCGCAGCCTTACCTGTGGGGGCGGCCATAAAAACGGTAATTTCCGGATTTTCCTTAAAAAGGGTAACAAGATTTTTTCCCACACTGAATGTTTTCCCCGTCCCCGGCCCGCCGGTGATGATGCGAAAATTTTTGCCCAGCCGTTCAATATTTCTTTGGATACGGGTTTCATATTTGTAATACCGTTGCAGGTAAACCAATCCGTTTTCCACCACAAAAGGCTTCAGCACACTGGCGTCATGGGTTACAAATCGCCCTTCCGCCATTTGCGCCCTGAAATCTTCGGCATGGGCCCAGAAAGGGTTTTCTTTTTTGGCAAGCCCGTTAACTTCTGCCTGCTTCATCTCTTCAATGTAATCTTCCGTATCAAGGCAAATGCTCCCCTCTTCCAGTTTTCCGGAAACGGCATAGGCCAGTGCTTCAGCTCCCTCAAAATAGCCGGCAAAAACCTTGTGAACATCCATATTTTTGGTCATCAGTATGTGTTTTAATGAATTAGTTTGTTTCCCAGTCTCTGACTTCTCTCTGTTTTGTTTGCAAGAATACTACCCTTCAGTGCAGTGTATCTTCATTGAAAGGAATCTTTGCCATTTTCCCCATTATCTTTTTTAAAGTCACCGTGCAAGATATGCAGTCTTTCGACGATAAAATTACGTGTTTTACGGATTTTATGCAGTTATTGAATGCATTTATCGGTTTGTTTTGTATCGCTGCAAAGATAAGGGAGTAATACGACAGGAGGTGTCGTAGCATCATAATAGTGGTCGGACGAACTAAA
>CAZBGI010000081.1:0-14233 GCA_964491395.1 uncultured Bacteroidales bacterium | reverse complement strand
CCGCAAGTGTAACGATGAATAATGATGTGAACGTGGAGGCCCGTTTCACCGAAATAATCCTTCCCCCTGTTACGTATACGCTTACTATCAGCACCCAGGGAAATGGCAGCACCACACCCGCTGCAGGTACGCACGAATATGAAGAAGGCACTGAAGTTCCCCTGACCGCCACCGCCGCGGAAGGGTGGGAGTTTGACAAATGGGTGATTGACGGGGAGGATGTTATGGATGCTTCCGCAAGTGTAACGATGAATGATGATGTGAATGCGATAGCCCTTTTTACAGAGGTAACCGGAGGAGGCGATGAACTTCCATCCATACAACTGGGGGATGTAACAGTGTATGTAAATACAGAAGATCATAGCACTACAGCACAATGGGGAGGGTTTCTGACCACCACCGGAGCAACTTCTGATACAGATGGGCCAGGAAACACTGCCACGATAATTTCTGTTCTGGGTGATTTTGGAGGCACTCCCTATGCGGCTAAAATTTGTGCGGATTTGGAAGCCCATGGTTTTGACGACTGGTATTTGCCTGCTCAGAACGAGATGCAGCTAATATTTGATAATAAAGAAGAAATTGGCGGGTTTGATACTGGCTGGTATTGGAGCAGTACAGAAGCATCTTCTACTAACGCAATACGGTTCAGGTTTGACACTGGTTTTAGCAATGCAAGCGGCAAAGGACAAACCTTCAATGTACGATGTGTCAGACGTGATTAGCATCAGGAAAAGATATTCCCAAAACCTCTTTCACCACGAAGAGGTTTTTTTTGTATCCTCAAAAATCATATAGAAATAAACCATGTGCAATTTGAGTGTTGTGTGGAAAAACACCTACGTGCTAATGCTTAAAAAGTTGTTAACAATACTTACCTCAAAAAAGGTCTTTTTGCCTGTCTGTTAATTATTAATAGTATTTTCGCCAGCGTTAATATATGTTGATAAAAAGATGGGGATTTTGTCACTTATTCAAGAAAACAGGCTAAAACAACCCGAAGAAAACACTTGTAAAATCAAGTAATATAGCACAAGGAACATGCTTTATGTTTGCAGTAGGTAAATTGACTTATACAAGAGTTGCGTAAGAACCAATGTATTGGTAGGTATAAAGCACTGTCAATTTATGAATTAAAGACATATTGCTGATTAATAACAAGGGAATGAAATGTCACTACAGTTTTCGGATAGAAACTGAAATACGGGAAAAAATGGCCGGCAGTGCCATTCCATTACAAACAGAAACCAAACAACCACAAAATTACATACAAATGGAGAAAGGCTACTTTTCTTTTTGCAACTACTACCCAAATTTGTTGAAGCATCTATATCTTTGGATAGTGATGTTTTTTAGTGTTGCTGCGGTAAATGCGCAAACCCCGGTATTTGAAGAAAACTTCAGCACATGGAACGGATGGTCGGATTTTTCTGCGGGATCCGTGGAGCATAGCAGTGAACAGTCCCGCAGTGAAGGGTTTTCATTGAAAAAGATCCAAAACAATGATCCCAATGGTGGCTGGAAGGCCCTTGGAGCAACCATAGGGCGTGAGTTTTCATTCGAAGGATGGATTTACAGACCTGATACCCATTCGGGAGGAGGACAGGATCGTATCTCCATTACCAATGCCGATTTTGATGGTTATGGTTTCCGAATAACCGGGAGTGAAATCAGAATAGAAGTAAGAGAAAACGGAAACCCTGTTGAAGATATTGCTTCAGCCAACTGGAACAGAACCAATGACGAATGGTACCGTTTTGTTTTTGTCTCCAATGCCGATAATACATTCACTTTAAGCATCTTTAACGAGGCCTCAGCCATACAGGCATCCATAACCAGCCCCGTCCACACAAATTACAATATTTTTGACCGTGTAGTAATCCATGGCGGACATCATTTTTATGTGGACGACTTGAGTCTTACCACTGCTTCCGACCCCGTTTTTATGGCCAAAGATGCAGGCCCTGCCGGAGTGGGCAACCGCAGTGGGGACAGTAACCAACCCCAATTGGTGATGTGGCTTGATGCTTCTGCCATGAACCTAACTGATGGCGATGATTTAGGACTTTGGTACGATGTTTCCGGCAGCGGTAATAATGCCACGCAAATCACTTCTGACAATATGCCGGTATGGCAGGACAATCAACTCAATGGGCTTCCCGTAGTACGTTTTCGTCCCACAGTAGGAGGAACGGAACGGGCAGAAACCTGGCTCAATTTTGATGGCAGTATTTTAGCAAACACCCCTTATTCAGTTTTTTCCGTTGCCTCCAGGAGGGATGTTATTGATACCTGGGACGCCGGCGATCCCAATCCCAACGAAGATGGATACATCATGGCAGGGGGAACCAATTCCAACAACCAAAACTTAATCTGGGGATGGCGCGAAACGCATGAAGCAGGATCATTTTCACTAGACCAATATGGTAATGGGATGAATCCCCAGGTTACCAGAGATAACGTTTTTCATATTATTTCTGCTACCAGAAACAACCAAAACGATCCGTTTCGTAGAGGCTTATATTATGAAGGGAGTGAGGTAACCACTTCCGGCATGAATAACACCACTTTACTTAGTTCCTATAATAGTGCTGCCATAGGCCGCAGGTTAAACGGAGCCACTATTGAAAGTTCCAAAATAGATTTGGCAGAGCACATTTTATTTTCTGATTTTCTCAATCCTGCCCAACGCATCATTGTTGATAACTATTTAGCATTCAAATATGGATTGAGTCTTGTTGATAAGCAATATCATTTCACTTCCGCAACGTACATTCACGATTTTGTGGGAATTGGTCATTCAGCCGGAAGCAAACACATTGAAAATACTGCAAAAAGCGGTGGGGGATTATACATTGCTGAAAATGCCGCCAGCCTTGACGAAACTGACGAGTATATTTTTGCCGCCCACAATGGCACGACCCATGCTTTTTCAACGGCAAATTATGCGGATCCTGATATCACCCAAAGATGGGCCAGGGACTTTTATGTGTATCGCATCCAAAATGGGATGGAAGGAGCCGGAAGCACCAGCATACGCATAGGGTTTGATTTTGAAGAAGCAGGTTTAGCCATTACTCCCGACAAATACTATTATTTAATGTACCGTTCGGGTATTTCGGGCAATTACGAAGCGATACCCGGAGCCTTGGCGGCAGCGCCGGTTGATGGAGAAACGATATGGTTTACGCTGGGCGACAGCCAATTCCAGAGTGGTTATTATACCATCGCAGAAACCCATCTGGAGCCTGTGGAAGTAATTGCCCGCGGCGGCCCGGCAGGGATAGGGAATGCTGATGGAAGCAATGGGCAACCCCAATTGGTAATGTGGTTGGATGCCACCAGGATGGAACTCAACCACACCGACAAAATTTCCATCATGACCGACTTTTCGGGAAATAGTAACCATGCAGAACAACCCATACCGGACAATCAACCCACATTTTTAACTTCCGGAACCGGGGGATTTCCTTATCCTGTGGTATCCTTTGATCCTGCCAATGATGAGTTTTTGCCTTTTAATGGTAATATTATCGTCAATACCAGCTACACCTTCTCCTTTGTAGGAGCACGTCGTAGTAACAGCAGCAGGAGAATAATGGTGGGCGGAACAGAGAGCTCAGATGATCAAAACCTCCACATATATTTCAACAACGACAATACCTTTCATTCCCATCAATATGGCAATGATCACAATGGCAACATGATTAACGGTAGTGGAGGTACCAACGCCCATTCTTTTGGTATTTTCACGGCATTGTTGGAAAGTGAAGCTGCAACAGCGCATAGAAGGATTTATCAAAACAATCAGCTTTTGGATAACTATAGTGATAATTCGCAGCTTTCAGCCTACCCGGGTGCTGCCTTTGCACGTTATATTAATTCCCCTCAATATAATGATGTAGAATTCTCTGAAGCCATTTTTTATGCAGATGCATTGAATGATGCACAAAACATTATTCTCAACAATCACTTGCATTACAAATACGGCATAGAAATCAACAATAAGCTTTTCACCAACGTGGGTGCATATATCCATGATGTAATCGGTATTGGCCTTACAGATGCCAACAACATCCACAGAGAAACCACCGGTATGGGCGGAGGAATCTATCTGGGTGAAGCCAATAATAGCCTGATCCAAAGTAACCAGTTTGTTTTTGCTTCCCATTCAGATGCACCCTTAAGCCTTGCTACATCAGAAGTTCCGGCAGGAATTGAAGAGCGCCTGCTCAGAGATTACTACATACAACGTATACAAGGTGGAACCGTGAATGCCGGCACAACTGATATACGCATAGGCTTTGATTTTGAAGAAATCAATCAAACAGCCGAAGATAATCTTTATTACCTCCTTTACAGATCCGGAACCTCAGGAGATTACCAGGTTTTACCCGGTGCATCCGGAGTTCCCGCAGGAGGAAAAGTATGGTTTACCGTGGAGAATGACAACTTCTCAAGTGGCTATTATACCATAGGACGTTCTGATGAGTCCCCGGTAATATGGTACACTTACCAATCGGGAGGTGATTGGTCAGATTGGGAAACGTGGTCGCTCAATTCCAGCTCCACAGATTATTCCAACCCACAAAATCAGATTCCTTCAGAAACAGACAGAGTCGTTATCCTGCCATCCATTACCGTAAGAGCGGATATAAACGATATCCGTGTACAGGAAGTGGATGTAAGAGGAACCCTCAATCTGGAAAACAGCACCGGCCATAATTTTGGGGTTATCAAAGGTCAGGGGCGCATCAGGCTGAATGCAGATCAACTCGCTATCGGAGATTTGAGCCAGTTTGTTTCTGCTACCGGTGGTACCGTGGAATATTACGGAGCTACTTCTTTTGCGCTCAACTCAGCGGGTACATACAATCATCTTGAAGTGAATATGAGCAACGGACAGGTGCTCACCATGATGGACGATCTCAGCCTCAATGGCGATTTGATCGTAACCAACGGCACGTTCCGTATCAATGATGATGCAACAGAACAAATTCTCAACCTGCTTATCAAAGGCAATTTTGAGGTCTCAACCCATGGTTCGGTTTCAGTAGGATTAGCTGATACCCGCGATGGATATAAAATACAAAACCCCAACCGCAATGTACCTGATCTGGGACAGTTCCACTCCATTTTCCATCAGATTACCCTGGAAGGAGATTTGACCAATAATGGAAGTATCCGACTGACCAATCTCAACGGTCCTTTGTACGATGAATTTGCTGACAATGGTGCTGCCACCTTTATTTTCGCCGGTCCGCGCAATCCACAAAGGGCCGAACTTTACGGCACTACAGATTTTTACAATTTGATTGTAAATAAAGGAAACGACAAAACCTATATTACAGAAATTTATTCCGAAAACCGTGACTTTTTTGCCCTTTACGGATCCAACAGCGTGGGGCGCAGAACCGGTGGCAGTTTTACAGGTGAAAATCCGGAAGTCCGAAAGGCTCTTTGGATTAGAAACGGAACCCTCAAGCTTGAAGGTAGTATATGGATTCCCAGCCTTACCGAAGGGAGTGATGCGGGTGGCAACGGTGACTATCCCATCGGGAGCCATGGCAAATTGTGGATTGCCGGAGGGGATGTAATGGTATATACCACCATTTCTGCGGCAGCACAAGCCATGCCCAATTCTGCAGGCATAAACACCGGGAGTGGGAATCAGGCCCTTTCTTTATACGGTACTTTTCGCATCAGCAATGGTTTTTTCGGTACCCGAAACAGTGCCGGATTTATTTTCTGGGCCGATGCCTCTGCCTCCGTTATTATAGAAGGGGGAATCGTTGATGCAGCACAATACCGTAGTTCTAATACTGCAGGAGGGGGTAAAACCTTCCATTACCAAACCGGGGGTGAAATGATCATCCGGGGAAGCAGAACTTACAACAACGGTTTTACAGAAGAAAGCGGCGGTGAACCCACCGCATCCTATCCATTGTTTGGCATTACCGAAACGGAGGGGGTCTTTCAGATGTCGGGGGGAACCATTACCATGATAAGTCGTTTGAATAATGATGACTTTCATATTTCCGCACAGGACTATAGTGTTACCGGGGGAAAGCTGCACATAAAAGTAAATGGCAATGAAACCTTTGTCATCAATTCCACATCCCCTGTCTGGGATTTGGAGATTGAGAGACTCAACACCAACAATACTGTGCAGACAAGGTTCATCAGAGAACTGACCGTATTGAATGACCTTGTTCTTCATGATAATACCCATTTGCATGCAAGAGAGAACAATGATGCTGCCTCTCCTTTGTTCGACCTCAACGTGGGGCGTCATTTTGAATTGGGAGCCAATGCCTCTTATACGGCATGGAACGGAGTAAATACAGGAAATATTACCCGCTTTACAGGCAGTGAAAATGCAGAACTTCGTTTGCTGAATAGCGCTGACAACAACGTTTTTAACGTTTTCAACCTGGAAATCAACAAAACAACCCAGGATGCCGAAGTAGTGCTTGTCAGCCCGGGAAGAGCAGATGCAACTCTGGCAGATACGGAAAGCCCCGTCAACATACTCAACAGCCTCAGGGTACTCAGCGGTGTATTCGATTACGACCGTTTTAGTTTGCGTTCGGTTTCCATTTCCGGAGATGTGGTGATTGAAAACTGCGGCACCATTGGCCGCATAGGAAGTGTCGGGTACCTGTCTGTACAGGTTCCCGAAATACTTGTTCCCTTTGGAAGCACTCCCGTTTTTGGCCGGTTACTGGTGGATCGGGGCGGCAGTTCGGTAAGCTTTACCGGTGGTGCAGACTTTACCGTGGGCGATTTGCACATGCGCGAAGGAATCATTGACATAGGCACCCGTTCTATGACGGTATATAATGAAATCCATGACGACATATCGGCTGGAGAGCCTTTTGGCCCGGGCAAATACATCCGTATGGACGGCAACCATGGCGATGGCGGACTGATCAGAAGAATCTGGCAAAATGGAGATTATTTTTATCCCATTGGAACGCAAGACCGGTATGCCTATGCAGACCCTGCCTTCAGCAATGTAACCGACGAAGGCTATGTGCAAATCAATGCGGTGCCCGATAAACTTCCTACACTGGGCATTGTCACTGGAGGCAACAGTGATAAATATCTGAATTATTATTGGAGAGTCAGACACAGTGGGTTTGACGGAAACTTGCCGGATATTGCTAATCGGTTTTTGACCAATAGAGATGATTATAACTGGGATTGGGAGAATCCAAATTATCTGGCAGGAAAGGTAGTGGATTTGAATCGCTATCCTCAGGAAAGCGAAGCGGATGATGCATATGGTGAACTACAAGGGAGTGTAAGCAACACCCGACTATTGAATTATTGGTCATATATTTTGGAAGAAGGAGAATACACTTCCGCTTTTAAAGCATTCTTCCAGGGAAGTATTCGCGTATTTTATTCAAAACTGAACAGTACCAACTGGAATGGCGCCAACTGGAACAATGCCAATAATTGGTCATTTGTGCCACATGGGGAAGCGGTCAGACCTTCCATACCCAATCAAAACCCCCAAACCAATTATCCGTCAGCGGGAGATATTGCTGTTATCAGTTCCAACCCGGGAGGAGGTCCCGGCGATGGGATACATGTATACACCAGTCCTGATAACCTGGAACTGGCAGAACTCAGATTTATCCAGGAATCCGGCAAATGGAGTTCCAGATTAAGGGTGGAACGCAACCATGTCCTGAATATTGGTATCGTATCCGGAGAGGGAACCATCGCACCCATCGTACGTCCGGGTGAATATCCTGTTATCAATGCAGACTTGAGCGAATTTGTGAACGGAGAAAGAAGTGTGTTTAACTTTTCCCTCACCTCTGATGGCGATTATGAAATTCCTTCCTATACTACAATCTATCCGAATTTAAGATTTGAGGCTGAAAATGCGAATATCAGAAACCGAACAGCTTATTTTACTCACGATGTTATTATTCAAAGAAACCTGAGAGTCGATTGGGGTTCACGATTTGAGGTACGAACAAATGCTGTGGTCAGGGGCAATTTAAATCTTGGAGATGGAAACTCATCGGGTAGAGTACAGTTTTCTGAAACAGAAGCTCAAATATTAGAAGTGGGCGGAATTACCATGACCAATCGCAGTGCAAACATCATAACTGTAACCGGGTCCAATAGTTTGGATCACCGATTAATTGTAAACGGAGGAAATATTTTGCAGAATCATGGTACCATCGACTTATTTACCAATAATACCGGAGGGAATAACGTAGTATTGGAAATCAGAGGGGGTAATGACTCCGGTTTTGATATTGTAAACGGTAACCTGCCTTCTTTGTACAGAATGGTTATAGACAAAGAGCACCCCCAGAACCGGGTTGCCATGAACACCAACTTTACCCTCAACAGCCCTCATGACCAGGCAATCCCCGCACTGGAACTGACACAGGGCACACTGATTCTCAATCATCCGGATATTGATATAACGTTGAGTTCCAACGAGGATTATACCCTTACCGATGGAGCCACACTGCAGATAGATCAGGGTCAGATTCGCCTTACCCATGCCGCCAATCTCATCCTGCGCGGTGGGCTGGAGCTCAACGGAAGCAGCACAGCCCACTTTCACAGTGGAAACTCATCGATTCTGTATTCTTCAACAGGTAATGCTTTGCTATCTGTTGCGGATGCCGCTACCCTGCATGTGGGGGGGCAAATCCGGTCAGGAAACAACGATAATACCAAAGGAGTATTGCGGTACCGTCAAACGGGGGGTGCCGTACATGCAGGAAGTGTTGCACCTTCTCATGAAGATTATGGGGTGTTGGAAGTGTTCAACCCCGGCAGTGAGTTTACCTTTACCGGTGGTGAACTGCATATCCTGAACTCCAAAGGGGGTACATCGCGTGCAGACCTGTACCTGGAAACCTCCTCTGCCCATGTAAACCCGGCAGGAACCGTATTTATAGGCAGTGGCGATGCATCGGGGCAAACCATTACCCTCGATACCCAGGGTACCCCCCTTCCTTCGCTCTACGTGCAAGGCACCAACAACAAAGCACAACTGCGCACCAGCGGCCTGCACCTGATGGGCGACCTCAATGTAGGAGCCAACAACAGTTTTGACGCCAATGATGCTGCTGAAGCATCTGTTTTCCATAATGTACGGATAGAGGGAGATTTGATCAACCGCGGTACCGTGGCCATCCATACCGATACCCTTTTCATGCAAGGCACTTCGCAAAACATCCTGGGTAATCTTGAACTGAATCACTGGGTGGTTGATGCAGAAACCGGCATCAGCCTGGACGCAGGGACAACAAGCTCAGTGATCGTCAATGGAAATATCCATGTAGAAAGAGGAACCCTTACCACCCATAACAATGATATTATTGCCCACGGGCATGTGCACAATTATGGCGCTTTTGTGGGAGCAGATACCGAAAACGGAGGATTGTTCCTTACCGGCACCACAGATCAAAACCTCTTTGGAGATGGCATTTTTGCCCGTCTGGAAATTAACAAGCCCTCCGGACAGGCCATCCTCAATGGACACTTAGGCATGGACAATAACCTGGTGCTGACCAACGGCAATCTTCATATGGGCAACTACCGCCTCACATTGAGCGAAAGCAGCAGGATCACCGGAGGCGATTATGGCCCGGGCCGCATGATTACCACCACCGGAGCAGAATCGGCCCGCGGACTGGTAAAACATATTGGCTCAGGAGCAGGTAATTTTATTTTCCCATTGGGGGTGGGATCCAAATACACGCCGGTGGAGATTGTTTATTCCACCAACAACAATCCCGGAACCCTTACCGTAAGACCCAGAAACGAAAAGCATATCACTACAGTACCCCTGGGCGGAGATGTATTACAATGGCACTGGCTGGTCAACAGCCACAATCTGAGCAACTTCAGTGGTACGCTTACGTTTGAATACGACCCTGTGGATGTAGTAGGAAACATTGATGAGTATCTGGCGGCCCGCTTGCTGGATGATGCCGATGCCACCTGGGCCAAGTTCCCCGGGCAGGTTGATAAAGATAACCATACCTTCTTTATTGAGTTTAACGGAGTAAACGATGTTATGGGCGATTATACAGCCGGCATCGACCCCCATATCCCTGACAACGTACCTTTATATGTTTCTACCGGCAATGGAGACTGGACGCTTTCCTCCAACTGGGTGCGCGAAGATGATATGATCACCCCGGCACCGGCAGGGGGACCCCTGGGCGTAAGGGTGCGCATAGAACCGGGCCATACCATCACCATACCCGGAGACCAGCGCGTGTCCTACCGCACCATCATCAACGGCCGCCTGGACCTGGGTGCCACCATGCGCCACAACCTGGGGCGAATCAGCGGTAGCGGCACCCTGGCCCTCAGCACCGGCGTATTGCCCGGTGGCGACCTCAACCCTTTCTTCCAAACAGAAGGAAGTACGCTGGAGTATTATGGGGCAGAAAATATTGCCCATCCGGCGACTTACGATCACTTGCAAAACCTGACTTTAAAAGGAAATGTAAGGGTTGCCATGCCATCTACCAAAACCGTTTTTATAAATGATGCATTAGATATCCAGGACTTTTCGTTAATAACAGGAAACAGGGATATTCGTTTAAGAAACAGGTTAAGAATTTCAGAAAACGGGAAATACGAAATGTCACGATTAACCATTTTTGATGGGGATGAAGGGTTTATAGAAGGAAACTTTGATGTTACCGGAAAAAAACTTCTTTATCTTCTTGTTATGACCAATGGAGGAAGATTGTCAATTAATGGCAGGGTGCATGTATCAGGGCAAATTGGATTACGCAGAGGAGTTGTTGAAATATCAGACGGAGGTTATTTATTTATAGAAAAGGCTAATGGTTTGGATAATGTTACCAATGAAGATTGGTCTGTAAGTTGGGTCAATGGCTCTTTAATCCGTACACTTGACCACAACGCAACAGCCGGTGGCAACACCAATCTTTTCCCTGTGGGCAATGCCCATATGCGTCGGTTTGTTCGCTTAGACAAGCCCGAACATGGAAGCAACACCATGCCCTGGACCGTACATTACAAAAATCAAAGCCCGGGCGCACATAGCCTTGATCCTGATCTATTTGATGAAAACAACCTTCATGTTATTCATGATGCTGAATTCTGGGAAATCACTCCACCCGAGGGCGTTATGAATGCTCAAACCCATATCAGTTTAGGTTATGGAATGGAAACCAACATTGACGATGGTCTTCCTGCTTTTGAAAACGACATTTCCATTGTACAATGGAAAGCCGGGCAATGGGAGCATGCAGCTAACCCATCTCTGAATTACCCGGTTGACTTTTCTCTTAAAACGGTAACTACCAATCAAAAAGCTATCTTCAGCGGCAGTAAAAGCGGAACGGAATATTTTACTTTTGGGGCCAGGTCAGAAAATACTCCCCTCCCCATCGAACTCCTCTCTTTCACCGCACAACCCCGGGAAGAGTATGTGGAGCTGGAATGGGTCACCGCCTCCGAAACCAACAACGACTTCTTCACCATCGAGCGCAGCCGCGATGGGGAAGACATTGAAGTGGTGGCCGTCATTGCATCGCAGGCAGAAAACGGTCACAGCATCCACAACCTGTCTTACACTGCCCCGGATACCCAACCCATGGAGGGGCTGAGCTACTACCGCCTTAAACAAACCGACTTCGACGGTAGCTACGAGTACAGCGACTGGGTAGAGGTTTTGTACCGGAAGATGGCAGATGTGGTTTTCAACCTCTACCCCAACCCCAACCCGGGCAATGCGTTCCATATGGCACTCAACGGATTGCAGGCATACGAGACGCTGGATGTTAACATCACCAGTCTGCAGGGCAGAAGGGTGTACAGCAACCGGTTAAGTGCCAATGAAGCAGGATCGCTGAATTCCTATATCGTACCCTCCGGCAGGATGACCGCCGGGGTGTACCTGGTAACGGTTACCGGAGCCAGCGGCAGGTTCGTGGTGCGCATGGTGGTGAATTAGGGGGAATGAGGTGAAAGCTGAAAGGCAGAAGGGTTAAGGTGAAGGTCAGAAAGCCCGAAAGTCACAGAGGCGAAGCGAAGTCCCACGACCGGAGCAAAGCGGTATGAAAAGGCTGAAACTCTCCCTGTCGGCTGGCGACTTTAAGTTCGCCTGCCGACTTAGATGGATAATTCGTGGACCCCAACCCATCCGCGGATAAAACAATTCGTGGATAAAACCCCACCCCTCGCATTAATTTTACTAAATTTGTCTCTGCAAAACCTGATAAGCTCCAACAAATAAATGGGACTTATTGGGCAAAGTTGTGTGGAGAAGATTTAAGGGTTAAGGGTTTAAACTTGACCTACAACTCATAAAACAGTATCTTTATAACCTCATAGCGAGTCTTCTATTCCGTCATAAAACCCTGATTCATGCTTGACATTAATAAATCATACGTTACCAATAGCAAGAAACAACCCATTGCTGTGCAAATCGATATTCAAACATTTACAAGAATAGAACAAATTCTTGAAGATTATGCGCTGGGCAAATTCATTGAAGAGAATGACACAGAAGATAATCTTACGCTCAATGAAGCAGAAGAGTGGTACAGAAAACTGCAAACCAAAGAAACTGATTAAATCAAGCACTGATGTATCTTTACAATGAAGATTCTCGTAAATAAAAAGTTTCTTAAAGAATTAACCACACTGCCTCAAAAGGAAAGAGTCAAAATAGAAAAGTTTGTTTTTAAAGATTCCCCAAAATACACGTTGCTTGCACAAATCCCCCACATCGGAAAGCTAAAAGGATACCGGAATTATTATAAAATTCGTTTTGGCGATTACAGAATCGGGCTGAGATTTGAAAATGACACCCTGATTTTTGAGCGTGTTTTACACAGAAAAGATATTTACAAATACTATCCATAAAGAAGATTACAAAAGCAAATAAAGGTTAAGGCTAAGAGAGAGCACCTCTCAATCCCGCATCCCTGAGGTCGCGTGATCCCGATTCCTTGCAGTCTCGGGATTTCACTGCGTTCAACTTCGGGCTGCGCCCTCAGCCCCTGCCCTGAGCATTGTCGAAGGGTCAACCTTAACCATATAATGACTATCTTTGAAGTACAATTTATCCATAAAAACTGAAAAACCATGGGAAGCCAGTTAAAAATAAATTATTCTGATAAGTTACCTGACTCCATGCATCTTTCTCATGAAGAATTTGAAAAAGAAGCAAAATTGGCTATGGCTGTGAAATTGTTTGAAATGAAAAAGATTTCTTCCGGTATGGCAGCATCGCTTGCTGGAATTAACAGAGTAGAATTTTTATTTACTTTATCCAGGTATAATGTAAATATGATAGACTATGAAGCGGATGAACTCGATAACGACTTGTTGAATGCCCGATAAGGATATCGTAATCAATACCGGACCCATAATTGCTCTTATTGCTGCTACCGGGAACCTTACAGTTTTGGAGAAGCTTTTTTCCAGGATTATTGTAACCCGGGAAGTAATGCAAGAGATTTGTTATCACGGAGAGAGTGGTTTTGGTGCATCGGAATTTCTCAATGCAGAATTTCTCACCCAAATAGAAAAGCCATTACAACTTTCTGCCATGTTAAAAAATACATTGGACAAAGGCGAAGCATCCGTGATACAATATGCCCTTAATAACAACATTGACACAGTTTGCATAGATGAGGCCGCAGGAAGAAGGATTGCCAGGTTAAATGAACTAAAACTGACAGGATCTATTGGCATATTAATAAGGGCAAAAAAAGAAGGCCTAATACATTCTGTGCAGGAGGCAATACTGAAGATGCAAAAACAAGGGATTTTTATTTCAGAAAAACTAATGAACCGGGCGATTTTTTTAGCGGAGGAATGATGTTATGTTTTATGTTAATGGCTTGCTTGCGCAACCATACTAAGGCTATGGCAAAGGTTAAGAAGGAACGACTCTCAATCCCGCATCCCTGAGGTCGCGTGATTCCGATTCCTTGCAGTCTCGGGATTTCACTGCGTTCAACTTCGGGCTTCGCCCTCAGCCCCTGCCCTGAGCATTGTCGAAGGGTCAGCCTCCGCCGCCTTCCAGCTTCGAGCTTCCAGCTTCCAGCCCATTCACCTCCGCTAACCCTTTCCCCCAGCCCCAATCCCATTCGTGCCATTCGTGGACCCCAACCCATCCGCGGATAAAACAATTCGTGTATAAAACCCCACCCCTCGCATTAATTTTACTAAATTTGTCTCTGCAAAACCTGAT
>CAZBGI010000080.1:0-14317 GCA_964491395.1 uncultured Bacteroidales bacterium | reverse complement strand
CCGGCACGATACCCTTTATACCTTCACTGTACATCCCAAACCCAGGGCAGATTTTGACATTCCTCTGGCACAGGGGTGTGCTCCCCTGACACTGGATATGGTAGATAATAGTATTGTCAGTAGCAGTGAAGCTTATGAGTGGAAGCTTGGTGTTGCCGATCCTGAGTCTTTAGAGCCGGGAGACGCTGAATTTACGTTTCAGAACAATACAGACACGGCCTTCAATCAGACGGTTTCCCTGAGGGTTGTCAATGAATTTGGCTGTGAAGATGTTACCGAACGTAATGTGTTGATCTATCCCGGTATTACTTCCGCTTTCAATGTAGATGTTCAGGAAGGTTGCGATCCGCTGGAGGTAACGTTCACCAATAAATCCATCGGGGCTTCTTCTTCACAGCCCTATACATGGAATTACGGCGATGGAACTTCCGGGGTGACGGAGACTACCCACAGTAGGGTATTCAGAAACCTTTCCCATACCGAAACAAAAACTTATAATGTAAAACTGCAGGCCACCTCAGTGTATGGCTGCAAACACGAAGTGTCTGAGCAGATTACCGTAAATCCTAAACCCAAAGCCAGTTATGCTGCCGAAAACCATACCGGCTGCTCTCCCCTGGAAGTTGATTTTGCCGACTTCTCCTCGGGAAGCAACCTGCAATATGAATGGTATTTCAAAGATGGACAAACTGTACCGGATAATGGCGATACCTCTTTTGAGTACGTGCAGCCCTGGGATGCAGGGGTAGGGCAGTTTGTCAGCAGCCTGGTGGTGACCAATGAATTTGGTTGTAAAGATTCGGTAGCAAAAGATATTACGGTATATCCTGAGGTAATCGCTGATTTTACGTTCCAGGAAGAGGGATGCCATCCGCTGGAAGTGCAGTTTGACAATGAAAGCCTTGGCGCCACTCAGTTTCAATGGTCATTTGATGATGGCAATCTCAGCAACGATCAGAATCCTTCAAATGTCTTTTTCAATCATACTTTTGATGAGATAGAGACTTACAACGTAAAGTTGCATACCGTTTCTGTTCACGGCTGTGACGCTGAAAAACAAGAAACCATAACGGTTTTCCCCCGTCCTGAACCCTCCTTTACCCTGTCAAAAACAGAGGGTTGTTCACCCCTGGAAATTGAGGTTACTGATAACAGCTCGGGTACCGGCAATGAGAGCTTTTTCTGGCAACTGGGTGATGATATCTCGGAAGAGGATGAATTGCCCACACTTCTGTTTGAGAATGATGGAGAGCTTATGGAAACCCTGGAGATCAGTCTGCTTCTTACTAACGAGTTTGATTGTTCTCAGCATTTTGAACAGTACCTCACTGTTTATCCTGATGTGAAGGCTGAATTTTCCGTAGATGAACTTTCTGGCTGCGACCCGCTGGAAGTGAATTTCTCCAACTTTTCGGAAGGGAAAGAATTGATGTACAGCTGGGATTATGGAAACGGAACTTCCGATACCGGGAGTGAGCAGCACACAAGGATTTTCCGCAATTTCGACCATAACGACCCGGTAACTTTTGTAGCCGGACTTGAAGTTGAATCTGTATATGGTTGTAAGGACACCTTTGAGGAAACCCTTACGGTTTACCCGGTTCCCAAAGCGGATTTTGCACCGGATCTTATTACCGGCTGTGCCCCCCTGGAAGTTTCGCTGGAAGATTTGTCTCAGGGGTCATCATTAAGCTATTCCTGGGAGATGGGAGACGGTTCATCAGAAGATACCGGCGGTAGTACCGAACATACTTTTTTCGTGGAACCCGGCGGTGTGGAAACGGATTTCTTCCCTCAACTTACCGTTGCCAATACCTGGGGGTGTCAGGACTCTTTCCGGAGGAAAGTGACGGTTTATCCTGAAGCGGAAGCCCGGTTCACTAGTGTAACCGAAAGTGGGTGCCATCCGCTGGAGGTAGGTTTTTCCAACACCAGTACCGGCGATTATGAGCTGCTATGGAGCTTTGGCGATGGCCAGGTGTCGGATGCCAATGAACCTGTTCATACCTTTTCCAACAATTCATGGAATACCCCCAAAGAATATACCGTTTCACTGGATGTACTGTCTCCTTTCGGGTGTGAAGCCCGGGCGGATACGATGATTACTGTTTTTCCGGTGCCAAAGGCTGATTTTACTTCATCCGTTGAGGAGGGTTGTTCCCCGCTGGATGTGTCAGTGGTTAACCAAAGCCAGGGCACAGGCAATGAGAGTTTTTCCTGGCAGGCCGGGAATTTCAGTTCTGAGGCAAGTGATGGGTTCGTCCGGTTGTTTGAAAACAGTGGCGAATGGGCAGATACCCTCCAGGTATCGTTGCACGTGGAAAATGAATTTGGCTGCGAACAGACCACAGCCAGCCAGCTGGTGGTTTTTCCTGATATCTCCGCGCAGTTCACGGTAGAAGGCAGCGAAGGTTGCCATCCGCTGGAGCCACTTTTCATTAACCAGTCTCAGGGGGCTTCGGCAAGTGAGCCTTATCGCTGGGTTTATGGCAACGGTAGTTCCAATATGGAAGCACCGGAACATTCCCGTGTGTTCCATAACTTCAGCCATACCGCAGCACAGACTTTTGACGTAACCCTGTTTGCCACTTCCCGCTATGGATGCAAAGATTCAGTAGTTCACCAGGTGGAGGTATTTCCTGTGCCTCATGCAGGCTTTGAAACCGATCTGCAGGAGGGTTGTTCGCCTCTGGAGGTAAATTTTGAAGACCAGTCGCTGGGTTCATCGCTGAGTTACCAATGGATCTTTGAGGAAGGAGAGGAGCATACCGAGCCTGGCGACGCTGTTTATACTTACACCCAACCCTGGGATCAGGGTGAGGGACTGTTTACCGGAAGTCTGCGGGTGACCAATGCTTACGGTTGTTTTGATGAACATGAGCAGGTGATTACGGTTTTCCCGGATATCGTAGCTGATTTTAGTTTTACGGCAGAAGGTTGCCATCCGCTGGAGGTGGAGTTTGAAAACGAAAGCCTGGGAGCCAGTCTTTACCAATGGCGGTTTGATGACGAAAACTTCTCCAATGCTTCAGATCCAATCAATATTTTCAAAAACAACTCTTTTACCCAACCCAAAAATTTTGAGGTGATACTCAATGCTGAATCCTCTTTTGGTTGCCAGGCACAGAAAACCGATACAGTTACAGTATTTCCCCGTCCGGCAGTTAACTTTTCCATGGAAAACAGCAAAGGATGCTCTCCGCTGGAGGTAACTTTCAATGATCTCACAGAGGGAGTCAGTAATTATGAATGGATGCTGGGAGATGAGTCGTGGGAGGGAGCTGAGAGCGTATTTCACAGACTTTTTGTTAATCAGGGAGAGATGCCTGATACGTTACTGATGTCGCTGACGGGTTCTAACCAGTGGGGTTGTGCGCGCAGCGTGCAGGAGGAAGTAGTGGTTTACCCTGAAGTAACCGCCTCTTTCAGCTTTATTGATGACTTACATGAGGGTTGTACACCACTGGCACTTGCCTTTCAGAATGAATCGCTGCTGGCTCATCGCTACCAGTGGTCTTTTGGCGACGGAACCACTTCTACCCATGAGAACCCTGCACACGTATTCTACAATCATACGTCTGAAAATGCCTTGTTTGATGTGGAATTAACGGCCATTTCCAGATATGGCTGCCAGGATTACACATCGGCTCAGGTAACGGCATTTGCCAGGCCGGTAGCCGATTTTGAAGCTTCTCCCCACCGCCAGTTTTACCCCGAAAGAACGGTGTATGTTTCCAACTATTCCGGTCCCGGCGACTGGGAGTTTCATTGGGATCTGGGTAACGGGCATACCTTCACCACTTACGACCGTGATTTGTTTGACTATACCTATCCCTGGACTCACGGCGATTTTGCAAGCCGTAGTTTCGATATTACCCTGACTGTCTCTTCTGAGCATTGCACGGGGCAGGCCCGGCAGAAGGTAGAGATTCTGGCTCCTTTCCCTGTCGTGGGTTTCAGCCCCGCGGCGCAGGGTTGTCCTCCGCTGGAAGTACAGTTTTATAATGAAACCATGTACGGTGATACTTACTTCTGGGATTTTGATGACGGACAAACTTCTGATGATGAAAACCCTGTGCATACGTTTTATGATCCAGGCACCTACAATGTAATGTTGCGCATTGCCGGTGAAGGGGGGGTAGATTCTACCTACCAGACCATTACAGTATTTGAACCTCCTGTGGCGGACTTCAGAATTGAAAGTAGTGCCATTGAGCTTCCCTACGAATGGGCTCAGTTCGAAAACCTTTCAGCCAATGCCTACAGTTACTGGTGGGAATTTGGCGATGGCAATGTGTCGGATGAAGAGCATCCGCGCCATTACTTTAACGAAACAGGAAACTATGATATTACCCTCACTGTAGGCAATGATACGGATCCGCAATGTACGGATTCAGTAACCAAAAGCGGAATGGTAAATGTGCAGGATATGCCTTGCCAGTTGCTCATGCCCAATGCTTTTAAACCCCTTACAGAAGGAGCAACCGGCGGGGCTTATTCTCTCAGCGACCCCTCCAACCATGTTTTTCATCCGATGCATGAAGGGATTGAAGAGTATCAACTGGAAATTTTCAATCGCTGGGGTGAATTGATTTTTCTTTCCGAAGATGTATGGGTAGGCTGGGATGGCTATCATCGGGGAGTATTAGCGCCTGTGGGGGTGTATGTGTACAAGGTGAAAGCCAAATGTGCCACCGGTGAAGTTATAGAGAAAACCGGCGATGTTACTTTGGTGCAATAGGGGGGTATTAAGGGACTACCGCTAATTTAGCGGATAGTCTCTGTTTTCATAATCATTAGATTCAGTTCGACCCTAGACGGAATACGGAAGGCGGAAGAATTCACTTCGGTTTTCTGTCTATACAAATTGAAACAAGCCAACTCGATATTTCTTTCCAGTAAAAGTGCAGTTGTACCTTTATTTAAGAGGTTTTGTGGTAACTTTATTGTCCCATTTTAAAACCCATCCAAAGATGACCCTCGAAGAATTTGATACCTTAAAAACAGAACATCCCGCCGTGATGTTGTACTTCTATAATGACACCTGCGGTGTGTGCCATACCCTCCGGCCCAGGGTAGAAAATCTGCTGAAGGAAGAGTTTCCCAAAGTAAAATTTGTGCCCGTTCATGCCGCAGAAAGCATGGAGCTGGCAGGACAACTGCGTATGCTGAGTGTGCCGGGGATGTTGCTTTTTTTGGAAGGGAAAGAGTATCTGCGCTCCAATGGTTTGGTTTCTTTGCAGGAGCTGAAATCAAAAATTTTCAGACCTTATCATATGATGTTTGATTAACAGTGGCAATCCCCTATGTCCAATCCCTCGTTCCCTATTTTCCAACGCTGATTCATAAGCACACCCAAACCTATTTTCCATTGCTCTTGCACCCCCAAAAAAAATTACCGGATAAATCGTAATTTTGCACCATGCAAAAAAAAGTAATCATCGGCTTGTCAGGAGGTGTGGACTCCAGCGTTGCTGCCTGGCTGCTGAAGGAGCAGGGCTATGATGTAACAGCCCTTTTTATGATCAACTGGAAAGACAGCAGCGTTACGCTCTCTGGAGATTGTTCCTGGGAAGAAGACATCATTCTTGCCCGGTTGGTGGCTCGCAAGATAGGAATCCCCCTGGAGGTGGTGGACTCAACGGATAAATATAAGGAAAGTGTAGTGGAGTACATGTTTTCAGAATATGAAAAAGGTCGTACTCCCAATCCGGATGTTTTGTGCAACCGGGAAATCAAGTTCGATGTATTTCATGAAGCGGCACGAAGATTTGGTGCCGATTACATTGCCACCGGACATTATGCCAGGACTGAAAAGCTTCAAACTCCCCGTGGAGAAGTTGTTCGCCTGTTGGCCGGTACAGACAGCAACAAAGACCAATCCTACTTCCTGTGTCAGCTCTCACAGGAGCAACTCAGCAGGGTATTGTTTCCCATTGGAAACATTGATAAGCCCGAAGTACGCCGTATAGCCGCGCAGCTCGACCTTGCCTCTGCTCACAAAAAAGATTCACAGGGCATTTGCTTTGTGGGAAAAGTGGATTTGCCCACCTTTCTGCAGCAAAAACTGGCACCCAAAATCGGGCAGGTGATTGAAATAGCCGAAGATGATCCCGTTTTGATTGGCATCACCCGTCAGTTCGATTTAGTGGATCAGGCTATGCCAGAAAGAGTTTGCAGGGAATTTGATTTCTCAGAAATGGAAGGTACCCTTGCCGGAGAACACCGGGGTGCCCATTATTATACCATTGGCCAGCGCAAAGGGCTCAACATTGGGGGCAAACAAAAACCCTTGTTTGTACTGGGTACTGATGTGGAAAAAAATATCGTTTACGTGGGTCAGGGACACGATCATCCTGGTCTCAATCGCAAAGGCCTTTTGGTGAACAAAGATGAGATACACTGGATACGTCCGGATTTGGCCTTGCAACCCGGTGAGGAGAAAAAATGTCGTGCACGCATCCGCTACCGGCAGGAATTGCAGGATGCTACATTGATTATGCGTGAAAACGGAATGTATATTATTTTCGATCAGTTGCAACGCGGTATCGCCGCTGGGCAGTTTGCCGCCTGGTATTACGACGATGAAGTAGTGGGCTCGGGAGTGATTGGTTAGTGAAGTTCACCCTCTCTATCTCTTACGAGCCTTGTCATTTCGAAGCACTTGCGCTGAGACCACGAAGTAGCAGCGAAGCCAAATCTCAAGTCGCTGTTGCAAGGTCTTCCTTTATTTTCTATTATTTCTCAGATGGAACACCATTCTTCCGCGAATGACATCAGTGCTTTGACTTATTAGTATCCAGATAGTTTTACAGTACTGCAGTTGCCTGAAAAAAATGAGATTTCTCGCTGTCGCTTTTCCCCGTAATAACCACAACGTACCCGATGAAAAGGGGGAATGTTTTAAATGCAAACTTTTCAGGGTCCTGGTTGATGAGTGAACGGGGCTATTGATCCATTGCAAAGGCAGGAATTGTCAGTTCTGGTGCTCCCACGCCCTGATGAAAACATCATAAAAACAAAGTGAATTCGTCGCAAAATAAGCTATATTTGTATCAGGAACAACAAAAAGACGAGTACTAACCAAAACCACACATCATGGCTGATTTTTTTTACCAGGAACCTTTTCCGCTGGGAAAAGACGCTACGTCGTATCGCCTTCTTACCACTGATTTCGTGTCAACGGAGCAATTGAATGGCCGGACTATTTTGAGAGTAGACCCACGTGGCCTTGAATTATTGTCCAGGGAAGCTTTCAAGGATGTCTCTTTTTACCTCAGGGCTTCACATTTGCAACAACTTGCTCATATTCTTGAAGATCCTGAAGCCAGCGATAATGAAAAATTTGTGGCTCACACCATGTTACGCAACCAGGTGATAGCTGCCGAAGGAGAACTGCCAAGTTGCCAGGATACCGGTACTGCTATTGTGATGGCAAAAAAAGGGGAGGATGTGTACACCGGGGTCAATGATGCTGAGTTTCTGGCCAAAGGGGTTTTTGAAACCTGGCAGGAAAACAACCTCCGCTTTTCCATGGTAGTGCCCCAAAGCATGACAGAAGAAAAAAACAGTGGTACCAACCTGCCTGCCCAGATTGATATCTATGCTACTCCCGGCAACACCTATGAATTTCTGATGTTGACCAAAGGAGGAGGTTCTGCCAATAAAACGGTTTTGTTTCAGCAGACCAAATCGCTGTTGAGCGAAAAGAACCTTACCGCATTTATCCGCGATAAAGTGAAGGATCTGGGGGCTGCCGCCTGCCCGCCTTACCACCTGGCCGTGGTAATCGGTGGCACCAGTGCCGAAGCCAATCTTACTGCCGTGAAAAAGGCTTCTGCCGGATATTATGATCATTTACCCCCCCAGGGAAATGAATATGGACAGGCTTTCCGCGATGCAGAATGGGAAGAGCGCATTTTGCAAATATGCCGGGAAAGTGGCATCGGAGCCCAGTTTGGTGGAAAACACTTCGTGCATGATGTGCGGGTGATACGCCTTCCCCGCCATGCAGCCTCCTGTCCCGTGGGGATGGGGGTTAGCTGCAGCGCAGACCGCAATATCAAGGCAAAAATTACCCCCGAAGGAATCTTCCTGGAAGCGCTGGAGAAGAATCCTGGCCGCTTCCTACCCGCTTCTGCTCCCGAGATGTCGCCGGCAGTGAACATTGACCTGGATCGCCCCATGAAAGAAGTACTGGCAGAGCTGTCCAAACACCCTGTCAAGACGCGCCTGAACCTCAGCGGCACCCTTATTGTGGCCCGCGATATCGCCCACGCCCGCATCAGCCAGATGCTGGAAGAAGGCAAACCCATGCCCGATTATTTGAAAAACCACCCGGTCTATTATGCCGGCCCTGCCAAAACACCCAAAGGGATGGCCTCGGGTAGCTTCGGACCCACTACTGCCGGGCGTATGGATGTTTACGTTGATACCTTTCAAAGCCATGGCGGCTCCATGATCATGCTGGCCAAAGGAAACCGCAGCCAGCAGGTTACAGATGCCTGCGCCCGGCACGGCGGCTTTTACCTCGGCTCTATCGGTGGCCCCGCAGCCATCCTGGCCAAAGAAAGCATCAAATCGGTGGAAGTGCTCGACTTTGAAGAGCTGGGCATGGAAGCCGTCAGGAAAATCAGGGTGGAAAACTTCCCTGCCTTCATTATTGTGGATGATAAGGGGAATGATTTTTACCAGCAACTGTAAATTAAAACCTGGCGCTATTCTCCTCATAGCAACCCCTGGAGGGATTATCGGGTAAGAGATCTATATAGAATAAAAAATAGGAACGCGATTGTGAAATAATTCAACTAATTTTGGGCTGTTTCATAAAATGAAGCAGTTACCTGATTTTATTATTCAAAAGTTAAGAATGGATTCGCAAAGCACAGAATATCAAAAGGTAGTAGACCTGGAGAAATGGTTACAAGGGAGCAACAACAAGCTTTTCAGGAATTTGCCAGGATTTGTTGTCAACCGGTTAAAGAAAATGATTTGCGAAAAGGAGATCAATACCCTGCACAATGACAATATTGACAAGGTAGGCATTGATTATGTGAATGCGATTTTAAAAGATCTGGACATCACCATCCGGATGCACAACGAAGATGCACTCGGGCAAGCAGAGAGATGCATCTTTGTGGCCAATCATCCCCTGGGAGGCATAGATGCCTTGTCCTTTTTGCACTGCATTCATCAATTGAAGGGGAAAGTGGTTTCCCCTTCCAACCAGTTTTTCAACTACGACCCCAACCTGGCACCTCTTATTGTAGGTGTAAATGTATTCGGGAGTTCCAGCAGGGATCAAACCCGGGTTATCAACAATGCTTTTTTGTCGGATGCCCAGATCATGATTTTCCCGGCAGGATTGGTGTCCAGGAAGATAGATGGAGAAATCAAAGACCCCGAATGGCACAAGTCATTTGTAAGCAAAGCGACGCAGACCCAAAGGTATGTAGTGCCCACTTTTATCACGGGTGTAAATTCCCCAAAATTTTACCGGATTTCAAGGATTCGAAAATTTTTCAGGATAAAAATGCCGGTGGAAATCCTTTGCCTGCCCCGCGAAATGTTAAACAAGAAAGGCAGCAGTATCGATTTGATTTTTGGAAACCCGTTACACTACAGCTATTTTGATACATCCAAACGACCCCATGAATGGGCGCAGCATGTGCGGAAAATGGTGTATGATATAGGCAGGAATTTTAAACCATCCCATTCACAAAACCCCAATTGATGAAGCGTTTTTTAAGAGATTTGTTTTTTCGCAAGTGGTACTGGTACATGAGTAAAATTGACAGGAACTCAGAAATCCTGCTGATGAACTTTGGCTATCACGATCCTGCCCAACCCATTGAACTGCCTGAGGAGGATGAGAAAAACAGGTTCTCCGTGCAGCTGTATCATCAACTGGTTTCCAGGGTGGATGTTTCAGGAAAAAATATTTGCGAAATAGGGTCAGGCAGGGGAGGTGGCCTGGCGTATGTTCACAAAAGATTCAAGCCTGCCCGTTCTGTCGGAATAGACCTGAACCAAAGAGCGGTCAATTTTTGCAATACCTTCTACCGCTTGCCCGGAATGACTTTCCTGCAGGGCGATGCCCAGAAAATTCCCATGGAAGACGAAACCCTGGATGTGGTTGTAAATGTTGAATCCTCGCACCGGTATGAGCAATTCAGTGTTTTTCTGGCCGAGGTGTATCGTGTATTGAATAAAGGGGGGTATTTGTTGCTGACAGACTTCCGGTATGCCTATGAAATGGAGGCAATGAAAAGCGATGTTGAAGCCTCCGGTTTCGACATTTTACAATACGAAGTTATCAATACCCAGGTGGTAAATGCCCTAAGAGAAGATGACGCCCGCCGCAAAGAGTTGGTGCAAAGACTTATTCCCCGTCTGTTGCGTAAAACCGCCAAAAGCTTTGCCGGTGCGGTAGGCTCCGAGACTTTCAATATGTTTGCCGATAACCGGTATGTGTATTTTGTATATGTGCTCAGGAAATAAATATCCTTCTCAAGCGATTGAGTCTGCTTTGTAACCCAACGAACATTGGGTAATAGCACGCTTAAAGTCTGAATAGCAATTCTTTACCTTGTATGATAATGCAATTTATCTGGCATAATTTATGTGCTGTGCGTTGAGATATACATATACCATATTAACCAAAACGCGATCTTTATGAATCACTCAGTTATTTATATAATGGTATTTTTAGCTTTTGGAATTATGTCCTGCGAAAAGATAAGCAATGGATACAAATACGAACAAGGAACCTTACCTGATACGCCAGTGAATCTATCTGATTTTAACACTGCATATGATGATTTTAATTCAACAGCGCCCACTTTAGGGGAGTTGATACCATTTTGTTTTTCTACCAACAGAAATAGCAGTGGTGAAGAATTCGATATTATTTACCAGCCCATGAATGTGAATTTTGATAAAACATCCGGAATACTGAAAATAACCAATGAATATGCCAACTGGGGCGTTTTTGAAGAGGATTATGAAGTTATTGAAGAGGGTATGAATACAATCAGAACGGAAGGAAATGAATATGGACCCAATTTGTTAATGGAGTATGGCACCAATGAGTTTGTTTTCACCTTATTGTATTCAACCGATATAAGCGGAAAATCACAAATAAAATACATTACCAACAAAAGCGGAGATGGTTTCACAGAACCAGCGGATGTCGGATTTTTGAAGTCGGAGTTTGATGATATGTATCCCACTTTCAACTCCGGTAAAAACAGAATTTATTTTTGCTCAAACAGAGAGGGAGAAGGTTTTAATATTTACTATGTCAATGTGAACCCTGGAGCGGATTATCAATCAGTCCTATCGGATAATACACAATACGAAGTGTTTTTAGATACAACATTGTCGGGTAATTCCGATGATAAATGTCCCTTCATTTTTGGAAATGTTATGGTGTTTGCCTCCGATAGAGACGGTGGACATGGAGGTTTTGATTTGTATTACAGCCTGTGGGAAAATGGCGAATGGAGTGAACCTGTTAACTTTGGCCCAACCATCAATACTGAGCATGATGAATACAGACCCATATTGATTGATGAAGGAGTTTCAACAACGCAAAGCATGATGGTATTCTCATCCGACAGACCAGGAGGTTTGGGTGGGTTTGATTTATATTTTACCGGAATCGACAACCAATAGTTCAGCGATATCAAGCCCGGTTATGCCGGTGATACTGACTCATATCTTCTGACATATGTTCAGGCAATGGCTCAGCATAGGTTTCCTTTAGTTTCCTTGCTCATCCCTCATCCCCCGGGCTTATTCCTTCCGTACTTCTCGTGTGCAGAAACGAAGTCGCCGGCTACCACCGATGCTGCCAGGGATATTTCTCCGGCCATGAGGGTTGCCACAACCACTTCAGCAAGTTTTTTTGCTTTGCCAGTGCCGTAACATCCTATGATTTCAAGACATTCACGCTGGGTAGGAAGTGAAACGCCGCCCCCTACCGTACCAATGATGAGCGAAGGTAGTTTTAAGGATACATAAAGATCATCGCTCATGGCTTCGGTATAAATATATCCCATGCACGAATCGGCTACATTGCCCAAATCCTGACCGCATGCCAGGAAAATTGCGGCTAACCCGTTTGCAATGTGGCCATTAGAGCCTACTATTCCAGCCATCTGGCCACCTGCCACCTGGCGTCGGTAGGCATCATCAATATCCTTGGCAGTGGTATGCAGAAATCTACTTATGATGGCTTTTTTCATGAATATCTCAGCGGTAACCGTCTTGCCACGGCCCATGATAGCGTTGATATGTGCAGGCTTTTTATCTACTGCCATGTTGCTCTCAATGGCGTAAAGTTCTACCGGAAAATTGGCTACGATGTAATGACATATTTCATAAGACGCCTTGGTGACCATGTTCATCCCCATGGCATCACCTGTGGAGAAATGAAGCCGCAGGTAAACGGTCCTGCCGTGGAGGAAACACTGATAGCTCTCCAGTTTGCCGTGATTTGTTGTGCTCGCGCAAATTTGCTGCAGCGCAGAAAAGTTTTTCTCTATCCATCTCATAAATTCCTTGGCTTTAAACACATTCTCCAGCACGAAGTATGGAGCCCGCTGTATGCCATCGTCGGTGACCACCACATTAACTCCACCGCAAAGACTTATTGCTCTTGCACCCCGATTATATGAAGCAATCAGTGCACCTTCTGTCGTACTGAGTGGAATGTAAAAATCACCACTGGCATGCTCCCCATTGATTCGCAAAGGGCCAACAACGCCCACGGGTACCTGGGCAAAACCAATTATGCTCTCAATGTTACCCCGGGTCAGTTCCGGGTCAACGCTGCCGGAAGTAAGATGCGATATGGGATACTTGCTCAAATCAGAAAGAAAAGAGGCACGCTGCTCCATGACACGCTGTGAGTAATTATTGTTTCTGTCTTTGGGTAACTTCATATTGGCTGATTGAGTGTTCTTGCCGGAATTGGCTCTTTTTTCCATTTTAACTGTTTTTTCACTGTACATGTAAGTTAATAAACAAAATAATTCTGTTTGTCGTGAAATACTGTGCAAAAATAAGTAATTTTCGGGTTTTGCAATGAAGCCGGGTCATAACAATATCATTGGCACAAGCTAATGATAATAGATTCGCAATAAGGTAGAATGCTTCTATGTTTCAGAATTGTAAGCTATCTTCCTTGCGGGTTGTTTTTGTGCCCTGATTCATGTGCTGTCCGCTTAAATTTGTACTTTTACCCATATGTATACCTTATGATGTTTGTCTTCCATGCAGCCTGAAAAGCCTTTGAGCTACAATTTGTAATTTATATATATGTAAGTAACCTATAAAATCAATACCATGAATTTAGAGCAAAACAAAAAGAATGCGATGGCATTTTACAAAACTGCTTTTGAGGGAGATCCGAAAAGTGCTGTAGAGAAATATGTCGGACAGGAATACATCCAGCATAACCCCGCTGTTTCAGACGGTAAGCAGGGGTTTATCAGCTATTTTGAAAGAATGCAAAAAGACTATCCTGACAAATCTGTAAAATTTGTTCGTTGCATTGCGGAAGACAATTTGGTAGCATTACACACCCATCAAATCTGGCCTGGCAATGATGAGTACGTGACCATCGACTTTTTCAGGTTCGATACCAACGGAAAGATCTGCGAACACTGGGATGCCATTCAACAAATTCCCCGGAAATCGGCAAATTCAAACAAAATGTATTGAGGTTACGATCGTTTAATCCCATCAATTCAATGATTATCTTGCACTACTGAAATTCAATATAATTATTATGGAAAAATATCAATATCAAATAGTTGAAACGATTATTGTCATCATTGTTTTTTTGCTTGCTAAATTAATAACCCGGAGAATAATAAGCAAAGTAGGGGCTAAGTTCAAATATCAGTCAGGTAGAATAAAAATTACCAATAAGATAGTTAGCTTTCTATTATCAGTGATGCTTGCTATTTTGTTAATGATTATCTGGGGAGTTGACCAATCAGAGTTGGTAATATTTCTTTCTGCGACCTTAACAATTTTGGGCGTTGCGCTTTTTGCTCAATGGTCAATTATTTCGAATATTACTTCTACATTGATAATTTTTTTCAACCATCCTGTCAGAATTGGCGACTCTTTAACTATCATGGATAAAGACTACGAAATAGAAGGAAAATTAAGTGATATTGGGGTTTTCTTCATTATCATTAAAACAAAAGACAATAAAAGAATAACCATCCCCAGCAATGTCTTTATGCAAAAAATGATTAGAAAGGATGATACTGTAAAAGATGAAATAACGAAAAATCAACAT
>CAZBGI010000079.1:0-14335 GCA_964491395.1 uncultured Bacteroidales bacterium | reverse complement strand
TATGGTGGTGCTGTTTTCATTCTGTGCCTCCCCGGGATGATGATAAAGCTTCAGTTCGTAATAATCACCTTTCGCCCAGTCTTCAATGAATGCCTTGTATCCCCGGGATGCCGGGTTGCCAGTTTGACCTCCCGGATATATACCCCATGCCCTGATGGTATCTGATAATTCGGCTACCATGCGCCAGGAGGGGCCATGCTGGTTGGAGATGGCTTTGGGTGCCTGGCTGTTGCCTCCCACTTTAAGCCTGGGGTGGTTGAGTGCTTTGTTGTTCAGCAAATGGTTGATGGTGCTGCCATTGATATGCCACCATTGCCATTTTTCGCCCATAGGGCCTTTTTCCTGCTGCAGTTGTTTGATAACCGTTTGGAGACTTTTTCCCAATATTTCTGTTGTTGAGGGTTTGAAGCCAAATAAATTTTCATATACCTCTACAGGGCTTTCGTGAAACAGAACCCTGAAAGAAACATCGATGGATGGTCTTTTGGAGCCATGATCTTTAAGAGGTTTCATCAGGGGCTCCCATAAAAGAGAAAATGCTTCATTTCTCCACCGTTCGAAAACCGTTGCCGCAATACTTTCTGCATGGAACACTCTGTCCCAGAGCTGCAAAGTATCCCACAGGTCACCTGTAATTTCTTCACTCAACCTGTCAGGATTTTGTAAGAGATGGATTCTTGCGGAATCCATCATAGGTTCCAGGTATTTTTCAGCCCAGAAGGCATCTGCATTGAGTTGAAGAGCTTTCATGTCATCGGGGGTTCCATCCTTCAATTTGCGCAAGGTATGGTTGATAAGGTTAGCCCTTGCCGGACCGGCAAAAAACCAACCATATTCATAAGGATACAACGAGTCGGTGAATTGTTGATTGGCAGAACTGACAAATCCCCTGGCAGGATTCACTTCATAGGGTAAATTTTCAAAAGGGATGTATTCCTGCAGGTTGTAGGCCGGGTTGCGTCCGTCGCTGATATACATACCCTGGTGTTTCCATCTCAATGGCCATAGTCCATTGGTTTGCAAGATAATATCTCCGTTTCGGAAAGCTGCCGCATAATTTTGGGGAGGTGCATTGAGTTCTGCCAGGGCATCGCGAAACCCGGTGAGGGACTCTGTGGTGTTAATGACTTGCAATGGAGCTATGACATTACCGGTTTGATGGGCTGTCCAGCTGATGGCATGACCCACTGAATTGTTGGATGTAAAGGGAGATTCTCCCGGAAGGTACATCACCGGACCATGATGGGTGAAGGGTATGCTGTCGGTTAGCGTTGTTCCTCCTCTGATCCTGTATTGTTCTGTTCGAAAGGAGAGTGGCAGCCATTGACCATCATGGTAGTAATGCGTTTTTTCTTCATTGCATTCAATTTCATAAATATCCATCACCTGGTTTCCCGCGTTGGTGTTGCCCCAGGCCATCTGTTCATTAAATCCCATAACAATGGAAGGGACTCCCGGGAAAGCGACCCCGTATGTATTGATGCCCGGAGCATGTAGTTGCATTTCATACCAGATAGAGGGCAGGGTAAGACTCAGGTGGGGGTCAGTGGCGAAAAGCGCATGGCCATTGCGGGTTCTGCTTCCGGCAACTGCCCAGTTGTTGCTCCCTGTATTGGGATCGCGTTCTTCCACCAAATCATCCTTTACTAAAGAGGGTGAAAATAACTCTCCGGGTGGGCGTGGGGGTTGCAAGCCAAAGTTCCAGGTTTGTCCTTTGGAAATGACCGGTTCACTGAATTTCGGCTCACCCGCAAATAGTTTAAGAATGGCTTCCTCACCCCATTTTTCTTTCATATACGACATTGGCAGAGCATTATTGCTGCTGCTAAGGGTTCGGTTGATGCTCATTCCCAGGGACAAAGATTTGATGGGCTGCCATTTTTCAGGAGCATAGTTGAGCAATTTGTATTCAAAAGGGTAGTGTTTGGGTTGCAAATTTTCAATCCATGCATTTACTCCATCAGTAAAGGCGTGGAGCATATCCAGGGTAGCCTGATCTTCGGTCACGGTCTCGAGCATTTTTTCTGCTCCATAAGCCATGCCCAGTTTTCTGAGGAAGCGATCGTGCTCAATCGCATCTTCACCCACAATCTCACTCAGGCGACCCATGGAGGCATGGGTGGTGAATTCCATCTGCCAGAGGCGATGCATGGCCATCACATAACCGGTAGCAAAATACAGGTCATGGCTGTTTTGAGCAAAAATATGGGGTACGCCCCTTTCATTGAAAACAATGGTCACTTCTTCCCTCAGAGCAGCAAGCTCTGTTTCTTCTTCCAGCGGGATATCAGCAATCAATCCATTTTGCCAGATGCCGTTAATGGGATCCAGGAATTTTCCCGGGGGAGGAGTTTGCCCCATTTGCATGTTGAGCACAATGATCAAAACCAGGGTTATGAGGAAGGTCGATACGAACTTTATCAGGAGCTTCATGCTTTGCCGGATTTTTACTTATACCAATACGATGGCCTGTTAAATGTTCATCTGCATTTATGGATGATGAGATGTAAAAATAAATCATTTTGTTGGATTTATACATACTAATTGTTTTAACTGAAGTTTTTTTACGGGTCATCCGGGGTCCACGTCCTAAAGAAAGTTTTTTTTATCCCACCTGAATGGGTAATGATACTGGTTCTCTGCCTTTGATTCCTTTTTTAAAGATGGAATTATTGCTCTGCAGTTCTGTTGCTCCTTTTTTTTTGCCCTTCGGCAATTAGTTTGGTCAGAAAGCAAAACCGGAATGGTTCATAGAGATTGTTTTATTATCTTCGCTGATATTTTTCCCAATCAAAACTTATAACCTATGAAAAGAATCCTATTGCTTTTGTTACTGCCGGCAATGTTTGCCTGTAGCGGAACAGACCAAGATGTAACGCAGGTACAAATTATAACAGAAAATGCCACTTTTGAAGAGGTGGAGCTGGCTTATTTTACCGATTTTATCACCCGGAACAGGGAAACGCTCACTGCCACAAGACAAGACGAAGGTACGTTTGTTTTTGAGGTACAACCCGATTATCCTGTTATTGCCAGCATAACAATGGGTGATACAAGAATGAATGTTTTCCTGGATAAGGGTAGTGATTTAGAAATCATGGCCGACATGGACAACCTTGAAAACAGTATTGCTTTTGAAGGAAGCCTTGCCAGTGAAAATGAATTCCTTGAACACTACAGCCGTGATTACGAACCTTTGTATAACCAGCAGGCTTTTATGGCCAGGATGCGGGAAACCCAGCCCGATGAATTTACCCGCTTTGCACAAACTGCCATCAACGAAGTAACAGGAGCGATGAATGAATTTCATTCGGAAAATCCCCTGGGTAGTTCCTTCCGGGATTACTTTACCACTGATTTTACTTACCAGGTGTATGGTTACCAGTTAAGCTATCCAATGTACCTTGAATATATATATGATGAAGAGGAAATTCCGGAAATTCCTGAAGATTATTATGCTTTCCTTGATAATGCTGTTGACTTTACCCGTGAGGATCTTATGATAGGGAGTGCTGCTTCGTTCCATTCCACCTATATTCAGTATTATTTAAGTGAAAATGAAGAACGCATTCCTGAAGACCTGACTTATCCGGAAATGATAATGTGGGTTGCCGAAGAGGTTTTTGAAGGAGATGTAAAGAACTATACCAAAGCTTTTGGAATCAATTTTCAGTTTAATCATGGCGATTTTCATACCGCTGTTGAGAACTACGAATCATTCCAATCTTCCAACAACTGGGAGCATCTCAACGAATTACTGACATCATCCTACAACCAGGCTTTAAAGGTTGCTCCGGGAGTTGAGGCTCCCGAAATCACCCTCACCGATATCAATGGGGAGGAAGTATCCCTGAGCGATTTCAGGGGAAAAGTGGTGTACCTTGATTTCTGGGCAAGCTGGTGTGGACCATGTATGCGTGAAATGCCCTATGCCAAAGAACTGAAAAAGAGATTTGATGGGGAAGAAGACCTGGTTTTTTTGTATGTGTCTGTTGATGAAGATGAGCAGGCCTGGAGAAGTACCGTTGAACAGCATGATATTAAGGGTGTTCATCTCAATGTAAAAGGGATGCAACACGATGTGGCTCAAAGCTACAACGTACAGGGAGTTCCTTCTTTCTTCCTTATTGATCGTGAGGGGATTATCCATGACAACAACCCCAGCAGGCCTTCCGGTGAGGCCATCGATGAAGAGCTGAGGGCAGTGCTTTAAACCTGCCGCAGAAACACTTAAAATTGCTTCAATCCGATATTTAACATACACTTCGGGTTGAAGCATTTTTTTGATAACTATATGCCCGTTTTACAAAATGGAGGTGAGTGTTGCCAGAAAAGTAAGTAAATTTGCAACTCGAATACATATATCATCTAACCATAAATTAAGCAAGAGAACTTTATAAAAATACATATCATGACCCAAACCAGAGTTAGAGTAAGATTTGCACCCAGCCCCACAGGGCCTTTGCATATTGGAGGCGTTCGTACTGCATTGTATAATTACCTTTTCGCCAGGAAACATGGCGGCGACTTTTTGCTACGCATCGAAGATACCGACCAGAACCGTTATGTGCCTGGTGCCGAGGAGTATATCATGGAGTCTTTGAGATGGTGCGGCATTGAATGGGATGAAGGGGTGGGCAAAGAAGGGCCACATGCTCCTTATCGCCAGAGTGAGCGCAAGTTGCTTTACCGGCAATACGCGATTCAGCTGATTGAAAGCGGACATGCCTACTATGCCTTTGATACACCCGAAGAACTGGAGAGCATGCGTAAAAAACTTGAGGCAGAAAAAGGCAATGCCCAGTATGATGCATTGACCCGCGGGAACATGAGAAACTCACTGACCCTTTCGGAAAAGGAAACACAGGAATTACTGGAATCAGGGGAGCATTACGTGGTGCGATACAAGATGCCCGAAAATGAGGAAATTGCCATGAATGATCTGATTCGGGGCCATGTAAAAGTAAACAGTGGCTTGCTCGATGACAAGGTGCTTTTCAAAAGCGATGGCATGCCTACCTATCATCTGGCCAATGTGGTAGATGATTATTTGATGGAAATATCGCATGTTATCCGGGGAGAAGAGTGGCTACCTTCGCTGCCGCTGCACGTTATGTTGTATCGCAGCCTTGGATGGGCTGCCGACATGCCTGAATTTGCACATCTTCCGCTGTTGCTAAAACCCGATGGAAACGGAAAACTCAGCAAACGAGATGGCGACCGGTTAGGTTTTCCGGTTTTCCCCCTTATGTGGAATGATCCCAAAAGCGGAGAAATCTCCTCGGGCTACCGTGAATCCGGATATTTTGCCGATGCATTTGTAAATATGCTGGCTTTTCTGGGTTGGAACCCCGGAACAGAGCAGGAATTGTTCTCCATGGATGAACTTATACAAGCATTCTCCCTGGAGCGAGTGGGAAAGTCAGGTTCCAAATTTGATCCTGCCAAGGCCATTTGGTTCAACCATCAATACCTCCTGCGGAAAGACAATAAGCAGGTAGCAAAACTGTTTGATATTCTGTTGAAGGAAAAAGGTATTCACCAGCCCATGGAAAAAGTTGAGAAAATAGTGTCGCTGGTGAAAGATCGGGTAAACTTTGTTCATGAAATCTGGGATCAGGCCTTTTTCTTTTTTGCTCCACCACAATCTTATGACGAAAAGACCGTTAAGAAAAAATGGAAAGAGGATACTCCCGATATCCTGAGAAACCTGGTAAAGGAACTGGAGGAACTGGACGATTTTAGTGTCCCTTCACTGGAAAAAGCTCTGCACGAATACATGGAAAGCCATGAGGTAGGGGCAGGCAAACTCATGATTGCACTGCGCTTATCACTGGTTGGGGCAGGAATGGGACCCGATTTGAAAGAAATAATGGCCTTCCTGGGTAAAGAGGAGGTGATTGCACGCATAGAGATGGCCGTGAAAACTATTGGTTAATACCGTGTTTCCCACACGAATCATCGCATTTGAATCATTATTTTTGCGTGGTAAAATATTATAATTATGACTGTTACTAAAACACTTCGCAGGATAAGTTTACTGGCAATTCCTTTGCTGGTTGCCTTGACATTACTGACTTTTTTTCGCAATGCACACACCGAAACGGCCGAAGAAACAGTAGAGGAAGAACCCGAAGAGGTTATCCTTTATGACGATTACGGGGTTGATTATGAGAATTATCACGTGTCGGGCGGGGTGGTGAAAAATCGTCAGACGCTGGGACATATCCTTTCCACCTATAATCTCAATCCTCAACTTATAGATAAAATCGTAAGGGAGATGCACGAAGTGTTCGATCCACGCCGAATCAGAACCGGAAATGCCTACCAGGCTTACCTTACCAATGACACATTGGAAAAGCTGCAATATTTTATTTACGACATTTCTCCCCTGGATTTCCTGGTTTTCGATCTTTCGGATTCCTTACAAATCAGCAAGGGACAGAAGGAGATAACAGCGGTTCCCGGCACAGCCTCAGGCATCATCAATTCTTCATTGTGGGCTACCCTGGCACAAAACAATCTCAATCCTGAGCTGGCCATCAAAATGTCGGAAATCCTGGCATGGGAGGTAGATTTTTACCGCATTCATGCCGGAGATAAATTCAAAGTAGTTTACGAAGAGAATTTTGTCGGAGATCAATCCATTGGTATCGGCCGTATCGATGCGATTTATTTCGAACATCACGAACGGGAAATACTGGGCTTCCATTTTGAAAAAGATACTGTCTCAGGATATTTTGCTCCCGATGGTGCCAACCTTCGCAAAGTATTTCTGGCTGCTCCCATCAAATTTGGTCGTATCTCCAGCGGATATTCCACCGGACGGATGCATCCTGTGCTGGGAGTGCGCCGTCCTCACTATGGAACAGACTATGCTGCTCCTACCGGAACGCCCATTTATGCTGTAGGCGATGGCGTGGTCAGCGAGGTGCGTTATACTTCAGGCAATGGCAATTATGTAAGAATACGCCATAATTCGGTTTATGATACTCAGTACCTGCACATGTCGCGCTTTGCCAAAGGGATGAAGCCGGGGGTGAGGGTAAACCAGGGCGATGTGATTGGTTATGTGGGGCAAACCGGACTGGCGACTGGCCCACATGTCTGTTTCCGATTCTGGAAAAACGGTAAGCAGGTGGATCACCGCAAAGAAGAGTTTCCCAGTGCTGACCCTTTGCATGAAGATTATTTCGAAGACTTTTTTGTTGTCAGAGATCACTTCATGGAAAAACTGGAGCAGATTCCTTTGGATGAGCAGGTGGCATCACGGTAATCTTTTCCGGGTCCCGTTTGCTTCCAACCCAGCGTTATAATTGCACTGTCTCCAAATGAATGTCCTGGCTTTTGCCCGGCATTTTTTCTGTCTTCTTTAAACCACCATGGGCTAAAGACCGACAACAATAGATAGTTTCTTTGTTTACCTGGTTTTAGGAAACCTTTTTTACTGCAAAGCCCTCTTTAGTTTTACCAGCTTTTCTACTAACGATTGCAGTTGTTCCAAGGGTAGCATGTTGGCACCGTCGGACTTTGCTTTGGCAGGTTCAGGATGTGTCTCTATAAACAAGCCATCTGCACCTGCAGCAATGCCCGCCCTTGCCATGGTTTCAATAAGGTGGGGAAGTCCGCCTGTTACTCCGCTGGTGGTGTTGGGTTTTTGCAAACTGTGGGTAACATCCAGCACGACAGGAACCTTAAATCCTTGCATCACCGGTATTCCTCTGAAATCAACCACCAGGTCTCCATAACCAAAAGTTGTTCCTCTTTCCGTGGCCCACACGTTGTTGTTGCCTGTGCTGCGAATTTTTTCAATGGCAAATTGCATGGCTTCGGGAGCCAGGAATTGCCCTTTCTTGATGTTGACGATCTTGCCTGTTTTGGCAGCGGCCAGCAATAAGTCTGTTTGCCGGCACAGAAAAGCCGGAATTTGCAATACGTCTACATAATGTGCTGCCTGAAAAGCCTCTTCATGGGTGTGAATATCGGTTATTACCGGGATGTCGTATTGTTGACCTATTCGTTGCATAACCGACAATGCAAATTCATCGCCGATACCTGTGAAGCTGTCCTGTCTTGAGCGATTGGCCTTGCGGTAGGAAGATTTAAAGATGTAGGGAATGCCAAGTTTATCGGTTATTTCCTTGATGGTGGCTGCAATTTCAAATCCCATGGTTTCATTTTCCAGCACACAGGGGCCGGCAATAAGGAAAAAAGAAGGTGAATTGCGATGGGTTTCCTGAATTTTTTGTAAAGTGGGATGCATGGTAAGGGTTAAATGATATTGATGGTTAATTAGTCGAAATGCACTGCCAGCCAGATACAATGAGGGCTGGTGGAAGTATAAACTACCCGGTGCTTTTGTTCAGCCGGAATCAGCAGATAATCGCCTGCCGAGAGCCCGATGGTGTCTCCTCCCTCCATTTCAAGGGTGGCTCTACCCTGGACAAGCACAACCCACTCATTTTGCGTTGAGTTGTACCATTTGTCGCGGGGAGTGGTCTGTCCATTGCTGATGATTCTTTCCACATGGACATGCTGACCTTTGCACAAGGTTTCAAAAAATTCAGTTTCTCCTTTGGGCAAATCAGTGATATGTAAAATGTTTTTTAAATTCATGGCCTGGTTATAAATAGTCTTCAATATTGCCTTTTCCCTGCCGGATAATCTCAATTTCGCTTCCGGTGCAGTCCAGCACGGTAGAAGGAACATTGCCTCCATACCCGCCATCAATTACGATATCCACCATGTTGATGTTGTTTTCATGAATCAACTCCGGATCGGTGGTATATTCGATGATTTCATCATTATCATAAATGGAGGTGGAGATGATAGGTGTTCCATAGGACTGCACTAACTGACGGATGATGTTGTTGTCAGGAACCCGGATTCCGATGGTTTTTTTCCGGTTTTGAAAAATCCGGGGTACCTTGTTGTTGGCATTGAGAATAAAAGTGAAGGGGCCGGGCAGGGCTTTTTTCATGAGTTTGTATATCTCGGTGGAAATGGGTTTGGTGTAATCAGCAATATGACTCAGATCGTTGCACACAATACTAAAATTGGCTTTATCAGCTTTTACTCCTTTGATGGCTGCCACCCTTTCCACTGCCTTGTGTTGCATCATGTCGCAACCCATTGAATATACCGTATCCGTGGGGTAAATAATAACTCCTCCATCGCGCAGGCATTCCATAAGGATTTTAATCTTCCGGGGATCAGGGTTGTCGGGATAAATTTTTAATAACATACAGTTGCATTTTAAGATACTTGATTCGTTGATTACCTGCCACGGGGAAAATACCGGTGGGTGCTGTAAAAACAGGAAATCATTATCTTTTATTCATTGTGTAGCTTTTTCACCTTGTTCTCCATAATGACACTCAGATTTTTGATTTCTTCAAATTTTTGGTTGTCATTGTTTTTTTGATAGGCATTGAGCAGGTTGTTGATCATCCGCATAATAATATCGGTATTCGTACAAGGATTGTAATAGGCAGGTTTGGGTTCTTTTTTCAATTGCTTGAGAAAAAATTCCACATCTTTAAAAGAAAAAACCGTGCCCTTGCTGAAAACATTGATATAAAAAAGGATATTGTTTCCGGTAAATTCGAGCGTGTCGGGATTCAGAGAATTTCCGGTGTAGGCCAATACAAAATGCTCGGGCATATTAACCCCCTTTACCGGAATGTCCAGGCTCTGGGCTACCAACATATAAATAATACTCAATGAAAGGGGGTTGCCTGTTTTGGATTCAAGCACTTTGTTGATGTAGGAGTTTTCAGGAGAATGATAGTTTTCTGTATTTCCCCGAAAGCCCTGCAGTTCGTAAAAAACATAGTTGAACACCTTGATTTGCTCCAACGCGGTAAGATTATCATTCAATTCGAGCCAGATGTCTTTCCTGATGCGTGCCAGTTCATATTCAATTTCACTCTCTTCCAGGCCCGGATATTGATAGCGCGCCAGAATAAGACATCCTTCGAGCAAATCAGTGGCTCCATATTCAATCCATTTCTCAAGATCGTGACAAATGGCTTTGTATTGAATAGCGTGAATGATTTCCTCAAAGCGTTTTTGAAGAATAGGATCAGGCTGCTCTTCCCATGCATTTTCAAGAAAGGGTATGATATCAGGCCCGTAAGCTTCTATGCTATGCGATATATCTGCAAATACAGAAGGGTCAGGCTCATCTATCAGGCTGATGAGCGCTTCCATTTTTCTTATTTTGTCCTCGTCTCTCATGGTAGTTTCCCCGGTTTTTTCAGGATTTGCATCTATCAAAGGTTTGGTGGATCAGGCTGTAAGTTTTTCCAGCGCAAACTGAATCATCTTCTCCACTGATATTTTATAGTCTTTGCTATAGGTGCGGTTAACCCTGTTGGCAATAATATCGCAAATGGTCAGGGTGTTGTGCCCCAGTATTTTACCTAATGCATAGATGGCCGAAGTTTCCATTTCAAAATTGGTAATGGTACTGCCCTGGTGGGAGAAATGTTCAATTTTTTCATTGAGTTCGGGAAAAGCAAGAGGAATCCGAAGCTCCCTGCCTTGGGGGCCATAGAATCCTGATGCGGTAGCAGTAATTCCCTGGGTCAGTCCGTCTGCCACTTTCTCCAGGAGCTTTTCGCTGGCTTTGATGATGTAAGGATGAGGGAGTTTTGGATTCCAGCCTGTGTGGTCAATAAAGGCTTCGGTGAGTTCTTTCTCCAGGATGCGATCGTCGTACTGGTAGAAATTCAACAGTCCGTCCAGTCCGAGGCCATATGCTGAGGCAACAAAAGTATCCACTTCAATCTCGGGCTGCAAAGCTCCGGAAGTGCCCAGCCTGATGATGTCAAGTGAAGTATGGGAGTCTTTGGGTATGCGCTTCTCCAGGTCAATGTTGACAGCTGCATCCAGTTCATTGATGACAATGTCGATGTTGTCGGTTCCTATACCCGTTGAGAGAACTGTAATCCGTTTTTTATTAAACGTACCGGTGTGTGTAGCAAACTCACGGTGTTGCGTCTTAAAATCAATTTCGTCAAAATACTTCGAAATGGATGCGACTCTGTACTGATCACCCACAACAATCACAATAGGGGCAATGTTTTCGGGTTTCAGGCCTAAATGATAAACACTACCATCAGGATTAAGTATCAATTCGGACTCTTTAAAGTGCTTTTGCATATTTTTTTATTGATTTACCTGCCATTCAGAATGATTGTTTGTTGTGTTATTTCATAGCAAAAATATCATTTTATTCCCATAATACCTAACTCATGGACGATTCAGGCAATTGAATTTACCCAAAGATAAAACTATCTTTGCGCAGATAATCCTGAATATTTTTGGGGTTGATGGATGAGTGTTGTCAATTTAGAAAATTATAAAATTGTATGGTTGAAATTATATCAATAGGCGATGAGTTGCTCATCGGACAGGTGGTTAATACCAATGCATCGTGGATGGCTGAAGAGCTTAACGGGGCAGGATGGGATGTGAGACAGATTACCTGCGTTTCTGATAAGGCATCGGAGATACGCAGAGCATTGGAAGAAGCCGGCCAGCGGGCAGAGGTGATTCTTATGACAGGCGGACTGGGCCCCACAAAAGATGATATTACCAAAGAAGTATTATGTGACTATTTTGAGACCCGGCTGGTAATGCATGAGCCGGTACTCAGGAATATCGAAACATTTTTCAGAAGGAAAGGGTTGCCCCTGACAGAACTGAACCGGGAGCAGGCACTGGTGCCGGAGAGTGCCATTGTTGTGGAGAATCCTTTGGGTACAGCTCCGGGGTTGGTGTTCAAAGAAAAAGAGAAATTATTTGTAGCGATGCCCGGTGTTCCCTATGAAATGAAACATGTGATGGAGTCTTATGTGTTGCCCGAGCTGATGAAATTGCCGGGGAAACAGGTCATTGTTCATAAAACTGTTCTTACACAAGGAATTGGCGAATCTTTCCTGGCCCGAAAGATCGAAGACTGGGAAAACAGCCTGGCTCCCGACATCAAACTGGCCTACTTACCCTCACCGGGCATTGTTCGATTGCGCCTGAGTATGCGTGGCACCGACAGGGTGAAGATGGAGGAGCGGTTAGCCGAAAAAATAACCCAGTTGCAGCAATTGATACCTGCCTATATTTGGGGAGAAGGAAAAGAAACCCTGGAAGAAAATGTAGGGAAACTGTTGAAGGAGAACAGGAAAACCCTGGCAACGGCTGAAAGTTGCACCGGGGGACTTATCGCGCACCGGATAACTTCGGTGCCGGGAAGCTCTGCCTGGTTTACCGGGAGTATCATTGCATACAGCAACAGGATAAAAACGGATTTGCTGGGAGTGCCTGCAGAGGTTATAGAAAATCACGGGGCCGTGAGCCGGGAAGTGGTGGAATCTATGGCCCGGGGTGCACGAAAATATCTGCAAACAGATTATGCGATAGCGGTAAGTGGGGTTGCCGGACCAGATGGAGGAACGGATGAAAAGCCCGTGGGCACGGTATGGATTGCCACAGCCGGCCCCCATAGGGTCGTAAGCAGAAAATTTTTGTTTGGAGATGAAAGAATGCGCAATATTCAGCGAAGTTCCACCGCTGCCCTTGCCATGCTGAGAGAACAAATTACAGGCGTATAATAAGAAAGGCCGGCAAAGTTGCCGGCCCTTCGGTTGATAGTAACTAAACTAAAATCTAACTCACAACCTACTACTTCACAATGTTTATTTTGCGGGTAATTACGTCGTTGTTAGTTCTTACGGTAAGAATATAAGAACCTTGTGGCAAACCGGAAACATCAAGGGTTTCATAAACGTTTTCGTTGCGGTTGCCAAGTTCCTGGCTTAATACTTTCTTACCTACTATATTAAACATCTCTACCACTACATCAGAGGATGCATTGATTTGTGCTTCAATAGTCAGATTGTCGCGGGTGGGATTGGGGAAGATATTGATTCCTTCAAATCCGCCCAGCACATCGTTTACGCTGGTAACAAGCGGAAGCTCAACCAAGGCACCACCTTCAGCCAAAGCTACCCAAAGACCAAATGCAGGACCGTCGCTGTTGTTGTCGGGGTTGAGAAAGCCACTTGCAACTACGGTGATGGCAGCACCTTCGAGTCCGAGGGTCTCCAGGGGAGCATCGTAAGCAGCTACGGTAGTTTCACCGTCTTCTGTACGTACTTCAAGTACATAATCAAGGGTGCCAAGGTTCAGGTAACCGGCATAATCACCATATCCGAATGTAAATAGTTCGCCTGCACCTACCCCTGTTTCCCAAACACTTACTGTGGGAGCGTCAGTAGCACCATGGAAAACCAGAACATCTGTTTCATCGTTGTTTATGGCTTCTTCTCTGGCACCAGCAAAAGGATATACAGTAAAAGGTTCTGCAGGCTCGTAACCACTTTCACTTACGATACCGTTGGCAATAATGACATAGGTCTCATCTTCTTCAAAAGTAATCGCAATGTCGAAAACAGATGCTTCAATACCGGCACCGGCGGGTGCAATATCAATGGTGACTTCTTCTTCAGCCGGAACATCTACAAAGGGAGTTGCTGTTCTGAAATCGAAGTCGGGAACAAATATTTCACCGTTTACAAATACATCTACACTTTCGGCAGCCATGTCTGCAGCATTGTGAATAATCTGGGCACGGGCAAGTACCGGCTGAGGCTCCTCGTACAAGGGCAGTTCCAGTAATTCACCACCCTCAGCGGTTGCTACAAAAAGTCCGAAGGCAGCTCCGTCGCTGTTGTTGTCGGGGTTGAGAAAGCCACTGGCCACTACGGTGATGGCAGCACCCTCCAGTTCGAGGGTTTCCAGGGGAGTGCTGTAGGCTGCTACCACATCTTCACCATCAGCGGTGCGTACTTCCAGCACGTAGTCGTCGGTGGGCAACGACAGGTATCCTGCAAAGTCACCATATTCAAAGTTGAACAAGGCTTCATCGCCACCCATGGCCCATACACTTACTTCGGGAGCATCAGTAGAACCGTGGAATACCAGCAAGTCGGTTTCGTCAGTTTCTGCAGCTTCTTCACGGGCACCGGCAAACGGATAGATGTTGAAAGCGGGAGCAGGATCATATCCTGTTTCACTTACAATACCATTGGCAACAATCACGTAAGACTCGTCGGCATCCAGTGTGACGGCAGTGTCAAATACGGATGCTTCAATACCGGCACCGGCAGGAGCAATATCAATATTCAGTTCTACACCAGCAGGAACATCTACGAAGGGAGTAGCGGTTCTGAAATCGAAGTCTCCATAGAAAAGGTCACCGTTTACAAATACATCCACACTTTCAGCAGCCATGTCGGCAGCATTGTGGATGAATTGGGCACGGGCCATATCT
>CAZBGI010000078.1:0-14353 GCA_964491395.1 uncultured Bacteroidales bacterium | reverse complement strand
CATGCAAGTGCGCTAGCCAACTGCGCCACACCCCGATTTTGCTTTGCAAAAGTAATGCTTTTATTTGATTTACAAAATATCTTTTTAAAAATATCGGGTTTCTATTGATTATGTTGCTTTCCTGAATGGTTGATGCTTGTTTTGGAGGAAGAATATCGGGTGAACGAACCTGGTATAAGTGTAAACTTACACAAGTATAATTATAATATGTGAGTCCTCCTGAAGCTTTTCGTAACCAGAACATAGGGCTGCCGGAAATCAAATTAAAAATAATACAATATCTATGATTATTCTTTGAACCCATATACTGATGACTATCAGGAAAATCAAAAAAACCAGCCACACATTAACCGGATGTTTCATCTGGCATTTTTAGTTCAAGTCATGAAATTAATAAAATAACAAAAAATCTTTTCAAATGGTCTTTCTTTCTGCAACCAAAGAAATGAAAACAAAACCGAATGGGATGTTTTTGCCGTACTATTACTTACTGCTAATTAAGTGAAACACTTATTGTACAACGTTCACGTTTTCGTTAATTTTACGGCACCAATCATAAAAAAAAATCGACAAAACAAAGTATCTGTTTTATAATATATTTGCAATTTGAAGTTCATATCTTTTTTAGTGCCTGATGGTAACATCAGGATTATACCCGGCACTTTGCTGATCAATACCATGAAAATGAAAAGACCTATCATATTACTTGCTTTTTTATCAGGGATATTCTGTCTGGCTGGTGATCTTTCTGCTCAGGCACCCATGGGAAAACCCAGCAAAATGAAACTCAACTACCGGGGCTATGTGATGCAGACACATCGATGGGAGGGGGGATTTTCCGTGGGTGTAGCCAACTCCATGACCGATGTTGCCTCGAGCCAGGCCGGAGTGCAGGCTTCCATGACCGATGTGTATTCGCGTGGATTGTCTCCTGCGCTGGCAATTTACAGTCGGTATCGTTTTGGGGACTTGTTTGCTGTAAGAGGCAATGCCTCCGCTTTGATGCTGCGCGGCAATGATCGCTGGTCAACCGATCTGGATGTAGTGAACAGGGGTAGATCCTTTACCAATACCCTTTTCGAAGCGGCTGCTGTTGGGGAAATATACATGCCCAAAAAAAAGAAAAACCTCAAAAGTGAATTTAGTCTTAATCGTTTTGATTTGTATCTTTTTGGGGGTGTTTCAGCATTTTATCATTCTCCCGATGTGAAGGGGGCAATCATTGATGAGTATGACCGAAGCATCCTTGAAGCAGAAAATATTTATAGTAAACTACAGGTTGGCTTGCCATTGGGGGCAGGAATGCAGTGGTTGATCTCCAACCGATGGGTGCTGGGAATGGACTTTAATTTCAGGTACACTTTCTTTGATTTCCTGGATGGATTCAAAAGACCCTACAGTACCCGCAATGATTTTTTCTTTACCAGCAACGTAAGCCTGGGCTATGTGATCAGTTCACAATCTTACCAAACAGGAAACTCAGCCGCCAGGCACGTTTTTATAAAGTAGATTGCCCGGATAACAAACATGTTCTGAAAAAAAACGGAACCCGAAGATGCACGAACATGCATTTTTCTGATTCCGTTTATTTGATTCGGCTAGTATGATTTCCCTTGAAATTACTCGTTACATTCTCTGGCTTTCCATACCACATCTGCGGCTCCTTTATCCCATGCCAGCTTTCTTGCCAGTACAAAGAAGTAATCAGAAAGCCGGTTGATATAGCGAATAATAATTTCAGGAACTTTTGCCTGTTCAGAAAGAGCAATGATGATTCTTTCGGCTCTTCGGCACACTGTGCGCGCCACATGTGCATGGGAGGCGTTACCATGTCCTCCGGGCAGAATAAAGTTGTGCAGCTCAGGCAGCACTTCATTCATGGTGTCAATTTCCTCTTCAAGCATTTTAACATCACTTTCCCGCAAACAGGGAAGCTGTATTTCCGGCTGGCTTTCATCTTTGGCAAGCAATGATTCCGCAATAAACAGGTTTTCCTGGATCTGCAGCAAAACATCTTTATAGTGTGGGTCGATATCCTGATCCCTTATCAATCCCACGAAGGAATTCAATTCATCTATCGTGCCATAGGCTTCGATTCTGATATGATATTTGGGAACCCGCGTACCTCCGATAAGAGAAGTCTCGCCTTTGTCGCCGGTCTTGGTGTAGATTTTCCAGTTGTCCATGGTCAAAAAATGTGCAGTTTAATGAAAATTTTAACGTCTGATTGATGATGTCCAAATTGTTGGCCGGTTTTTCTTTTTCATGGGCAATTCACAAGACTTAGTTCTCTTCGTTGTGAGGAACAGGAATCTTCTCTGGTTTTTTGGGAGTAGGATTGACGGTATCTGATGCAATCTCTCCATCAAGCAGCCTGATAACCCGGTGGGCATGCAAGGCAATATCTTCTTCATGTGTAACCAGGATAATGGTATTTCCAGCCTGATGGATTTCGTTAAACAGACCCATTATCTCAATCGAGGTTTTCGAATCCAGGTTTCCGGTAGGCTCATCAGCCAGGATGATCGAAGGGGTATTGACCAGGGCTCTTGCCACGGCAACCCGCTGCCGCTGTCCTCCCGAAAGTTCGTTGGGCTTGTGATCGATTCTGTCTGACAATCCCACCTGGTCTAGCACCCGTTGAGCCTTTTGGTTTCTGTCTGCTTTACCAATACCGGAATAAATAAGGGGCAAAGCCACGTTGTCAAGGGCAGTGGAACGGGGCAATAGATTGAAGGTTTGAAATACAAAACCAATTTCTTTATTGCGAATTTCCGCCAGCTGATTGTCCTCCATCTTGCTTACATCCTGGTAATTCAGAAAATAACTTCCCGAGGTAGGGCTGTCCAGACAACCCAGGATGTTCATAAGGGTAGACTTGCCGGAGCCTGAAGGACCCATGAGTGCAACATATTCGTTTTGGTAAATGGACAGTGAAACCGAACGAAGTGCTTTTACTGTTTCGGTTCCAACCCGGTAATGTTTGGTTAGGGCTTCCAGACGGATAAGTTCCTGTTGCATGATTGAAATTTACTTGATTAAATATATGATATTGTTTGTTGATGCCGAAGGTAAGAATTTTGAACATGAAAAAGAAAAACCGGATCAGAATCTAATGCTAAAATGTTCATGGCTCAATGAGGGATTAAAGAAAACCAGCCCCATGAAAAAGAGATCAACTGTAACTCTTACTTCGGGATGTTTCCTGATATCACTCCATGCCTCCCACATCGACGGCGACCACCTGATATCATCAACTATCAGAACGCCGTTTTTGCTTATATGTTTAACAAGGAAGGAGAAATAGTTTAACACCGCCTCTCCATTGTGATCTCCATCCAGAAAAATCAGATCCCACGGGGCGTGTTCACGGGCTGCCTGGGGCAGAGTTTCTGCAAATTTCCCCCTGTACATTGTTACATTAGAGCAATTTAAATTGTTAAACACTTCCCGGGCTAAATCGGCAATTGCATCAGCCCCTTCCATGGTAGAGATGTTACCTTCCGGAGCTGCTTTGCTTAGGTAAGCGGTTGTTATACCCAGGCTGGTACCCATTTCCAATATATTGTTGCAATTAAAATAGCGGGCCAGGCGATAGAGCAGCATGCCATATTTGGCAGGTTGCAGTGAGCGTCGGGCGATTTCTCTGACACTTCTTGTTGTTTGTTTACTTCTGTTCAGCGATTTGTTGCTGCAAGAGCCTGCACCGGGATCCTGATAAGAAAGTATGCTCCGGTTTTGTTGTAAACGAGACCGCTCGGCTTCTATCTCTTTAAAAATACTTCTGTCCTGTCGTGCATAAAGGCATTGGTCTAAAAGATTGTACATAAACGGGCTGTGTACGCCATGCCGGTTCCGGGAGCTTATATACCATTGCAAATACTTTTTCAGTAATTTAAGGTTGTTCATTGGGCTCTTTTTATGGCAAAACCTTTTCTGTGTTGTAATGAAAAAAACGGTATTTCTTTTCTGTGTATTGTGTCAGGCTGGATTCTTTGTTGGATTATCCGCAACCGGGAAATCATTGATATGCATATGACATGTATATACCACACAGGGCAAAGGTTCCTTCCTGCGGGACATCTTACCCCCTGGCTAAAAAAAAATGCCATGAGGCCTGCAAATTTAGTTGTATTTTGCTTTGAAAAATAAAAAGAGAGAGGAGGAGCTCATTTTTCAGCAAATGACAATGAAACACAATTGTAAAGCAGTAACGTCGTGTTAACAAAAAAATGATAAGTTTGCTCCTTGAATATCTTTAAATTTAATATTTTTTTATTAATTTGCAAAACATTTTAAAAACATGAGGGAATGCAATTTATGACTTGTAACAAGTTGCGGAAATCAGGAAATCATAAAACAGAGCGAGGAATCAACCAGAACCAATTGGCAGGCAGATCTGCTTCCCCTGGCGATTGAATTGTTAATTTTAAATACTGCGAAAATGAATAAACTATTGCAGAGTGTTGTATTGGGATTGTTTGCAATGACCATGACCGTGCAGGCCCAGGTTACCGATACCGTGCGGGTTGGCATCCAGGATGAGATGTTGGCCGAAAAGCTGTATAACGAAGGGATTGAACTTTTTGAGAAAGGCAACTATGGTGATGCCATGCAACGATTCAACGATGCAATCAAAGAGCGACCCGATTTTTCTCAAGCCTATTACAACCGGGGGGTAGTAAGGGCGCAAATGAATAATCACAATGCTGCCCTGCGCGATTTTAACAGGGTATTGAAAGAGATGCCCGATTTCAACATGGCGTTTTTTGCCCGGGGGCGTTCTCAGGAGGCTCTGGGCAATCTTGATGAAGCAATTGATGATTATTCCCTGGCCATAACTCACAACAACCGGATGTATCTGGCCTATTATCATCGCGGTGTATTATATTATAAGCAGGAACTTTATCAGCAGGCTATCGATGATTTTTCGGCCGCCATCAATATACGGGCAGATTTTGCTTATGCCTATAACGACAGGGCCAGCGCTTACCGCCTTATGGGCAATACGCAAGCAGCTCTGGCTGACTATCAGCAAGCTGTATTCTTCGACAATTCCATGCATTTTGCCTTTAACAACCTGGGGAGCTTGCGGATGGACATGGGGCAATACAATGAAGCCGTAGAATATTTTACTACTGCTATCCGGATTTCTCAGGCTTATACCAAGGCCATGGTTAACAGAGCCATTGCTTACCGAAACCTGGAAAGGTTTGAAGAGGCCCTGACAGATATCAACAGGGTATTAGAAATGGAACCCGATAATCCTGCAGCATATACCGTGAGAGGTAATATAAAGTATTCCATGAACCAATATGAGGAAGCCGTGGCCGATCATTCCAAAGCTGTGTCTATTAACCCCGAATATGCACCGGCGTATCTTAACAGGGGGATTGCCCGGGAAATGCTGCGTGATGCACAGGGAGCTGAGAGCGATTGGGCCAGGGCACAGGAACTGGGAATTGACAGGGCAGGTGATTACCTCCGGAAGTAAGTTTGCAAGGGGAATACTGAGTGTAGTAATTGTGTAAAAATTGTATGTCATGGATAAAGCAGTTAGTTTCAGATTATCGGTTTTCAATACAAATACCGGAAACTCCGGCAGATGGGGTATCACCATGTTAAGCCTGGTGTTGCTTATTTTTCTTTTTGCTATGCCCCAGGAAGCGTTGTCTCAAAATAAGGAATTTACCCGTTCCTTCTTTCCGGACGATCCCCGTGGTTTGCGCGAGGCCCGGCGTAACCTGGAAGAAGGTAATGAGCTCTACGAGGAGGGATGGGGCAATTTTGAAAAAGCATTGGAATATTATCTCAAGGCATATGCCTTCAATCCCGACAATGCGCGGCTTAATATGAGAATTGGGGAATGCTATCTCTATACTCCCTACAAGGAGCGGTCGGTAGAATTTCTGGAAAGAGCTGTGGAGTTGAATGTTGGCTCACTGGAGGTGTATTATCTGCTGGGCTTTGCCTATCAGCAAAGCTATCGGTTCGATGAAGCAGAAGAGCAGTTTGAGTTTTATCGCCAGTCGTTAAGCCCCAAAGAAGCAATTCAGGAGCGCGACAGGCTGGAGAGAAGAATGGCTGAATGCCGGCATGCCAAAGAGATGATTGACAACCCCGTGAGGGTTTTTATTGATAATGCAGGTAACAGAATCAATACCGAATTTGATGATTACAGCCCGGTGCTTTCTCCTGACGGCAATGTCATGTATTTTACCAGTCGACGGCCTGTTGGGCGAAAACCTAAAACAGACAATGTTGATCACAAATACTTTGAAAACGTTTTTTATGCTGTCAAAAGCGGGAATGTCTGGTTGGCTGCCCAACCCCTGGAAGGAAAAATAAATACCAAAACTCATGAGGCCACAGCAGGAATTTCTCCTGATGGTCATACCTTGTACATCTACCGGGGCGATAAGGGAGGCGATTTATTTTTTAGCCGCAAGGAGGATAACGGTTGGGGAAAGCCCAGAAGACTCCCGAGAGGTATCACCTCTAAAGGGAACCAGGAAACCAGCATTGCTTTTACTTCTGACAACCGTCGCGTGTACTTTATCAGCGACCGCCCGGGAGGCTTTGGTGAAAAAGATATCTGGACAGCTACATTAGACCAGCGCGGACGCTGGACAGAACCCACCAACCTGGGATCTGTTGTAAATACTCCCTGGGATGAGGAAAGTATATTTCTTGCTCCCGACGATATGACTATGTATTTCAGCTCTCAGGGGCACAATACCATGGGTGGATTTGATGTTTTTAAAATCCAGTTTCGCAACGGACGATGGACAAAGCCCGAGAACCTCGGACACCCTATCAATACACCCGGCGATGATTTGTTCTTTGTGCTGGCGCCGGATGATAAATCAGCTTACTATTCTACCATGAAACCTGGAGGCCTGGGAGGAAGTGATATTTATCATATTACTTTCCTGGGGCCTGAAAAAGAGTTGGAATCGCCCATGCAACAGGATTTTATAGCCAGTGAAGCCCAACCCCTTAATAGCAACCTTATGGAGCAACAGGTGGAAGTGGTTACCGTACCGATGACCCTTCTGAGAGGAAGAATTCTTGATGATAAGGAAAGTGAGCCCTTGGAGGCTACCATTGAGCTGTTTGATAATGAAACGGAAGAGTTGCTGGCAGAGTTTAATTCTAACCCCGAAACCGGTGAATATGTCATTTCACTTCCTGCGGGGAAAAATTATGCCATAGCCGTGCAGGCAGAAGACTACCTGTTTCACAGTGAAAATATCAATATCAGTGAAGCATCTGTTTCACGGGAAATCATTAATGATATAAGACTTAAAAAGGTGGAAGTAGGGGAGAGCATTGTTCTGAACAATATTTTCTTTGATACCGGTGCGGCCCAACTGCGCCCTGAGTCGTATGCAGAGTTGGGAATTCTCTATCAACTGATGGTAGATAATCCTTCCTTGAAAATTGAAATCTCCGGGCATACCGATAACGTGGGATCGGCTTCTGTCAATCAGCGTTTGTCTGAACAAAGAGCAAGAGCTGTGGTGGAATTTTTGATTGAACGGGGGATAGACAGAGAGAGGTTAACCTTTAAAGGGTATGGCTTTGATAAACCCATTGCCACCAATGATACTGCAGAAGGCCGGCAATTGAACCGAAGGACAGAATTTGAAATTGTAGAGAAATAAAAAAGAGATCAATAATATATATAATAGTCGATGAGCCTGTAGAAGTACATATGCATGATATTCAGCATTTGTTTCTACAGGCTCAACGACTTGATAATTACCGTCTTCTGAGATAACTTTCTTATGAAACGGTTATCTGACGAGGTGGTTTGGGTTTGGCTTCTTCTTTTTTGGGAATGCTGATGCGAAGAATTCCATCATTGTAAGTGGCTTTTATTTTCTCCCCGTCTGCGGTTTTCGGCAAACTGAAAGAGCGCTTAAACTTACCATAGCCAAACTCCCTGCGTGTAAATCTTCCTTCGTTTTCTTCATCTTGTTGATACTCTTTTTCCGAAGAGAGCGTCAAAAGATTTTTATCCAGATCAATCGCAAAATCTTCTTTTCTCAATCCGGGGGCAGCAACTTCAATTTCATAACCATCGTTGTTTTCCACCACATTGACAGCAGGCATGCTAAATCGGGGTTCGTTATCCTGTAAATCTGCTGGGTAATCGTTCCTGTTGAAAAATTCATTCCAGACAGAGGGTGAAAAACGGCTTCTTTGTGTCAGTAACATAATAGACCTCCTTGTTTTTAAATGTATTACTATATTTATTTTACTATTTATTTCAATGTTTGGCTCTCCCTCTTCAATTGTTATGCCAACGGAATTATGCTGATAAAGCGGCATGATTTGGAAGTTTTAGGTGCCATTATGGCATATTATGATTTGGGTAGGTGTCAAAGTGGCATAATTCAGGTTTCTTAAAAAAATGGGTTATGAAGTATTTTTATTTATTTTCGTAAACAAATAAACCATACCCGGTGTTACAAAATGCGTGTTAGGTCTAAATTAAATTTATCTGACACATTGGATACAATAATTTTCACGTGGTTTTGATTGTCCGGTTTTACCGGATTTTTTATATAAAATTTTTATTCTCATGAGCACAGGATTATTTCTGCTTGTTTTATTGCTGGTGGCTGTTGTAGCCCCTTTTGTCAGGAAATACCTCGGAAACCAGGCCGGATGGGTTTATGCTATCTGGCCTTTTGCAGGATTTCTTTATTATTTGAGTTTGCTACCCTCTATCAATAAAGGTCGGATTATTACCGAAAGCTTTGAGTGGATGCCTGCCCTGGGGATTGAGTTCAGTTTCTATGTTGATGGGTTTAGTATGTTTTTCAGCTTACTGGTGCTGGGCATTGGTACGTTTATCCTGGTGTATGCCGGTTACTATATGCGTCCCTATCCTATGAAAGGGCGTTTCCTGGGATATCTGCTGTTGTTTATGACGGCCATGCACGGAATTGTGGTTTCCGGGAACCTCATCACCATGTTTGTGTTCTGGGAACTCACCAGTATTAGTTCTTACCTGCTAATCGGCTACTGGCACGAAAAACAAGAAGCCAGAGCCTCTGCTTTGCAGGCTTTACTGATTACCGGTCTGGGGGGGCTGGCTCTTTTAGGAGGTTTCGTCTTACTTGCCATTCCTTACGGAAGCTACGAACTGGCCTTTATTCTCTCTGAGCCTGATTTGATAAAAAACAGCAATTTGTATCTTCCGGCGCTGATACTGATCTTTATCGGGGCCTTTACCAAGTCCGCACAATTTCCTTTTCATTTTTGGTTGCCCGGGGCCATGACTGCTCCTTCTCCGGTAAGTGCTTATCTGCACTCTGCCACCATGGTGAAAGCAGGGATATTCGTGCTCGCCCGTTTCAATCCTGTGCTGGGAGGAACCGAAGTATGGACTTATACGCTTACCATAGTCGGGGTGACTACCATGTTCGTGGGTGCCTGGATAAGTATTACGCAGGTAGATTTGAAAAAAATCCTTGCGTATACCACGGTAAGTGCTCTGGGAACGTTGGTTTTGCTCATAGGAACCGGAACTGAATATGCCATGAACGCGGCCATTATATTTCTTCTGGTGCATGCCTTATACAAAGGAACCCTTTTTATGATGGCCGGGAATATAGAGAAGAAGGCGGGTACCCGCGACATTCGCAAGCTGGGAGGTTTGTTTAAATACATGCCCTTTGCGGCGATTGTGATGATAATGGCACTGGTTTCCATGGCCGGAGTTCCTCCCATGTTGGGTTTTCTGGGAAAAGAATTGATTTATGAAGCAAGTGCTGCAGCGCCCAAAGCATTCTGGATTATCCTTCCGCTTGGTTTCATGACCAATGTAATCATGGTATTTTTGTCGTTGAGGCTTGCCATGGATATTTTCTGGGGTAAAGAACCCAGGTATAGCAAGTTACCTGCCGAACCCTCGCTTCCTCTGATTCTGGGGCCCTTTTTCCTGGTACTGGTAAGTTTTGTGCTGGGATTGTTTCCGGCTACCATGGCCAATCCCCTTACCTCTATGGCTATCACCTCCATCAGCCCCTTGCACGACGCCATGGTGCTGAAACTATGGCACGGGTTTAATCTTGTACTGGCACTCAGCGCTTTTACCCTGTTGAGTGGTTATCTGATGTTTCGGTTCAGGCATCCATTGCTCCTTTCTGTTGATAAAGTAAATATCCGCTATTTCCGGAAAGAATTTACCCGGTATTTCTTTCAGATGATTGATCATTTTCTGGTGTTCACCAAACTGAAAACGAAAACATTGCAACACGGATATCACCGTTTTTACCTGATGACCCTCTTTATTTTTGCTTCCCTGCTGGTTTGGATCATGATATGGAGAGCAGATCCGATTATTCTGGAGCTTAACTTCTCCGATATGCCTCTCAACCTTGTGGCTGTGGTCATTCTTATTATTGCTGCAACCTTGTCGGCAGTAGCATCCAACTCCAGAATTATCGCACTGATTTCCATGGGAGTAATCGGATTTGGTATTACCATCATTTTTATTGCTTACAGTGGCGTTGACCTTGCCATTACCATGATCATGGTTGAAACTTTGCTGGTAATTCTTGCCATGACGGTGGTGTATCATTTGCCCTCGTACCGGAATTTCTCCTCAACAGGTGCCCGTATGCGCGATGCACTGGTGGCAACGCTGGTGGGAACTTTCTTTATAGTGCTGGTATTGCAGGCGGGTACTTCCTCCCTGGAAACTCCGATCAGTGAATATTTCAAGGAAACAAGCTATTCTGTGGCCTATGGCCGTAATATTGTAAATGTTATCCTGGTGGATTACAGGGCCCTGGATACCCTGGGAGAAATTACCGTAATTTCTATTGCTGCCCTGGGAATTTATGCCATGATAAAACTTGGGAAAAAATAAAATCAAAACAATGGAATCAATTATTTTACGAATTGCTGCCCGTCATATGCGACCCCTGCTTATCGGATTGTCGCTCATAGTGCTCTATCGCGGGCACAACGAACCCGGTGGAGGATTTATCGGCGGCCTGATGTTTGGGGCTGCCTATATTTTGTATGCCATGGCCTTTGGAGTGGCCAGGACCGAGAGAAGTATTTTCTTTAACCCCATCAACCTTACTGCCCTGGGGCTTTTTATTGCACTTGTCAGCGGGGTGCCGGCCCTCTTGCTGGGGGAGAGTTTTATGACCGGCGAATGGTACACCCTCTTTCAGGGTACGCTGATGGAATTGAAACTGGGCACACCACTCCTTTTTGACCTGGGCGTGTATTTAACTGTGGCTGGGATGCTTATGTTGGTTATGTTTTCAATAATGGAGGAATAATATATGCTTTTACTGCTTGCGATTCTTGTGGGTGTTTTGTACGGAGCTGCAGTTTATCTGTTGTTGCGCAGAAACATCTTTAAACTGATTCTGGGACTGATATTCCTGGGGCACGCCACCAACATGTTAATCTTTGTTGCCGGAGGACTTACCAGTGGCCGGCCGGCTTTTCTGCGGGGAGTGCAGGATGAAACCGCAGGGATGTCCGATCCTCTGCCACAGGCGCTGATTCTTACGGCAATTGTTATCGGTTTGGGCGTTACCGCATTTGCCCTGACCCTGGTGTATCGCTTTTATAAAGTAACCAAAACTGTTGATTTCGACGAACTCTCTGAAAACGAATAACTATGATACTGGTACTACCGATTATATTGCCTTTGATTTTCATGGTGGTGTTGATCTTCACCCGCCGCTGGCTCGCTTTTCAGCAGGGATTCAGCATTTTTGCAAGCATCATGCTTACCTTTGTCAGCTTTCTGATCCTCACCGATGTGCAACAAAACGGCATTCTGGCTATTCAACCGGGCTCCTGGGAGGCACCGTTTGGTATCACCCTGGTGGCCGACCTGTTTTCTGCCATCATGATGATCACCACCTCCTTTGTGGCTGTCATCATTATGATATACTCCCCGGGCTTTATTGACAAAGAACGTCAAACCGCAGGGTATTACCCGCTGGTATTTGGTTTGCTCATGGGAGTGAATGGTGCTTTCATTACCGGTGACCTTTTCAATATGTACGTTTGGTACGAAGTGATGCTTACTTCTTCCTTTGTTTTGATTGCACTGGGAGGAAGTGCCGAACAGCTCAGAGGTTCCATCAAATACGTAACCATCAATTTCGTGGCTTCCATCTTTTTTGTGTCTGCCATCGGAATCCTTTACGGACAGGTAGGTACTCTCAACATGGCCGACCTGGCAGCAAAAATGCGCACCTGGGATGAGCCTATGTATGTCAACAGTGCCCTCATGCTGTTCTTTATTGCTTTTAGTATCAAGTCGGCGCTGGTGCCTTTTTTCTTCTGGCTCCCCGCTTCCTATCATACGCCACCCATGGCTATTACAGCATTGTTCGCCGGTACGCTAACCAAGGTGGGGGTATATACCCTGTTCAGGTTCTACAGCCTCTTCGTGGTTTTCGATCAGCAATTCTGGATGTATTTTATCCTTACCCTGGCCGGACTAACCATGTTTATTGGGGTATTGATGGCAGCCTCGCAGTTTGATATCCGGAAAATCCTTTCCTTCCATATCATCAGCCAGGTAGGATACATGATCATGGGGTTGGGGATTTTCACCGTAGGCGGAATTGCCGGAGCCATTTACTTTACAGTGCACAATATGTTGTCCAAAACCAATACCTTCCTGGCAGGCGGTCTGGTTTACCAGCGGTCAGGAAGTTATGACCTGAAATACCTGGGCGGACTTTACAAAGCCAAACCATTCCTGGCCCTGTTGTTCTTTATTCCGGCATTGTCACTGGCCGGGATACCTCCCTTGCCCGGGTTTTTTGGAAAATTCTTTCTGATCAAAGGAGGTTTCGAGGCACAACAGTATTTTATTACGGCTGTGGCTATTCTTACCGGTTTGTTTACCTTGTTTTCCATGGTGAAAATCTGGAACGAAGCCTACTGGAAAAAGGAGCCTGAGGAGGTGAAGCAAAAAGGAAAAGTACATCCATCAGCCTTACTGGCCACATCTTTGCTGGCTGCTGCAGTAATACTTATGGGGATATTTGCCGGGCCGGTTATCGATGTTTGCCTGCAGGCAGGAGAACAGATTGTAAACCCCGAAATGTATATCAATGCTGTTTTAAAAAGGTAATAAAGGTTTTTGAAGTAAAAAAAACATAATTTTTGAAATATGAAGATGATTTTAAATTTTTTGCTGCGGGTATTCAGGTTCATTATTTTTGTGCTTTACTATCTGAAAGAGCTTATTGTTTCGAGCCTTTACGTAGCATGGGATATTATTACACCCAAAGACCTTATGAAACCGGGCATTGTGGAGGTGCCCGTTGACCTGAAATCGGAAACTGCGGTCATCGCTTTTGCCAATCTCATTTCCATGACCCCCGGCAGTCTTACCATGGATATGAGTCCTGATAAGAAAAAGATCTACATTCATGCGATGTACCTGCATGACAAGCAAGAGTTTATTGATAAAATGAAGAATGAACTGGAGCACAAGATCCGCCAGATATTCGATTGAGTTCCGTCTTTTACATTTTATTTTTACCAAACAACAAAAGAATCGTCAAGAAAAAAAATATACCATGGAATTTGCAACATCACCGGTATTGACTTACGCCATTTACTTCAGCTTTTTTGCCCTGACCATCAGCTTGTTTATGGGTTTGTACAGGCTACTCATCGGACCTACCCTGCCCGACAGGATTGTGGTGATGGACCTGGTGGCTTCATTGTCTATAGGCTTGATAATTAATTATATAATGGCTACCGGCCAAACCGTATTTCTAAACGTGGCAGTGGCCATTGCACTGCTGGTTTTTATGGGTAATATTGCCTTTGCCAAATATTTAATCAGGAGGATAGAAAAATGATTATTGAGTGGATAGCAGCTTTTTTTCTCGTATCGGGTTCCTTGTTTATGCTCGTAGCCGCCATCGGTGTGGTGAAACTTTCGGATGTTTATATGCGGATGCATGCTATCACCAAGGCAGCCTCCCTGGGTGCCATTCTGATGCTTGCGGCAGTTTCTCTTATTTATGTTGAATGGCTCGTTTGGGTTGAAGCCCTTATGGTAGTGGTTTTTATTATTATAACGGCACCCGTTGCCTCCCATATGATTGCCAAGGCCGCCCACATAACCAAAATGCCCAAAGGACCGGGCTACATCATGGATGAACTGGAGGGGGTAGATACTACCTTTCCCGAAGAAGAAGAAAAGGAATTCAGGAAAAGTTAAACTTTCCTGCTCCGCAATTACCGGTTTTGAGCGGGGAATATTGTGAGGAAACCTAAAAAAGTTCATCAGGCCAGTTTCACCCAGCTGACGGCGCGGTCAAATTCCAGCCCAAGC
>CAZBGI010000077.1:0-14801 GCA_964491395.1 uncultured Bacteroidales bacterium | reverse complement strand
GTGGCTGATTACCGTTTTTTTTTATGGAGGGAGTTCTCAGGACTCCCTTTTTCTTTTTCCATAATGTTTGGAATCACCCCATTCTCCATAGCCAATCTGGCCACCAGCCATGTGTATGCGAGCTTCCAGGCATCTTTTGCACTCTTCAGCATCTTCATCAGTACATGGTTTGTCCTCATACAGAAGGTAGTCTTCCCTGTATCGGGTAGGTGTGAGATTGGGCATGATGATATTGGCTCCTATCTTGATGGCTTTCTCCCTGCCCATCGGATCAATGGCTTGCATGGCAGTGGTAGCCGCAATATTGATGTCTTTCATCATAATTCTCAACAGGGCCACCATTTTCAGACTCAGATAAAATCGGTCTGTTTTGGAAATCAGCTGATCTTTATACTGATACATGGGCGTACTCTCATGCTCAATGTATGGGCCCATTCCCACCATGTCAATATCAAAATCACGGAAAAAGATCAGGTCATCCGCCAAATCGCCAAGGGTTTGAAAAGGCAAACCAATCATTACCCCTGTACCTACCTGATAGCCTATCTTGCGCAACAGATGCAGACTTTCAACCCGTTGGTAATAATCGTGCTTTTTATCTTTTGGATGATATTTGTGGTATAGCTCCGGGTTGGAAACTTCTATGCGCAGCAGGTATCGGTGTGCCCCCATTTCGTACCATAACTTATAGGTTTCTTCCGTTTGCTCTCCCAGCGATAAAGTGATACCCAATTCGCCATTGCTCATTTTTTTAATCTGGCTTACCACCTTTGCAATGCGATTTACAAAACTCTTGTCACTTCGTTCTCCGGCCTGAATGACCAGGCTGCCAAACTTATTGTCCCAGGCATATTTTGCTGCCTCCAGGATCTCCTCCTCGGTAACTTCATACCTGTGTGTGTTCTTGTTGCCCGCACGAATACCACAATAATAGCAATTCTTTCCGCAAAGATTGGAAAATTCAATCAACCCTCTGTAATAGACTTTGTTGCCAACAAAGTTCTTTTTTACCTCCTCGGCCCTGGCAAATATGAGTTGCCTTTCCTGCTCATTGGCTGCCAGTAATCGTTCCAGATCGGTTTTGCTGAATTCATCCTGGTTGAGTATTTCCTGAAGTGTTTTTATCATAGGATAATGGGGTGATATTTGTAGATGCGAAATTACAAATAATCTTCGGCACTCGTGTCAACTTTCAGAAAGGGGGCAACAGCTCTCTGGAAAATACCATGCATCCACGCAATAGCCATTCCGTAATTGGTTACCGGCACCTGAGCATCAAGGGCAGGCTTTAGTCTTCCTCGTATTTGTTTGGGGGTGATTACACATCCGCCGCATTGAACTACAAGGGCATAATCGTTGATGGGGCGAGGCAAATCGTTCAGTCCCGACACTACATCGTAGCCAAGTTTTTTTCCTGTAAAACTATTCATCCAGCGGGGAATTTTTACCCGGCCTATATCATCGCAGGCAACATGGTGTGTACAGCTTTCCAGCAGCAAGATTCGATCATGATCTTTAAGCTCAGAAATTTTCGGGGTACCTTTTACATAGTTTTCAAAATCCCCTTTCTGGCGGGCCAGCATGATGCTGAAGCTTGTAAGTGGAATCTCGGGGGGAATAGATGCATCTGCTTTGAGGAACACCTGGCTGTCAGTAATAGCAAGGGCAGGACGTGGGTGCAACACCTTAATCAGTGAATCTACCTCCCGCTCTTTCACCACCACACATACACAGTCATTATCGAGTATATCGCGAATAGCCTGTACCTGCGGAAGAATCAATCTTCCTTCGGGAGCCTCAATATCTATAGGGGTTATTAATAGCACCAAATCACCATAAGAGAGCAAGTCTCCCAACAGGCTGCTTTTTTTCCAGGCCGTGGGAGGTATGGTGTTGCGCATGGCCTGAATGATCTCTTCCTTGTTTTCAGGTTGTGTCGATGAGAACTCCAGGATGGGTGCATCGGGAAACTCTTGGCTCAAACGAAGGTGAAAATCGCTTTCCAGTGGGCTGAGGTCTGATTTGTTGTGAATGATAATAAAAGGAGTTCCATTGTCCCTGAAATCCTCCACCAGTTTTTCTTCGAAGTTGCCAAATGTGTTGCCGGTGATGATTAATACTGCCAAATCAACATTTTTCAAGGCAGCCAGTGATTTCGCAATACGCTTTTGACCCAGTTCTCCTTCATCGTCTATACCGGCAGTATCCACCAGGATGACCGGTCCGATGCCCGATATTTCCATGGATTTTTTCACCGGGTCAGTAGTAGTTCCGGCCACATCAGAAACAATGGCAATATCCTGCCCGGCCAGGGCATTGATGAATGAGCTTTTCCCGTTATTCCGGCGACCAAAAATGCCTATGTGAGGTTTGGATTCTTTTCCTTTGGACATTATAGTGTTTTATTATTTACGGTTAAAAGAACTGATTATAAATCATTGAGTGAATAACCCAGTTTGAGCAAATTCTCCGGCAGAAGTACTTTATGAAGTTTTTCTTTTTCCAGCACTCCCAGCTTCTCATTGGCCTGCGCAATAGTAAGGTGCTCCTTTTTCATCAGCCTTGCCATTTCAGAAGCTTTTTCATAGCCTATCAGGGGGAGCAGCGCTGTGGTAATGGATGGGCTTTTCAGCAGTTTTTCATAAGCTGTTTGCGACTCTACTACCACATCTGCAATGAGGTGCTTTAGCATGGACACATCAGCGCTGATAAGCAGGTGCAGGCTTTCCAGCAAAGCATTTCCTATGACAGGCAACCAGGCATTGAGCTCAAGGGTACCTTTTCCGCAAAGGTTGCTGATAAGCAGGTCGTTGGCATAAATTTTATGAGCACAGCCAATAACAAATTCGTTGATAACAGGATTGACCTTGCCGGGCATAATACTGCTTCCTGTTTGTTTTTTGGCCAGAGTCAGGTCATTCTGACCCATGATATCAGAACCTAAAAGCATTAGGTCAGAAGCTATTTTCTCCAGGTTTACAGCATGAGATTTTAGTATAGCATGTACTTCTACAAACACATCCAGGTTTTGAGTTGTGTCGGTATGGTTTTCACTGCGTGTCAGGGGCAATCCTGTAAGTTCACGCAGGTGGTTGGTGACCTCCATAACATAATAGCGGGGTATGGCCATCCCTGTTCCGGTGGCTCCTCCTCCCAGGTTGGTTACTTTTATGCGTTCAAAACATTTGGATACCCGCCACCAGTCACGCGAAAATGCATCGGACCAGGCACTGAACAGCAATCCAAAGGAGGAGGGAACAGCTTCCTGAAGCTGAGTGTATCCGATGCGGAGTGCATCACGGTGTTTCGATTCCAGCTTCTCAACAGCAGACCGTAATTCATTGATAGCAGCTTCCAGAATGTTAAGCTCCTTCATAATGGCAACTCTGAGGGCAGTGGGGATAACATCGTTGGTAGACTGGAAGATATTGGCATGAATGAAGGGGTCCACAATGGAATAGTCCCCAGGCATATAACCCAGTTTCGTAAGACATACATTGGTAATGATTTCATTGATGTTCATGTTGATGGCAGTTCCGGCACCTCCTTGTATTGCCGGCACCACAAAGTGTTCGATGTATTTTCCATCGGCCACTTCTGATGCAGCCACCTCCAGTGCCTCCAGTTTGCCGGTATCTTCGCTCCCTGCTGGCAATATTTTTTCCGGAAACTTGCTTTTTGCAGCCTTTGCAAATGCCAGGGCTGTCCGGTAACAGGCTTGTTTCACCTGGCCGATTGCTTTGTACCATTCCCCGGAGAACACCGTATTGTTGGTGAAATTTTGTTTTGCCCTGTGCGCGTGTATGCCATACAATGCTTCATCCGGCAATAATTCTTCTCCAATAAAATCTTTCTCTTTTCTCATACCAAAATCAATGTTTGCCTGCTTGTTTTTGAAGTATAAAATTAGACAATTCTCATGAACCTGTTCATATGCGATGATAATTGTAATTTTGCCTCAAATATAACACTGCAAAGACGCTATTCATAGCTGCAGTTCAATTTAAAAGCACAGAAAATTATGACAACCCAAATATCGCTGGCTCCTTTTCAGGGAATTACCACTAAGATTTATCGAAATGCCTTTGCCCGGCATTTCCCGGGTCTCGACAGGGTATTTGCTCCCTTTGTTTCAGGCGTGCACCCCGAAAAGGTGAATCTTTCTGTTTTTCAAGATGTTTTGCCTTTGCAGAAAAATGACGTTGAAACCATTCCCCAATTTGTGAGCATTGATCACAAAGAAATCCTGGCTATTGCCCATACCCTGGCTGATGCAGGCTATGAACATATCAACTGGAATATGGGATGCCCCTTTTCACGGCTGGCTAATAAAAGAAGAGGATGCGGTATTTTGCCATTTCCCGATACCATCAGGACATTGCTGGATGAGATCATGCCCCATATTCCTGTAAAACTTTCCATAAAAACCCGTCTTGGCTATCGCAGTCCCGATGAACTGGAGAAAGTGCTCCAGGTGCTGAATGATTACCCCATTCATGAGCTGATTATCCATCCACGCATCGGATTGCAACGGTACAAGGGTGATACTCAACCCGATGGATTTGCTCATAATCTGGAGCTGAGCCGGATGCCGGTTACCTACAATGGCGATATTTATCACCTCACCAGGTACAGAGAGCTTCAAACCCGTTTCCCTACAGTGAAGAGCTGGATGGTAGGGCGGGGAGCCTTGATCAACCCATTTCTGCCCGCACAAATAAAAGGTATTCCCCTATCAGAAGCTCAAATGCGGGAGCGAATTGCCGGATTCGAAAAGGAAGTATTTACAGGTATCCGGAACCGGGTACAAGACGAGAAAAAACTTATGGGCCAGATGAAAGCGATATGGTATTACATGAATGGTGTTTTTTCGGGAGGAATGCAATATTTTCAGGGTATGAAAGTTTGTGAAGATAGCCAATCTTATCGTAAATTTGCCGATGAAATTGTGAAGCTGGCCTTTGCCTCTGATGACGAAATAGAAGCCTACTGGAAGCATGGTTTAAAACATATTTGAATTGGCTGTATTTTAGTGTTTATTTACTCAAAACAAAACCTATGAACTACAAAAGTGTAATGCTATTCTTCTCTGTTCTTCTTTTATCTTTTTCTTTTGTAACTGCACAAAGAGGATATACAGAATTTGAAACCGAAGACAGCATAAAGGTAATGTACCGTTGGCAAAGAGCCACTTTTTTTGATAAAGACAGCGACGCTGTGCTGAACCTGAGAGTTACCAACGAAAATGAAACAGCCGTAAACTGGACTTTTATTGTTGGATTTTATAAAGACGAATTATTGGTATATCAGAGCGAAGAAAATCAACTATGTTTAAAACCGGGTCAAAGCCTTCGGGGAGGAATTGCAGGATTAAGATTTAGCCTGGAAGATAAGAAGCTGGAGGATACAGAGAAGGAGGATTTCTCCTGGGATTTTGTCATTTTTGATGTGGAAGAAGTGGAAAGTTGCGAATGACCAGCAAAATTCTGTCTTGAAGGATAATTAGAAACTTGCCTGGTTTACAAATACAGGTTGAAATATATTGCCCTTAAATTATAAAGTATATCACCCGAAACAGTTTTACAATGGAAAGAAAAACTACGTTAAAGGATTTTCAACAACAGGTTCTTCAGGGTATTCCTGATGAACTCCCCCAACCCAGGCCCTGGGAGAATAATCTGAATCATGCTCCCCGGCGCAAAGATATTTTAACCAAAGAGGAAAAAAAGCTTGCCCTGAAAAATGCCCTGCGCTATTTTCCTGCAAAGCATCATGAAGTGCTGGCTAAAGAGTTTGCTGAAGAATTGAAAGAATACGGTCGTATTTACATGTACCGTTTTCGCCCTGATTATAAAATTTATGCCCGCCGGCTGGAGGATTTTCCCCACAAATCCAGGCAGGCTGCAGCTATTATGCTCATGCTGAGCAATAACCTTGATTATGCGATAGCTCAACACCCCCATGAGTTGATTACCTATGGCGGCAACGGTGCTGTATTTCAAAACTGGGCCCAGTATCTTCTTTGCATGCAATACCTGGCAACCATGACCGACGAACAGACCCTGGTTTTGTACTCGGGCCATCCGATGGGGTTGTTTCCATCGCACAAAGATGCTCCAAGGGTAGTAGTTACCAATGGCATGATGATACCCAACTATTCCAAACCGGATGACTGGGAAAAATTCAATGCCATGGGCGTTACCCAGTATGGACAAATGACGGCTGGTTCATTCATGTATATCGGGCCCCAGGGGATTGTGCATGGTACTACTATCACGGTGCTGAATGCCGGAAGAAAATTCAGCAAAGGTGGCAGTGGTCTGGCAGGAAAATTATTTGTTACCAGTGGCTTGGGAGGTATGTCAGGGGCGCAGCCTAAGGCAGCTGTTATTGCCGGGGCAGTTTGTGTGGTGGCTGAAATTAATCCCAAGGCAACCCAGGTAAGACATGCGCAGGGATGGGTTGATGAGGTTTTTGAAGACCTGGATCAAATCATTGTAAGAATTAGGGAAGCCAAAGTTAAAAAAGAGGCTGTTTCCATAGCTTACCAGGGCAATATCGTTGACCTTTGGGAAGCATTGGCCGCAAACGAAATAGAAGTGGAACTGGGTTCTGATCAGACTTCTCTTCACAACCCCTGGGCGGGAGGCTATTATCCTGTAGGAATGAGCTATGAGCAAGCCAACGAAATGATGGTCAACGATCCCGAAACCTTTAAAGAGAGAGTACAGCAAACCCTTGTTCGTCATGTAAAAGCGGTCAACACCCTTGCTGATCGAGGTATGTATTTCTGGGATTATGGCAATGCCTTTCTGCTGGAAGCCGGCAGGGCCGGAGCCGATATTTTCAGTGAGGGAAACAAATATAAATACCCCTCGTATGTGCAGGATATCATGGGGCCGATGTGTTTTGATTATGGATTTGGACCGTTCCGCTGGGTTTGTGCCACTTCAGATCCCAACGATTTGAAAATAACAGATAAGATTGCCGGTGATGTGCTGGAAGAAATGATGAAAGAAGCACCGGAAGAGATCAAGCAACAACTGGCAGATAACCTTTTGTGGATAAGACAAGCCGAAGAAAATAAACTGGTGGTAGGTTCACAGGCACGTATCCTGTATGCCGATGCTGAAGGACGGATCCGGATTGCTGCTGCCTTCAACAAAGCCATCAGGGAAGGAAAGATCTCCGGACCGGTCATTCTGGGTCGCGATCATCACGATGTTTCCGGCACAGACTCACCCTACAGGGAAACCTCCAATATCTATGACGGTTCTCAGTTTACTGCTGATATGGCCATTCAAAATGTGATTGGCGACAGCTTCAGGGGAGCTACATGGGTTTCCATTCACAATGGCGGAGGTGTAGGCTGGGGAGAAGTGATCAATGGAGGTTTCGGAATGATGCTGGATGGGTCGGAAGATTCAGACCGAAGACTTCGTTCCATGCTCTTCTGGGATGTGAACAATGGCATTGCCCGCCGAAGCTGGGCCCGCAATGAAGAAGCTGTGTTTGCCATTAAAAGAGCCATGGAGGCAGAACCACTCCTTAAGGTTACTTTGCCCAATGTCGCAGATGATGCACTATTGGACCAGTTGTTTTAAGATGGCCTGAAAATTGTGATGCAAAAGCAGTACTAAGACGGTTCTTTTTGTCAATCGCAAAAGCTGATGAGCATGAAAAAATACTATAAACTAATCGGATTGTTATTATTGGTCTCCACCATATCTTTAACCTCCTGCGAGGAGGATGAGATAGATGAGATGTTTGGAGATCCTGTGGAAAAGTTTCTGGGCGACTGGAAATGTTATGAAACCGGCGACTTACATGGTCCTTTTGGTCCTTATGATGTTACCCTGGAGCGTAATCCCGAAAATTCATCGGAGGTATTGATTCGCAACTTCAATTACCAGGGAATGGATGAAAGCGCCAGAGCCATCATTGCAGGCAACACCATTACAGTTCCACGACAAAGTATTTGTAATGGCACCATCGAAGTTCAGGGGTCTGGTAGTTTTGAAAACGATGAAATCAATCTTAATTACAGAACCAACGATGGGGCTGATGAAGAGAATATTGCAGCCAATTTTTATAAACCCTGACAAAGGGGGAGCTTAAAAAAAAGAGGAGCTGATTATTCAGTCTCCTCTTTTTTTTCGTCTATTTTGCTTTGCTGTATGCTCAGGGCACTGAGTACCTCATCCATCACCCTGGTCATATTTTCCTGGTCAAGCAGGTAACATTCGTAAGCTTCTTCAAATTCTTTTTGGGTTATGTTATATTTATTAAAGATTCCTGCATAATAGTTGGGTATCGAATCCCGTATTTCTGTGGCTTCCGTTTGGTTGGTTATCTGGGCCTCCAGTAAAAAAACATCCGTAAGTACGTTGGTCATGGTTCTTCTGTCAAGTATTTTTTCACATTCACTTTCAGATGCAAACCAGGTGCAGGAGCTAAGAGTCAGCACAAATAATATGATGACAGGGAACAGGGATAGATTTTTTTTCATGGCCGAGTTAGATATGCTTATTATCATCGGTATTTATAAACGGCTTTGTAACGCGTTTTGTTGTATTTGAATTGTTTCCGGGAAAATTATGCGGGAATTCCTTTCAGCTTTTGTATGGTAGCTGCAGGATCGGTTGATCCGAAAACTGCACTTCCGGCTACCAGCACATCTACGCCTGCCTCTGCAAGCATAGCAGCATTGGATGTATCTACGCCGCCATCTATTTCTATCAGTGCCTTGCTGTTTTTCTGAATCAATAAATCTTTAAGGCGTGAAATCCGGGACAGGGAGGATTCTATAAATTTTTGCCCCCCAAAACCGGGGTTCACCGACATGATAAGCACAATATCTACCTCAGCAACAATATCAGTCAATAGCTCTACCGGGTTATGGGGATTGATGACCACACCGGCTTTCATGCCGTTTTCTTTGATGGATTGCAGGGTCCGATGCAGATGCGGACAGGTTTCATAATGTACCGTGAGATGGTCTGCTCCACTCTTTTTAAAAGTTTCAACATAATTGTCAGGATTAGCAATCATCAGGTGCACATCAAGCGGTTTCCTGGCGATGGATTTGATTTGAGAAATAATGGAAAAACCAAAGGAAATATTGGGAACAAAGTGCCCGTCCATTACATCCACATGAAACCAATCGGCAACACTGTTATTAACCATTTCAATATCAGAGGCAAGTTGCAGAAAGTTGGCCGATAACAAAGAGGGCGCTATGAGGTGTGACATATCAATCTGTTATTGAAGAATAAAATTCAAAATTAGTAAGTTTTTTACAATGGCGGACTGAATTGTGTCTGCCTTTTAAAAGAAAACCCGCCAGGGGTTTTGCAATCTCTGGCGGGTTTGATGCAACATTATGTGATGTATTATTTACGGTTGTTATCGCGTCTTTTATCGTTGTCGGCAGGCTTATCCCTGGGCAACAGTACTTTGCGTGATAATTTGAACTTACCGGTTTTCTTATCCACATCCAGCAATTTCACTTCAATGGGGTCACCCACTTTTATATTGCTTTCTTCGATGGTTTCCAATCGCTTCCATTCTATTTCTGAAATGTGCAGCAACCCTTCTTTGCCGGGAAGGATTTCTACAAACAAACCGAATGGAACGACACTTTTCACAGTACCCTGATAAATTTCACCAATTTCAGGAATGGCAGTGATTCCTTTGATTTTGTTCATCACAAAGTCAATGGAATCTTTGTTTTCTGATACGATATCAATCACACCGTAGTCACCCACTTCTTCAATTACAATGGTGGTGCCACTTTCTTTCTGCATTTCCTGGATGACTTTTCCTCCGGGTCCGATAATGGCACCAATAAATTCTTTGGGTACCGTCATCTTCACGATTCTGGGAACGTGGGCTTTGTAATCCTCTCTGGGTTGAGAAATGGTTTCTTCCATTTTTGAAAGGATATGTAATCTTCCGGCTTTGGCTTGCTCGAGGGCTTTTTCCATGAGTTCATGGCTAAGCCCCTCGATTTTGATATCCATCTGGCAGGCAGTGATACCATCTTTGGTACCTGTTACTTTGAAGTCCATATCTCCCAGGTGATCCTCATCACCAAGAATATCGGATAGGATGGCGTATTTTCCGGTTTCGGTATCGGCTATCAGTCCCATGGCGATACCTGAAACAGGTTTGTTAATCTTTATTCCTGCATCCAGCAGAGCGAGCGTTCCGGCGCATACCGTAGCCATAGAAGATGAACCGTTGGATTCAAGAATGTCAGAAACAATGCGTATGGTATAGGGGTTGTCGTTTCCGTTGGGAAGGACAGGTTTTAAGGCTCTCAGGGCCAGGTTTCCGTGTCCCACTTCCCTGCGGCTGGTTCCCCGCAGAAATTTGGCCTCACCGGTACAGAAAGGAGGGAAGTTGTAATGAAGCATCACTTTGCTTTTGCCTTCTATAACTGCACCATCCAGAATCTGCTCATCCATTTTGGTTCCCAGGGTAACCGTAGTAAGCGATTGTGTTTCACCTCTGGTAAACAGTGCCGAACCATGAGCCATTGGCAAATAATCCACTTCACTCCAGATATCTCTGATTTCATCGGGTTTGCGGCCATCAAGCCGAACCTGCTCATTGACTACCATATTGCGAATGGCTTCTTTTTCTATATCGTGATAGTATTTTTTTGCCAGAGGTGCTTTTTCCTCCAGTTCTTCTTCGCTGAATTTCTCAAGGTATTGGGCAAGAATATTCTCAAAGGCTTCATGCCTTTCATGTTTGTTGGAAATAACAGCGCGGGCAGTATCATATACTTTTTGATACAATTCTTTTTGCATATTTTCTCTCAGTTCAGCATCCTCCTTCTCGGGGAGTACTTCTCTTTTTACCTTAGAATGCTCAACCATTTCTGCAAGCTCCGCCTGAGCGTTGCATTGAATTTTAATGGCTTCATGAGCTACCTTGATGGCTTCGAGCATATCTTTTTCAGATACTTCTTTCATTTCACCTTCCACCATCACGATGTTATCCAGTGTTCCGGCAACAATCATTTCCATATCAGCCTCTGCCAATTCGCTGATTGAAGGGTTCACAACAAACTCCCCTTCAATACGTGCTACCCTTACTTCAGAGATAGGACCTCCGAAAGGAATGTCTGATACCATAATAGCGGCTGATGCAGCCAGTCCGGCCAATGCATCGGGCAAGGTATTTTTATCGGCAGAAATTAAGGATATCAATACCTGCGTTTCGTTCATGTAGTTTTTGGGAAACAAGGGCCTGAGGGCTCTGTCTACCAATCTTGAGATAAGGATTTCGTATTCTGATGGGCGTGCTTCTCTTTTGAAAAATCCGCCGGGAAAACGCCCGGCAGCAGCATATTTCTCCTGATAATCTACCGATAAAGGAAAAAAGGCAGCGTTTTCAGCTGCTTCTTTTTTTGATACTACAGTGGCCAGCAACATGGTGTTACCCATTCGCAATACCACAGCTCCATCTGCTTGTTTGGCCAGTTTGCCTGTTTCCAGGGTAATGGTTTGCCCATTACCCATTTCAAATGTCTTCTGGATACCTCGTGTCATGTTCGTCATAATTCTTCTTTTTGGGAATTCTTTTCTTAATTTTCTTCATCACCCCTGTGGGGATGCGTTTCTGCTTGTAATATGTGCCTGAAAATGGATTGTTTTCAGGTTACTGTAAATATAAAAAAAGGCAATTAATTTTTTAATTGCCTTTTTAGGATTTGTTGAAATAATTATTTCCTCAAATTCAATTTCTTGATAATATCACGGTACCTGTTAATCTCTTTTTCTTTCAGGTAGTCCAGTAATCTTCTTCTTTTACCTACAAGATTGATCAAGGCTGTTTGGGTTCCTTTGTCTTTTTTGTTCTTTTTCAAATGGCCGGTAAGGTGGCTGATACGATGGGTGAAAAGTGCAATCTGACTTTCAGCAGCACCGGTATCAGCTTCTGATTTTCCGTAGGTTTTAAAAATATCTTTTTTTATCTCCGAGTTGATGTACATGATATTGAATAAATTTGATTGTCAACAACAATTTTATAGTTTTCTCTCTGATTTTAGGCTTGCAAAGATACAATATACTTTTTGTTCAACCAAAAAATATTGACAGTTTTTTTGGGGCTTATACCTTCACAAAAAGGTCGGGGAGGCAAAAATGTTTTACGGGCCTGTTTTTTTGCTGATAAATTGCTGACATGGATGGTTTTCTCCTTATTCATCAATTGCAAAGATAATCACGGCAGGCAAAACTTTCCCGTTTTTTTCGTTTGCTGTTTTCAATTTTACTATATTTGAGCCCTATTGCTTACAGTTCAATAGGATTTTGCGTAATTACATTTTACATTCTAACCAAAAATCATTAAAATGAAACAATTCCTTTTATTTTTAATCCCGTTAAGCATGATTTTAAGTTCATGTGGCGAAAAAAAGGCTGATGAGAATCCATTCTTTGTAGAATGGGATACCCCTTTTGGGTCGCCACCTTTTGACAAGATTGATGAAGAGCACTATCTGCCGGCCTATGAAGAGGGCATAAAGCAGCACAAGGAAGAAATTGATGCTATCGTCAACAATCCTGAAGAACCTACCTTTGAAAATACCATTGTAGCCTATGATCAGGCAGGAGGGTTACTACGTCGCGTCAGCCCTGTTTTCGGAGGTTTGAGAGGTGCTGAAACCAATCCCCGTTTGCAGGAAATTGCCCGGGAAACAACACCCATGCTTTCTGCCCACTCCAGTGCTATCCGCATGAATGAAGGCCTGTTTGAACGCATCCAGACTGTTTATAACAATCGGCATGACCTTGGCCTGGACTCTGAGCAACTCAATGTTGTGGAGAAAATGTACCGCGATTTTGAAAGAGGAGGTGCTGCTTTGCCTGAAGAACAACGCGAAGAATTGAAAGAGATTAGCGAAAGAATGTCCATGGTTTCGCTGCAACTCAGTGAAAATCTGCTGGCTGAAAACAATGCTTTTCAACTCGTTATTGAGGATGAAGCCGATTTGGCGGGTTTGCCTGACCATGTGATAGCTGCCGGGGCTGAAGAAGCTGCGAGAGCAGATATGGAAGGTAAATGGGTTTTTACCACCGCTTTTCCCAGCAGAGTGCCTTTCCTTACATTTGCTGAAAACAGAGACCTTAGAGAGAAAATGCTTTTGGGTTATGTAAACCGCGGTGACAACAACAATGAGAATGACAACAAGGAATTGTTTATTGAGTTGATGATGCTACGCCAGCAAATGTCACAAATTCTGGGTTATGACAACTATGCTGATTATTTTACCGATATTCAGATGGCTGAAAATCCAAAAAATGTATATGATTTTCTATATACCGTTTGGGAGCCTGCCCTGGATCGTTCCAAACAAGAAAAGGCAGAAATGCAGGCCATTATCGATCGTGAAGGAGGAGATTTTGAGCTGGCAGCTCACGACTGGTGGTTTTATGCTGAAAAACTAAGAAAAGAAAAGTATGATCTGGATGATGAAGAAGTAAAACCTTATTTTACCATCGAAAATGTAAGAGAGGGAAGTTTTATGCTTGCCAACAAGCTTTGGGGATTAACTTTTGAGCCACGGCCCGAAATACCTGTTTATCATGAAGAGGTAGAAGCTTTCGAAGTATTTGACAAAGATGGCAGCCACCTTGCGGTTTTATTTATTGATCCCCATCCAAGACCCGGCAAACGTAGTGGTGCATGGTGCGGAACCTACAGAAGTGGCGCCTACGAAGATGGTGAATGGAAGGCTCCGATTGTTACCATGGTCATGAATTTTACCCGCCCCTCCGGCGACAAACCTGCCATGCTCAGCTGGGATGAAACCACTACCTATTTCCACGAATTCGGACATGCAGTGCACAACTTCTTTGCACAGGGCCGTTATCGCAGAACCAGCCGCAGTGTTCCCAGGGACTTTGTGGAACTCCCCTCACAAATACTGGAAAACTGGGCAGGAGAACCTGAATTATTGAAAACCTATGCCGTTCATTACGAAACCGGTGAGCCCATTCCGGATGATTTGATTGAAAGATTGCAAAACAGTGGTCATTTTAATCAGGGTTTTCAAAATGTGGAATACCTTGCTTCGGCTATACTGGACCTGGACTGGCATACAACCAATATCACTGAGGATACCGATGTGAATGCCTTTGAAAAAGCCAGCATGGAGCGCATTGGAATGCTGGATGAGATATATCCACGGTATCGTACCCCTAACTTCGGTCATATTTTTGGCAGTGGCTATGCAGCAGGATATTATGTGTATCGCTGGGCAGGAGTACTTGATGCTGATGCATTTTATGCATTCAAAGAGTCCGGAGATTTGTTTAACCAGGAACTGGCAAGCGATTTCCGCAAGTACATATTGGCAAATAATGCCTTGTACGAAGGTATGGATGCTTATGTAAACTTCCGCGGAGAAGAACCCGCCATCGAGCCCTTCCTCATCAGAAGTGGTTTGAAATAGAAGTTTTATTTTTTATCTTAAACAGGAAAGCCCGGTGATGTTAAATTACCGGGCTTTATTCGTGTGAAGAGAAAGACAATACATGGCTAAAGTCCAGGGCCTGACTAAAATTCAGAGCCGTTTTATGTCTTCGAAGCTCAATCCGGTAATTTCCTGAATTTCCTCGGCTGACATACCAAGTTTCTTTAGTTTTTTCGCTATTTCAACCCTTTCATGATTTCGTCCTTCTTCTCGTCCCTCTTCTCGTCCCTCTTCTCGTCCCTCTTCCTTTCCTTCTATTTTCCCTTCCTCCCGGGCTGTATCCAGCGAATTCTTTAAATCACGATAGTATTTT
>CAZBGI010000076.1:0-15367 GCA_964491395.1 uncultured Bacteroidales bacterium | reverse complement strand
TGCCATTGAATGTTCAGGACTTCATGAACAACAACATCTCCATGTTCCCCAACCCGAGTTCAGACATCGTTACCCTTCGCAGCGACAATGTCATGACTGAAATCAGGGTGATAGACATGAGTGGTCGTGTTGTGTACACAAGCAATGATGAGGCTGATGAACATCAAATTAATGTTCGGTCATTCGAAAATGGTATTTATTTCATACAAATTATGACCATTGAAGGTATCTTCAACGGAAAACTGCAGGTTCAGAAATAATCTGATTATTTCAGAATACACTCAATTTAAAAGGGAGGCCCAAAGGGTCTCCTTTTTTTTTATGCTTACTGAAAAACAAGGATCCCTACGTCAAAATTCTCCAATATCAACAACTCTCATTATCGGATTCTTGAACCAGGACACATTAAACCCAAATCAAGATTCACAACCCACCATCAACCCGAAGAAATACGAGCTTTTCATCATCCTATCTAAAAAAGGCGCAGGATTGCATCTTCTTTTTGTTTCCACATCTTTCTCAAACACTTTGTAAGGCCTGAAAAAACAGGTAAAAACAACCGGTAGAAACATGCATGTTTTACGCAAAAATATCAGGAGTTTACGCTGTTGTATCAGGATAGTAAGGGGACTACTTTTGTTATGGATGGTGAAAAAAGAGGCTAACAACATCATGAAAATCAATTATTTCATCCCAACATCCTAAAAGATACAACGAAAAAACAAATTAGCCATATATCCGAAAACAGATGAAGAAGTTTTTTACACTTATAATTCTGCTTCTGCTTATCATAAGCTTCCGACCGGGTCAGGTACAGGCCCAGACGGATACGGAGTTTTGGTTTGCTGTACCCAAGCTCACTGAAGGACATGGCTGGGACGGACGTAAATTCTACTTTCGCTTTGCCAACCTCAACCTGGCCAATACCATTACCATCTCTATGCCGGCGGATAATACATTTGAACCTATCGTTGTCAATCTTGCCCCTAATGAAGCGGCCACCGTCGAGGTTACAGCCCAGATACTGGAACTTTGGTCTACCAATCCCAACCAGGTTTACGAACGGGGGATTCATATTGAGGCAACCAATTATACTACTGCCTATTTTGAAGTTGGCACACACTATAACCCGGATATATTTGCACTGAAGGGTCGAAACGCATTGGGAAAAGACTTTTTCATCCCTTTTCAAAATTATTCCTATAATGGTTCGAATTATAGTCCCCGCCCCTATTCCGGTATTTACATAGTAGCAACTGAGGATAACACCGAAGTGACCATAACCCCTACCCGGCCGGTATTCCCGGGCCGCCCGGCAGGCGTTCCGTTTACCCTGCAGCTCAACCGTGGGCAAACAGTTGCCGTGGTACCCGAAGACTATGCCAACACCGGACAACAGGCAGACAAACACCTGGGTGGAACCCGGGTAGAATCAGACAAACCCATTGCAGTTACATCCAGCGACGACTCTGTTTATGGCTTGCCCAATGGTTGCTATGATCTGATAGGAGATCAGTTGATTCCCACAAGCATTATTGGCACAGAGTATATTGCCATGAAAGGGCGACTTACCATACCCGAATTTTTTTATGTGCTGGCCACAGAACCCGACACAGAGGTAGAGATAGACGGGGTAGTTGAAGATATTCTTCAGCCCGGTCAGCAGCTGAGATGGGAATTCACCCAGCAAAACCACCACATCAAAACCAGCAAACCTTCATATGTTTATCATGTTGCCGGGTTTGGATGTGAGCAGGGCGGTGCAGTTTTACCGCCTATCAACGTTTGTACGGGCAGCACCAAGGTTTCTTTCACCCGTTCCAAAGGAGAGAGTTTTTTCCTGAATATATTGGTACGGGCCGGCGCCCAGGATGGTTTTGTCTTTAATGGTGATGGGCCCAACACGGTGATTAGAGCCAGTGACTTTCAAGTTGTTCCGGGCACCACCAACTGGCTGGCAGCGGAGTATGAAATGACCCAGGCCCAGGTGGGAGTAGGAATAGCAAGCCTGATAGAAAATACCAAAGATGTTTTTCACCTGGGAATCATCAATGGAGGACCTACTTCCGGCACCATGTATGGATACTTTTCCGACTTTAACGAACTCGATATCAAAGCCAATATTTCGGGTGCCGGTTCAGGCCACAGGGCTTGCTTTGGTGACCCCGTGCAGCTCATCGCCCAGGGTGGCGTTAACTATCAGTGGCATCCGCCCGATTTCCTGGATGACCCCACCAGTGCAACCCCTGTTGCTCTTCCGGACACTTCTATCAAATATACTGTTACAGTAAGCGGAGCCTGTAAGATGACAGACTCCACCAGTGTTTTTATCACCTTGTATGGTCCTGCTGAGGCAGCCTTCACTATTGATGAAGCCGAAGGGTGTTCTCCCTTTGACCTGAATGTGGAAAATGAATCCTATGGAATATCCAATTACTCATGGCGTATGGGCGACGGAACGGTTTATACTACCGGAGCAGAGGAGTTCAACCACACTTATATTAATGACACTGATGAACCCCAAATCAGGGAGTTAATGCTGGTAGGACGGTATTCGATGTGTCGCGACACTATGGTAACCAACGTTACGGTTTATCCGGAAGTGGAAGCAATTGCAGAAGCAGACATGGTAAGCGGCTGTGCTCCCCTTACCGTTAACTTCTCCAACAACTCAAAGAATGCCCATACCTTTCAATGGAAGTTTGGTGACGGAGCCTCTTCTAACCAGAAAGAGCCCCAGCATGTATTCCACAACTTTACACAGCAGGAAATAACCTTTCAGGTTGAAATGACTGCTACTTCCAAATCCGGATGTGTTTCCGATACGGTTATCCCTATAACCGTAAAACCATATATAGAGGCTGGCTTCAACTTTGACCCCCCGGTACATTGCAGTCCCTACGAAACAGAGTTCAGCAATACATCCTTTGGCGCTACTTCCAATCTGTGGAGTTTTGATGGGGGAACTACTTTTGAACCCATCGACCAGGCCCAGTTTACCCGTCGATTTGAAAACAATGATACTATTCCGGAAAATTTTGAGATTTGGCTGGTAACAGAAAATGATTATGGCTGTATCAGTACCTTTGAAAAAACCCTGACAGTTAATCCTAAAATTACAGCCGATTTTACTACCAACGTGATAGAAGGTTGCAACCCGCTACTGGTAGAATTTGACAACCTCTCCAATGAAGTGGCATCCCAGTTTTTATGGGAGTTTGATCATCAGGAGGGCACATCCTCCGAACAAAATCCCGTTATATTGTTTGAGAATGACGACCTGAACGAAAGTGAAGTTTTCAACGTACGCCTGACAGCCACTTCCGACGAACTCTGCCAGGATGTGATTGAAAAGCAAATAACTGTATACCCGAGAATTGAAGCAGGATTTACTTTTGAATACACATCTTACTGCACCCCGCAGGAAGTAACATTCCTCAACACCAGTGTAGGTGGGGAAGAATATCTTTGGGACTTCGGTGATGGAAATACCGTTGAAAATCCCAACGGCATTGTATCCCACCATTTTACCAATACTACTGACAACGACATCACCTATCCTGTTACCCTTTATATTGAAAATTCCAGTGGCTGCCGTGATTCCATTGTCAGATACATCACCATTCACCCGCAAATAGCTGCTGACTTTGACATGGTCACTTCGGGTTGCCACCCGCTGGAAGTGACCTTCGAGAATAATTCTACCGGAGCATCCAGCTACCTGTGGAGTTTCAGCGACGGGGGAACCTCTCACCAACAGACCCCCACAAGAACTTTCACCAACAGCAGCCATCATGATAGCCAAACCTATACCGTTACGCTGGTAGCAGAGTCACAGTTTGGATGTACCCATACCCTGGAAAAAGAGATTACCGTACATCCCAAACCCATGGCTTCTTACAACGTGTCAGAGGAAGAGGGATGCGCCCCCTTACTTTCTCATTTTACTCCTGCTGCTTCGGGAGCTACTCTATACCATTGGAATTTTGGAGATGGAACCCACGAAACCACCAGCACCGGCAATGTAGCCCACACCTATTATAACAATAATGAATCGGCTGTAAACTATACAAGTAGAATGATTGCCGAAAACGATTTTGGCTGTAAAGATACACTGGAAAAAAGCGTTCAGATTTATCCTGAAATTAAAGCAGACATGGAGGTGTCAGATGTAAATGGATGCCACCCACTGGAAATAGAGATATTGAACAGCTCTCAGGGTGCCTCCGCCGAAACTCCCTATTTCTGGAATTTCGGTGATGGAAACCAGTCAACCAGCGAGGCCATCAACCAGATACATACTTTTGAAAACTTCAGTCATACTGATAGCCAGGAATACTCCCTTCAACTCCGGGCCGAATCTTCCTATGGGTGCAAAGACTCAACACAAACCACCATCACCGTTTTCCCGAAACCCAAGGCAGCTTTTGCACCACTCACAACGGAAGGTTGTTCGCCCCTGCCCGTAACTTTCAGCGATTCCTCTGTGGGAGCACTGGAGTATACCTGGCATTTTGGCGACGGGAATGAATCTTCTCAAACAGGCAATGTTGAGCATACTTTTCATCAACCCCACAACATGGGGATTGGAGATTTCCCCATCGGCCTTACCATCGAAAATCAATACGGGTGCAAAGATTCTACATTTAGCCAGATAAGCGTATTCCCTGAAATAACAGCAGATTTTGAAGCCATAACAGAAGGATGCCACCCCCTCGAAGTAAATTTCAACAATTTGTCGCTGGGTGTGCATACCCGAAACTGGACTTTTGGTGACGGGGCTACCTCCGGACATGAAAATCCGGAGTATCTCTTCACCAATGAAAGCTATACCGATATCAAAAATTATACGGTAAGCCTCATCAATACATCTGTTTATGGTTGTCAGGCACAAACCCATCAGACCATTACGGTTTATCCCAAACCCATGTCTGCTTTTGAAGTGAATCTGTATGAGGGCTGCTCCCCGTTTCTGGTGGAGATTGAGAACCTCTCTATTGGAGGTGAAGAGTTTGAATGGAACCTGGGAGAACAAACCCTGCACGAAGATGAACCGGTGTTTGAACACCTGTTCAGAAACCTCCAGGAAGAGCCTGTCCATTATCACCTCAACCTCACCACCACCAATGAATATGGCTGTTTTAGAGAATCGTTCCAGCAGGTAGAAGTTTATCCTGAAGTGGTAGCCGGATTCACTGCAGATAATGATCTTATGCAGGGTTGCAACCCATTGCCTCTTGCCTTTGAGAACCATTCGGAGAGGGCTCACCAGTTCAGATGGAATTTTGGAGACGGAAACACTTCGGTACTTGCCGAACCCGATAATACATTTTACACCCCTGGCACACAGGAAACCACTTATGATGTAAAACTACTGGCCACCTCTGTATATGGCTGCCAGGACAGTATTGTACGCCAGGCAAAAGTTTACCCGGTACCTGTAGCAGACTTTTTCCTTAATCCTTACGCTCAGACCTATCCCAGCAAAAGTGTAAGGGCCAATAACCTGAGCTCTCCGGGCACATGGAATTTCACCTGGGACATGGGAGACGGAACCATCATTGAAACCAATGATTGGGAAACCATCGAACATGAATACACCTGGCCTCCGGGAGATTATGCAACCAAATACTACAATGTAAGCCTGACAGCGGCCAACGCCTTTTGCAATGACAGCCTCAGCCAGACGATCGTGGTACATGCACCTTTTCCCGAAGTAAGTTTCGAGCCTGCAACAGAAGGATGTCCTCCATTTGAAGTGCAATTCATCAATGAATCAAAATACGGCCTGGAATACTTCTGGGATTTCGATGATGGCAATTACTCCAACATGGAAAATCCCACACACACATTCCACGATCCAGGCACTTACCATGTGAAACTCCTGGTAAGCGGGGAAGGTGGGATTGATTCCACCTACCAGCAAATTACGGTTTTTGAAATGCCCAAAGCCAGCTTCAGGGTAACCCCGGAAGAGGTGCAATTACCCTATGAATCAGTCCAGATGATCAACCTTTCGAGCCTGGCATCTTATTTTGAATGGCACATGGGGGATGGTTCAGTTTATTACGATTTTGAACCAGAACATTTGTACGAACAACCAGGAGCCTACAACATAAGGCTGAGAGTAGGCACCAATACATTTCCCCAGTGCTATGATGAGATAACCAAAGAAAGTGCAGTAATAGCAGAACAGGAATGCCAGATCATTTTCCCTGATGCTTTCACACCCAACACCAGTGGACCCGGCGATGGAACGTACATTGTCAATGACCCGGCCAACCATGTATTTTATCCTATTCATACCGGAGTCAAGGATTATGAACTAACTATATTCAACCGATGGGGTGAATTTATTTTCAGAAGTACAGATATCGATGTGGGTTGGGATGGCTATTATCAAGGAAAACTATCATCCATGGATACATATGTATGGAAGGTAAAAGCAACCTGCCACAGCGGCAAAAAGATTGAAAAGGCGGGAGACGTCACATTGTATCGTTAACCACTGTGGGCATCAAAGCAATACAAAAAAATTAAAAACTAAAATATATATCCATGCAAAGAGCAACACCAACATACAGCACAAAGGGGTTCATACCATTGATGGTATGCATCGTGCTTTTGTGCGCAGGCTCTTTCAGTTTGCGGGCACAGGCACCCCAGTTTTCGCAGTTTTATGCTGCCCCACTTTACCTCGCACCTTCTTTTGCAGGCTCTACCGACGGAAGCCGGATTGTATTAAACTATCGCAATCAATGGCCCCAGATACCCGGAGCATTTGTAACCTATGCTTTCTCTTTTGATCATTATTTTCATAACTATCGAAGCGGAGTAGGCGTTCTCCTTTTTCGCGACCAGGCCGGAACAGGTCGTTTGGCAACCACTCACGGCGGGTTGGTGTACTCCTATAATTTCCAACTCAATCAAAACTGGACCCTTCGACCCGGCCTGCAATTCATGTATGCCCAGCGCACCGTAGATTTTTACCGCCATACATTTGGTGACCAGATTACCCTTGAGGAGATACTTCCTACAACCACAGTAACAACTCCATTGGAGAGGGTGGGATACTTTGATGCTTCCTCTTCGCTGCTGGCATATAGCCGCAACCTGTGGGGAGGTCTTGCCGTTGACCACATGATGCAGCCCAATCAATCCATGACTCAGGAAGAGAGCAGAATTCCCATGAAATTTGCACTTTTTGGAGGATACAGATATTATTTTGGAGGAACCTATTCCCAACAGATTCAGGAAAGTATTTCACTTGCTGTTTTATACAAAAACCAGGGAACATTCAACCAGCTGGATGCCGGAGTGTACTGGTCACGTGACCCCATTTCAGTAGGATTACTCTACAGGGGTATACCTATTTTCAACAACCATGTACATGGTATTTTTAACAATGATGCCATGGTTATTATGGGAGGTCTGCGCACCAGAAATATGCGCATAGGGTACAGTTACGACTTCACCATCAGCAGGTTGATCAACTCCACTGGCGGGGCCCATGAAATTTCAGTGATTTACCAGTTTAACCAGGGGCCACCCACCAAAAAACAGGGCTCTATTCCCTGTCCGGATTCACAGATTTAAAAATCAACCTAAAAGCAACCGGTTCTTCTTTTGCTTTATCTACACTTTGGATGGGATGGACATGCAAGCGGGAAACATGCTGCCTAGGAGGTTTACATTTTTCAGATAACCGCCCGATTCGAAAACTGTCACCACGACAGTGGATTCGGGGGATGTGAAGTTGGTGAGGTACTGCTAAGCAATCATGGCCAGTTCACGAACGTTATCTTTGTCGTAATAGCTCATCAAATCTTTATAACTTTTAAATTTCAGGGTTTCATGTTTCAGGGTTTCCGTATCGAGCAATACTCCCTGAAAACGGCCCAACGAGCATGAACCGCTGTTGATGTAGGTCTTTTTGTTGTTCAGGTAATAGGTTTTGTGCGCTTCCATTTTATGGGTGTGCCCCAATAATACCACATCATGATTCTTGAGCAAGCGAAGTGCATGAGTGAGATATTTTATGGAATCATACTTTTTGGGAATCTTGTTGATGGCTTCATGCATTTCAAATATTTTGCGATAGGCTTGAAAAATCCAGTCCATCTGAACTCCCCAGCGTAAAAGATTGAACCCAAAGGTTTGCAATCTTTGGCCCAGCAATGTGCCATTCATAAAATCAGCAGCATGTCCGTGCTCAATATAAATGCTTTTCCCTTTGCTGTTTTCAATATTTGCACTATCACTGCCAAACGGACAAAGGGCATCATGATTTCCTTTTAAATATTCTATATCCGGGCTGTTCAACAGGTAATCCACAAGGTTGGAATTGGTATCACATATTTCCTCGAAACTGTACTTATAGAGTTCAAATACATCACCGTTAAGAATAATTTTATCGATCTGTTCTACGTATTTTACTCTCTGCACAGCATTTATAAATTCCTCCGCTTTCCAGCCAAAAGTTGAAAAAGAATCATTATTGCCAATATGCAGGTCGGATAGAATAAGTAAGTTCATTTTGCCGCTTTTTATGTGTTACTAAATAATTAGAAACCATTGGTGTTCCATTGATTAGTTGCTGACGTTCAATATTACTTTTGTAGATGTTGTAAATATGCGGATTATATATCAACTCATTGATACGGGTGGAGAGGAGATCAATATCTTTCTCATAGATTCCCATGGTATTGTCGCAAACAAAATCCTTGTTTCCCTTTTCCTGCTCCCATATATAATCGCTAATAACGGGAATTTTACCTGACATGAGCACTTCCATAAAGGTGCTGGCTCCGCATTTGGTCACCACTACATCAGCAATATTGATCAGCTCATACACAAAATCCACATACCCATAAATTTTCAGCGTATGGAAATTGTATTTGTTTTTCAATTTCCAGACTTTTTTATACAATCCCTTATTATTGCCACAAACAATGGCCACCTCAGCAGCAGGGCTGCTTTTCAGAAAACTTTTCAGCATTTTTTCCCCTTTGGGAATCCCATCTGCTCCTCCCAGGATTAGAATCAGTCTTTTACCGGGCTCAAATCCCAGGTTTTCCTTTATCGTCTGCGACAGCAAGGGAGATAAAGGCCGGGTAAATTTCTCATCCAGGATAAAAGGAAAAACCTTGATGTTTTCTTCGGGAATCTTCTTTCTTATGCAATAGTTTTTCACCCTTTCAGAAAACACAATGAATTCGGGTTCCTTGCGTAAAAACCAGATGGGGTGAGCCGTATAGGGATCAGTAACCACAACCATCACAGAAGTATGCGGCATGTAGTGCTGTACAATCTGCATTACAGGCCGGATAAGAAAGAAATGAAATACAACAATTTTCTCAGGTTTATGGGTTAGAATTTGCTTTTTCAGATGGGGCTTAATATAAAAACTGAGCAAAACAGAAGTAAGAAAAGCTACAAGGGGTATTTTATGGAACGCATACAATGCTTCAAATATCCAGACGGCCCTGGCCTGTGATTTTCGATAACCATCCTCAACAACAGTTTTTACGCAATTGCGAACACCTGCAAAACCATCAAGCAGGGAAACTTTGGCTTCATCACCGTAGTGCGAATGGATGTAATTGGCGAGGGAACGGGCCGGTGCGAGATGGCCGCCTCCGGTTTTTAGATACAGGAAAAGATAATTCTTTTGCATATCTGCAGTAAATAGAGATTATGCAATATTACGCTTTCAATGTTAAGAAATTTTAAAACAGGTGTTATGATTCAGTGAAGAAAATGCAATCTTTATGTTATCGAATGAGTTCATCGCCTCTGTTCAACTCTCCTTTAAGCAATACATCCGTTATATTATAAACACCCTTTTTGCGTGCTTTCAAAAAACCCGACCAGGCTGCTTCGGCCAGCCGTCCTTTTTGGAGCATATCAAAAAGCCATTGATCTGCATATTCCGGCAACTCCTGTCTGATTCCTGCCTGAATCTCTTTTAGCCATTTTTTATTGGCTCTTTCCTGCGCACCAATGGGCGGACTTATAATAACCGGAATACCCAGGGCGGTATAAAATGACAGCTCGCTGGGCTTGGTCCAGAGGATATCGGTATGCCTGATAATTTCATTAAACTTTTTGTAGTAGCCCGCAAACGTTTTATCGTATACGACATTAATGTGGGTTGAACACACCTCTTCTTTTACATCCAGGAAATAATCATTCACCTCTTCCCTGGTGCCTGCCACCAGGTTAAGGTTCATCTCTCCGGCAAGGAGTTTTTTCCTGAAACTCTCGGCGATCTTTTTGCCCGTTTCCTTTTGGGCCCCGGCACCACCCACGGCGTAAGTAAGGGTAAGTTTTCTCTCATGAGTAAAAGAACAGTTCTCATTTCCCAGAAAATACGCTACATTTTTGTGGTGAATTTTCCAGAAACGCTTTTCAGGATCCAGATAGTGCAATCGCTGCCCCAGGTCTTTCTTCAAGATCTCAAGGTTTCTGCTGCCCAGCACCTCCATGGGAAGAGGAAATCCGGTAAGGTGAATCCTGTTTTCCGGAACCCCGTATGCTTTCAGCCTGCGGGCGGCTCTGCCAGTAGGTACAAAATATTCAATACAGCTTTCCCACGGCTCATCAGCCACCCATACCCTGTTAAGGTCAGTATCACAAATAATACAATATATTTTTCTAAATCCATGCTTATCTGCAGCAATGGCAGGGGCATAAAAAGCAGATACCAGGGGAATGTCTTTTTCCCTGATTTTCTCAATCATACCGCTGCATAGCCCTTTACGAATGCTTGATGCCAGCAGCCTTACCTGGAAAGTGCTGTGAGACAGGTCGCGTTGGGGATAAACAGAAGGAATCTTCAGAAAGAAATCAAGAATCCCAAAAACATATTCTCCGATAAATGGAATCCCTTTGGCTCTTGAGAACAACTCATAAATACACAAAATGCGTTTCCACAATCTACGTTCGGATGGTAAGGTGTATTTATCCTCCCCCACACTGATTACTCCATCAAAAGAAAGATGTAACAGGGGATAAACAGCCCTCAGATGTCCGTATCCCATGGTGGCTCCCACCAGCCAGATGCCAAAAAATGAAGACTCCGGATAGGATTTATAATGATCAACCATCGGGAGCTTATCTCTATTTTCTTTCTTTGCTCCTTGCATAAACACTGTTTTTTTACCTTTCAGATGGCAGAAAAAAAGCCGGAAACGACAGCTCCGGCTTTTTCCACTAAAACCAATAAACAACACAACATGAAGAAAGAATATTGAGGGTTATGGACATTTGCCTCGCTTTTCTAACCACAGGACAAAAGTAAAAAGAACCTTTCTCCTGGCTGTTAACCCTGTATTAAGAGATGGTTATAAAAGCGTTAACTGTTATTTTCCTGTATCCACTTCTGCAGCACGAGCAGCTGCCATACTTTGTTGTAGAGGTAGTTGCGATCTTTTTGATAAAAAGCCTTCAATAATGTTTTTACAGTTTCAGCATTCAGCACTCCTGCATTTCTGATGGCTTGTTCATTCAGATAATCCATGGCAAAGTCACGTAAATCGGTTTTGAGCCATTTTTGAAGGGGAATGGCAAAGCCACGTTTGGGACGGTCGAACAGCGCTGCCGGTACATATTGGTGTAACAATTTCTTTAAAAGCCACTTGCTTTGGCCGTGGCGGATTTTCAATCCGGGATGCAGATTGAGAGCCCACTCCACTATGCGGTAATCCAGTAGTGGCACCCTGGTTTCCAGCGCAAAATGCATGCTTGCACGGTCTACCTTTACCAGCAAATCGTCGGGAAGGTAGTATTTGAGATCGAACAGGGCCTGTTGCTGTGCCGGAGATAATTGGGACAACGATCCCTCGAAATTTTCCTCCAGCTGGTAATTCCGGTAAAATTCCGGCATCAGGAAACTTTGGGTTTCTTTCCTGGAAAAAAGGTATTGTTCCTGCGAAAAGATATGGCTTTTGAGAAGATCATCAGGCACATCGTGAAAAAGTGCTGCAGCCCGGCGATACTTCATAGGGCCTAAAGGAAGAAGCAGAGAAGCCGTTTTTTTTAACCTTTGTACCCATGGATGGGAAAGTCTTTGGGCCCACGTATAAGCACCATATCCCAGAAAGAGTTCATCGCCCCCATCTCCCGAAAGGGTAACCGTAACCTGACGGCGAGCCATCTGCGAGACCAGCAAGGTAGGAATAGCTGATGAATCAGCGTAGGGCTCATCATAAATTCCGGTAAGTTTCGGCATCCATTCCAGGGCATCCTTCTCGGTAACCACCAGGGAATGATGTTGGGTTCCCAGGTGTTGGGCAATTTTCGCGGCATAGACCGACTCATCATAGTCCTTATCCCAGAAGCCGATGTTAAAAGTTTTGATGGGAGAATCGTGCAGGCTTTGTGCCACGGCAGTCACCAGGCTGGAATCTACTCCCCCACTCAGAAAGGTACCATAGGGTACATCGGCAATCAATCGGTACCTGACTGAAGATTCCACCAGTCTTTTCAACTCATTCAAAGCCTGCTCAGGATCAGAAAGCACATGAGATGACTGTATTTTCTCTTCAGCACGCCAAAATGGAGTGAGGGTAAACTGCCCGTTGTGAAGCACTGCCCAATGTCCGGCAGGAAGCTTTTTGATCTCGCTGAAAATACTATGGGGGGCAGGAATATAACCCAGGTGCAAAAACTGATTGATGGCGGTATAGTCCCTGGTGAGGTGTTTTTTCAAGGTCGGCTCATGAGAAAGCACCTTTAACTCGGAAGCAAAGGCAAATAAACCGTTTTTCCGAAAATAATACAGGGGCTTAATCCCCAAACGATCGCGAAAAAGAAATAGTTTCCGATCTTTTTTATCCCAAATGGATATGGCAAACATACCATTCAGGCGGCTAACAAAATCAGCACCCCACAGGGCAAAAGCTTCAAGGAGGATCTCAGTGTCGGAATGGGTGCGGGGAACGAAAGATGGGTTGTACTGCTCTATCTCTTTTTGTAGTTCCCTGAAGTTGTATATCTCCCCGTTATACACCATCACATATCGTCCGCAGTGGGAATGCATAGGCTGGTTAGCACCTTCTCCAGGGTCAATGATACTGAGCCGCAAATGCCCCAGCAATGCATGCTGATCGCGATAATGCCCCCTGGCGTCGGGTCCCCGGTGAGACAACTTTTCTAAAAGCGTACTTACATCAATTCCATTAGCAATTTCGGGGTTGATAAATCCCAGTATTCCGCACATAACCGATAATTTGTGTAAAAGTAAGAAAAGCCCATATTTAAAACATAAAAAAAGTTTTTTTTAATGCAGTGATTTTATAATTTAGCCGCACAGTTAAAAGCCAACCCGTTTGATATTACAGTATGACAAAAACCACTAATACAGATACAAGTAAACTAATGGAGCAAGCCTGGAAGAAGTTTGACAAGCGAGACTTTGATGGAGCAGAAGGGCATTTTGCCTCCGTCGCAAAAGACGACAAGCACTACCTTGAAGCATTGTATGGTCAGGCTGCCTGCCAGTTGCGCAAAAAAGAATTCACGCAGGCCCTTGCATTGATGGACACATTGCTAAAGGAAGACCCCGGGGATTTTAAGTATTACCATACCCGGGCCTTATGTCATGGTGGAGAAGAGAACTATGAAGAAGCCATAAGCGATCTGGAAAAAGCTATAGAACTAGCCGGAGAAAGACATGACCTTTATTACGATTTGGGGGGCACATTTTTGGCTTCCAGGGATTACAAGAGAGCAGCCCAGTGTTTTGAGAAATGCGTTGACATCGACAACAAATGCTACGAAGCCTGGGTAGGGAAAGCGATGGCAGCGTATTTCAACAAAGAACAGAAAGCCGCTTTCGAATTTGCAAATATTGCCCTGAAGTTCAATCCCAAGTCCATGATGGCATTGCTGCTCAAAACAGAAGTACTCATTGAGATGGGTAAAAGAGCCGAAGCTGAAAAAGAGGTTAAAAAGATTCGTACTATAGATGCGGGTATCTTCAAACAAGATACTTCCAGTGAAGACATTGACCACGAAAGCGATGATTACGATGTTGATGAAGATGCCAACCGCACAGAAGATGATGAGATAGAAGAATTTGATCTGGACGATTAATAAATACAGCATCGGAAAACCTGAACACCCCAACTGTTCTTCAGAGATTTTTTCAAGACTACTGTCCGTCTGGTCATCGCTGATTTAAATGTGCTCACAGCTTTCCTCAACCATCCCAAACAGTGTAAGGATGATTATTACGGTAGTTAGAAAACATCATCGGGAGCAATGGGATCAAGAACTTGCCCGGTATAACGGCAGTTTGTTTCTTAGTCGTGTCTGGGTGGAGTCTGTTGCCCAATCCCATAAGAACAGGCAAGCGGTATTTCTATATTTTTACTTCAAGAATCAGCTTGTAGCCATGCTGGCGGGGCTTGATATAGCCATGAGAAAGGGCAATGGCCGTCAGTTGCTCTTCTATTCAGGGATGGCCATGCTCGCAGAGCAAAGAGAGTTATACGAATCATCCTGCAAAACAGCATTGCATTTCTATGCCCTTCAATGCGGTTATGCACGAATAACCCTAAAATCTTACGACCACCACTATTACAGTGAAAAACCCCACGGCAAAGAACGAAAGAAATTTCAGCTATATCCCCGGACTGAATACTATTTCGACCTTCATCGGGGCAAGGAGAACATCCTTGGCCGATTCAAACCTGATTTAAGGCGCAGGGCAAGAAAAGCGGGCCGGAAGGGGCTGACATTTCGTACCACTCAGCAACCCGCCATGGTAAACGAACTTATCAACCTCATCAATGAAACTTACAAACGAAGAAATGCAAAAGGCTACGGTCCTTATGAGCATTTTTTTCTCCCCTTGTTTCATAAACAGGAGATGGACCGGATGCTTCAGGCAGGTGCAGCCCGGTTTTTTGTAGCCGAAGAAGATGGAAGACCCTTAAGTATCCAGTTTGTTTTTGCTTATGAGGGCAAGGCCTACGGAATTTTTATGGGAACCCACCCCAAAGGGTATAAACACAATGCTCCGGCCTTTCTTTATTATAAAGGCGTTGAATATTTGTGTGATGAAGGATTTTCGTATTACAACCTGGGAGGCATTCAAACCAACCATCGAGGGCTTAAGATGTTTAAGAATAGCCTGGGTGCCAGCAGGATGGAATCCTGCGAAGAAACCTCCAGGTTTCTTCAATATCCTTACAAACTATGGAACCCCATATTAAAAACAATGGAGGGGGTAAAAAAAGCCCGCTTCATACCAGGCAGGTTTAAAAAACCGTTGCTTCGTTTTTGCGGATTTTTACTCAATGGACAACACAAATATTAAAACTTGTGGTATGAATTAATACCTTTTCAGCAGACCTTCAGT
>CAZBGI010000075.1:0-15495 GCA_964491395.1 uncultured Bacteroidales bacterium | reverse complement strand
AAAAAATGTTTCAGGTAAAAGACCACCAGGCAATAAAAGCGGTAACCAGCGCTGCCACAAACAGGTAGAAAACGATGAGAACCAAAAGCCGTATACCCGCCTTCAACCAGTGCTTCCGGTATAAACGCACTGCACCCACCCAGGCATAGAGCGGAAAAAGATACAGCAGGTATTTTTCGGGATAAATGGTTTTGAAAGGAAATACGAATCCGACAAACAACATAATCAGCAGGATGACAAATATGAAAACGTGCTGATTTAATGATAACAGGAAGTGGCTGACATAGTGGCGTTTGGATTTCCGGAAATTCAACCACAGCAAAAATCCATAAAATGGCATCAGCAGAAACAAGCTCCAGGAAGCATATTTGAAAAAGCGATCCATATACATTTCAGGGTTTTCCATGATATGGTCCATTTGCCCGAAAGATCCAGGGTAGACAGGGTCTGTATTTTCCCGAATTGTATCCTTAGTCAATGCAGTACTGCCAGGAGGTCCTGCCTGGGACCGGGCATTCAGAATATTTTCCTTGTTACCATTCATTGCCATACTGATTTCAGGATGCTTTTCTCTTATGCCGTTGTAAATACTGTCAGTCTGGGCTTTGTCTGTCTGTACCTGTAAATCCCATTTGTTTTTGCTGATGGAATTTCTTGTTGCCCAGGATAGGCTCAGAAAAAAGATAAAGCTCACAAACACATACAACCGGAATGGAGGCATATATCTCATGCGCTTGCCGCTAATATAGTTGACTTCCATCCTGCCCGGCTGGAAAAGCACGTGTTTCAACGATCGCCAAAGCCGGGTGTCGAAGGCAAATAAATTGCCGGCAAAATCTACAAATAAGAACTTCAGGGGCTTGTCAAACTCCCTGGCCGATTGTCCGCATTGAGGACAAAAATGACCGGTGTAGGTGTGAGTACAATTTTTGCAGCAAATGGGTGCTGACTCAGGTGATATTTCAACCTGACCCGGTCTGTTATTTTCCTGCATATCGGGTAAAGATTTTCGTTTCTTTCAGGAGATAAAAATACTATCTTTTTACACATTCTTCAAGATTGAATTTTCAAAATGTGCATCGCCCGGATTTGCATGACTTTCCCGGTTATTCCATTGGAGCTACAAAGTTTCGATATAACACACTCTGTTCTATTCCTGGCTAAACCCCTTTCCTATTACATCCGAGGTATTCATTACCGCAATAAAGGCATTAGGGTCAACAGATTTGACATAATCGCTGATACCAGGCACATCCTTTCGGTCAAGCGCTGAGATGATGATCTTTTTTTCATGCTCAGGAAAAAAGAGACCACTCCCTTTCACAAAAGATCCCCCGCAATCAGATTGCAATATAAACAACCGGATTTCTTCGTGCCGGTCAGAAATAATCACCATAAATTTTTTGATATCCAATCCATTGAGCACCAAATCAACCGTACGACTGATAACGATGATGGATATTATGCAGTAGGATGCCAGGTCAAGGTCATTAAACACGAAAACCGCAAAAGAAAGGATAACCCCATCAATGGCAATCAGGGCTTTACCCATGGATATGCGGACTTTGCTTTTTAGCAACCGGGCTATCAAATCCGTGCCTCCGGTGGTAGCCCCTCCTTTGATAACAAGCGCTACCCCCAATCCTATGATTCCTCCTCCAAACAGGGCAGAAACAAGGATATCACTTGTCACCAGTGGTTCTGGGTTAAGAAACAACAACAAATCAATAAAAACGGATCCCAGTACCAGCGAAAGAAACGTTTTCACACCAAACCTTTTGCCAATCACTCCCAGTCCAAGAAGGAGCAGCGGAATATTGACAAAAAGGGCGATGGTACCTATGGGAAAACCTGTCAGGTAATTGATGACAATACTTAATCCGTAAATTCCGCCGGGAACCAGGTTGTGGGGCACAATAAAAAACACAAACCCGGCGGCCAGAATAAAAGAACCTACCACCACAAGTGCATAATTTTCGAACCACAAGCGGGAAAAAAGTTTCTCCTGCAGGGGATTTCTAACTTTATATTCCGGTGTTACCTGTCGGTTGGGTTCCTGAGTTGTCATGATTGAAGGATAAGTTGGTATTGAAAGAAAATCTTCGCAAAGGTAATATCCTGAAAATATTTTTCACCAATATGCCAACAAAACCAACACCGCTTCCCCAAAGACATCCTCCGGGATAAACAATCAGCAGTACACCCAAAAAAGACAGTCTCAAAAGCGCGCCGGTTTACTTTGCCGGTCGAAACGAGTGTTTCTGCAAGCAAAATAACCAAAGGGCATGCACCTCTGAGACAGTCTTAATCAATAAACAGCGTATCTTATTCAGTAGTTTGAATAAGAGACTGGAACAGCGCTGCATGCTGCTTTATTTTCTCTTCACCACCATACACACAATAGCGGTTTTGTGCCAGCACATCTCTGATCAGGGAAGCGAATTGCCGGATGTCTTCGCCGGAAGTAGAAAGTACTTCCTTTCGTTCCTTTTCCATTATTTGTTTTGTTAATCCTTCCATTTTACGTCGCAACGCAATTTGCCCTTTTACGTTGGGAGTGCCGGGCTGATCGAGCCGGGAAATGGTTCCTATGATAAACCTTGTCATGGAAGCATCATCCGCATCAAAATCCTCCAGGAAATTTACAATGCCCTGATAATTATCCAGGGTTTCTTTTAAATTGGGATCCCGGTAAGAAACAAAACGGATAGTTCCGTTGGGAGAAATTTCAGACCAGCCACCATAGGCTCCTCCCATTACTCTCAATCTTTTTTGCAGATAATCGCGACTAAGTATCTGACTCAGTACCAGCATCTTACCATTATACTCATAGCCCATTTTTTTATAATCAGAACCTTGAACAACATACTGCACCATGGAAGAAGAGATCATTGCTTCATTGTCACCGGTGTAATTGAAAGTCCATGATGCATGGGGCTGACTGCCCGTTGCAGGAAGTGCTGCCATCGCGGTAAATCCATCATGAAACTCCTCATAGTTTTCATCGGGGCAGGTTACCTGCACCATCATGTTTTTGCGATCAAACAGCAATTGTGCCGTTTGCCGCAGGCGGGATTTTATCTCCGGATAATTCCCATCAAAGTCGCTCATCAGGTTTCTTACAAACTCAACATAACTAAGCCCTCCTGTAAGTTCATCAAACATACCGCTTGCTGACAGATAAGAGTTATGACGCATCACAGCAAAGTTATGTCCCTGATTGGACAATTGTCTTTCAATGTTGGTTTTGTGTCTTGAAAGGACAGCCTGGAGGCGGTCTTTGTCCTCGAGGCTGAAACCGGACAGCGTTTGTGCGGCCAGCTCAAAATATTTTTCTGCTTTATCAGCGGCCACTTTTCCTCCTGCTACCCAATAAGGCAGCACTTGCTGTTCGGAGCGGTTCTGACTGAAAGAGGTTAAATAGGTCCAGAAACCACCGGTATGGATATTAAACGCATTGTTGATGTCTCCATAGCTCATCTCGCGTGTATCCAGTTGCCTGATTACCGAAGAAAGCAAACGGGCATAGGGAAGCAACCCGGCAGGAAGCACCCGCATATCAAAATACATATCCACATACAGAATATCATTGGTGAATTCATTATAATGATAAACCGGGATTTCATCCACAGACTTTTGTTCAAGTTCATACCAGTTTACTTCGTCAGAAATATCATCGAGAGAAAGCATGGGAACACTCGCTATCGCTTCAGGTGTATCTTCACGTTCCTGAAATTCTTTTAGTTCATGGGTTTGCTCCACCAACTCCTCCAGTTCTGCTTGAGAAAGGGAAGCTTTGTAGCGGGCCAGTTCCTGTTGCTCTCTGCGGGCATTCTCAGCATCCAGACCAGGCTGAGGATAGAGTGCGAGCAGAACCGCATGAGAGTTGTCCATCAGGTACTGCTCCATCATATTTTCTAATAGCGGCTCCTTCAATGCTTTTTGAAGATAATCAAACTGCTGTTCAAATTCCAGTCCGATAAAAGGATCATCTGCATACAACCAGGGAAGACTATTCATGTACATATACATAAATCCCTTGTTAGGTGTATTCCCTTCACGGTAACTAAACATATTGCGATTGAGCACTCCCTCCAAATCTTCCTTGTCAAACCCTTTTTCTTTTACCTCCTCCATGGTAGCATAGACAATTTCTCTAAAGCGTTCCAAATCTTCTCTTTGGGCATCCTGCACGCTAATCATAAAAAGATTTTCAACCCCATCAAGCACCGTGGCGCTCGCATTGCGGCCAATACCAGCCTCCTGCAAAGCCAAACGCAAAGGGGCAGTCTCATTGTTTACCAATACTGATGCCAGTACATTAAGACCATGTGTTAGGTTCAAATCTGTTCCTTCTCCGGCGGTAAAACTCAGAGAGAGGAAAGTACGGTTTTCGGTAGAACTACCCTCGGGAACAGCGTAGGGGGCATGCACCACCTGCATCTCTTCAACAGGCTTTTGCTTTTTTATCCCAATTACCTTGTCCGAACGCTCAAAATCGGAGAGATACTCCTCGTGGATAAAGGAAAGTTCATCCATCAGGTCAGCATCGCCATAGAGAAAGATAAAGCTGTTGGATGGATGATAAAATGTCCGGTGAAAGTCAACAAACTCTTCATAACTGAGTTGGGGAATTTCGGAAGGGTACCCCCCGGAGCAAACGCCAAAAGTATTATCAGGAAACATCCGTTTGTTGACCTGGTAAAACAACTCCCGTGTAGGACTGGAATAGGCTCCTTTCATTTCATTATAAACCACCCCTTTGTAAACGATTTCCTCATCTACATCATCCAGTTCATAATGCCAGCCTTCCTGCATAAAAATGCGGGGATCGGTGTAGATATTGGGAAAAAATACCGCATCCAGATAAACGTGCATCAGGTTGAAATAATCGGTTAAGTTCATGCTCGACACGGGATAGCGGGTCGTTTCAGGCCCGGTCATGGCATTGATAAAAGTATTGAGCGATCCCTGCAATAAAATATCAAAAGGACTTTTCACCGGGAAACTCTTTGACCCGTTTAATACAGCATGCTCCATAATGTGCGCCACACCCGTGCTGTTTTCAGGAATGGTGCGAAATGAAACATTAAAAAGTTTGTTGGGATCATCAGCAGCAATCTTAAACAATTGCGCCCCGCTCTGTGTATGCTCAAAAAGGAAGCACGGGGCATTTACTTCCTCCACAAAACGCTTTTCAATCAGCTTAAAGCCTTGATAAGTTTTCCCTACTTCAAGAGAAGCAATGGTTTGACTTTTCCCCGGGATACTGGCCCATACCAATATCAGGCAATAGAATAACAGTTGTTTCATGTTGTAATTTTTTGTTTGGTATCCTTCCTCCGCTATTGTTCTCTTTGAGGTGTGTCATTCCGATACAATCCGGAAGTTGGATAGCACAGTTTTTACTATACTTTTTATCAAACCTGCAAAATAGCATGCGTACAAGAATAGATTGCACATACTGAAATCGTTTCAATCCCATCTCACCCAGTCACTTTTGAAGAAGAAGCAGCCAGAATGCACAGGATTTGATTGGAAATTTACAGTTTTGAATGACACACCTTAATATTAATCCTTTGATGTCCGGAATTGATGAAATTGTACCGGGCTATAAATTAATGGACTAATTTTATCTTATTTATCAAAATGCATGCAAACACTTTTATTCGCTTGTTAATGATGTCTTTATATGCGTATTTGCATTTTTACAGACAATGAGAATAGTTCATTATCGGACAAATCGTAACGGAAGCGGACATTTACAGGTATTTAATATTAAATTCAGTAACCGCCCAACCCGGCTTTGATACTAGAAAATAAAACGTTCACTTCCGAACATTATAAGCAGAAAATATCCAGCAGGAAATCATGGAACATTACTAAATTGTTAAAAATGCCCTGACTGTCAATATTTAGATTGAATTGGTATGATTTTTATTGTCTCAAAAAAACACAACCCATTACAACTGAACAATTGCGCAATACTCCCACTAATATATAATTACTCTAAAAAGAATACTTTCTATGAGCAAAAGATTTACACTTTCCATCCTGCTGATTATGCTGCTATTTTATAAAAATTCAGCCCAGGAGCCGGTTCAAACTTTTCGTGGCCGGGTGTTGGATGCATACACAGAATTACCATTGCCGGGCGCCACCGTTGTTATTGAGGGCACCTCCCCCCTGCGGGGCACCTCTACCGATATCAATGGAAACTTTCAGCTGGAAGGTCTTTCCCTGGGCCGAATCCATGTAAGGGTAAGCATGATGGGCTATCAACCGGTACAATTAAGAAATTTGTTGCTGGTATCGGGTCGGGAGCTGGTGATGGACATCAAACTGGAGGAGCAGGTTTACGTGCTGGAAGATGTGGAAGTTCGTCCTGATGTGCGCAAAGATCAGCCCCTCAACGAAATGGCCATGGTAAGTGCACGATCCTTTTCAATAGACGAAACCGAGCGGTATGCCGGCAGCCTGGGTGACCCCTCACGCATGGCTGCCAATTTTGCCGGAGTCTCGTCCGTTTCCGATCAGCGCAACGATATCATCATTCGCGGAAACTCACCCCTGGGATTATTATGGCGATTGGAAGGGGTAGAAATCCCCAATCCCAACCATTTCGGCTCGCTGGGCTCTACAGGAGGTCCGGTAAGTATGCTCAACAACAACCTGCTCACCCATTCCGATTTTTATTCCGGGGCATTCCCTGCTGAGTTTGGCAATGCGCTGGCCGGTGCTTTTGACCTGCGCATGCGCCATGGCAACAATCAGCAACATGAATTCATGGGACAAGTAGGATTCAATGGATTTGAACTGGGGGCCGAAGGGCCTTTTGCCAGAAACAGTCAGGCTTCTTACCTTGCCAATTTCCGTTACAGCACCATGGAAGTGCTGCATGCTACCGGCATGAACTTCGGAACAGGCGCTGCCATTCCCAAATACAAAGATCTCTCTTTCAAGCTCAACTTTCCTACCAAAACAGGCCGTATCAGCTTTTTTGGCCTGGGCGGTACCAATACCATTGCCATGCTGGACAGCAAGGAAGATGATGCCCAGTATGGTTTTTCGGGCACTGACCTTTACTACGACAACAGCGCCGGAGTGACAGGAATAACCTATATCCACTATTTTAATGAGAATAGCCGCTTAACCAATACCCTGGCTGTTTCAGGCATAGAGGGATCGACGAAGATATTTGACCTTGCACTCCCCATGGACCAACCCTCAGTGACTGAAAGTTTGTGGGAAGTCAAATATTCTCTTTCCAGTAAATACGCTTTCAGAATCAATTCCCGTAATTACTTCAATGCCGGAATGGTCTATGACTTTATCGATGCCAGTTATCATGGAAAATACTTTCATGAAACCCACGAACAATATCATCATTATCTGCAAACCAGCGGAAATCTGAGTTTTGCGCGTGCCTATGCCGAATGGCGGCACCGTTTCTCTGATGAGCTCTCCGTTACCTCGGGCTTACATTCATCCTATCTATTTCTCAATGACAGCTATGCAGTGGAGCCGCGTATAGGTGCCAAATGGGAGTTTTCACCGGGCCAGTCGCTCAACTTTGGTGCAGGGCTTCACAGCCAGATGCAAATGCGGGCGGTCTATTTTGGACAGCGATTGGTAGATACACTCAACCTTACCTATGAAATGACCAATAAAAACCTGGATTTCACCCGCAGTCTTCATCTGATAGCAGGATATGAGCGGTTGCTGGGACAGGGTCACAGACTAAAAGCAGAGGCCTATTATCAATATCTGTATGATGTACCTGTGGCAGGGTATCGCCCCGAATTTTCCATGCTAAGTCAGGGGGGAGGTTATGGATTTATGACCTACGACCATATGCAAAATTCCGGCATCGGAGAAAACAAAGGGATAGAACTTACCCTGGAAAAATTTCTGCACAAGGGCTTTTATTATCTGGTTACAGCCTCCGTTTTTGATGCAGGCTATCGGGGATATGACGGGGTTTGGCGCAATTCTGCCTTCAACAACAACTTCGTCTTTAACGCCTTATCGGGCTATGAATGGGATGTAGGGAGAAAATCACTGCTTTCTGTCGATTTAAAAATGGTATATGCGGGAGGCTCCCGTTATCTTCCCATTGACGTAGAAACCTCTCAGGCAGATGATGCCGTGCGTTATCAGTGGAACCAGGCTTTCGAAGAAAGATTTCCCGACTATTTCAGGCTCAATGGCCGCATAACACTCCGCCTTAATGGCAGAAAAGTAAATCAGGAATGGGCCCTTGATCTGCAAAACATGACCAACCACGAGAACATCTTTACCCAAAACTGGAACAACAATACCCAGGAAGTAGATACTTCCTACCAAATGGGTTTTATGCCCATGATGACTTACAGAATTTATTTCTGACAATCATTGTTTTACCCAACAACAAATACTTATGAAGCTAGCAGTAATTATTACAATTGGTATTGCCCTTATTCTCCTTGCGTTGTACGCCTGGTTTGGGGGTTTTAAAAAAATTCAATTCACCATACAGGAAACCGGTGGAGAATCCCTGATTTATGAATCTCACACGGGCGACTACAAAAACGTGGGTAAGGTAATGGATCAAATGTACTACTCCTTGCTCAATGAAGAAAAGGTAGAATGTTTCCGGGGTTTTGGCATTTACTATGATAATCCGCGAGTGGTGGAAAAAGAAAAACTCCGCTCGGAGGTGGGCAATATTCTGGAAAACCCCACTCCGGATTTACTGGATCGCCTCAGCAACAAATACACTATCAAAACCCTGGAAAAACAGCGTTTCCTGGTGACGGAATTTCCTTACAAAAACCCGTTTTCTGTTTTCATGGGCATCATGCGGGTATATCCGGCCATCAATCGATACATAAAGGAGAACAACCTCAGCGAAGAAGGCTTTGTAATGGAGATTTACGATGTGCCTCAAAAAAAGATTGTATACCGGAAACAATTGCAGTGAATTTCTGAACCGGAGAACAAAAAATGCCCATAAGGTAAACAAGGTTAAGTATAGTTAGATGAACCTGCCTTACGAAAGCAATAAGGTGGGTTACAGCTAACTAAAGAAAACCCTATACCGGGAAACACTCTACATCCCCTGGTTGGGCCAAAAAAGCAGGATATTTGCACATACAAACCGGAGCTATCTCCTCGGAAAGTACCCTGTTCAATATCCTACAATTTGTGTTCGAAAACGCACAATTCAACCCTGGACAATATTTTTCCCATGAGCTGCAACCCATTAGCCAACAGCACTTAGGCATATTTGGCCTGAAATTGGAATACAGAAGCACACATAATAATTTTACCCGATTACGTTGCTTTTAATGAACCCATTGCTATAAAACCTAAATCATCACCATGCTAAGAAACTATTTTATCATCGGATTCCGCAGCATTCAAAAACAACGATTTTCCAGTTTCCTAAATATTATCGGGCTTGGCCTTGGGCTGGCACTGGTAATTTTCATCAGCCTGTACCTGTATGATCAATATCGCTACGACCGCTGGTATGCCGACCACGAACGGATTTACCGCCTGGAATTTGGTGATTGGGGCATTACGGGACCAGTATTCAAACGAATCGCGGAAGAATCCAGTGCCGGCATAGAACAAGTAGTAAGGCTCAACAACAACCAGCTATACAACACGGCCGTGCGCAAGGGAGAAGAAATGGTACGCATCAAACACCTGATAGCCGCCGATCCAGAAGTATTTGATTTTTTTGACCTGACCTTTATCCATGGCGATCCCGAGACGGCGCTGGAGGATAGGAATAAAATTGTTCTCACCCGCAGCGAAGCCTTGCGGCTGTTTGGCACAGAAAATCCCCTGGGAGAAGTTGTCAGACCCAACGATAGCTATAATCTGGTTGTTTCCGGCGTTATCGAGGATATCCATCATTTCCATATGGAAGTAGATGCTCTGGTTTCCTTTATGCTGTTTGGAAAGTTTTTTGGCAAAGATTACTTTGAGAGCCCCGGAAACTGGAACCATCCCACCTATCTGAAACTGCATCCCGAAACGAATGTGACACAGGTTCGCGACCAGATTCAGGAGAACGCAATTTCCTTTTATAAGGAACTTGCAGGGGTTCATTTCGACCACAAAGCCAATTTACGACCGGTGGCAGACATTTACTACACCCATGAAATTGCTTTTGAAAGTCCCGTTTTGCATGGCAACAAAACCCTTTCCATCGCTTTTATGATCATCGCCGGTTTTGTTTTGTTCATTGCGGTGGTAAACTTCATCAATCTTTCCACGGCCCATTCCACCTCCCGTGCACGCGAAATGGGCATACGCAAGTTGCTGGGAGGAACCCGCAAGAGCCTGATGCTGCAATTTTTGCTCGAATCCATTATTGTTACAACTGCCGGTATGCTCGTGGCAGTAATCCTGCTGGAAATTTTTCTTCCCTCCTTCAATAACCTTGCACAGGCAAACATCAATCTTCGGGAATGGTCCTGGGGGTGGCACATCCTGGTTTTCACCCTTACGGTCATCATTGTAGGAATTATCAATGGGTTGTACCCAGCCTTTTTCCTCAGCAGCTTTGAACCGGCCCGTGTATTGAAAGGAGAACTTACCAAAGGCAAAGGTGCGGCAAGGTTCAGAAAAAGCCTGATGGTGTTTCAGTTTGCTACAGGCATAGCCCTGATTGCAGGAACCCTCATCGTTCATCAGCAGATTCAGTATATGAAATCCAGGGATTTGCAATTCAACAAGGAAAACATCGTCTTTTTCAGGGCCAATGAACCCGTGCTGCAACGATGGGATGAGTTCAGATACAGCTTACAAAGCTCGCCCGGGGTGAAGGAAGTAGCGCTTACCAACGCCTTGCCGGGAAACGTAGGATGGCAGGAAACTGTCATGAAAGATGGCGAGTCACGTCAGTTTTATTTCTGGCCGGCAACCCCCGAGTTTTTCCAGATGCTGGAAGTAGATTTGATTGCCGGCAGATGGCCCGACAGGGAAATGCCTACTGACGAAAAGAGAAATGTGGTAGTAAACGAACAATGGCTTCGTTTCATGGGGTTTGAACAACCCTGGGAAGATGTGCTGGAGCAAACAATTGAGTACGGGTTTGGCAAAATCACCATTATCGGTATCGTAAAAGATTTTCATTTTAACTCCCTTCACCAGGCCATTGCCCCGATGGCTTTTATCTGGTGGGAAGATCGCAGTAAGATGATAAGCATAAAGATGCATTCTCAAAACATGGACCAAACCCTGAAGCACATCAGCAACACCTGGACCTCCTTTTATCCTGACGAACCTCTCTCTTACACCTTTTTGGATGAATCAATTAATGCTTTGTACGACAAAGAAGAACGCACCGGCACCATTCTTACATTCTTTTCCCTGTTTGCCATCTTGATTGCCTGCCTGGGTTTGTTTGGGCTTTCCTCCTTCGTGATAGAAAAACGCAGCAAGGAAGTTGCCCTGCGAAAAGTCCTGGGTGCTCCCCTGCTCCACCTTCACATGTTACTGCAAAAAGAGTTTGCGATACTCATCGTTATTGCCTCGGCCATCGCCATTCCGTTGGGATGGTATTTTATGAACACCTGGCTGGAAAGCTTTCCTTACCAGGTGCAAACGGGTATCTGGCCCTTTGCCATTGCTGTTATGATCACTTTGTTCATTGCTCTTGGTACGGTTTCCTGGCACGCCATCAGGGTTTCAGCAAAAAATCCGTCTGACTTTTTGAGGGCAGAATAAACAGAGCCATTGCAAGAGCTACATGAATCCTTAATGGCAGTATTGACAACAATGGTTACGGACAATAATCCCGAAAAGAGAGACCGTTTATCAGGAAATACTGTTTGACACTTCGCGAAGTTCAGTATAATTTTTACGAATCAAATCTACTCTCAAAACCCTCTATCCTGGAAATTATCTCAGGATAAAGGGTTTTGGAGAGTTTTTATCATGTAGTCTGATTCTCGTGAGCAAAGAAGTTTTCAAAGATTTTATCACAATATATACCCTGTTCAGGTTACTTTTTATCTGAAAAGCTGTGCCACAAAATTATTTTTTTGTACTTTTAGTCAATTATGAAACAAAAGAAAAACATCTTTATATTCGGAGTTGATGACTATAACCTGGAGGAGTTAAAGTCCATAAAAAACGCAGATCAATATAACTTTATCCCTCTTTTTGATGCAGCGGACATTATGATCCTTCTTGGGGGAGAACTTATTGATTATGAGAAAATAATCAAACAGGCAAAAAAACAACTTAATCAGCATCAGGGAACCATTGATGCCATTATCGGATTTTTTGATCCTGCTATGCTGCCTGTCTTTTATTTATGCCATGAATATGGCCTGAACGGACCAGGCCTTCTGAGTCCTTTGCTTTGCGAGCATAAATACTGGAGCAGGCTGGAACAAAAGAAGATAGTCCCTGAACATATTCCTGAATTTACATGTATTAACCCCTTTAATGTTTATCAACTGGAAGACATTCCTATAAACACACCCTTTTGGATCAAACCTGTTAAATCCTATGGCAGTCAATTGGGTTACAAAATTGAAAATCAGCAGGATTTGGATGAAAGCCTGAAGCAAATCCGGGAAAACATAAAATATTTTGCACACCCGTTTAATCACATTTTATCGCTGACAGATTCCTCTGTACTGCCTGAAGAAACCAGAAAAATTGACGGCAACTATTGTATTGTAGAAAGCATCATGCAAGGAAAACTCTTCACAATAGAAGGGTTTGTGTATCAGGGGCAGGTGCATCAACATGGCTTTTTCGATTCCGTTACATATGATGAATCTCCTTCTTTTTTCGCTTATCTGACCCCCGGACAACTTGACAATGAAGTGCAGAAACGCATGATGGCTATTACAGAAAAAGTAATGAAGCAAAGCAAATTCAACAATACTGTTTTCAATATTGAATTCTTTTATGATAAAGAAAAAGATCATATTGGGCTATTGGAGGTCAACACACGCATATCGCAATCACACAGTGAAATATTTAAACTGGTGCACGGAAGTTCCAACCATCAGTTTTTGGTGCAAGTGGCAACAGGGGAAATGCCTTCTATGAATAAATACCAGGGCAAATACAAAATTGCCGGAAAACTCCATCACCGGATATTTTTCAAAAAAGGAAAAGTAACCGAAGTTCCGTCTGAGAAAGAATTAAAACAACTGGAAAAAGAATTTGACGCTAAAATCTACCTTGATGTAGATAAAGGAACAGAGTTGTCTGAATTACCTGGTCAGGATTCGTTCAGTTCGCAGCTTGCCAGAATTCATATGGGCGCCCAAAGCAAAGAAGAACTCTACAAGAAATACGATGAGATAGTGGATAAACTTAACATCCATGTAGAAAATTATGAGGGATAAATCCACCTGAAAAATTGTGGCACCCTCTGAAAAACAAGATAATTTTTATGAAACTTGTCACGGACTTTCCCGAGAAGATCAGAGAAATAGAAAACGAATTCATCGCCATGCCAGATGGGACAAAACTCGCTGCACGCATGTGGATACCCGAGATTGCCTGGGAAAATCCTGTGCCAGCCATACTGGAGTATATCCCTTATCGAAAGCGTGATTTTAAACGGGTAACCGATGAAATAAATCATCGCTATTTTGCCGGGCATGGCTATGCAGGTATTCGTGTTGATATCAGGGGAAGCGGCGATTCCGAAGGAATAATTACGGATGAATACCTGGAACAGGAACTTAGTGATGGAGAAAGAATCATTGAATGGCTGGTAGCTCAGCCTTGGTGCGACGGCAATGTGGGAATGATAGGAATATCATGGGGAGGCTTTAACGGGCTTCAGATCGCTGCCCGACGCCCTGAAGCACTCAAAGCTATTATTACCGTGTGCTCAACAGATGACAGATATGCTGATGATGTGCACTATATGGGAGGCTGTCTGCTGGGGGACAATCTTTCATGGGCTTCGGTTATGTTCGACAGAAACTCCACCCCGCCGGATCCGGAAATTAAAGGTGAAAACTGGCGAAGCATATGGCTGGAAAGACTGGACAAGTGTGGTTTATGGATTAAAAACTGGCTGGAGCACCAGCGCCGCGATGCTTATTGGAAACATGGTTCCATTTGCGAAGACTATGAAGACATACAATGTCCTGTAATGGCCGTGAGTGGCTGGGCCGATGGCTATTCCAACGCTGTATTCCGCCTGCTTCAGCATCTTAAAGTGCCACGTATGGGCCTGGTAGGTCCCTGGAGCCACCGGTACCCGCATGACGGAATACCCGGTCCTGCAATTGGCTTTTTACAGGAGTGCATACGCTGGTGGGATCAATGGCTAAAAAACAAACAAACAGGTATTGACAAAGAACCTATGCTAAAAGCCTGGGTCCAGGAAAGCGTGCACCCCTTTACCAGTTATGAAGAAAGACCGGGATACTGGCTTGGATTGAATCAATGGCCCTCAAAAAAAGTAGAAAATAAAAAATATACCCTCTGCAACGACTATACACTCAGAATCAACCCCGGAAAAAAGGAAGAAGCCATGGCCATGGCCTTACAGTCACCATTAAATCTGGGAATGTTTGCAGGGAAATGGTGTTCATACTCGGCTCCGCCTGATTTGCCGGGCGATCAACGCGATGAAGATGGCGGAGCACTTGTGTTTACCAGCCCTCCTCTGGAGGAAGACCTGCATATTATCGGGATGCCGGTAGCACAGATAGAACTTAAAGTAAACCGTCCGGTGGCAATGATTGCGTTGCGCCTGTCGGACGTAGCCCCTGATGGGAAAACGACCCGCGTTACATTCGGTGTCCTCAATCTGTGCCATCGGGACGATCATGAACATCCCAAAAAGCTGAGGCCGGGGCAGAAGTACACCATCAAAGTAAAACTAAATGATATAGGGCATATTTTTCCCGCCGGAAACAAAATACGTCTCTCCGCTTCCACTTCTTATTTTCCAATGGCATGGACCCCTCCTCAACTGGTAATGATGCACATTTATGGCCGGGAAAGTTTTTTAACCCTACCGGTAATCACAGGCAAGGGAGACAAAGAAGTAAAATTCCAACCCGCTGAAGGAGCAAAACCCTCTTCAAGAAAAGAAATTATTCATACTCCCCGATACAAATGGAATGTGAACAGAGACCTGATTAAAGATGAGGAGTCAATGGAAGTTGACAAAAACGAAGGCACTTTTTATCTGAAAGATATCGATTTGGAAATTTCGCAACAAACACAGGAGAAATATTCGGTGAGAAAAGACTCACTGGACTCTGTAAAAGCGGAAACTAAATCTCAAAGAAGCCTCAAGCGTGGGAAGTGGAATGTTCAGACCTTAACCCATACCATCCTTTCTTCCGACGAAGATAATTTCTACCTGCATGCCACCCTGGATGCTTACGAAAGCGACAAAAGGATTTTTTCAAAAATTTGGAACGAAAAAATCCCCCGTGACCATGTGTGAAAGACAAAACATCCAACCATTTACGACTTACTCTCCGGCAAGTTATTCACATCCAG
>CAZBGI010000074.1:0-15808 GCA_964491395.1 uncultured Bacteroidales bacterium | reverse complement strand
TTGTGGGGCCCGCCTGGTGTGGGCAAAACCACCCTGGCGTTTTTGATATCAAGGCAACTGGACAGCATGTTTTTCACCCTGAGCGCCATCAACTCCGGCGTAAAAGATATCAGGGCTGTCATTGAGCAAGCCACCAAAGCCGGGGGGTCTTCAGTGCTTTTTATTGATGAAATACACCGTTTCAGCAAATCGCAACAGGATTCGCTGCTGGGCGCAGTGGAAAGGGGAATCATCACCCTTATTGGTGCCACCACTGAGAACCCTTCCTTTGAGGTAATTTCTCCCCTCCTATCCCGCTGCCAGGTGTATATCCTGAAGGAGCTGGACAAAAAGGATCTGTTACAGCTGCTCGACCGGGCCCAAAAGCATCTGGAAGAAAAAAGCGGCAAAAAAATTGTGATGAAGGAAATGGCTGCCCTGCTTCGCGTCAGTGGTGGTGATGCCCGCAAACTACTCAATGCCCTCGAACTGGTTTTCAACAGCCAAACGGGTGATACCATTGAAATTACCGACAAAACCGTCCTTTCGATTATACAGCAAAACCTGGCCATTTATGACAAGGCAGGAGAAATGCATTACGATGTGATTTCTGCCTTTATCAAATCGGTAAGAGGCAGCGACCCTAACGCGGCGGTGTATTACCTGGCCCGCATGATCGAAGGGGGTGAAGACCCTAAATTCATTGCCCGGCGTTTGGTTATCCTGGCTTCGGAAGACATCGGCAATGCCAATCCCAACGCACTGTTGCTGGCCACCCAGGCTTTCAGCGCGGTCACCCTTATCGGAATGCCCGAAAGCCGCATCATTCTTAGCCAGGTGGCCACCTACCTTGCCTGTTCGCCCAAAAGCAATGCAGCTTACCTGGCCATCGGAAAAGCCCAGGAAGTGGTGAGAAAAACCGGCGACCTTCCCGTTCCCCTTCACCTGCGCAATGCTCCTACCAAATTAATGAAAGAAATCGGTTACGGTGATCAATACAAATATTCCCATGATTTCCCCGGCAATTTTGCTTTCCAGGAATTTCTGCCTGAAAGAATATCCGGTTCTGTGCTCTATGACCCGGGCAACAACCCCCGTGAAAGAGAAATGCGCGAACGAATGAAAACCCTCTGGAAGTCAAAGTACAAATACTGAATACAACTTAAGGAAGTTTTCCTGGCTTCTCTTTTCCTGACTCTGTGTCCGAATATTTTCTTTTCAGAGGGTTGCTCCCTGCAGAAAAGAGGACAACTGAAATTTGTTTAACAACTTCCAAAAACCATTGAACAATTAATTGGCATCCCTGTTAGTGTGTGTTGGAATACAAAGCTAAAAACAATTTATTGTTCTTTGTATGCCTACCCATTTGCAATCAACAATTACAATTACATTATTAAAAAGGAAAAGCGATGAAAAAACTTAAATTATTTGCCCTGATGCTTGTCGGCGCCTTTGTTATGGCGTCCTGTGGTGGCACGAGCGAAAAAGCCGCTGAAGTATCTGAAAGACTGGAACCCGGTGAAAAACCTGAAAATGCAGAAGTAACCGAGATTGACCTCGATCGAAGTACCGTAGCCTGGGAAGGCACCAAAGTAACAGGAAAACACGATGGCACCATTGGTTTGAAATCAGGAGAACTTTTCCTGGTTAACAATCAGCTTGTGGGTGGCAATATTGTTATTGACATGCAACAAATCACCGTACTGGACCTTGAAGATCCGGAAACCAATGCCAGGCTGCAAGGCCACCTGGAATCCGATGATTTTTTCTCTGTAGCCACTTTCCCCGAAGCAACATTTGAAATGGCTCAACTGGTAAAACATGAAGACGTTTCCGAAGGAGAACCCAATTACACCATCAAAGGAAACCTTACCATCAAAGATATTACCCATGCTGTTTCTTTTCCCGCTCATGTAGAAGTACATGATGAAATGCTTACTGCACGTGCAGACTTCGATCTTGACCGCACCCAGTGGGACGTAAGATTTGGCAGTGGCCGGTTTTTTGAAGATCTCGGTGACAATATGATTCACGATAACTTCAACCTTAGACTCGATATCATGGCAGTCAGATAATAACCTTTATCTTTTTCAAATGGAAAAGGGATGTACCATTTTAGCGGTACATCCCTTTTGTTTATCCGGATTTTAAAATCTACCGGTCTTTTCCATTCACAGTCAGCGTATAGGTTCTGCTTGAACTTCCGGCCGCATCGAATGCTCTAAGATTTACTTGTTCGCTGCTCACAGTAATAGGTTCGGTATACAAAGGTGAATCTTCATTGGGCTCAGAACCATCAAGGGTATAACGAACTTTAAGGCCCGGAAATTCAACATTCACCAGCAACATTCCATTTTCTATAATGGCTCCCGGAGGGGGAACCCGGTAATTAAATCCACCAAACAGTTTTGAAAGTCTTGGCAGTTCTTCCTGTGCCAGCGTATTGGCAAACTGGTTCCATTGCTGCTGTACTTCATCCATACTGCGGATGGAGCCTTCTGCAGTTTCCCAGCTGCGTTGGGCCGCCCAGGCAGATTCGGAGAAACCCACAAGTTTAGGCAGCAGATAATATTCAAGCCGTTCAGAGCCGATAATAGTCTCGCTCCAAAGTTGCGCCTGGACACCCAGAATGTTTTCACGGGCTGCTGGAAGAAGTTGTTCCATACCCTGGTATTCTTTCTCAGGATCAACCGACTGCCCCATGTTGTCTTTGATTGTGGTCTGAAAAACATTGTAGGGACTGTAAAACCATGCATCGCGGGTATTGACAAATCCGGCCCAGTACAAACCGGGTTCACGGGGGTCTTTGTTGTAAGCCAGGTCAAAATAAAAGGCAGTGACATGGCTAAGTACAACCGGGAATCCTTTGTTGGCAAGCCGGTAGGCCAAATCCTGGGCACCCCAGAGATTATTCCACACATAAGGAATGACATTGCCATCCGCAAACCGTGTATTGGGCACATGCTCACCTTGCTCTGTTTCCTGCAGGGCTACCTCTTCCCATCCTGCCATTTTCAGTCCACGTGAACGGATGATCTCAAGCGTACGTTGGGTGAAATAGGTATGCATATTGGCAGGACGGTTGATATAGGGTAACTCTTCCAGCTTTTTGTCTATCATGGGGGAAGCGGTCCATGCACCATCGGGAACTTCATCGCCTCCTACGTGAACGACTTCCAAAGGAGCTTCCGCAGCCTCGTACATTTCTATCACATCATCCAATACCGTTTCGAAAAAACGATAAGTGGATTCTCTGGCCACATTCACCACATTGTCGGTAAACAGCTGTGCTGACAGGTATTCAGAGGTTTCTTCCGGGTCAATAAGCCGGAATTCTTCAGCGGCAGCCTCATCTCCCCTTTCCATAAAATACCGGTAGCGGGCTTCCATGGCTTTGATGGCTGCACGGGCATGGCCAGGCATATTAATCTCAGGAATAATAGTAACATGGCGCTGGCGGGCATACTGAAGCAACTCAACAAACTCATCCCGCGCATAATAGCCGCTGCCATGGCTGCCCTCAGCGTAAGCAACCGGCCCTGAGCCGTAAGAGGGATGCAGGGCGGGAGCCTCTTTGTGGGTATGGCCACGCTGCCCGCCAACTTCGGTAAGTTCAGGTAAAGAAGGAATTTCAAGACGCCAGCCTTCATCATCTGTAAGGTGCAGATGCAATGTGTTAATCTTGTAATAAGCCAGGATATCTATAGTCTTTTGGAGTGATTGCACCGAATGGAAGTTTCGGGCTACATCCACATGTACACCCCGATAACCAAATCGAGGAGCATCCTCAATGCGTACCAATGGCAATCTCATTTCATCCGCAGGGTGCAAAGCATACTTTGCATCAAACAAAGCCAGGAAGCTCTGCACTCCATAAAAAAGTCCTGCAGCATCAGAACCCACAATGTGAACGGTGTTGTCAGTATTCACTTCAAGGGTATAAGCCTCAGCGGTTTTATCATCTTTAGCTGTCAGGTTGTCAACAGAAAGTATTACAGCATTTTTATCATAGGAATCCCCTTCCCGGATAGCTATATCCCTATTATACAGCGCTTTCAGCTGTTTCTGCAGGTACTGTGCCTCAAACTCCAGTCCCTTATCGTGTACAATAACATAATCGTTGGAGAAAGTTGTGCTGTCACCCTTTGGGCTAAAGGATTCCGGCGTAGGAACCACCGGGATAAGCTCTTCCTCTGCAAGTGTTGTAAGCGATTGGTTTTGTGCAAACAAAAATTCCGTAGAAGGCACGGGCTCCTTGTCTGCTTTATGACGAGTGAGCTGCTCCTCTCTCTGGAAGGGTAAGATGCGAAAATCTTCTACCTCCACAATGGTTTCCTCGTGTTGCTCATCGCTGAAAACAAAATAGAGCCCTTTGGGTGCATCCGTCTCTTTTATCCACCAGTACCGGTTTTCATATACGATACGAACCTGCTCATCGGGTGCAAGCAAAAAGCCTTCCAGAGGATACATCCGGTACCAGTCTCCGCTGATTTGTTCTATCTGAACCCTGGCAGTCTCATCAACACCCAGTAAATACCGGGGGGATTTATTGAAATACAATTCCCAGTTTTTATCATCCATAACTGTCTGGCTATTGTTGATGATAACAAATTCAGCTTTTACGGAAGCCTGTTCACTATAAGTATTGCTGAGCACTTCCCAGGTGATGGAAATATCATCGGTGCCGGGCCAGTTTTCGGAACTGCATGAATACATGGTTGCCATTATTAATACAAGAAATACAGCAAGGTTTTGAAATCGTTTTGTCATATCAGGTTTGATTGAAAATTTTTTATGGGTCAAATATAGGAAATTCAAATGGAGAATGTTTGCATTTTAGCAGCAGGAATAAAAATATATGATAAATGACAAAAAAAATATAAGTGTGTCCGGTGAAAGTTTTTAGATTTGCGGTGCCAATGGCATGGAACTTTAACAGGAAATTAAGGCCAAAAAACAACTATCAGAAATTCGATCACAACTATCAGTTAATCCTTTATTATCATGTACATTTCTCAATTAGACTGGTTTATCATAGGAGGATTCCTTTTATTCAGCATGGGCATCAGCCTGTATATGTCGAAGCGTGCGGGCAAGAGCACCAGCGACTTTTTCCTTACCGGGCGCAACCTGCCCTGGTATGTAGCAGGCACCAGCATGGTAGCCACTACTTTTGCAGCAGATACGCCCCTGGCGGTAACCGAACTGGTAGCCCAGGGAGGGATTGCCGGGAACTGGCTGTGGTGGAACATGCTTTTTGGAGGAATGCTCACCGTGTTTTTCTTTGCCCGCCTGTGGCGCAGAGCGGGCATCATGACCGATACAGAGTTTGTAGCCATCCGGTATTCAGGAAAAGAGGCCCACTTTCTCAGGGGGTTCAGGGCGGTATATATCGGTATTTTCATGAATGCAGTGGTAATGGCATGGGTAAACCTGGCCATGGTGAAAATCCTGCAGGTAATGTTTCCCGAGCTTTCCGTTTTTGGCATAAGCAGTTTTCATGTGTTGGGCATCACCTTCAGCTCTCATCTGATGGTAGTAGGTATGATGATGATATTTGTGGCCATTTATTCTTCTCTCTCGGGTTTGTGGGGTGTATCCATTACTGATACCTTTCAGTTTGTGATTGCCATGGGAGGAAGTATCATACTTGCCATTGTTGCCCTTCGCCATGTGGGAGGCATTGACGGACTGAAAGAATCGCTATCCGGGGTTGACTGGGTATTTGACTATTTGCCGGTGGTGACATCCGATTCTGCAACCGTGAGCACTACGGGTGTGCTGCAAATGAGTGTGGTAGCCGTGGTGGCCTATTTGGGCGTGCAATGGTGGGCCAGCTGGTATCCCGGAGCAGAACCCGGAGGTGGGGGTTATGTGGCCCAACGCATGATGTCGGCCAAAGACGAAAAAAATTCTTTGCTGGCCACCCTGTGGTTCCAGATTGCCCATTTCGCCATCAGGCCCTGGCCATGGATTATCGTAGCACTGGCAGCCCTGGTAATGTATCCCGATGCTACCGATAAAGGAGCTACCTATGTGATGGTCATCCGCGACCTTTTGCCCTCCGGGCTCATGGGGCTGCTGCTGGCAGCTTTCTTTGCTGCCTACATGTCGACCATTGCCTCGCAAACCGTTTGGGGTACATCGTATATCGTCAACGACCTTTATAAACCTTTTATCAAACCCGGAGCAGATGAGAAGTATTATGTGAAAATTTCCCGTATCACTACTTTCCTGCTGATTATCTTCTCACTCATCATCACTACTCAATTCGACCGTATCAGTGATGCCTGGCGGTTTATCCTGGCCTGCAGCGGAGGTATCGGGGTGGTGCTTTTGCTCAGGTGGTTCTGGTGGCGTATCAATGCATGGTCGGAAATTGCAGCCATGATTGCCCCTTATTTCATCTATCCCATCCTGGCATTCCATTACGAAATGGATTTTGAGCCTACACTGATTATCATCGTCGCATGGTCAACAGTGGTGTGGCTTACGGTTACCTACCTCACCCCACCCACGAAAAACGAGAAACTGCTGGAATTTTACGAGAGAGTACATCCCGGGGGTGCAGGCTGGAAACCCATTGCCGTGCAAATGCCTCATGTGAAAGGAGATAAGGGATTTGGGGTAATGGCCATCAACTATTTCTCAGGTTGCATATTGGTATTGTTTTCCCTTTTTGGTATCGGAAGGATAATTTTTGGACAGTATGTATCTGCGGCAATCTTCCTTGGCATAGCTGCTGTGGCGGGGTTTATTATCTACCGCAACCTCTCGCGGGTAGGATGGGAGAAGGTGATAAAGTAGTATTCAAGAACCGATAGTTTTGCGTATGTAGTGCTTGCAAGAAAATGCCAATTGCTGCCTTTTTGCTTGCCTTCAAAAATCATTTACCAAAAGGAAACTCCTGCTTTTAAAATCACAAGTCTTGCACTTGACGCTTTTTTTTATCAGGCACATGTTAAAATGATGAGTTTCCTTGGTGACACCCGTGCAAAATGGCCGGAAACTATTCATCATATGAACCTCAGGATAAAATGGAAATCACCTAAACACCAAATTATCATCTGAATTTTAAACTAATATCCATAGCTTTTACCGAATGGGTAAGTGCTCCGATGGAGATGAGGTCAACACCGGTGGCAGCCACTGCCTTCAAATCCTGACGGTCCATATTGCCGGATGCTTCGGTGAGGGCACGACCTGCAACCAAATCCACCGCTTCTTTCATTTGATCCAGGCTCATGTTATCAAGCATAATAATATCCGCTCCTGCATCCAGGGCTTCCTGCACCTGCATCAATGTCTCTGTCTCCACCTCAACTTTCAATGTTTGGGGAGCGTTTTGCCGGGCAGCTTTCACTGCCGGGGTAATGCCACCTGCCGCTTTGATATGGTTGTCTTTAATGAGAATGCCATCCGACAGGTTCATCCGGTGGTTGAAGCCACCACCGGTCTTTACAGCATATTTTTCCAGCACTCGCAAACCGGGAATGGTTTTACGGGTGTCGACTACCTTAACCGCTGTACCTGCAACCAATTGAGAAAACACAAAGGCTTGAGTGGCAATGCCCGATAAATGCTGTAAAAAATTCAGGGCCACCCGCTCACCACTCAATATAGCATGAGCAGGCCCTGAAATATCGGCTATTTTAACTCCTTCCTCAACTTTGTCTCCATCTTTAAAGAACAATTTGCATATAACCGAAGGATCGAGAGCACCAAATATTTCCGGCAAAATTCCAAGACCACAGATAATCCCTTTTTGTTTGGCGATAAAACTGCCTTCAATGATGGTACCTTTAGGTACGACACTTAAGGTGGTAACATCTCCTGTCCCGATGTCCTCATTCAGGGCCAGTTCTATAATCCTCTCTAAATTTCTTTTTGTCATCATAGCGTTTTGCTTATTAGGTTTTTCTGGTACATCACCAACTCACATTGATTAGTTCTTCCGGCTCCTCATCCAAATAATGAGATCCGGCACTTTCCCGGTCAGTAAGGGCAGCCAGCAAAATCTCCCGTGCCACCGTGCTCATGTTAACCAGTTCAAATTCCTCTTTACCGGCAAGATGGACTGCCTCTGTATGTGCGAGAATTTCATTCATGACATCAATGGCATGCACAAGCCCTTGTGGGTTGCGAACAATTCCTCCATGGGTTTGCATCATTTTCCTCACCTTCCCTTTTAAAGCTTCTACCTTTTTCAAAGCCCCTGTAAAGCTTTGTGGTTCAAAGACTATTTTATCATTCCGGGAAATGCCTCCCTGATGTATTGCTTGCACTACCCTGGCGGCAAACACCACGCATTCCAGCAAAGAATTGCTTGCGAGCCTGTTGGCACCGTGCACCCCCGTGCAGGCAGCTTCTCCGCAGGCATAGAGTCCCGGAAGGGAAGTTTTTCCTTCAAGATTGGTCTGAATCCCTCCCATCAGGTAATGTTGTGCGGGCACCACGGGAATAAAGTCCTTGTGAGGCAGGATGCCTTGTTTCTCACAATGTTTGTAAATATTGGGAAATCTGTTGCGTAGCCAGGTCGCATCCCTGGAAGTAATATCCAGCCATACATGTTCCCGGCCAGATAGTTCCATCTGGTTAAAAATCTCCCGGGCAACAATATCGCGTGGTGCAAGGTCCTTCAGCCGATGTCGCTTTTCCATGAAAGCCTCTCCCCGGTCATTGCGCAACACAGCTCCCTCCCCTCTTACAGCTTCAGAGATCAAAAAGTGGGATTGTTTACTGCCGGGGTCATAGAATGCAGTTGGATGAAACTGCACAAACTCCATAAATGCCAGAGAAGCTCCTGCTCTGAGGGCAGCAGCAATTCCATCGCCGGTAGTTACCTTATCATTGGTGGTAAATGGGTACACCTGACCGGCTCCTCCGGTGGCAATAATTACTCTTGGCGCCCTGAATACTTTGAACTCACCGCAAAAGGCTACTACACCCGCCGTTCGATGACTGGTATCGGTAAGGATATCGGTAAGGAAATGATTTTCGTAAATATCCACATGGGATTTTTCCGACACCTTTTTTACCAACGTTTCCATAATAATCCTGCCGGTGGCATCCCCCCCGCAGTGCAGGATTCTTTTTCTCCTGTGAGCGCCTTCACAGGTAGTAAGCCATTTTCCCTTGCCATCGGTATCAAATTCCACTCCCATGGCTGCCAGGCGATGTATTTCATCAGGTCCCTGCTCAACCAGCAATCTCACAGCTTCGGCATCCGCCATGCCGGCACCGGCACGCATGGTATCCCGAAAATGAATATCAGGATTATCATCTTCGGCTACAGCCGCAGCAATACCGCCCTGAGCCAGGGAGGAGTTGCAACGCAACAAATCTTTTTTTACCAAAAGCGCAACGGTATACTTTTTGTCCAGCAACAAAGCAGCGTACAAACCCGAAAGCCCACCCCCTGCAATCACCACATCGTAATGTTGTGTGTGAAGTTTGTCCAAAGCCTCATTGACAAGGTACCTTCTCATAACAGAATTATTTTTACGATCAGCTAACCTCCAGCATACGCATCAGCGGCAACCTGGCCTTTTCCATCAAATCAGCGTCCAGTTCTATTTGTACTTTCATTTGCTCCAGGCTGTCCCTCACGTGCTCCAGCCTTGTTTTTTTCATGTTGGGACAAATAAAGTTAGGAGTAAGACTGACGATTTTCTTCTCCGGGTTGCCGCTCATGAGCGGGTGTAAAATCCCGCTTTCCGTACCCACAATAAAGCTGTGGTGGTTGCTTTCTTCAATATAACGAATCATTTGCCCGGTACTGCCTATAAAATCCGCTCCTTCGCGCACTTCGGGCCGGCATTCGGGATGCACCACAAAAAGCGCCTCAGGATTCTCGTCACGGGCAAGTTTCACGTCAATTTTCATCACTTCTTCATGCACCGGGCAGAAACCTTTGAAGAGGATAAACTCTTTTTCGGGCATTTGACTGGCAGCATAAGAGCCGAGGTTCTCGTCGGGCAGAAAGATGATTTGTTTATGCGGCAATGAGCGAATCACCTTCACTGCATTGGCCGAAGTACAGCAGATATCACTGAGTGCTTTCACCTCCGTGGATGAGTTCACATAGGAAACCACCGCAGCTTCAGGATAATTTTTGCGCAGTGCAAGCACATCCTTGTCCGTAACCATATCTGCCATGGGGCATCCGGCTTCGGCAACAGGCAGAAGGACGGTCTTTTCCGGGCTGAGGATTTTGGCTGTTTCAGCCATGAAGCTTACTCCGCAAAAAACAATCAACGGTTCGGGTAGTTCTGCCGCGAGCTTACTTAGGGCAAAAGAATCGCCCACATGGTCGGCCACATCCTGTACCTGGGGCACCTGGTAGTAATGGGCCAGAATAACGGCATTTTTTTCCTTCTTCAGGGAGAGGATTTCCTGCATTATAGCGTCTTGAGTCATTATGTTCTCCTAATAAAATCAGTAAATGGCTTAAAAACTGCAAAATTAACAATAAATTTACAATACCAGCCTTGTGAAGGTCGCACGAATACCAAACAAAACCGGCACCCCCTGATCTTAACAAGTAAGGAGATACCGGCATATACTTTTCAATATCTGAATTTATCTGTTGAGCACAAGCGCATCAAATTTAACCTCCGGGTCTTCAAATTTATCAGTATCCAGCGATGTTTTCATCTGAATCCATTCGCGTGCCATTTTACCTTCTTCTTCAGGGCGTGAGCTCATGACAAAAGCGGCGTGCAAACGATTCCCGTTAAACCACCAGGCGCTGAAATCTCCTGATTTTACATCGCCACGATACAAAACGGTTTTCGCATCACTGCTGTCTCCGAAAAACTCATAGCTGTATTCAAACACATCGGAAAAGAAGAAAGGCAGAAAGTTGTAGCGTTCAAACTTCCCTGTCATAACGCGCGCTGCATGTTTGCCTTGTTCGAAAGCATTTTCCCAGTGGTCTACATGGCGAATTTTGTCAAAAACAACATCAGGAAACTCTACCACATCACCGGCAGCAAAAACGTCGGGGATGTTGGTCTGACAATATTCATCCACTACAATTCCCTGATTGATGTTCAGATGGGTGTCTTCAAACAAGGTAACATTCGGCCTCACCCCGGCACCTACCACAACCAAATCAGCTGGCAAATCACGTCCGGAGCCCATTTTTACCATTTCCACCTTTTCTCTGCCTTCAAATCCATTTGCCTCTTCCTTAAAATAGAGATCAACCCCCTTTTCGCGAAACAGGTTACGGAAAAATTCTCCAATTTCGGGTGTGGCGAATTTTGCGAGCAACTTATCCTCAGGAATAATCATGCTTACCTGCAGCCCCATCTCTTTGAGAATGGCAGCGGTTTCGGTGCCAATGTACCCACCTCCGATGATTACCACATTTTTGGCTTCTTCTGCAGCCACACGTATCTTATCTGAATGCACTACATTGCGCAGGTAAAAAATATTTTCCAGGTTTTCATTTTCCAGTCCCGGATGAATGACACTGGAACCTGTGGCAATGAGCAACTTCTCATACCCTATCTCTTCACCACTATCTACAACAACCTTTTTCTCCGCAAATTTCACTTCTTTTGCCGTGGTTTCAAGCATCACTTCAATGTCATGATTGAGGTAAAACTGTTTGTCGTTGATCAGCAGTTCGTCATCGTTACTTTCGTCCTTCAAATAGTCTTTGGATAAAGGCGGCCGGTTCATGGGCAGTATTTTTTCAGCAGAAATAATGCACAATTCTCCTTGCTTTATGTTTTGTTCAACAAACTCTGCAGCAGCATAACCTGCCGTTGTACCTCCTCCGATAATTAAATATTTGTAGTTTTTCATTTTTAATTATGATTTTAAAGTTTAAAGTTCTGCTTTATTTTAGCCGCATTTCAATTTCTTTCGGGGAAAAGAAAACGCAAATGCAATAGAGGAAATAGTGTGCCATAAAAACTGATAACACAATATGGGCTGCAATCATTGATGAGAAGCTACAAGACTCAGAAAAGAAGAAACAGCAGAGAATTCCTTTGTAGAGATTGCTCCCTAATCAGAAGGAGATGATGGGTATAATATTCTACACTTCGACAGCTCTCAATTGACGGATCGCATAAAAAAAACTGCGTGAGGATTCAGTCTTTTCCCGTTAAAGCGTTGATGGGTATCCCAACCAAAACTACAGGGAAAGCAAAAAAGTAACCAGGAAAGGGACCAAAATGGAGAGCAGGATACCATGAAAGAATGCGATAAGGGCAAATTCTTTGCCTGAAGTGATATTGATTATTGGAAGGGTAGTATCCATGCTGGTGGCACCCCCGGAAGAAACCGGTGCCAGTTTGCCAAAAGCTTTTACCAGTAAAGGGGCAAAAAGCAGGGTGATAATTTCACGCATCACATTGGAGAGCAAGGCAATTACCCCAAGCCCGGCCGAATGCAGTTCGGTAATGATTACACTGGAAAGGCTGTAATAGCCAAAGCCGGCGCCTACGGCCATTAATTCTGTGAGGCTAATCTCTTTTACCACAAGCCCTATCAGCGAGACACCCAGCAAAGTCCCGATAATGGTGGAAACAGGTACCATGAATATTTTCAGGTCGAAGGTTGTGAGGGTTCTCATGGCCTTTTTGTCTGCCCCTACACCCACGCCAATAAGAAACATCAGCAAATAAAGCACCCAGGTACTATACCTGTCAGGGCTTACCCATACAGGAAAATGGTTAAACTGTCCTACCAAAATCCCCACAATGAAAAAGCCGAGAATCATAAAACTTCCCCTCATCCCTGGTTCTCCTTTCTGAACATTAATTTCCAAAGCAACCACGCCATCGAAACACTGCCCAGCACTGCCATGATGGTGATAATGAAAGCCATGAATCCCAGTTCGGGCAATTGCTGCATAATATACTCATCATGTCCGATGACCATGCCCATAAAAAAAAGCAACAGATAAATGGTCCACATGGTCATTCGGGAGTTGAGACGGAGAATTCTTTTCCTTCCCCTCAGCAGGTAACCGGCCAGAATCCCGGCCAGCATAATGGCAGCAACAATCAGCATAAGCTATTTTTGGCGCAAAAGTACGAAAAGTCTTTACTTCTGTACAGCAAAGCATGGCAATTCTTCCCAGCTTTTTTCATGGATTAAAAAAGGCAACACCCATGGTTGATTGTTCAACCCGTCAATGGAAGGGAGCATCATAGCCAGGGCTATCATAAAGGAAATCTCCTTTCTCAAATAATCCGGGTTATTTTCCGGCAGTACACGTGGGGTGCCTGCAAATTCCCGTCTTCCAGATTGATGAGAACCCACAACATTCATCAGGTTCCATCGGGAGTTAACTTCCCGGCTTCCCTTTTTATAAATTCGGCCAGGGTGGTAGGCCTCTTTCCGGTTATCTTTTCCACAACTGAGGTAAGTCGGGGCTGATTCTTTCCCAACCTTGGCAGAAAGTGAAGCATGATCATCACGAAAATCATGGCCGGGGCAATGCCCTGCTTTCTTTTGACAAGGTAAAATCGCAGCAGGTTGGGGCTCACATAGGTAATGGGGGTTTGCACATACTGGTTGATTAAATCGACCACTTCATCAAAACCGGCAAAGTCAGAACCTGTAATCTCCAGGGCCTGGTGGGTGTAGGCTTCAAAATTGTTGAGCACATGAGCCCCTACCAACCCGATATCCCGGGCATCAACCCAGTTGAATCTGAGTTTGCCCGATGGCATGAAAATACGCTTGTTTTTCTGAATTTCATACAACAAGGTTGTGGTAATATTTTGCATGAAATAAGAAGGTCTCAGGAAAACATACTCCATTTGATACGCAAGGATGAGTTTTTCCAGTTTGTAGTGGGGAATGAAAGGCTGGCTCTCGGCACCCTGCACTGAGAGAAATACTACCTTGGAGATATTGTGCTTCTGCATGGCTGCCAAAAAGGGATCAAAATACTGTTTTATATCGGCCAGATGAGGCGGGCGCAGCAGAAATACTATGTCAATTCCCTTCAGAGCCTGATCAAATCCTTCGGGTTGGGCAAAATCGAGTCTCCGGTAATTTAAAAATTGCCGGGTACGGGGATCATTTTCAGGCATATAATCAGCAGCAATATTATTATGCTGACACCCGGTTTCTTTCAGGCCGCGCAGTAGCTCGGAACCGATGTTTCCTGTTGCACCGCTAATAAGAATGTTTCTGTTTTCCATGGGGAATAAAAGGTATTTGTAGAATATAGCTATCGTTATTTAACAGTTTATGATTTTGTTCTCAGGATCAGATCCATCAGTTGATCAAAAGATTTCTCCTTGTGCTTATGATATACCTCGTTGTGAAAATCGTTGAACCACATCAGCGAAGGGATAAAAGCCTGCCAGCTGTCATCGCTTCCAAAACTATTGACAAGCTGATCGAGGAATCGAAACTTTTTCAAAGCGGCTGACAAAACTTCGTTCCCTTTTGCCGTAAGTGTCAGGCGCTTGGTACGTTTGTCAGTTGGATCGGAAAAATCTGTTACCAAACCATTTTTCTGCATGCGCTTCAGGGTTTCTACCCCGGTAGATATTTCCACCAGGTTAAAGTAGATGACATCCGTTTTTTTGGGATTTTTCATTTCATGGATGCTCACCAGGAATTGAAACTCCAGCCTCGAGCTGATCTCCAATCCTTCAAAGGCTTTTTTGAGGTAAAAATCCAGAAAACGGGCCCCCCGGCTCAGCAGGGTAAGAAATTGCCTGGCCGGCGGCATTTTTTTGTAGAAAGTCAGATGGCCGGCCGCTTCGGATGATACCCCGGCAGGTTCTGCTTTTCTCTTCTCAGCATGACATGAGAGCCAACGGCCAAAATCAGCCATATCGGACGAACCGGTCTTGTGCTCAAACTCCGACCACCGGGAAATCAACTGAGTGATTTTATTATAGGTATCCATTTTTCTCTTTGTTTGGTGCAAAGATAACACTTTATATCGTTTTTGATATTTTTATTTATCGTTTAGGATACTTTTATCATACAATCATCTTGGTAAGCGCAATGCTACCAGGATGATAAACCACCCGGTTTTATTGCAATAGAAGGGATAGCGCTAATAAGGGCAGCATTACCACTCATGAAAAGAGGAACCTTCAATGAAAACAATAGCGAAAATACAAGCTGGTGTTTTAAAGCCGGTACTTTGGGAAATTGAAAAAACAACCAGAGCGGTTATCAGGAACGTAAGGTGGGATATTTTGTAAAAAGACCGTCAAACCTTCCTCATCATTTTCTCAAAACTCTTTTCTGTAAGGATTTGCTGGGTAAGAAACTTCCCGTTGAAAAATACATTATAAATGGTGAAAGGAACGCAATGGGCCTGCGCTTGTTCGCGGGTTTCGATTTTGACATCCCTGAACTTGTACCCTTTTTCTCCGGCCACTACGGCCAGTTGGGCGGTATAATATTCGGTAAACGGGCAGGCATCAGACCAGTAGACGGTTAATCCCTCCTTGTGCCCGCATTTGCCATGTTTTGCATATTCCGGAAATTCCGGCACCGGAGCATCTGCTTTCAAAGGTAGATACAACAGTTCATAAAAAGGTTGGGCTGTGTCTGCAACTTCAAATCCCCTTTGGGTGAAAAATTTTTTATCAGAAAGGAAGGGCATTTTTTTATGGGATGAGAGCACCAGGATACCATTCATTTCTTTTGCATCTTCCAGGCAGGCTTGCCAAAGCTTTTGACCATAACCTTTTCCCTTATATTGCCCCGAGACCCAGAAACAGTTGATCAACATGTACCCTGGTGCGATGATGGGCATCCAGGCTTGTTCAGCAGGCACATATTCGATAAATACCTTTCCCCGGATATCGAATTTTTTGAAGGTATATCC
>CAZBGI010000073.1:0-16115 GCA_964491395.1 uncultured Bacteroidales bacterium | reverse complement strand
TTACTTTATCTCAACCTCAGCGCCGGCTTCCTCCAATTGTTTTTTAAGGGATTCTGCTTCTTCTTTGGTAATTTGCTCTTTAACGGGTTTAGGAGCACCGTCTACCAATTCTTTAGCTTCTTTAAGTCCGAGGCTGGTAAGTTCTTTTACGAGCTTAACAACGGCCAGTTTAGAAGAACCCGCTGCTTTGAGGATCACATCAAATTCAGTTTGCTCTTCTACCGCAGCAGCTTCGCCAGCACCACCACCAGCAGCAACAGCTACAGGAGCAGCAGCAGGCTCGATACCATATTCGTCTTTAAGAATTTGCGCCAGTTCATTAACCTCTTTAACAGTAAGATTAACTAATTGTTCTGCGAAAGATTTTAAATCTGCCATTTTATTATAATTTTAAGTGAGTTTCTAAATGTTTATTGAATTGTAATTTTTGTAGAAAATTTATTACCCTTCTTTTTCGGAAAGGGTTTTCACTACGCCTGCCAAAGTATTTCCACCTGATTTGAGGGCAGAAATTACATTGTTGGCCGGAGATTGGAGCAAGCCAATAATATCGCCGATAAGTTCCTCTTTTGATTTGAGGCTTTCCAGTATGTCCAGCTGACTTTCGCCAACATAAATGGATTCCTGGATATAAGCCCCTTTCAAAATGGGTTTAGGACTGGTTTTGCGAAATTCTTTTATCAGTTTCGCGGGAACATTTCCTGTATCAGAAACCATAAGAGAAGTAGCCCCTTTAAGAACTTCATAGAGTTTCTCAAAGTCTTTGCTGCTTTTTTCCATGGCCTTGCGCAGAAGGGTATTTTTTACCACCTGCATGGACACGTTCTTTTTGAAACACAGTCTTCTTAACCTGTTGATGGTTTCCACATCCAGCTCAGAAGTATCTGTAAGATAAAATATTTCGTTGTTTTCCAGTTTCTCGGTGATCGACTCAATTACCTGAAATTTATCTTCTTTTTTCATAAGTTTCACCGTCTTTTGGACAATGCCCTGCTAAAGGCAGGCCGTTATTTATACTGTAACTGATTTAGTTTCTACTGCAATACCTGGGCTCATGGTACTTGACAAGAATATACTTCTCACATAAGTTCCTTTTGCAGCAGCGGGTTTTAATCTGATTATGGTCTGGATAAGTTCTTTAGCATTGTCAATCAGTTTATCTTTATCAAAAGATACTTTACCGATGGAAGCGTGAACAATACCGAATTTATCCACTTTAAAATCAATTTTACCGCCTTTTACATCCTGCACTGCTTTACCAATTTCCATGGTAACAGTACCGGCTTTGGGGTTAGGCATAAGACCACGGGGACCTAATATACGACCCAATGCACCCACTTTGGGCATCACACTGGGCATGGTAATAACAACGTCCACATCTGTCCAGCCTCCTTTGATTTTTTCAACGTATTCATCCAAACCAACGTAATCAGCTCCGGCAGCTTTAGCCTCTTCTTCTTTGTCAGGGGTACAGAGTACCAAAACCCTAACCGTTTTCCCGGTACCGTGAGGTAAAGTAACAACGCCACGCACCATTTGATTGGCTTTTCGTGGGTCAACACCTAACCTGATATCCAGGTCAACTGATGAGTCAAATTTGGTATAGGTAATTTTTTTGACAACATCAGCTGCCTCTGATAAGGAATAAACAGCATTCTTATCAAATTTAGCTAAAGCTTCTTTTTGGTTTTTCGTTAATTTAGCCATTTTAAGATTCCGTTAAGCTTTGATTAAAAATTAACCTGGTTTGATACTTTCAAACAGGTTTAATATGGAGGATTTCCTTTAATCCTGATACCCATACTGCGTGCAGTACCTGCAACCATTCGCATGGCAGATTCAACAGTAAAGCAATTCAGGTCAGGCATTTTATCTTCAGCAATAACCTTTACCTGTTCCCACGTAATGGTGGCAACTTTGGTACGGTTGGGCTCTGCAGATCCTGATTTGATTTTGGCTGCTTCTCTTAACTGAACTGCAACAGGGGGTGTCTTGATTATAAATACAAAGGATTTATCCTTGTAAACAGTAATAATTACAGGAATAACCTTACCTGCTTTATCCTGCGTACGGGCATTGAACTGCTTGCAAAACTCCATGATATTTACTCCTTTGGCACCCAATGCAGGGCCCACAGGGGGTGATGGATTGGCAGCTCCTCCTTTGATTTGCAGTTTTATAAGCGCACTAACTTCTTTTGCCATTTTTAATAAAGTTTTTAATGTAAGGGGATCTCTGTATCAATAGCCTAAAATGCTATTCCTTTTCTACCTGCATGAAACTGAGTTCTAACGGTGTTTTTCTTCCGAAGATCTTGACCATTACTTTGAGTTTTTTCTTTTCCTGGTTTATTTCTTCTATAACACCGGTAAAACTACTGAAAGGACCATCGGTCACCTTCACACTTTCACCCACGATGAAAGGAATTTCAAATTCTTCTTCTTTTTGTGATAATTCATCAACTTTACCAAGAATACGCTGAACTTCGTGTTCCCTGAGAGGCACGGCCTCCCCGGCAGAACCCAGAAATCCTAATACTCCGGGTACAGACTTAATAATATGAGGAACTTCTCCCGTTAAGGTTGCTTCAATAAGTACATAGCCGGGAAAGTAATTGCGTTCTGCACTCACTTTTTTCCCTTTACGTACCTGATAAACTTTTTCCATAGGGATAAGTACTTGCGATACATATTCTTGCAGTCCGAACCGGTTGATTTCGCTTTCGATGAGTTGCTTCACCTTTTTTTCGCTACCACTCACCGCCCTTACTACATACCACTTTTTGACCTGTTGTTCGCTCATACTATAGAAAAGAAAAAGATTCTGGTTTTATTTGCTACTGATTTAAGAAGGATGAATATTAGAATATTCAGTAAGCAAAATCCATGAACTAATCCTGTTAAAGGAAAAGTGAATAAAATTGCTTTAATACGGAGCTAAAAGCAACATCCATCAGATAAACCACGATTGCGATTATAAGGGAAGCAATGGACACTACTACTGCGCTATTTTGCAGTTCACTCCAGGTTGGCCAGGAAACTTTGTTGATAAGTTCATCATAAGTTTCCTTGAAATAATTAACCAGCTTTTTCATCTGTTTTATTCGTTTTAAAATTGTCAGATGCACAAAATCCTGCTCACATCAGGATTTTGTATCGAGAACTAAACACTCTAATATTTGCACGGGTGGTAGGACTTGAACCCACAACCAACGGTTTTGGAGACCGCTACTCTACCAATTGAGCTACACCCGTATGTAAGAGGGAGAAGATCTCCCTCTTTATAATATTGAAAAAAATTATTCAATGATTTCAGTTACCTGACCTGCACCTACTGTACGGCCACCTTCGCGGATAGCAAAGCGAAGACCTTTGTCCATTGCAATATCAGCGATAAGCTCAACAGTAATGGTAAGGTTATCACCAGGCATTACCATTTCACGTCCTTCGGGCAGATAAATTTCTCCGGTAACGTCAGTAGTACGGAAGAAGAACTGGGGACGATATTTGTTTCCAAATGGTGTGTGACGACCACCTTCTTCTTTTTTCAGTACATATACCTCAGCTTTGAATTTGCTGTGAGGCTTAACAGAACCCGGAGCAACAATTACCATACCTCTGGCAATTTCTTTCTTGTCGATACCTCTGAGCAGCAGACCAGCATTGTCACCAGCTTCACCAGAATCAAGAATCTTGCGGAACATTTCAACACCGGTAACTACTGACTTAAGTTTTTCAGCACCCATACCGATAATTTCCACAGGGTCACCTGTTTTGATAACACCACTTTCAATTCTACCAGTAGCTACAGTACCACGACCTGTAATGGAGAATACATCTTCAACAGGCATAAGGAAGGGCTTATCAACTGCACGAACAGGTTCTGGAATATAGCTGTCAACAGCATCCATCAATTCCATAATTTTCTCTACCCATTTTTCTTCTTGTTCCAATCCGCCCAAAGCAGATCCCTGGATAACGGGGATATTGTCGCCATCGAAATCATAGAAAGAAAGCAGTTCTCTGATTTCCATTTCAACCAGTTCGAGCAGCTCTTCATCATCAACAAGGTCAACCTTGTTCATGAAAACAACCAACTGGGGAACACCCACCTGACGAGCCAGGAGGATATGTTCACGAGTTTGAGGCATCGGACCGTCAGTAGCAGCAACAACAAGAATAGCACCGTCCATCTGGGCAGCACCCGTAACCATGTTCTTCACATAGTCAGCGTGACCGGGACAGTCAACGTGCGCATAGTGACGGTTTTCAGTTTGGTATTCAACGTGAGCGGTATTAATAGTGATACCTCTTTCTTTTTCTTCAGGTGCATTGTCAATTGAGTCAAAACTTCTGATCTCAGACAGACCTTTGTTTGCTAAAGTAGTTGTTATCGCAGCGGTGAGTGTGGTTTTACCGTGGTCAACGTGACCGATGGTTCCAATATTCACGTGCGGCTTACTACGTACGAATTTTTCTTTTGCCATATCTAACTGGATGTTTAAATTTTAAAAAAGGGATTCTTATAAATGCTTTTAATTTGAATTAAAGATTTCACCTTTGAGCCAACGATGGGATTTGAACCCATGACCTCTTCCTTACCAAGGAAACGCTCTACCCCTGAGCTACGTCGGCAATGATTCATGTTGTTGAGCGGAAGACGGGACTCGAACCCGCCACCTACAGCTTGGAAGGCTGTCGCTCTACCGGATGAGCTACTTCCGCGAAAAAAATGTGGGGGGGGAAGGATTCGAACCTCCGAAGGCGAAAGCCAACAGATTTACAGTCTGCCCCATTTGACCGCTCTGGAACCCCCCCAGCTAATCGTTTTGCTGCTTTCAAAGAGCCGATGGAGGGATTCGAACCCCCGACCGTCTGATTACAAATCAGATGCTCTGGCCAACTGAGCTACATCGGCGTTTGATTTATCACTAAATCTTGCTGGATAAACATGTAAAGAACATTAAAAAAGCAGACCCTTTAAAAAGGTCTGCAAATGTACGAAAGATTTAAAAACTACCAAAAGTTTATTCGTTTTTTTTCTCTTTTTCTCATTTATCAGTATTGACAATACTTTTAAAGGCCTTTTACTTTTTCTTTGTGACGGGTAATTTGTTTTTTGAGCGCATCTGTTGCACTATCAACTGCCTCTTCAAATGTCCTGGCCTGTTTTTTTGCAAACAAATCGTTACCGGGAATCTGTATGCGTATCTCTGCAATTTTGTTATCATTGCCGGTGGATTGATCCAACTTCAGTATAACTTCACTGCCAATGACTCCATCGAAAAGATTGCTTACCTTGGATACCTTTTCACGAATAAAGTCTTCTAATTTCACATCTGCTTTAAAATGCAATGAACTAATAGAAACTTTCATACTAATTCCTCCTGATTTACGCCTTGGGATGGGCTTGTTTATAAACTGATTTTATTTTTTCTACCGTAGTATGCGTATACACCTGGGTGGCACTTAAGCTGGAATGCCCCAATAAGTCCTTTATCGCATTAATATCAGCACCATTATTTAACATGTGAGTAGCAAAACTATGCCTTAACACGTGAGGACTACGCTTGCTTACGGTTGTACTGGTGCTAAGGTAGAAATTTACCACACGATAAACAAATTTAGGATATAGTTTTTTCCCTTCATCGGTAATAAAAACAGGCCCTGTCGTTTCATTCCCAAAAAGACGTTTTTTTTCTTCCAGGTACACCCTGTAGGTCTCCTTTAACTCATCTACCATGGGGACAATTCTTTCCTTGTTGCCTTTCCCGATAACCTTGATGGTGCTGTTGGCAAGGTTTATATCTGGATGCCTTAGCCCGGTGAGCTCGGCAAGCCTTATCCCCGTGCAATAAAATGTTTCCAGAATAAGTTTGTCTCGCAAACCTTTAAAATCATGAGAAAATTCAAATTCTTCAATGAGCGTTCGCATATTTGCCTCTGACACGTATGCAGGTAATTTTTTGGGAATCCTGGGGGGTGATACTTTGACCATCGGATTCGCTTCGATCTTACCACCCGCTTCAAGATACTGATAAAACGAATTCAGGGATGAAATTTTCCTGTTCACCGATCTGGCACTGAGCCTGGCTGCAACAAGTGAAGAAAGCCAGGTGCGGATTTGCTGAGAAGAAGCCAGCAAAGGAGTTGTGCTTAAAGTTTCTTTTAAGTAAACTTCAAACTGTTTCAGGTCGGTTTTATATCCGGCAAGGGTATGGGGCGAATATCGCTTGCCCAGGTGCAGATATTGTAAAAAGTCGTCTGTCTCCATAATAAAAGAAGAATCTTTTGCTAATATAAACAACATTTATTCTCAACAAAAGGTTCTTCTTTTAAGCTATCTTGTTCAGCCGGTTTTTTTCAACCTCTATCATTAACCTTCGCTCTCGTCTCTGAGCTTCTGAATATATCTTGCCTTGATCTTCTGCTCACGCTTAACTATGGAAGGCTTGGTGAATTTCTGTCTTTCACGCAGTTCTTTCAGAATTCCGGTTTTCTCGAATTTCCGCTTGAGCTTCTTCAAAGCTCTGTCAATATTTTCACCTTCTTTGATAGGTACAATAATCATGTTTACCTCTTTCTTTTAAAATAACAATATGTTTGCTTTGATACTTTCACTAAATAGGGCTGCAAAATTACAAATAGATTTTTTATTAATCAAAGAAAAAGACAAAAAAAAACCAACTTGTACAAGCACCTTATTTTCAATACTATAAATTCCGATTGAGAAAATCTGTCATGAGACGGTAAAGATGCAGCCGTGCATTGCCCCCGGCGATGCTGTGATTGTGATCAGGATAAATCATGAGTTCGTAATCTACATCAGCTTCAATCAACGCATTTGACATTTCCATGGTATTCTGATAATGTACATTGTCATCGGCAGAGCCATGAACCAGCAAATAAGACCCTTTTATTTTATCGACATGATTGATGGGGGAGTTATCATCATATCCTGAAGGATTTTCCCCTGGGGTTCTCATGTAACGTTCGGTGTATACAGTATCATAGAACCTCCAGTTTGTGACAGGTGCTACTGCTATAGCAGCAGAAAAGACCTCGTTTCCCCATGCCAGGCATAACGAGGATAAATATCCGCCGTAACTCCAGCCAAAAATACTCATGCGGTTCTTGTCGATATATTCGATATTTCCCAGGTATGAAGCTGCGTTGATAAGGTCTGTCGCTTCATATTTCCCCAGTTCCATGTAAGTCATTTTTCTGAACTCTTCTCCTCTGCCTCCGGTACCCCTGTTGTCGACCGATACAACTATATAACCCATTTGTGCAAGCATCTGGAACCAGGCTCCGTTATAAGTATTCCAACGATTAGTTACTGTTTGCGAACCGGGTCCTCCATATACATACATAAGCATGGGGTATGGAGTTTCGGGGTCAAAATCAGGAGGATAAAGTATCCAGCTGTTGAGTTGCACCTCCTCTTCAACAGGTATTTTTATAAACTCTACCTGAGAGTAATTGTGCTCGCTGATCTTTTCCACCAATGACCCGTTATCCTGCAATACCTCAACAAGGCTTCCATCAGCCTTATGAATGGAGTAAACGGGAGGAGTATTTATGGTACTGTGATTATTGATAAAATAAAGGAAGTTCCTGGAAAAAGAAGGTTGATTATATCCTTCCTTTTGGGTGAGTCTCTTTTTGTTCTTTCCGTTTACATCAATACGGTAAAGCTGATTTTCCACGGGACTTTCTTCATGCGAAGTATAATAAACGATACCGTTTTCTTCATCCAATCCCAAAAAATTATTTACATCCCAATTACCCGAGGTTACCGGATTGACAAGGCTTCCATTCATATCATACAAGTACAGATGCTTAAAGCCACTTTTCTCACTGGATAGAATAAAGTTATGACCATCACGGGTAAAATACAGATCGTCATTTATATCTATATAATATCGGTTTTTCTCTTCGTAAATCATTTCAGCATCACCGTCATTGACGTCAAAGCCCAGAATTTCAAGGTGGTTCTGATGCCTGTTGAGTCTGAATACGGCCAGTTTTTCCGGATCAGCGGTCCACTTGATCCGCGGGATATACTGGTCCTTCTCTTTACCGGTGTCCAGGGTAATGCTTTGCCCGCTTTGTAAATCATAAACATGAATAGAAACAACAGCGTTATCTTCACCAGCTTTGGGGTATTTAAAACGATATTCTTCCGGGTACAGGCTTCCATAAATTGACATGAAAAATTCTTTCACATGCGATTCATCAAATCGATAATAAGCAATGCGTTGCCCGTCAGGAGACCAGTAAAAACCCCTGGTAAAACCAAATTCTTCTTCATATACCCAGTCAGTAGTTCCGTTGATGATGTGATTGTATTGTCCGTCGCGAGTGATTTGTATTTCTTCCTCACTACTTATTTCTTTCAGAAACAAATTATTGTTTCTGACAAAAGCAACTTTACTGCCATCAGGAGAGAATTGTGCCAGCTGCTGTCTTCCATTTAAAGAAAGAATATCTGCCGATTGAGTTGAAATATTAAAAACATAATAATCCGCTACGTAAGAATGCCTGTAAACAGCTTCAGAATTTACTGCAATGAGTATTTGCTGCTCTGCAGTATCAAACATGTAGGTATGAATGCCAGGGGTCTTTCCATCCTCATTTACAATGATATCTTCAATATCAGCAAGGGTTTCAATAAAATCGCCACTGGCGTAATCGTATTTATTGATTTGAGTATTATTTTCAACCCTCGTATAGTGTTTCCCGTCCTGCATGCTTTTTCCCATGCGAATGCTTTTAGGTGTGAAGGCACCCTCCTTCCATATTTTTTCAAGCGTGACAGCAGGCGATTGCGCAGCGAGTACTGAGCCAAGGGCAAAGAACAAAAAAAATGCAGGGAGCACCCTGCGAATTGTCGGATACATAAGTTATGGTTTTAATTATCAAAAAACGGATGCAGGTATTGCACGTTACGTGCCTTCAATTGCTTTTACTATTGTTATCGGATACAAAAATAAGTTTTAGTAAGAAATATCAACTTATTTTTTCACAAAAAGTATAATTTTACTTCTGCTTATTTAAGCAATTGAGAAATATCAAATTCATTTTTGTACAAGGAAAGAATTTCGTCGGTTGACAACACTTCAATTTTCTCAATTTTATTGTATTTTGGCACATACCATATTTCAGCAAAGAAGCCGGACAGAGTGTACAACTTGATGTTGAAATACAAAAACTGCCTTGAGGCAATTTCAGTTCCTTGATCAAGCAACAGATAGGCTTGCTGTTGAAGGGGATAGTTATTAAACTCAGGAGCTTTCATGGTGAGACTTATTTTTTTACCTATACTAAAATACACTAACAAAGTAAGAACCCAAAAAGTTACCCAAATCCTGATTTTTTATGACCTTTAAACATTTCATACCTAACACTATCACGAGCTTAAATCTTTTAAGCGGGAGCCTGGCCGTGGTATATGCATTTGAAGGATTCCTGCACATAGCAGCAATACTGGTATTAGTTGCATCTGTATTTGATTTCCTGGATGGATTCAGTGCAAGAATACTGAAGGCATACAGCAGCGTTGGCAAGGAGCTCGACTCTCTGGCAGATTTGGTCAGTTTTGGTTTGGTTCCTGCAGTTATCCTGTATATAACGATGCAACAAAACGTGCCCGAGTGGAGTCCTCAGTTGGTGGGTATAAATATATTACCTTTCATTGCATTTTCCGTCGTGGTATTTTCGGGTTTGCGACTGGCAATATTCAATACGGATGAAAATCAAACCGAAAGTTTTATCGGATTACCCACACCAGCCAACGCTATATTCTTTATTTCATTTCCCCTGGCATTGCATTATGGATCAGGAGATTCTTTTCTTTTTGATTTCTACCACATCATTTTTCAAAACTTTTATATCCTGGCATTTCTGGCCATCGTTTCTTCTTTTTTAATGGTGGCTAAACTGCCCCTGTTTTCTCTCAAGTTTAAAAATCTCCGTTTCGCTCCCAACAAAACCCGGTATATATTTTTGACAGGTTGTGCAATCATGGGAATATTTTGGGGTATCTATGCCTTACCTTTATTTATAGTATGGTACATTATCGTCTCTCTTTTGAATTTATTCTTTAAGAAAAGGGGAATCAACGTGTAAAATTTTTAATGATGGCAGAATTTCATGAACTGGGCAAAACCGGAGAAGAGCTGGCTTCTGAATACCTGAGAAAGAAAGGATACAAAATTCTGGAGACCAACTGGAGAAAAGGGCAACTGGAAATTGATATTGTGGCCTTTAAGGACGAAACGCTGGTGGTTGCAGAGGTAAAAACCCGCAGCACCAATTATTTCGGAGAGCCTGAAGAGTTTGTAACCAAAGCCAAACAAAGAAACCTCATCAGGGCTGCCAATGGCTACATTAACGAGCAAAACCTGGATTTTGAAACTCGTTTTGATATCGTATCTATATTGGTTAAGGGAAGCCAATACCAGATATACCACATCGAAGATGCCTTCTACCCTACCCTGTGATAATTTCCAAGGCTTCTTGTTGGGTTTTCGTTTTTGCCATTCTGCATCAAACAAAAAAACAATGATATTGTTACTGTGTATTAGCCAGTGGTGCTAATTACAAATAAAATCAATAGTCATTTAAAAATCAAAAAAGTAACAAATAATGGAAAACAATCTAGAACAAGATCAACAGGTACAACATGAAGTTGTGAGACTACCTTTAATTGGAGATCCGGCGCCTTCATTCTGGGCAAAGACAACAATGGGAGACATTAATTTTCCGGAAGATTATAAAGGGAAATGGGTAATTCTTTTCAGCCACCCTGCAGACTTTACGCCAGTGTGCACCACTGAGTTTATGACTTTTGCCTCTATGCAGGAAGATTTTCGTAAACTCAACACCGAACTTATCGGACTGTCTATCGACAGCATTTATGCCCATATTGCATGGCTGCGCACTATCAAGGAAAAAATTGAATTCAATGGAATGAAAAATGTGGAAGTCAACTTTCCGGTGATAGAAGACCTGAAAATGCATGTTTCGCGCAAGTTTGGCATGGTACAACCCAATGCCTCCTCCACTCAGGCAGTAAGAGCGGTATTTATCATGGACCCTGAATCCAAAGTCCGGGCGATTTTGTATTACCCTCTGAGCACCGGCCGTAACATGGACGAAATCAAACGTATGATCATTGCCATGCAAAAAGCGGATAAAGAGCAAATTGCCACTCCTGCCAACTGGCAACCTGGAGATGATGTGATTGTGCCTCCTCCCGGATCTTGCGGCACCGCCAAAGAGCGCGTTGAAAGCAAGGATGAAGACACCTATTGCCTGGATTGGTTTATGTGCTTCAAAAAAGAAAAAAAGTAATTGACAAATAATCGTAATGAAAGGGTGTTCTGACTGTGTCGGGGCATCCTTTTTTTTTTGTGCAGTTTTTTTTTGCTCATCCCTGAGGAATGAAGGTATTATCTTAAAAACAAAATAGTAACGTTAAAAAGCACAAAAATGTAATAGGGTGAAATTTCAATTTATATGCTTTTTTTTTGGTTTTGTTTTACTTTTTAAGTAATTTGGTCTCCTCTTAGTTTACATTAACATCCATCTAAAAAAATGCTCATGAAAAAAATTACGACTTTTATGGTTTTGATCCTGGCTGGATTTGTATTCACCCAGGCTTCTGCTAATTCCTATCATCTGGACAATGCTGCTGTAGATCAAATGTTTGCCAATGCCGAAGTAGTTGAATTAAATGCAATAGAAAACTTTGCCCCCCTTGCAGAAACAGGTTATGCAGACCAAGCTTTTCTTCAGGAAAAAGATCCGGTTGTTGCATTTCTGTTAAGTTGGTTTGTAGGTTACCTGGGTATACACAGAGCTTACCTTGGAACCTCCACTGGAACAATCATTGGCTATATTCTGACTTTGGGTGGATGTGGAATTGTTGCTACAATTGACTGGGTCATGTTGCTGGTTGGCTTGATAAATGACGATATCAGCAGATATGTCGACAATCCGAAATTTTTCATGTGGTAGCAATACTCACATTGACATTAAAAGCCTTATGGATACCATGAGGCTTTTTTTGGCTCTGTTCTTTTCTGCGTTGAGCCTATCGTTAAAACAATTCCCTCAGATGGATAATTTGACGATTATCAAGCTGATGATTTCTTTCCAGTGATTGAAAAAAGTTACTTTTTATTTGCTCAGAAAGATTTTTCCGGTTAAGGTGTTGCATTACTTCAAAATAATGATGCAGGTAAATAAGATTATCAGGATACGTATCTGACAACCATTTGGCATAAGGCAAAGCTTCAAGGTATTCCTCTTCAATCTCTGTATAAATCTTCATCAGGAAATAATTAGCCTCTGTTTTAACCAGGATATCATTTCCGGTGGCTGCTTTTTTTAGTTGTTGGAGTCCTCTTTCCTTATTTCCCCGCGGATAACGAAGAGTATAAATACGAAAAAACGCATATACTTCTTCTCCATGTCCTGCCATATAATTATACAAGCCTGAGGTAAGTAAAAATGGGCTGAAAACTTCTTCCAGAGTCAATGACTGGCGAATATAACCTGCAGATTTATGGAGGTGTTGAAGAGCTTTCCAATAATCCAGGTTCATCAAATCAAGCCTGGCTTTCGATGCATAAATATTGATGAGATGAAATAAATCATGATCATCGGGGTTGTCCTCAGAAAGGTTTTGGATAATACGCTCTTCTGCATGCAAAAGACTTTCGCGGTAGCGGAGTTTGGTTTTGTCATTTACTGGCTGGCTGATTAATTTCCACCAATAATATTGCGAGCGTACCACGTAAGGCAAATAATGAGCCGGGTAGTGCTTTTCGAGCTGTGCAATAAGTGAATCAGCCTCCTGGAAACGAAAATGATACAGGGCTTTGACAGCATTTTGTGATTTATCTTCCAACGTTTCGGTCCGACATAAATTCGGTATAAAAAATAAAAGAAGAGAAAAGCCGCTTACCAGCAATATTTTGTACCCATTACGCATATTTCAGAAGATTTCTATGGCATTTCAAAAACAGCAAAAACAAACGCCTTCAGTTCATCTTTATAGTCTGCCATATGGATTAGATTTCTTTGGTGGGCAAGAAAAGTGGCTTGCTTGATGCCACCAAAATAAAAAGACTGAAACATCCCCAAACCGGTAATAAAACCACTTAAATACAATTGATTCCAGGCCATAAAACCAGCCAGCCCCAGGGATAGCACCTGTGAGGAAAAATTCATCAAGCCTTTTACCGGATACCCGGCATATATATGTCCTGATCCCGGTATAATGGCAGCAAGAGTGGAAGCTTTTTTTTCGGATTTTTTTTCCGGAAGCATGTCTTCCGAAAACATGATCAGCAAGTGGTGGTTCAGGCTGTCCTTAATCACAGAGCTGAAGGGTTGTAATTCTATTAAATGCCGGGAAGTTTCCTGAGCCAGTTGCCAGTCCTCTGACATGATGGCTGTAAGTGAATGCAGAAGTAATACCTCACCTGATTCGTATCGGTCAGGATAATAATGTTTCAGCTGCTTGAGTATGGAAAGAGCAGCACTGTAATTATCTGCCATATATTCGCAAAAGGCTATCTGATACAACACCTCGTAATGATAATCGGCATAGTTGCTTAAGTGGGCAGAACGTTGCAAGTCATTTCTGGCTGCCCTGTAGCGCCCCTGCTGCTTCAAAGAAGCAGCTCTGCCAAGGTTCGCTTTTATCCTAATTTTTGCATCGTCAGAAAAAAAATAAATTCTTTCGTAGGCAATGCCTGCTTCGAAATAATTACCTTTCTTGTACAAACTATCGGCCTGCTCAAAAACAGTTTTTTCAGATGAGCCAGCCGCCTTTAGCTCAGGGATAAAGCCGGCGCAAAGGTATATGCATATCCAAAAGAATGCGCTGGTTAATTTCATGGTTAAATTCTTTTTTTTCTCTGGTTACAGCAGCAGCACTGCCCCAAATGTTGCCAATATAGAAAATGCCGGTTACACCGGCAGAAATTAAAAAGAAGGGACTTCGTGGACCCAGCCTGTTATAAAAGTCCCAGCTTGCAAGGGCCATGGCTCCTACATATAGCAAACCGGAGATACCTTCAGATGTTTTACCGGCATACATTTTCCCTAAACCCGGTACTGCCATAGAAAGCATACCCGCCACAAATGGAGAGCGCTTTTTCCTGTTCCTGATTTGAGTGTAATACCCCCTTAACTTTGCCTCTTCTGATGCCATAAAAGCAAAGTTGCCTGTAAAATTATCTGCATACTGATCAAAATCATTCAAACGTCTGTCGAGCAGAGCAATCCCGGCTTTTTGAAATTCAGTCATAGCTGCAACGGAGGGTGGCGCATCAGCAGAAAGATTGTCCAGCAATTCCAGGGAAAGTTTTGTATTGAAGAGATAGGCATGATTATAGGCAGCGAAAAAACGGGATTTATCGAAATAGGCACTTTGTGCACCCACTTTCATAAGATAAAAGGCAGAAGTTTCTAAATCTTTCAGACCATAGAGCAGCCATCCCTTAAGGTAATTAATACTATCCTGACGAGCTTGATCATCCGGCAGCATATTATCCAGTAAAAACAATGCTTCCTCATCATTTCCTCTGGATTGAAGATGCATGATAAACTTCAGTTCACCTGAATCATTGGTAATCTGACCAAAGGAATTCGTGGCCAACGAGGGCAAAAAACACAAGAAGATGATCAGCAATTTCATCATCATGGCTGTGACTTATAAATATCTACTGATTCAACCACTTTTCCACTGTCGGGGTCAATCAGCATGGGATGTACATCCAGAGCTGATATCCTGTTGCAGCGCATAAGCCTGTCAGATGTAGTGAAAACACCCTTCAGCAAACCATACTCGGCAATGAGACTTTTACTGAAATGAGAACAAGTTTCAACATACAAACATTCAGAAGGTAATTGGGGTGAGATAACTTTCTGATAAGTATACATCAAACCCCCAAACAAAATACTAACAGGATTGTACCTGACAAAGAAGTTTGAAGATCGGGTGCGCATAAACCTGACATCGTGCTGGTGAATATGGTTGCGTTCTTCGGTTTCCTTGCCTTGTAACAAAGCCATATCACTGCCGGGAGCAAACGGATTCTCTGCTTTGGCCACTCCGTATGGGAGGGAAAAAAAACAAACAACCCAAAAATACAAAACGACTACCCTTATCTTCACTGAAAACAATTGAATTAATTTTTATACACTATTATTGTTGGGGAACTGCATCATCGGGAATTTGAAACCCAAACCATGGGCTTTTTGCCTGAAAATTGGTTTTTATGTCAGAAAATTTCATCCGGCTCACAATAGAATCATTGCCAATATAATTGAACTCGGTGATGAGCCTGGGCAAAGATACATCTCCCAGATTTTCATATTCTGAATAATACACTTTCTTGGCAAGGTTTTTTTGCGCATCATAATAGGCAACATAAATGGGAAGAAAGTCCTCATGTACGAGCTTTATGCGATTAAACAATCCGAAAAGGCTGGCAGGTGGAAACCATTCAGTAACTACCAGGTTATCTTCAAAATCAGTACTCATGAGCTGAAACCCAAAATCTTCGAGTCCCAGATCCTGTGTTTTTCCCTGCAAAAAAAACTGGATCATATTTGTTTCCGTACTATATTCTGCCCCTTGCCTGTAACTTACGGTATTTTCCGATTCATTGTAAATGGCCAGTTCTCCTTTGCTGTTTGTAACCATAATCTGACCGGCGGGGTTGATATAGCGTGTGATCAGCTGTCCTGAAAAAGCATCAAAAAACAACTCAGCTTCTATATTAACAACTTTTCCGTTGTGCAAACTCTGACTATGCATATTCATCATGAGCTTTTCTACAGAGGCTGTTTTGAAGGAAGTAAATAACAATGACACAGAAAACAGAATTGCCATTCCGGGAAGCCATGCAGTACATTTTTGTTTCATTTTAAGCGATTTTTAGCAAAAATAAGAATAATAAGGCATTTGTAACAGAAAAGCAGGATAAACCCTCCGATTCCCCGGCACAGACAATTTCTATGAAACCTTCATGAGCAACGCTCTCACAAAAGTGAATGGATAATGCTATCCTAATAAGCTCCGCTTAACCCCTT
>CAZBGI010000072.1:0-16162 GCA_964491395.1 uncultured Bacteroidales bacterium | reverse complement strand
TTTTTAAATAACCCAATAAAACAACCCCCTTATGTCACTTGTAATTTTCAGCAAAGTACACAAAGTAAAGCCATGGATCGAAACCCTCAAAAAGGAAGCTCCGGATATTGAAGTGATGGCTTATGATGAGGTAAAAGACAAAAATAAAGTGTTGTTTGCGCTGGCCTGGAACCATCCCAGGGGAATATTTAAAGATTACCCAAACCTGAAATGCATTTCTTCCATGGGTGCAGGAGTTGATCATATCATGACTGACCCCGATATTCCTGAACAGGTAGAAGTTGTAAGGATCGTTGACCCGCTTCTGTCACAGGATCTGGCGGAGTTTGCCCTGGCGCATATCATGAACCATCTGAGGGGTCTAACTCACTACAAGCTGCTCCAGCAAGATGCTACATGGAAAAAGAGGAAGTATCTGCGTATACCGGAAGTAAACGTGGGCATCATGGGCACCGGGATGATTGGAAACCATGTGGCAGAATTTCTCCGTTCCTGTGGTTTTTCTGTGGCAGGATGGGGGAAAAATCCGGGGAAAACCGGCGATTACCCACGCTATCATGGCAACGAGCAACTGGACGACTTTCTCAGGAAATCCCAAATCCTCATCTGTTTGCTTCCGTTAACTCCCGATACACGCGGCATCCTCAACAAAGAAAACCTTGAGAAACTTCCCCACGGAGCATATGTCATCAACCTTGGCCGTGGCGGCCATGTGGTCGATAACGACCTGATAGAAACCCTTGATTCCGGTCATCTTTCAGGAGCCAGTCTCGATGTTTTTGAGCAGGAGCCTCTCCCCTCAGATCATCCCTTCTGGAAACATCCCAGAATCCAGATTACACCCCATATAGCCAGCCTTACCACCCCTGAATCGGTAGCGCCCCAAATCATAGAAAATTACCGCAGGGCTGTTAGCGGACAGCCATTGCTGAACCGGGTAAACAAAGAAAAAGGGTATTAGAAAATGCAGTTTATTTTTTCGTTGCTGCCTGAATCACCCGAAGTGTAAAGAAATTATTTTCTGAATTTTTTGATAAACTCCTCCACTTCCGGCAGCCCTCCCTGGTAAACGAGATATCCATTGTAGGGCTCCCGGCGGGTAATATCATCATTGATGGGTGTCAGCATCAGTCGTTTCACCTCTTCAGGATCGGTGGTTTGCCCCAGCACCCAACCCAGCTTTATATAGGCTACCTCAGGAAGCATGTTTTCTGCCGGCACTACCCCCAGCGCCATGAGCTCACGACCGGTTTCATATACAAACATGTGCACATATCCCCAGAGGGTTTGCACGGTCATGTAAACCGCCACCCCCTTTTGGCAGGCTCGTCGCAGCGCCGGATAGAGCGGAATATTTACATGTCCCAGGCCGGTTCCTGCTATAATGATGCCTTTATAACCATTGTCCAGCAATGAATCAATAATATCGGGCTGCATGTTGGGGTAATAATAAACGATGGATACTTTCTCTTCGAAATAAGGCAGGATGGTAACTTTGTTATCCACCCTCCGATGGTTGTATTCTTTTTTGATGGGGGTGATTCCGTTGCGGGTCACCCTGGCCAGCGGTGTATCGCCAATGGTGCGAAAGGTACTCCGGTAAGAAGAATGCATTTTACGCACCCGGGTACCACGGTGCAACAATCCGTATTCATCGGAAGTAGGCCCGAACATGCAAACCATTACCTCTGCAATGTCGCTGTGTCCGGCAGTATAGCAGGCATGAATCAGGTTCATAGCCGCATCGGATGAGGGTCGGTCACTGGAGCGTTGTGAACCTACCAAAACAATGGGAACAGGTGAATTCTGAATCATAAACGTGAGGGCTGCAGCTGTATGATGCAGCGTATCCGTTCCATGCCCTATAACAATTCCCTGCACGCCGTTTTCGATCTCTTTCCCGATAGCAACGGCCAGTTTTTTGTATTGTTCGGGCCCCATATTTTCGCTAAAAACAGCAAAAACCTTTTCGGTGGTAAGGTTGCAAACCTCAGCCAACTCGGGCACAGCTCCATACAATTCTCCGGGGCTGAATGCCGGAATCACGGCACCGGTGCGATAATCAAGCCGCGATGCAATGGTACCTCCGGTTCCGATAAGCTTTACCTTTGGCAAACCTTTCGTGTAAGGAAACTCTTTCTCCGGGATTTTATAATTGGCTTTTTTATAGCTGGTTTCTTTCATGCTCAGAATAGTATCTACCGATATTCCCACATTGTAGCCGGTGTCGATTTTCAATACAATATGTTTTTCATCATCGTTTTCCGCCCGGGGCAGAATGGTTCCGGTAAACTTCCCTCTCGAAGTTTCCACCACACAATTTCCCCACACTCTCACATTGTATTTCTTGAGTGCATCAAGTGCTTTGTTTTTATATCCCTGAAAATAGTCTTCGGCCATCACGTCGCTTTTAAAGGTTGGGTCTGCTGATTAACTGAATTGATTAACAAATGCCTGAGATCTGCCATACTGATGTTGCCCAGGGCTTTGTCCCGAAGCTGCCCCATGAGCCAGTGAACCAGAGCATCTTTGTTGTCATTTTTCCTCCTGGCAGCAAATCTCTTCATCAGAAACGGGACATCTTCCAGGATTTCCTGCTGGCTGAAAGGCTTGTAACGAATACTGATGAGCAATGATTCAAAATCCATCTTGGGGTGCTGATACACCAGGGGCAAAAGCCGGTCGATAATATCTGTTTCCAGTTTTTTTGCCCTTACCATCTTTATCATATCAGCAATTTGCTTGTAGCTGAACTCTGCAGAAGGTGTAAGCTGTCCTTCTATGTATTTGAGTTTATGCCCCAGCAATGTACCGGCAAAAACCGGTTCTTCCTTCAAATCTTCCACCAGGCTTTTCAACAGGGGAAAAAGATTATTCTTCAGGATAAACTCATAGGTATCTTCGGGAATTTTCCATTGCTGCATTTGCTTCCATGCGTTGATGGTCTGAGCAGGAATTCTTTGACGGAGGGTTTCAATATATTCATCCTCCAGGGGAATAGGAGCCGAATCGGTATCAGGATACATGCGGTCGGCTCCCGGCAGTACCCGCTCAAATAATGTAGTTCCATCGGGCAAGGGTTTACGGGTTTCATTGGGCACTCCTTCCAGGGCCATGCGGCAACGTTCTTCAATGGTTTCCATTGCGGTAGGCATATCTTCCCCGGGGCCCCAGCATATGATCAAAGCATCGTCGTGGCGGGCACCTAGCTGTTTACGTACCGTTGTCCACTGCGCAACCCCCAAAACAGGCTTCAGGGCTTCGCTGTGATCCATGTTGGGCTTTTCAAGGCAGGCAATAACTTTCAGCCTGTCGCTGATTTCATGGGCGAACATCTGCCCCGGTTGCGTAAAGTGTGATAATATACCCTGGAATTTGGGAAGAGATACACCATACACCTGCCAGTCATTTTCTCTGATTTGCTTTGCCAAACGGGGTTTCAGCTCCAGCAAATCAGGATCAAGCTTCCGGGTATTGATTTGCCATAACCCGGGCTTTCTAATGCGCTGCAGCAAAATATCCCGGATACTAAGCAGGGCCCATTGACGAAAACACTCATTGTGCGTAAGGGCTGGAATATAGCGGATTTTTGAGACTCCTTTGATTTCCACCCGGGTCCCTCCCCGGCAGCTCACATTCACATCCTGGCGGGCAGCCCCCATACCGGTTAATACCTTGCCTGTGCTACGGTTCAAAAACCGGATAAACTGACATGCCTGCGCCACCTCCTGCGGATTCACCATATCGGGATAAGTAACCGTTTCTATAAGAGGCATACCCAGTCGGTCGGTTTTATAAACCCGGGTGTGGCCTACATCCGATATCTCACGACAACTATCCTCCTCAATGCTCAACTGTATGAGCCTGATTTTTTTATGAGGGAGTTCAATTTCTCCTTCCACTCCAATGATGGCTGTGCGCTGAAAACCCGTAGGGATACTTCCGTCGAGATATTGTTTGCGAGTAATGTGCACCTCCCCTACTATGTTGAGTTTTTTTAGCAGGCTGATTTCTATGGCTATCTCCAGGGCTTCACGGTTAAGAGGAAAAGGAGGTGTATCGTCCACCTCATAGGTGCAGGTAGTTTCATTCTTTACCCGGTAAATAATTTCCTTGCGGGTTTTAAATTCCATCAGGGCGGTGCCGTCATATTCTCCGAGCTCACTGAGGGTAGGACGCATATGACGGATGACCTCTGCATCGTATTCATCATCTTTCTGAAACAAAGCGGCAGGACAATGGCAAAAGAGTTTCTCGCGGGTTTTGAGTTGCTGATGCACCTCCAACCCCGACATAAACCCTATGCGGTCATAGTCAGCCTGGCGGGCTTCTTTCAGGGAAATATAACCAATATCATTAAGGGTTTGCAGATAGTTGTGGCGAGGATTCAGTGGTTTTTTCACGTGTGGGGGGTTTTGATAAACAATGGAATAGGCTTTTATTATGAATATAGGTCATGCTCTCTCCCGGGGGAGATGAGTCACCGTGAAAGCGAGGTATTTCCGGGTTGTTTTCCTGAAACACCTGTTACTCCTCAGTTTTTAAGTAATTCACATTCCTGTCCTTGAGGTAGTCCATCACAAAATCAAAACAATCAGGATCCATTCCTACCAATTCAGGAGGGAATACCCCCTTGCCAACAAATTTGCCATTGAGAATCAGTTCAGCATGAGCTGTAGCAGTAAAACCGGTTGTGCGGGCCATAGATGTGAGTTGCTCCTCTTTGTCATATTCATCATACAATTCATATTTTACCGTGAGAGGTTTGCCCTCCATTTGCCCCTTGATTACAACCCGCATAACCGTAAATTCCTCCTCATTGGGGTTGAGTTTCCAGTCGTTGATAAGAATTTTGCTGGTAAAGTCAATAGGACGTATGGCTGTATTATTAATCGTTATAGGAGTTTTATCAAAAAAACCTGCGGTTTTCAGGGCCTGGATAAGGTGAAGATGGCCTGGATACCTGAGGGTCTTCTCTTTCATGTCGGCTATGTGAGAAAGATTGTTGAGCAACGAGCGAAGCCCATCAGTATAAAAGGCTTCCAGGGTTCCCACTTTATCAAAGAACATCAATTCGGGCTCACTCATGGCTGCCTTCGTCATTTTCTTTCCTTTCTCAATGTAGCGTGCCGGCCTGATATATTCCTCCACAACATCTATCGGAGAAAAGGGGGCTTTGTAATTGAAGGGATAAATCTTCACCCTGGGCAACCCTCCAACATGATATTCCAGGCTTTCTATTTCCATGAGTTCATTCCAGTAACCTGCAATAAGGTTGGGCATACCCGGGGCTACGCCGCAGTCAGTTATGGCAGTTACCCCATTGCGGGCAGCAAGGGTATTCAAATCCATGTAATCTTCCGGCATAAAAGATATATCTACCACATTTTTACGGGCCTCTATCACTGTTCGGACCAGATCATAGCCCATAAATCCTGGTACGGCAGAAACCACCAAATCGCAGTCGGACACCACTTGTTTTATGGCATCCTCATCCATGAGGTTCAAAGCTTGCGTGTGGATGTTATACTTCTCTGACAAAAAGGTCAGCGACTGCTCATCTAAATCAACTGCAGTGACCGTGTGGTTTTTATGTAAATCAATGGAAATGGCCTTTCCAACCATTCCGGCTCCTAAGACAACTATTTTACTCATAATATTTAAGGGTTTTTGTGTTTTGGTATTGTAAGCTATCATTCCGTAACAAAGCATGTATTGCTGAGTCATCTAAATTAGCAAAATTGTTGGGAGTCTGAATGTTTTAGCTGAAAAAAATCAGAAAATCATTACATTTGCTAAGATTTATAACCGTCCGCAAGTCAGACCAGTAAAGGTTTTACCTGCTGTTTTTCCCGGACAGATTTTTTTTATTATCAAAAGGCAAATAAGCGCCTTCGGTCTAAGTCCTATGCAAAACACCTATCAAAGTTCAGAAATAAGTTCGAGACGAAAAAATTTCATCATTTTTTTTATTGTGCTCACCGGATTGATTTTTTTGGTCCGTTTGTTTTTTATCCAGATAGTTGATCACCGATACAAGATATTTGCCAGCAGCAATATCCAGCGAATCATAACCGATTATGCTGCGAGAGGGCTTATTTATGATCGGAACGGGGAGTTGATGGTGTATAACGAACCTTATTATGATTTGATGGTTTTGCCGGGGCAGGTTCGTGAGATGGATACCCTGGAATTTATCAACCTGCTTGATATCACCCGTGAACAATTCGAGAACCGTTTGCAGGCCGCCAGGGTTTACTCCCGTTTCAGGGCTTCTGTTTTCGAACGCCAAATATCCAAGGACATTTACGCCGTGCTGCAGGAAAAACTTTTCAAATACCCTGGTTTTTATGTACAACCACGGACCCTGCGAAAATACCCGCATCCTGTTGCAGCTCATACACTGGGATATGTTGGCGAGGCAGGACCGGCCGACATTGCCCGAAACCCCTATTACCGCCCCGGGGATTACATTGGCATCTCAGGCATTGAAAGACAATATGAGGAAGTTCTTCGCGGACAGAAAGGCACCCGTATTGTACTGGTAGATGCATTAAACCGGGAAATCGGATCTTTTCAGGAGGGCCGCTATGACACCCTCGCGGTGGCCGGAACAGATTTGTACACTTCTCTGGATTTGGAGCTTCAAATGTACGGAGAGAAATTAATGAAAAATAAAAGGGGGAGCATTGTTGCTATTGAGCCCTCCACAGGAGAAATTCTTGCCCTTGTCACTTCCCCGGGCTATGATCCCAATTTGCTGGTAGGACGGATACGCACCCTGAATTACCGGATGTTGCAAAATGACACCCTCAAACCCCTTTTCAACAGAGCGCTCATGGCAAGTTATCCTCCGGGCTCGGTATTTAAAGTGGCCAATTTTCTTATTGGCTTGCAGGAAGGTGGCATCACGGTCAACTCAAGATACGGTTGTCCCGGGTATTACAGAAGTGGAGGGATTACCGTCAGATGCCGCACGCATCCTCAGCCGGTGAATGTAGAAACGGCATTGCAATATAGCTGTAACACCTTTTCCGCCATCCAGTTCAGAAACATCCTGGAGATGCCCAAATTTGAAAGCATGCAGCAGGCTCTTACCACCTGGCGCGATCACATTGTAAGCATGGGATTTGGAGCAACTTTCGACAGTGACTTATCGCACGAACTCCCCGGGCAAATTGGCAGTTCGGATTATTATGATGCTATTTATGGTCCAAGAGGCTGGAAAGCCCTTACGGTTATTTCCCTGGCCATTGGGCAGGGAGAAATCGGAACTACACCGGTCCAATTGGCCAATCTTGCTGCCACCGTGGCCAACAGGGGGTTTTATTATACACCCCATGTGGTAAAAGCCATTGGCCACCCCGACAGCCTCAATCCCGACTTCCTTACTCCCAACCGAACCTCTATTGACTCGATTCATTTTGAAACCATGGCACAAGCCATGTTTGAAACAGTAGAATCGGGAACCGGCCGTTTTTCCAGAATTCCCGAAATTACCATGGGAGGAAAAACCGGGACCGTACAAAACCCCCACGGGGAAAATCACTCTGCTTTTATCGCCTTTGCGCCTGTTGAACAACCCCAAATTGCCATTTCGGTAATTGTAGAGAATGCAGGAGGAGGAGCCACATGGGCAGCCCCCATTTCCAGCCTGATGATAGAAAAATACATCAACCGTGAAGTTAACCGTACCTGGTTCGAACAACGAATACTGGATGCAGCTTTCTGATTTTGAATCCTAATTACTTTTTACCATGAGAACACAATTCAATTTCTTCAAAAATATCGACAAAATCACCCTTCTGCTGTTTTTCTTCCTGGTGATTATTGGGTGGGTGAATGTGTATGCCGCCGAGATCAATGAAAATCACCGAAGCATATTCGATTTCAGCCAGAGTTATGGAAAACAGTTTGTCTGGATCATGACCGCCTTTCTGATAGGAATCATTATTTTCACCATCGACATGAAATTTTTTCCTGCCTTTGCCTATATTATCTATGGCGGGATTTTGGTCATGCTGGTAGGAGTTTTGCTGTTTGGCACTACTGTAAATGCATCCAAATCGTGGTTTCACATTGGCCCGGTTGCCATTCAACCTGCTGAGTTTGCCAAATATGCCACAGCGCTTGCCCTGGCCAGAATAGTTTATGACAATAAGTCCAAAGGCCGAACCTTTAAGGATTTGCTCAAACCCTTATTAATAATCATTCTTCCTACCTTACTGATATTCCTGCAAAACGACACAGGAACTACCCTGGTATTTGCTGCCTTTGTCATTGTTCTTTACCGCGAAGGTTATGTACCCGGATGGCTTATCCTGCTGGGAATATTCGCTGTTTTTCTCTTTGTGCTGACGCTGTTGGTAAACGAACTTATTCTCATTGGAACCCTCACCGGTATTTCACTGATTATGGCTGTTATCCTGAGAAAGAAATCTTCAGCCGTAAAACAACTGCTGGTTATCATGGTAGTCATCAATGCTTATGTATATGGTGTAAATTATGCCTTTGAAGAAATCCTGCAGCCCCACCAGAAAATGCGCATTGCAGTGCTGATTGACGCAAGTGTAGACCAAAGGGGAGCAGGCTACAACCTGCATCAATCCAAGATAGCCATTGGGTCAGGAGGATTAACCGGAAAAGGATTTTTGCAAGGTACGCAAACAAAATTCAGCTTTGTACCCGAGCAAGGCACTGATTTTATTTTCTGCACCGTGGGAGAAGAGTGGGGTTTTGTAGGCAGTATGATTTTAATCGGTTTGTTTCTCACTCTGCTCATACGCATTATCCTGCTGGCAGAAAGACAACGATCGGTTTTTTCCAGGGTCTTTGGATATTGCCTGGCGTCCATTATATTTTTTCATTTCCTGGTGAATATCGGAATGACCATTGGGTTGATTCCGGTTATTGGTATACCTTTGCCTATGATTAGTTATGGAGGGTCCTCGTTGTGGGCTTTCACCATCTTCCTGTTTACATTTCTGAAACTCGACTCCAGACGACTGGAGCTTCTTTAATTGAGGATTATGCAAGTTGCGTTGTTTGGCAGAAAATTCAGTCCGGATTTTTTCCCGGTAATAGAAAAGATGATTCGGCTGCTGGAAGCCGATACAACCCGGTTTTATGTCCATGTTAAATTCTACGGGTTTTTGAAAACCGGATTCACTTTCCAGAAACCCGTAGAAGTGTATGAAGACCACACGGGACTCCCTTCCAGTTGTTTTTGTATGATAAGTATTGGTGGAGATGGCACTTTGCTTGACACTTTGCCTTTTGTGAGGAATTCAGAAATCCCGGTTCTGGGGCTCAACACCGGAAGGCTGGGTTTCCTTTCTTCAGTTTCAACTGACGAATTAAAAGAATCCATCCAGGCACTCAAAGAGCGAAACTACAGGCTTGATCAACGTTCGTTGCTTATGCTTGAAACCCGTGAAGACAATCTTTTCGAATCTTTTCCTTATGCACTCAACGAACTTACTGTACTAAAAAGAGATAATACCACCATGATTTCCATCAGTGCCTACGTTAACGGGCACTACCTTAATACCTACTGGGCCGATGGACTCATGGTGGCCACCCCTACAGGCTCCACCGGTTATTCACTCAGCTGTGGTGGTCCTATCATTTCTCCGGACTCGGAGAACTTTATTATTACTCCCGTAGCCTCACACAACCTCACGGTGCGCCCTATCGTAATCAAAGACAATTCGCTGATAAAACTCAGGATAGAAGGCCGGGTAAAGAGTCATCTTATTGTCATGGACTCCCGCTCAGTGCCCCTGGAAAAGCCCGTAGATCTCTACATTAAAAAAGCCCATTTCAAGATTAACCTTATCAGCCTTGAAAACAAAAATTTCTTTCAAACCATCAGAAACAAGCTTGCCTGGGGATTTGACAAACGCAATTAAGCTTTTTTGAGAACCCGGCAAGAAGGGTTTTATGCTCTCATTCTCAGAATTCAGTTTCTATTTTCCTTTTTTTAACTAAATTTGCAACTTGTAACAATTGCATTACTTTGCACATTGTTATCAATACATTGATTAACTTTGAAGCTGATATACAAAACCGCATATATGAGGTATTTTTTAATCGCCTGCTTCCTTTTTATGACCTTCAGTCAGGGTGCTTATTCACAGCGTTGGAAACGTGAACGCCACCATCTTATCGTAGGCCTGGGAGGATCAGGTTTTATGGGAGACCTGGGTGGGGCCAATGAAATGGGTTCCCAGGGAATAAAAGATTTTAATCTTTCTGCCGTAAGGCCTTCTTTTATGGTAGGATACAGGTACATGCTTTTGCAAAATCTGGGACTTACGGGCAATTTTTCTTTTGGATATGTTTACGGGGATGACCAGTTTACTGAAGAACCTTTTCGAAACAACCGCAATATCAACTTCCGGTCTCCCATTATGGAGTTATCTGCCACAGCACAATATTATGTGCTGCGCCTGAACAGAGAAGGAGCCCGTTACCGGAGTTTAACCGGAGCAAGACTTACAGGAAATTTCGGGTTTTCTGCCTATTTGTTTGCCGGTATCGCCAGTTTTTATTTTAATCCCCAGGGATATTTTGACAGCAGCAATTATTCAGGTGATCTCCCCGTTGAAGAGCTTCCTGCTGATGGCTGGTACAATCTCCGCCCCTTGCGTACCGAAGGACAGGGCTATTTTGAAACCCGCAGCGACTATTCCCCTATCTCAGTGGCAATCCCCTTCGGAGTGGGAGCCATGATTGAGGTCAACAGAAACATTTCCATCGGGCTGCAATATGGTTTCAGGAAAACTTTCACGGATTATATTGACGATGTAAGCACCACGTATGTTGACCCAAACATCTACAGCAACCTTTTTACGACTCCTTCCAGGATAGCCCTGGCAGAGTATTTTGCCAATCCTACCAATAACGAACTAGCCAAGAGTGCTACTTCACCGGGACAACAAAGAGGCAATCCCTACAATACAGACGCATACATGTTTGGATTTATTACTGTTTATTACAAAATTCCGGATTTAAGAAGACCTTATGGTGTACTGCGGTTTTAACCGGAGCAGGCAAAGAATACCCTTTACAGACAATAATAATTAAAGAATGTTTGCGTTTTCTTTGCGTAAAAAAACCATGACAAAACAAATTGTCTCAGTTTAAATATTAAAATCCGCTAACGTACACCCTACAACATGGCAATAAACCCGCAAGTAAAATTCAAACCTTTTACCCTCATTTTTTTGCTCACCCATTTGTTTCTGTTTACCATTGTTAGTCAACAGGCAAAAGGACAAAAAAATGAACTGGGCTTCTATTTTGGAAGTGCTTTTTACATGGGAGATTTGAACCCGTCGAAACCCTTTGCCATGCCTCGCATTGGCTTCGGAGGGCTGTATCGGTTCAATATCAACGAAAACCTGGCCCTGCGGGTAAATGGTTTCTGGGGCAATGTAGAGGGAAGTGATGCAGTGGTCAAATATAATGAAATCCGAAACCTGCAGTTCCGGTCCAACATTTTCGAGGTAAGTGTACAGGGAGAAGTAAACTTTTTGTTTTTTACCCCCGGAGATATGGATACTCCCTCCACCCCTTATTTGTTTGCCGGGGGTGGTTTTTTCAGGTTCAACCCTCAGGCTGAAATTGACGGTCAATGGTACAACCTTAAACCCCTGCGCACCGAAGGTCAGGGATCGGAACAATATCCCAACCGCAAACCTTATGTTTTAACCTCGCACAACCTTCTTTTTGGAATAGGATTCAAATTCAATATTACCCGTCAGTTTACCGGAGCTTTTGAATGGGGTATGCGACGCACCGGAACCGATTACCTGGATGACGTAAGTACGACCTATCCCGACCCGGAGGTTTTCGAGGGCAACAGCCTGGCTATAAACCTGCACGACAGAAGTCTGGAAAACAGGGGTGAAAATGTGGACTTTCAACGAGGCAATCCCAATACCAACGATTGGTATTCTTTTGCAGGTATCATACTAACAATCAGAATAAAAGACTTTAGCCGGCATCGTTGCCCGGCTTACAATTAATTTTTCATAAACTTTGGCGCATTATTTTTAATTGTTAAAACATTTGAAGAAATTTGTGCCTATTTTTTCAGAGTAGCAATTGACTAACATACAATGGATTTCAAAGATAATATCAATAAAAATAAACTGCCCAAACATATCGCGATAATCATGGATGGCAATGGCCGATGGGCCAAACAAAGAGGAAAAGACAGGGTGTTCGGGCATGAGAATGGAATTCAGGCTGTTAGAGAAACGGTGGAGGCTGCCGGGGAGCTGGGCGTAAAAAACCTTACGTTTTATGCTTTTTCTACAGAAAACTGGTGCAGACCCAAATGCGAGGTAGACACCCTTATGAGCCTGCTGGTGACAGCCATCAGAAACGAAACCCCTGAATTGCTTGAAAAAGGTGTAAAATTGTCTGCCATCGGAGATATTGACTCTCTACCTGCAGAGTGTATCCGTGAATTGCACGAAGCCATGGAAATCACCAAAAACAACACCAGGGTGAATGTTTTTATTGCCCTGAGTTACAGCTCTCAATGGGAAATAGTAAACGCGGTGAAGAATATTGCCCGCGAAGTAAAAGAAAATAATCTTGACCCTGACAATATTGATAAGGCCGTTTTTCAACGTTATTTACAAACCTGGGGCACCCCCGATCCGGATTTACTTATCCGAACCAGTGGTGAGTTGCGCATCAGTAACTTTCTGTTGTGGCAAATTGCTTATGCTGAATTGTATTTTACCCCAGTATTGTGGCCCGATTTCAGAAAAAAACATTTTTACCAGGCTATCCTGGATTACCAGCGCAGAGAAAGAAGGTTTGGAAAAACCTGACCTCCCTCGTCAAGCACAAAATAAAACAATCTAGTAAAACAGCAAACCCAGCAAACATAAACCAACCCTGATAATGTCAAAAAAGCACCTTTTAACAGCCATTTTATCCCTGATCCTGATAAGTACCGCCACCATTAACGCGCAAACGGTTCTCACCGGAGATCAGATATCCATAGACTACAACAACCCGCGCGAATACACCATTGGAGGGATTACAGTTTCCGGAGTTGGCTACATGGATGAAAATGTGATAGAAATGGTTAGTCAACTAACCGTTGGAGATAAAATCATTGTACCCGGAGAGGATATCTCCAGAGCCATTGAACGAATCTGGAAACAGGATCTTTTTACAGATGTATCCATTGGTGTAACCTCCATACAAGATGACCAGATTTTCCTGGACATTGCCATTAAAGAGCGCCCCAGGCTCTCCAGATTTGAGTTTACCGGTGTACGCCGTTCGGATGAGACCAAACTTACTGAAGAGCTTGACCTTGTCAGAGGAGATGTTGTAACAGAGAACATGCTTTTTCGTGCTTCCAACATCATCAAAGATTATTACATTGAAAAAGGGTTCCTAAAACCGGAAGTAGACATTTCCCAAATGCCCGATACACTCAGAGCCAACAGCATTGCCCTGGAATTTAAAGTGGATCGCGGAGAGAGAACCCGTATTAAAGAGGTGATTATTAACGGAAATGAAGTGTTGAGCGATTGGCAAATAAAAAGATTGATGAAAAATACCCGGGAACGTAGTATATGGTTCCTTTTTAATTCCTCCAAATACATCGAGGATGAATTTGCCGAAGACAAGCAAAACATCATAGATCGCTACAACGAACTGGGGAAAAGAGATGCCGCTATATTGAGCGACACCATGTATTTTGTGGAAGAAAACCGTATCAACATCGAACTCTTTATTGATGAAGGTCCCACCTATTATTTCCGTAATATTGAGTGGATAGGCAACACCGTATATCCCGATGAGGTACTCTCTGAAGTACTTGCCATACAAAAAGGAGACGTGTACAATCAGAAGTTGCTAGATACAAACCTGTTTATGAACATGGAGGGCATGGATGTAAGCTCGCTGTATCTTGACGATGGTTACCTGTTTTTCAACATCACACCCATCGAAGTTAACGTGAATAACGACTCTATTGACCTTGAGCTGAGAATTTACGAGGGAGAGCAGGCAGAAATCAACCGGGTAAGCATCAGTGGCAATACCAAAACCAACGACCATGTTGTATTGCGCGAAATCAGAACCCGCCCCGGCATGTTGTTTAGCCGCAGCGATATTATCAGGAGCCAGCGCGATATTATTCAGCTGGGCTACTTTGACCAGGAAAAAATTGACGTTGTTCCTACACCCAACCCGACCGACGGAACTGTTGACCTTAGCTACGTAGTAGAAGAAACTTCCTCTGACCAGGTAGAACTCTCCGGTGGCTGGGGTGCAGGGAAAATTATCGGAACCCTGGGATTATCGTTCAACAACTTCTCTACGCGCAACTTCTTTAAAAAAGATGCATGGCGCCCCTTGCCCAGCGGAGACGGACAAAAACTCACCCTCAGAGGGCAAACCTATGGCCGGGGATATGTTTCCTACAGCATGTCGTTTATGGAGCCCTGGCTGGGAGGTAAAAAGCCCAATGCATTGAGTGTGTCCGTTTTCCAGACTACCCAGAGAAATCAATACCCCAAAGCCAGCGAAGAATATGGTTATTACAGCATCATTGGTACATCAGTGGGGCTGGCCAAGAGGTTGCAGGTACCCGACGACTTTTTCTATCTCAGACAAACCCTTAGTTACCAGCGTTATGAAATAAAGAACCTCAGCCAGGTAGCAAATTTAAGCTTTGTAATTGAAAATGGGAGCGCCAACAATTTCAACTATGGCATTGAATTTGGCCGAAATTCAATAGATGCCCCCTTATTCCCCCGTCAAGGTTCTGAAGTTTCCGTCGGACTGCAATTGACCCCTCCTTTCTCCATGTTCAACGAGAAGAACTATGGGCAGATGGAGGATGAAGAAAAATACAAATGGCTGGAATACCACAAATGGAATTTCAAAACCAGCTGGTACACCAGTATCTGGGGCAATCTTATACTGAGTACCCGCACCCGCATGGGATTCCTCGGACTGTATAACAGAGATATTGGGGTTTCTCCTTTTGAAAGATTTTACCTGGGAGGTAGCGGCCTGTCCGGTTGGGAAATTGACGGCCGTGAAATCATTGCCATGAGAGGATACGAAGACTATTCTCTTACCCCTGTGAACAAAAACGGAGACCCGATAGGGGGTAATGTATACAACAAATTTACAGCAGAACTCAGATACCCTATATCGCTGAATCCCTCGGCCACCATTTATGCCCTGGTATTCGCGGAAGCGGGTAATGCATGGGGAAGCTTCTCAGATTACAATCCCTATGATCTGAAACGCTCTGCCGGCTTTGGTGTGAGAATATTCCTGCCCATGTTTGGCTTGCTGGGGCTTGACTGGGGATATGGCTTTGATGAAGCCCAAAGACCCAATGCCAATGGTGGAAGATTCCACTTCAGTATCGGTCAATCCATTGATTAATCATTACAGAGGATTATGTTGGGCATGGTAATTGAGCATGCTTTACATATTTTTCAACTTGCAAATATAGGAGGATACAATATGAAAAAATTAGCAATCGTTTCTGTGATTACCTTTATGAGTGTATTTTCGGTGTTGGGGCAGCGTTTTGCCTATGTAGATACTGAATATATCCTTGAAAATATTCCCGAATACCAGGCAGCGCAAATGGAGCTGGAACAGCTCTCTGAACAGTGGCAAAGTGAAATTGAAGCTGAATTTGCTAAAATTGACAGCATGTACCGCGACTACCAGGCCGAGTCTGTAGTATTGCCCGAAGAGATGCGCCAGCAGAGTGAAGAAAAAATCATTGCCAGGGAAAGGGAAGCCAAAGAATTGCAAATGAAACGATTTGGACGTGAAGGTGACCTTTTCCAGAAGAGAGAAGAACTGGTAAAACCTTTGCAGGATCAGATTTACAATGCCATTGAAGAGATTGCCACACGAGGCAATTACGCCATCATTTTCGACAAGGCCGGAGGTGGCAACATGATCTATTCTGATGTGCGCCACGACCTGAGTGACGAAGTACTTCAGAGAATGGGCTATCGAAGATAAATCATATTACCTGCATCCACGACTTCCTAAAAAACATTTCTCCCAAAAAAAGGCTCTGGTTTTCCCGGAGCCTTTTTTATACCTTCTACACAGGCATAAGTACTTATTTACCCAACAACCGCTT
>CAZBGI010000071.1:0-16350 GCA_964491395.1 uncultured Bacteroidales bacterium | reverse complement strand
GGAGTAATACGACAGGAGGTGTCGTAGCATCATAATAGTGGTCGGACGAACTAAAGTCGTCTGACCACGGTGCAAGGCCCGCAACACCCCGCTTTCGTCGTCCGGCGGCTCTGAGCCCGCCCGACGACTATATGAATTAGTGGTCGGACGAACTGGGAGTCGTCTGACCACGAGCTAAGCCCAAGCTTCATCCCATTCACACCGGCAATCCCATCCTGAGACCAACCACAAAATGGCGGGGCAAACCGGGATAGTAATAGCGGGGTGAGGCATCTCCAAAAGAGGGTGCGTTGACCAGGATCATAGAAGCATAGTGCTTGTCGAAAAGATTGTTGACACGAAGGAAGAGATCCAGATTGAGCTGATTGAATCGTGTGGATTTGTATCCCGCGGTTATGTCGGCAGTAAAGTAGCTTTGGGTGTGACTTGTATTGGCGTCGTTCATGGCCATTTCACCCACATAACGACCGGCAGGCTGCAGGTAAAAGCCACCGAAACTCTGCGCATAGAGAGAGGCATACAAGACCCTGTCGGGTACCCCGGGAAGGGTGTTCCCTCCGTAATCCACCTCCCGGTCAATGAAATCGGTGAAAGTAAAATCATTAAGGGTGGCATTGGCACGCAGGGACAATTCACGGAAAACCGGCGAATTTCTCAGGATTACCCCATGCAATTCTGCTTCCAGCCCGCGATGCAACGATGCCCCGGCATTGCGCCCGATCCAGGCATCCTCTCCTACCCTTTCGGCCACCAGCAGATTTTGCACCTGCATGTTGTAAAGACTCACATCATAATACAAACGATCGCGTAACAATTTACCCCGGAAACCCACTTCATAATTCCAGCTTGTCTCGGGCATGATATCGGGATTGATGGTTCCTTCAGGTGTGAGGGTTTCATCCAGTGAAGGCGGGGCAAATCCATGACTCACACTCACATAAACGGAATTTTGCCCGGCATAGAGATAGCCTGCTGCCAGCCGCGGGGAAATCATCAGACCATAATCATATATCCCTGAAAGGTTTTGATTTCCGTCAGAGAAATTGTCCCGGTAATCTCTTTGGGTGAAGTTGAGGTTGATTCCTCCTGTCAGGGTAAAACGTCCGAAGGTAGCATCTGCCTGTGAGAAGAGATTCCAGGAACCCACCTGCTCGCTGTTGTCAGAAAAGGGGTCTCCCTGAACACCTTCACCTCCGATGTTCTCGTGATTGCTGTATTGATAATTTTCGGTGAAGGCTTCTCCTCCGGCAGAGAATTCCAGTTCTCCCGTGCCCACAGGTTGGGAGTAAACCAAGCGCAGGCGGGTACCCAGAGTAAGGCGTTCCTGGTAATAAACATCAAAAGGGCGCATCTCTTTCTCATCATGCCAGATACCAAAAACACTCAGGTTGGTGGTCAGTTGAGGCAATGTCTGGTGGGACGCATTCACTCCTGCCAGGAGACGGCGGCCGTCTTCATAACCTCTTGTTCCCAGCCAGTTGGCTGCCGCAGCCTGGGGATTGTCGGCAAAAGTTACACTGTCGATGGAGCTGGGAATATGATGGCGCAAATCAGAAAAAGAGAGCAAAGAGGTGAGTTCGGTGTTTCCCGGTGCAAACTGATTGACAAGGGTAACGGCATTGCGCCGGAATTCATTGTTCTCGCGATAACCATCACTTTGGGTATAACTGTACACCACACTGGTGGCGTGATTATCACGCACATAGTCCAGGGTGGTGGAATTTCGAATCAATCCAAAAGCACCCGCCCGGGAAGTATTGGAAATACCCGTGGTCCGTGCGGCAGGGTCAAGAGCATTCAGAACAATGGTACCTCCCAGTCCTGCACCATAAATACTGGGAGCAGGCCCTTTGATCACTTCCATGCTTTGTATCATGCCCGGATCAATATCCTGCACAAAAGTTTCTCCGGAAGTATTGGTCAAGGGAATGTTATTAAAATATGCCCTGATCTTTCCTGTTGCATAAGGAACGCGGGCTCCGGTACCTCGTATCACTACACGACTGGTATTGATGGCGCCTTCGTGGGCAAATACGCCCGGAACAAGATCAAAAACGGGAAGGATGTTTATGGGCGGACTTTCACTTTGTAAGACCAATTGTCCCACGGAAGTAAGAGCTCCCGGAATCTTAACAATATCTTCGCGGCGGTTAAAAGCCGTTATCACTACTTCATCCAGCCGGCGGGTAAGGGTATCAAAAATCTGCACGCCGGAAGGTATTGTATCAGGAAAACCTTCCCCGGAAGGTTGTTCGACAGCAGATGAAACGGAGACCGTCCATGCCAAAATCAAATATAAAAGCATTTGTTTTTTCATCCCTTACTTAACGCCTGCTACGGTTCATCTGTTCAATTTAAAAGCATTAACACGAATCGTAAAACAACACAACAATGGGTGAATCAAAACAAGTCAGTCATCACTCCATAAGTCAGTATCAATCCCACAACGCCTGTTATCGTAGCCAGTATCAACATCGGTATAGCATTGCGTTTGAGCAGAATCCCTTCTACACCCACCAGGCCCACGGTGGCACAGGCGGCAATAATGTTGTGCACAGCAATCATGTTACCGATGGAGCCTCCCACGTTTTGCAGACTCACGATAATGATGCGTGACAAACCGGTTTGTTCAGCCACCGAATACTGGAAAAGGCTAAACAACATGTTGGACACGGCATTGGAACCGGCAATAAATGAACCGAGTGCTCCTACGAAGGGACTTACAAAAGGCCATACTCCCTGGAACACACTGGACATATAACTTGCCATCATCACAGGCATTCCGGCAATATCACCGGGATTGTTTCCCGACTGCATCATCAGCCGCACCATGGGTACAGCAAACACCAATGCAATGGCAGGCCCTTTGATACGGTGAACCGCTTCACCCCAGGCTGCAGATACCTGCTTCCGGGGCATTCGGTAAAGAACAGCGGCCAGGAGAGAAATAAGCATAAAGGGAACGATGCCCGGGTTGTAAAGGGGATCAAAATCAATGACCACCCCGCTTCCCAAGACCTGTGTTGCCTCCAGCTTGACCGACATCAGCCATGAATTTAACGGCAAGGAACGAATGCGGGTAAGAACAAGCAACACCCCGATAAGAACATAGGGCAACCAGGCCATACCCAGCGACATGGTTTTCTTTTCGGGTTGTGCTGCTTCCATGCTGATGTTGCCCGACCAATTCTTTTCCCATGAAGACTTTTCCGGGAAATCCCAGGATTTTGCAGGAACCAGGAAACCTGCACGGGCAGCAGGCAACACAATGAGCAAACCTGTGAGTCCTCCTATCACGCTGGGAAACTCCGGTCCGATGAACACTGCCACCAATACATAGGGAACCATGAATGCCAGCCCTGCAAAAACCGCAAATGGAAAAATCTTCAATCCCTCCCGGAAACTTTTGTTTTTCCCGAAAAACCGCGTCAACATTCCCATCATGATAGCCGGAACAAAGATGCCCGGCACAGCGTGTTGTATGGCAGACCACACACCTACCTGGTGAATAAATTCAGCAAAGGTAAGGTCAGCACCGGCCAAAGAAGCATCTATACCGGGTAAATTGAGGGTGGCCCCCACACCAATGAGGGTGGGTGTGCCTACTGCACCAAAAGATACCGCAGTGCTGTTGGCAATCAGGGCAACCATTACGGCCGCCAGGGCCGGAAAACCCAACGACAGCAGCAAGGGTGCCGCAATGGCCGCAGGAGTACCAAATCCGGCTGCTCCTTCCAGGAAACTGCCAAATAACCAGGTGATAATAATGGCCTGTACACGCTTGTCGGGTGATATGGAAGTAAAATAACGATTGATAACAGCTATGGCACCACTTTCGCGCAAGGTAAACAACAAGGTAAGAGCACCAAAAACTATCAGTAAAATTTTAAAAGCAATCACCACACCATTGAGCGAGGCAGCTGCTATCCAGTTCCAGTGCGTATTCCATACAAACAGGGCCAGCAGCAGGGTAAGCAGAAAAGCCAGCGGCATGGCACGGGTGGCAGGCTGGCGCAAACCTGCCATCAATATAAAAATCAACGCGATAGGCAATACGGCCAGCAATGCAAATAATCCATCTGACATAATTTTATACTTTTAGGTTTTCATTTTACAGCTCCGCCAGAAAAGTCCGGCATATTTCCCCGTTTTATGGGGTGAAACAGTAGTCAAACGCATTTTTGACCCGTTGGTTCAGCAAACACAGCAATAGTAATTGGCATTCCGGATTTTTTCAGCCATAAAGCAAATAAAAACCCTGAAACAGATATTTGGTTACCTTTGCAAATTAAAAAAAAAATTACCCATGGCCCTTAAAAAACCAAAATTCAGAAAAGACCGTGCCCTGCGTTTTTACAATGAAGTTCTCGGGTTGGACCGACTCCATTACGGAATGTGGGAAGATAATGATCCCCGAACCCTCGAAGGTGTAAAAATTGCTCAAAAAAGATATGAAGATTTTCTGATAGCTGAAATAAAGGCGTTTTCTCAACAGCCCCGCGAAACCCGGATTCTGGATGTAGGATGTGGCACAGGGGTTATGTCAGAATCGCTTTACAAAAATGAGTTTAAGGTAGAAGGCCTATCTCCGGATTTACATCAGGAAGAAGTCTTCAAAAAAAGAATTCCGGTTCCTTTTCATCTGGCACGGTATCAACATTTCGAAACAGAAAATCAATACGACATCATATTGATGAGTGAATCAGCCCAATACATTCCATTGTCCAAATTATTTGTCAAAACCGATGAACTTATCAAGGAAAATGGACATTTGATCATCTGCGATTATTTTACCTATGAGGATGCATCCGGCCCCCTGGCCAAAAGTGGCCATAAATTAAATGCCTTTCTGAAAGCAGTCAAAGAAAATGGGTACCGAATTGTAAAAGAGAAAGATATCACCGCTCAGACCACTCCCACCCTGGATGCCGCAAAGATTTTCACAGAAAAATATATTTTCCCCACGATCGACATTTTCGGAGATCGGTTCAGAGAGAAAAAACCTTTTCTGTACAAAACGTTAAAATGGGTTTTCAGAAAAAGGATCGCCAAAATTGAGAACGACTTGCTATTGATTGATTCTAAAGCATTTGAAAAAAACAAGGCCTATATGTTTTTTGTGCTTCAAAAAGAATAAAACAATAACAGCGTTAATCGCTGAATTACAGAATACTGATTCAACATTAACTATCGCCTTCAGCTTGCAGCATCAAATCTGGCGGATTTATTTTTATCCGGTCTAATTAAAAAGACCTAAGTTGTCGGCCTACCCGTAAATTATGCCAAGCTCTGATATTCAGAATCTTATATTTTCCTGAAACACCATCCTGAAAGTCCGTCACAACCTTCCGACTGACACCTTTACTACATTTTTTCCAATAATCCAAACATCGGTGAAATTTATTTTTTTTCAATAAAAATTTCATCGGTCTTTTATTTTATCTAAATTCGACATCTAAAAAAGTGCATTCTTAAGAAAACAATACCATGCGTGTTAAACGAATTGCCCCGGAACCTCAAGCTGTCCCTGAGGAAACCTTTGTGGATCTTACCCTGATGGAACCGCTGATAGAAAAGTACAAAAACAAGAAAGGAAACCTTATCCCCTTGTTGCAAGGCACCCAGCAAATATTTGGTTTTATTCCTCGTGAAGCCTTTCTGAAACTGAATGATGAGGTAGGTCTTGAGCTTAACGAAATGTATGGCGTGGCGACCTTTTATGCTCAGTTTCGTCTTTCACCTGCCGGAAAACACATCATCAAAATGTGCCATGGCACTGCCTGCCACGTACAAAATGTAACGGCCATAACAGATGAAGTGCTGGATTTTCTGGATATCAAAGATGGTGAAACCACGCCCGACGGCATCTTTACCCTCGAAACAGTTGCTTGCCTGGGTTGCTGCTCACTGGCACCTGTTATGATGATTGGGGAAGAAACCTATGGAAAACTCAATCCCAAACAGGCACTCAAAATAGTAAAAGAGATCAAAAGAGCAGAAATGGAAAGCGAAGGTTTAAGTCTTTAAAAACTACCCCATCATGAGCAAAACAACTGTAATTGTAGGACTTGGAAGTTGCGGTCTGGCAGCAGGTGCCGGAAAAACATTTGATGAATTTCACCGCATCAAACTCACCGACAAGCTTGATTTTGATGTGAAAAAGACCAGCTGCATCGGCATGTGTTTTCGCGAACCTCTTGTGGAAATCATTGACGACAGCGGCAAATATCTGTATGGAAACGTGGAGGTAAGCCGGGTGGATGAAATCATTGAAAAACACATCAAAAATTTCTCCCCTATCCCTGAATATATAATCGATTCCGAACAATACAAGTCAGAAGATGCCTCCTTCTTTGACGGACAGGTAAAAATAACCTTGCGCAACTGCGGTCATATCGATCCCGAAAACCTTGAAGAGTATGAATCCCGTGATGGTTATAAAGCCATGCGCAAAATTTCGGATCAAAACCTGCATCCCGACAAGGTGATTCAGACTGTTCTGGAAAGCGGTATCCGGGGTCGGGGTGGCGGAGGATTCCCCACAGGGATGAAATGGAAATTTGCCCGGAACAATTCCGCAGCACAGAAGTATGTCATTTGTAATGCAGATGAAGGTGACCCGGGAGCTTTCATGGATCGCTCCATCCTGGAAGGGGATCCTCACAGCGTACTGGAGGGCATGATGATTTGCGCCCTGGCCATAGGAGCCTCCGAAGGATACATATATTGCCGCGCCGAATATCCGCTGGCCATCAAACGCCTCAACATCGCCATCAAACAGGCCAGAGAGAAAGGTTACCTGGGGAAAAATATTTTTGACATCCCCCATTTTGATTTCGACATCCAAATCAAAGAAGGAGCCGGAGCCTTTGTTTGCGGTGAAGAGACTGCATTGATTGCTTCCATTGAAGGTGAGCGGGGTATGCCGCGTCGCAGGCCCCCCTTCCCTGCCGAAAGCGGATTATGGAAAAGCCCCACCAACATCAACAATGTAGAAACCCTGGCCAACATTCCCTGGATCATTTACCATGGTGCCGAAGCATACGCCCAATATGGCACTGAAAAAAGCAAAGGGACCAAGGTATTTGCCCTCACGGGAAAAATCAAACATGGAGGATTGGTAGAAGTCCCCATGGGCATCACCATCAAAGATATTATCTACAAACTCGGAGGAGGCATTACCGGAGACAAAAAGTTCAAAGCGGTACAGCTGGGAGGCCCGTCGGGCGGTTGTATACCTGAATACTTATCTCATACTCACGTTGACTACGACAGTGTGAATGCCACCGGAGCCATCATGGGATCCGGAGGGATGGTGGTGATGGACGAAACGACCTGCGTGGTAGATGTGGCGAGGTTCTTCCTTGATTTTACCCAGAAAGAGTCGTGTGGCAAATGCACCTTTTGCCGTATTGGAACCAAACGCATGCTTGAAATCCTCACAAGAATTACAGAAGGGGAAGGACAGGATGGAGACATTGAGATGCTGCTCGATCTCGCGGAAACCATCAAAGACAGTTCTTTGTGCGGTTTGGGACAAACAGCTCCCAATCCGGTATTAACCACCATCAAATATTTCCGCGATGAATATGAAGCCCATATTCGCGATAAAAAATGCCCGGCCCTGAGCTGCAAAAAACTGCTTACCTACCAGGTGATTGCGGAAAACTGCACCGGTTGCATGGCCTGTAGCAAAGGCTGTCCGGTAGATGCCATTGAAGGTGGCAAAAAAGAAGTGCACAATATCCTGCAGGACGTTTGCATTAAATGTGGTGTTTGTTACACCAAATGTAAGTTTCATGCCATCAAGCTTTCCTGACAGCCTCAACACAAAATCAGCAGCAAAAAGTAATACCATCATTGCAGCATACAAAATAGTATAAACCATGAGTAAACTCAATATAATCATCAATCGGAAAATTGTCCAGGGAATACAAGGTGAATCTATTCTCGATATGTCGCGTCGACTGGGAATTCAGATACCGACCCTTTGTCATGACCCCCGCCTGGAGCCCTATTCATCGTGCTACCTTTGCGTGGTGGAGGTGGAAGGAATGCGGGGCCTGCAACCTGCCTGCTCCACCAGAATCACCGAGGGAATGCGCATTGAAACAGAAAGCGAGCGGGTCATCAAATCGCGCAAATTTGCCCTGGAACTGATGGTGAGCAATCACTACGCTGATTGTGTGGCCCCCTGCAAGGAAACCTGCCCAGCAGGGGTGGATGTGCAGGGATACATTGCCCTGATCAACCAGGGGAAACACCGTGAAGCTACCGGTCTTATCAAAAAGACCAATCCGTTGCCTGCTATTTGCGGCCGTGTTTGCGTGCGCCCCTGTGAAGTGGCCTGCCGGCGCAACCTGGTGGAAGGTGTGGGTGTGGGTATCGATTACCTCAAAAGATATACCTCCGACATTGACCTGGAAGCCGATGACCGATTCATGCCTGAAGTAAAACCTCCCTCGGGGAAAAAAGTGGCCATTATCGGGGCAGGACCGGGAGGCCTCTCAGCAGCATATTTCCTGGCCTGTGAAGGCCATCATGCAGAAATTTTTGAAGCCAGTCCCCATGCCGGCGGTATGCTGCGCTATGGAATTCCTCCCTATCGCCTGCCCAATGATATCATCGACAAGGAAGTGGAAGGCATCACAGCACTGGGAGTAAAAATCCATTACAACCAGAAACTGGGAGACAATCTTTCCTATAAAAACTTAAAAGAAGACTTCGATGCGGTTATCCTGGGTATCGGTTCACAAAACGGTACAGGTATAGGATGTGAGAATGATGATGCCGGAAATATTTTCTCCGGGATTGATTTTTTGCGCAACATGGAGATGACGGGCCAGAAGTACGATTTCACGGGTAAAAAAGTAGCCGTAATCGGGGGTGGGAATACCGCCATGGACTGCTGCCGGACGGCCATGCGTTGCGGTTCTGCTGATGTAACGGTGCTCTACCGGCGCACAGAAAAAGAGATGCCTGCCAACCCCATTGAAATACACGAGTCAAAACTGGAAGGAATCCAATACTCCTTCCTTACAGCCCCTGCCAAAGTGAATAAAGATAAAAACGGCAACCTGAAATCGCTCACCTGCTTCCGCATGGAGCTGGGCGAGGCGGATGCATCAGGAAGACGACGCCCGGTAAAAATTCCGGAATCAGCGTTTACCATTGAACTGGATTACATCCTGGCAGCCATCGGCCAGAAAACAAATGTAAATTTTATCGACGATATCAACGAGCATGCCGGCAAGGAACTGGTTTTGAACAAATGGGGAGATATCGATACAAACCCTCAAACCCTGCAAACCTCTATTGACCATGTTTTTGCCTGCGGTGATGGCGTAACCGGACCCGCCACGCTGATCGAAGCCATTGCCCAGGGCAGACTGGCAGCCCAAAGCTGCAGTAAATTTCTCAATGGCCAGGAGATAACCCCTCCTGATTTTGAGTTTCTCAGCCGCAAAAACAACTTCCTGGAGCAAAAAGCCGATGACTATGAAGCGTTCTTTGAAAAACAGCAACGCGAAGAGATGCCCACCCTGAAACCAGACAACCGCCAAAACTTTGATGAAGTTGAGCTGGGATACACCCCGGAACAGGCCCTTGCCGAAACCCATCGATGCCTGGAGTGTGGATGTTCTGAATACTACACCTGCGATCTGAAAAAATTCTCCACCCAATACCAGGTTGAACAAAAGCGCTTTGGTGGTAGTTTTCAAAAATTTCAGGTAGATTTCTCCCACCCCCATATCGAGATTGATAACAACAAATGTATTCTTTGCGGCCGATGTGTAAGAATCTGCAAGGAAGTGGTGGGCGCCAATGCCTTGGGCCTTATCAACCGGGGGTTTGATACGTATGTGGCTCCCAGTATGGGCAACAAACTCCAGGATACCCATTGCGAATCATGTGGCATGTGTATTTCCACCTGTCCTACCGGAGCTATCACCGAGAATGTACCCTTCAAGGCCGGCCCGCTGGCCACGGAAAGCTTCAGGTCGGTTTGCAATTACTGCTCCATTGGTTGTGAAACAGAATACCACCACAAAACAGGTTTTGTTACCCGTGTTACCGGTAGCAATGGTTTGATCAACAAAGACGGCAACATTTGTAAGTTTCCGAGGTTTGGCTATACCTACCTGCACGATAAAACCAGGATAACGCAGCCTATGCTCAAAGAAAACGGTATGTTTAAACCCATTTCTTTTGAGAAAGCTTATGAAATAATCCTGGAGAAGATAAAAGCTGTTGCCCCTGAAGAAAATGCGTTTTTCGCCGGTGCCCGGCTCTCCAACGAAGAGATATACCTGATTCAGAAAATGGCACGGGCGGGTGTGGGCACCAACAATGTGGCCAGTTTCCATTACCTTGAAAGTGGGGACGGTTACAGGTTGAATGCAGAAGAAAATGTTCCTTTCGACCAGTTGGCAAAAGCAGGCAGAATCTACCTGTTGGGAAGTGAAATCAATGAAGAAAACGGAGTGGCTGGTTTCTGGGTGTACAACAGTTGCCATACCCACAACATCCCCCTGACACTCATCACCGGCAAAGAAAGAAGTTCCATGCTCCATAAAGCCGATGAAGAACTTAAAGTCAAATCTTATTATCATTTTGTAAAAGCGGCCATCCATTATATTCTCAGTCATGGGCTGGAAAATGGAGTCTACCTGGAGGATCATTGTCCCAATTTCGAGGCTTACAAAAAACAGGTAATGGCCGAGGATTATGATATGCTGCTGAAAGAAAGTGGTTGTAATGCTGAAACCCTTGCTGCTTTTGCCTTTGAATACAACCTGGAAGAACATTCAGTGATGGTATTCGCCGAAAAAAACCTTACGTCGGCCACCTGCACCGAGATCAGGAACCTGGCCCTGATAACCGGAAAAATGGGCAAAACTGCCTCCGGAGTCATCGCCCTGAAAGAAAAAAATAATGCCCAGGGATTATTTGATATGGGAAGTTGCACAACTTTGGCTCCGGGAGGACAACAATACGCAGATGAAACAGTACGTTCTCTTTTGAAAGAAGTGTGGGCAAAAGATGAACTGCCAGAGGTTATAGATGAAAGTCTGATGGAACTGCTCGAAAAAGGCAAAATCAAGAACATTTTTATTTTTGGTGAAGACCCTTCCGGAACAGCCATACACAAAGAACAGTTGCTGGCCTGGCTGAATAAAATATCCTTCAAGGTGGTACAGGAATATTTTATGAGCGACACAGCCCTGGAAGCCCACCTGATTTTGCCTGCTACCCTGCCCTTCGAAACCGGAGGAAGCTTTACCAATACCCAGAAATTTGTGCAACAGTTTGGTCAAACTTTTCCCGGCCCGGTGGAGCAAACCAATTTTGATCAGTTGATTGCATGCCACAAAATGCTGGGAATGAAAGCAGGGTATCAAACACCGGCAGATGTAATGCTGGAAGTTGCTTCAGTTTTTCATAAAATGCCCCCCAGGTCACCGGTAAGAAATTTATTCTTTACGCAGGAAGATGGTCAAAGCCGCTTGTTTGAGCATGGGTGCGATTACCTGCAAAAAAGAGCCAATGATTAATGAATAAAAAACAATGCCATGGAAAAATTCAAGACCATTGATGAAGTGCTGATTTTTGCCATGAAGTCTGAACAGGAAGCTGTAGACTTCTACAATCAGCTGGCCCACCAGATGCAAAACCAGGAAATGAAGGAAACTTTTCTTCAGTTTGCCCGGGAAGAGGTGAGCCATAAGGCACGGCTACAAAAAATTAAAGATGAAAGGCTGTTTGATCTCGTTGATGAGACGGTGCAGGATTTACAGATCTCGGATTACGTGGTAAACGTGAAGCCTCGCCCCGACATGAAATATGATGAAGCACTGGTGCTGGCCATGAAAAAAGAAAAGGCTGCTTTTAAGCTCTATACCAACCTGGCCAAACGGACTGACAATGCGGAGATAAAAGCCGTTTTCAACAGCCTGGCGGTGGAAGAGTCCAAACATAAATTGCGCTTTGAACTGGAATACGATGAGTTTGTGATGCGTGAAAACTAACAGGACCGTTTACCTCCTGTAATAAAGTGCAAAAGGCCGGAAAACTCCGGCCTTTTGCACTTTATGGTATCAAGATAATACCTTAAAAAACACCAATACAATTATACACCAAAACAATAATTAATCTACAGTATTTATAAATGGAAAATTAAAAATTTTGTTCATCCGGCTCATAAAAAATTACCGGGTTTTGATAGAACACCCAATGGCACGGGTTACAGTAGGGTCGGGAGTTCTGTCGTTTTTCACTGCATGAATAGCGTTGGCCAGAAATTTTTCCTCCACTTGGGTTGCATCACGATGATTATCGTCAATGGCGCCAATATAGGCTACCCTCAAATCTTCACCGTCTCTCTTCAATAGAAACACGTGCGGAGTGCGGGTGGCTCCAAACCTGGGATATACACTCTGATCAGCATCAATTACGTAGGGGAAAGGAAAATCCTTTTCATCTGCACGCACCTTCATCAAGGAATATGAATCCTGGGGTTGGGCAATCGTATCATTTGGGTTGATGGCAATAACAGGGTATCCCTGTGGAGCAAACTCATTGTGCAGTTCAATCATCCGGTCTTCGTAAGCAACAACATAAGGACAATGATTGCAGGAGAATATAATAATAAATCCTTCCGTATCGGGATAGTCAGCCATAGACACATAACTTCCATCTACATTCAGCAATCTGAAATCTTCCACTTTATCTCCGATCTGGTATCCCTGGGCAAAGGTTGCGACAACCAGAAACAGGGCACTGAGAAATACAAACATTTTTTTCATCATCATAAAAAAGTTTAAGGTTAAGGTTTGGTTTATTTCAAAAGAGGAACTATGATTTCCTCCAATTCATTAAAGGTAATTTCCCGTGCATAAAATTCACGAAAATCCCGGTTGTATATCAGGGTGGCCGGAATGGCTCCCGTCCAGTCTTCATCCACCAGGGGAATCCATCGATTGGCACGGGTATCATCAAGCATCACTACCTGAGCCTGCATGTCCATTCGGTCAATAAAAGGAATAACGCGGCTTTCCAGTTGATTGGGAAAATCAAGGCTTACAAACAGCAACTTCACCTTGTTGGTTTTGTATTTTGCGTAAAGTTTCTCAAAATCAGGAATCTCTTTTACACAAGGGGCACACCAGGTAGCCCAGAAATTAACAATATAAATTGAATCGCTTTCCCTTTCCAGCCAATGACTGAATTCATCGAAATCATAAATCTGAATGTCATGGTCATCATTGGCAGCAACCGTATAGACAGAAAAATACATAAGGGGGATGAGGAAAATTAACCTGAGTTTGTTCATGTTTGTGGTTATGGGTTAATACGCTAACAGATGCACTAAAATCAAATAAGTAAACTGTGAAACAAACGTTAAACAATGTTTTTGGGTGAAGGTTTAAAAAGGCTGCTACATTGTTTATTTTTAACAATCCCTGTTGGTTGTTACAAAAAAAGCCCCGGAGCAATTCCGGAGCCTTTGGATATCAACTATTGTTAACCTGTTAATTATTTGGCAAAAGCCACTGATCTTGTTTCCCTGATGACCGTAATCTTGATCTGACCGGGATAAGTCATTTCGGTCTGAATTTTCTTTGACAGGTCATAGGAAATTTGTTCTGCTTCCTTGTCGGAAATTTTATCACTACCCACGATAACCCTGAGCTCCCTGCCAGCCTGGATAGCATAAGTTTTCACTACCCCGGGATAAGACAATGCCAGCTCCTCCAAATCGTTTAAACGCTTGATATAAGCTTCAACGACTTCACGACGTGCTCCGGGTCTTGCGCCGGAAATGGCATCGCACACCTGTATAATGGGAGAAATAAGGTTGTCCATTTCCACCTCTTCGTGGTGTGAACCTATGGCATTACAAATTTCAGGTTTTTCCTTGTATTTCTCTGCCAGCTTCATCCCCAGGATAGCATGGGGTAAATCGGGTTCGTTGTCCGGAACTTTACCAATATCGTGCAGCAAGGCCGCTCTTTTGGCAAGCTTAGGGTTGAGACCCAGCTCCGAAGCCATTGTAGCTGCCAGGTTAGCCACCTCCTTGGAGTGTTGCAGCAGGTTTTGTCCATAGGAAGAACGGTACTTCATTTTCCCTACCAATCGAACCAGTTCGTGATGCATTCCGTGGATTCCCAGGTCAATGGTGGTTCGTTTTCCTATTTCCAGGATTTCCTGATCGATTTGCTTCTTGGTTTTGGATACCACTTCTTCAATACGAGCCGGGTGAATTCTTCCGTCAGTCACTAGTTTGTGCAGCGACAGCCGGGCGATTTCGCGTCTTACCGGATCAAAGCCACTGAGGATGATGGCTTCCGGCGTGTCATCTACAATAATCTCTATGCCGGTAGCGGCTTCCAGTGCCCTGATATTTCTTCCTTCACGGCCGATAACACGACCCTTGATTTCATCGTTTTCAATGGGAAAAACAGAAACAGAATTTTCGATAGCGGCCTCGGTAGCAGTGCGCTGAATAGATTGAACGACAATCTTCCGGGCTTCTTTGACCGAAGTGAGGCGTGCCTCCTCCATGATATCCTTTATATAGGTTTGAGCATCCGATTGCGCTTCGTCCTTCAACGATTCAACCATTTGAGCCTTGGCCTCTTCAGCTGACATTCCACTGATGGTTTCCAGCTTTTCCAACTGCTGTTTGTAGGCTTTCTCGAGTTCCTGTTGTTTCCTTTTGCTGATCTCAATTTGTTGATCCAGCTGTTCTTTGGAATTGGCAGCTTCTTTTTGCTTCCGGTTTAACTCTTCGAGTTTTTGAGCGGCTGCCACTTCCTTTTGCTTGGCACGGTTCTCAATAGCAGCAATCTCATTATTCTTGGAGGAAACAAATTTTTCATGTTCGGCCTTTAACTGAAGAAATTTCTCTTTGGCCTGAAGAATTTTCTCCTTCTTAATAACCTCAGCTTCACTTTTGGCATCTTTAAGGATTTGCTGGCTTTTTTTCTCGAGCGCACTTCTTAAAAAAGTTACCGAGGCAAGGATTCCCAGGCCCATTGCTACTAACCCAATAACGATATAAATTATTATCTCATTCATTTTATTATTTTAGTTATGGTTTGAAATAAATCAAGAAATTAAAAAAAACCCGCAATTAATTCAGAGGTTTGTATGAAACCCCAATTATACATGGATGAGGAGGCCGGTAAATCTCAAACGTCCACTGATCGCCGAAGCGATTTTGCAGTGATAAATCACTGCAAATGAGGCCTGTTTTCAAAAAACCGAGCTATTCCTCAAAAGTTTAAAATGTTGAGTTTCAAAAACGAGTATTGAATTAATGCGGGTATAGCTTAAATATTTTTCAAAGAACGTATTTGCTGATTATTCATTGAGATAGTCATCGAGCATTTTCTCCATTTGGGTCAGTTTCTGACCAAGCTCCTGATTAAATTGCGATGATTCTTCGGACTTCACCACGTCTACTGCAAATTGCAAGGCCACCATTGCCAGCAAATCCTGCTTGTCTCTGAAGGCAAAGCTACTGGCATAATCTTTCATTTTGGTATTTATAAGATCTTTTGCTTTTCTGCATTGTACCTCTTCACTTTCACTGCCCACCTTCAATCTGTAGGGCCGGTCGGCAATTATAACGGATATATGTTGTCCTTTCATCAAAACTCAATTGCGGTCTACCTGTTCAACAATGAATAACATTTGTCTATTTCCCGCAGCAGTTCATTTATTTGTTGCCGGGCCATGAAAGTATCTTCTCCTGTCATAACCTTTGCAATCTTTAATTTGTTCATGGAATCCTCTAATTCGGCAATCTTTGTGGTTAATTGCTCAACCTTTTGCTCAAGGTTGTGTTTTTGGTCAGCTATTTTTTGATTCTCTTCTTTCAGTTTTCGATTGCTGAAAATCAACTTTTTGATTTTATTATCTATTCCTTCAAGAATCAGAGGTAAATCTTCCATTCATCAAAAATAATACTTCACTGCTAATGCAAAAGTAACATTTTTCTCTTAAATTTAGTAATTATTTTTCAATTATAACGCGGAAATCAGCGCAGGTATTGCTGGTTGTTAATTATTAATTATTAATGATTTAATGGCCCCTAAACAGGGCCGGCAGGCTATTAAAGCTGGAAACCCAAAACCCGAGGCTGGAAGGGTGATAAAGAGCAGCGAAAATAAAAAAGTGGAAAGTTGCAGGGCGCTTTAGGGTGAAAGCTTTATGGGAAGAAACCGGTAACTGTGAGATACCGAAAATAAGAGTGAAATGAGGATGTACGTGAGCTTTATTTTAGTCCACAAATTGCAGTGAAATTTGAATCATGCAATCCAATAATCTTAAATCTTATAATCC
>CAZBGI010000070.1:0-16959 GCA_964491395.1 uncultured Bacteroidales bacterium | reverse complement strand
ATTTGCCGTCGGGTGAAATTTTCGGAAACAACTCAAGCCCTTTGTGGGAAGTAAGTTTTTTGGCGTCGCCACCATTGGCATCCACGGTCCAGATATCTCCGGCATAGACGAATGCAATCAAATCTCCATTGATATCAGGGAAACGCATCAAGCGCGAATCTTCATGAGCTGATACCATCAACGGCAAAACCATACCCAAAAGCATGGCCTTCAATGTAAATATCAATTTTTGCATAACAATACTTGATTTAAGAAATTTAGTTAAAATATGTTCAGGCTTGGTTTTCCTATCGCACAACAAGCCTTTAAAACGGCTCAAAAATACGAAAATCAACACACTACGAGGATGGCAATCGTTTTTTTTGAAAAGATTAACGTTGGTAAACGGTCTCGTTATCTCTTAAAAAAACAGCTCTGTCCCCGCTACAATGTTAATATCTTTTTGGACTTATTGTTAATAACGCTTTCATTTTCATTCCTCTGCCAGTCAAAATGCAGGGCAGGCAAAGCCCGTGAGGTTTTCAACAATTGTTGAAAACCTTGTTAAAACAAAGTGAATAAAATTGGAGTAAAAAACTTGACTTACAGTGTTTTATTGGTGTATATTTGTTTCAGCAGGTGAGCGATAAAAGGCCGCTCCCAAAACAAGGAAAAGGATAGAATTTCTTAGCTGAACCAATATCCGGATCGTACAAATCGAAAGATTTGCTTGTTGAAAGGAGCCAAAGTCCGCGCTCTCTGACGATACAGGTTGTAAAACCCGTTCTGAAGAGAAAACGGTCAGTAACTTAAACCTCGCACAGCGTTCTTTAAGCTATTGAGTCGAAGTCAGCATGACCATGAGAAACCATGTTTTCATCCCTGCCGGTTCTTCGGAACCTAATGAGATGAAAAGTTCTTTTCAAAACATTCAGCGCTTGACGCAAGATGTTTTGTTACAGGATGTTTCCCCAAGCGATTGCTGAAACCTGAAAGGTCTGCGGACTGATTAAGGTTGACTTTCGGAAGATTTTCTTCTGAAAAACTGCAATTACAGAAAGCCAAAATTCCGAAAGGAAGGGGAGGCAAGAAGAAATCGCAGAAAGACAGTTGAAATCCTCTGTAAGTTCTTATGAAACGACACTTTTGTCTGCAAAAGAATGCCTCCGGGTATTTGCAGCAGACAGCACAACGATACTTATCTTAACTGATAGTATCAGCGTGTTCAGGGCTTGCAAATTGCTGAATGTCCGCATTCAGTCAAAGCATGCCGGCCATAATAACAGTAACCTGCCTCATAAGAAAACGCAAGTTTTCTGACGTGAATGGGAACAATTCGAACAGAGTTGTTCCCATTACTGTTTTAGAACACGTGGGGCAGGAACTTCCAACTTGCGCAGCAACCGGAAGCTTCCGGTTTTGGTTAGGAACTTCCAGCTTCAGAAGGAATTGGAAGCTTCCGGATTAGAACCGCAAGCTAAAATTTCTTATATTTGTTTGCAAGAAAAACGATGATTGCCATGAACTTAATCGAAAAAAGGGATTATATACACAACCATCTTCACCGGATAAAAGAACCGGCTGTAAATGAACTTTATGAGAAGTTACTATCCTTTCTGGAAGATGCTTTGACAGAAGAATCGGAAGAGAATATTAAGAACGGAGACTTAACATCTCAGGAGGACTTAAGAAAAGAAGTTCAGTCGTGGAGAGTTACGAAATAAAATGGACATTGAGGGCAAAAAAAGACCTCCGAAGGGTGTATCGATTTTATTGTGAGCTTGCAGGAGAGGAAAAAGCTTTTGAGCTAATCACAAATCTATTGAAGCGTGTTGATATTCTTTCAGATGCAAGATTTGTGAATACAGGGGCTATAGATGAGCAGTTTAACCATCTGCAATACCAATACAAAAAACTTATCGAAAAAAACATCAAAATCACTTACAGACAAAGCACAACAAAGCCGGTTGTCTATATTAACAGGGTGTTTGACACCAGACAAAATCCTTCCAGAAATAAATAAAGTTTTGCAAACCCGGAAGCTGGAAATCCTTCGGAGTTTCCTGTTCCTGATGGCAGGAACCTCCAGTTTGCACAGCAACTAAAAGCTACCGTTTTTTTTCACTTCAAACCCGGAAGCTGGAAATCTTTTGGAGTTTCCTGTTCCTGGCAGCAGGATGTTCAAAACAATTACTATATTACAATCATATTTTTTGATTGTAAAACAACCAGACAATTCATCCCGATGCAAACCATTTACACATACTACAGCCTGCTGTATGGCACCATGCCGGTGGAAACGGCGGTGCAACAGGCCGCTACCCTGGGGTTGGATACCCTTGCACTCACCGACATCAACAACACTACTGCGGTGTTTGATTTTGTGAAAGCGTGCCGTCAGCACAATATCAGGCCGGTGGCCGGCATGGAAGCCCGCAATGGAGATCGGCTGCTGTACACGTGTATTGCCCGCAACCACGAAGGGCTGCGCGAAATCAACGAGATGCTCAGCCAATACAATCTCTCGGGGAAAAAACTTCCGGAGCAGGCGCCGGCGTTCGAACATGTTTTCGTATTGTATCCTCCCCTGGCCAAAGCTGCAGAGACACTGAGAGACCATGAATTCCTGGGCGTGCGCCCCGGCGATATTCACCGCACCCTCTACAACCTTCTTCGCGACTATCCGCACAAGCTGGTGGCCCAATCCTCATCATGTTTTTCCCACCGGGATGATCACGGTTTGCACAGTCACCTGCGCGCCATTGACCATAACATTCTACTGAGCCAGCTCACCCCTTCCATGCTGGCTCCCCACGATGCCTGTCTTCGGAGTGCGGAAGCATTGCAGCAAACCTACCGCGACTGCCCTGCATTGTTGCACAACGCCCAAAAACTACTGGAGCAATGCAGCTTCGACTTCGACTTCAAAACACCCAAAAACAAACAAATCTTCACCTCCAGCCGCTACGATGACCGCCTGCTGCTGGAAAAACTCGCACTGGAGGGGCTGGAATACCGCTACGGACGCCACAACAAAAAAGCGCGCGAACGAATGCTTAAAGAACTCGATGTGATTGACAAACTCGGCTTTTCCTCCTATTTTCTCATCACCTGGGACATCATCCGATATTCCATGTCGCGCGGCATGTACCACGTGGGGCGGGGCAGCGGTGGCAACAGCATCGTGGCTTACTGCCTGCGTATCACCGACATCGACCCCATTGAACTTGACCTCTATTTCGAACGCTTTATCAACGCCCAGCGCACCAGCCCGCCTGATTTCGACATCGATTACAGCTGGACCGACCGCGACCATATCCAGGATTACATCTTCAAACGCTACGGGCGCGACCATACGGCATTGCTGGGTACCATCAACACCTTCCGCGACAAATCGGTCATCCGCGAAATGGGTAAAGTATACGGCCTGCCCAAACAGGAGATTGACGCCCTGGTAAAAAACCCTTACCCCGCCAAAAATGATCCCGTGGCACAGAAAATCCTGGAATACGGCAGCCGCATCCTCGACTTCCCCAACCATCGCAGCATTCATGCCGGAGGAGTGCTGGTGTCTGAGAAGCCTATCTATTATTATACTGCGCTCGACCTTCCTCCCAAAGGCTTTCCCGCCACCCAGTGGGACATGTACATTGCCGAAGACATTGGTTTTGAGAAGCTCGATATCCTGAGCCAGCGCGGCATTGCCCACATACAGGAAGGGGCAGAACTGGTGCTGCAGAACAAAGGACAGAAAATTGATGTACACCAGGTAAGTCGGTTCAAGAAAGACCCTGAGATTAACCAGCGCCTTTACAATGGTGAAGCCATTGGCTGTTTCTACATTGAATCGCCGGCCATGCGTGGCCTGCTGAAAAAACTCAAATGCAACGACTACATCCGCCTGGTGGCTGCCAGCTCCATCATCAGGCCGGGAGTGGCCAAATCGGGCATGATGCGCGAATACATCAAGCGATTCCATAACCCTGAAACAGTAAAATACCTCCACCCCACCTTCGAAGAACAGCTGGGAGAAACCTTCGGGGTGATGGTATACCAGGAAGATGTAATCAAGATCAGCCACCATTTTGCAGGGCTGGGACTGGACGACAGCGACATTTTACGGCGGGCCATGTCGGGTAAGTTTCGCTCGCGGGCCGAATTTCAACGCATCCGGGATAAGTTTTTCGAAGGCTGCCGGCAAAAAGGGCACTCCCCTGCCCTGGCACAGGAAGTGTGGCGACAAATAGAATCGTTCTCAGGCTATGCTTTTTGTAAAGCCCATTCGGCATCCTATGCCGTGGAAAGCTACCAGAGCCTGTTTCTGAAAACCCATTACCCCGATGAATTTCATGTGGCAGTAATCAACAATTTCGGTGGTTTTTACAACACCCGCATTTACGTGAATGAAGCGCGCCGGCATGGAGCTGTCATCCATCTGCCCTGCATCAACCATAGTGTTTACAAAACCAGCATCCGCAACCGTGACATCTACCTGGGCTGGCAACATGTGAAAGGGTTGGGGAGTACTTTGGCCGTATCTCTTTGCCATGAAAGAGCACAGAACGGACCTTTTAAAAGCCTGCAGGATTTCATTCACCGCACGGCCCCGGGGCTGGAGCAGGTGTTGCTGCTCATTCGCTGCGGAGCCTTCCGCTTTTGCGGCAAGCCCAAAAAAGAACTGCTGTGGGAAGCCCATTTCCTGCTTTCCCAACAACCCAAAAAACAAACGGTACCTGCCATTTTTGAGCCCGAAGAGAAAAAGTTCACCCTCCCCCCACTGCATGATAACAAACTTGAGGATGCTTATGATGAAATGGAATTGCTGGGGTTTCCTGTTACCCTGTCGCGTTTCGATATGCTCAAAACTGATTACCGCGGCAATGCATTGGCATGTGAGCTCATGAGCAAGCTGGGACGGAAGGTTCGGATGGTGGGCGACCTGGTCACCATCAAGTACGTGCACACGGTTCGTAAAGACTGGATGCACTTTGGATGCTTCCTGGATGAAAAGGGCGAATTTTTCGATACGGTACACTTTCCCCAATCGCTGCAAAAGTATCCTTTTACCGGACAGGGTCTTTACCTGATTGAAGGCAAGGTGGTGGAAGAGTTCGGCTACCCTTCGGTGGAAGTGGAAAAACTGGGAAGATTGCCTTTTAAGGTGGATGGGAGGATGGAATAAGAAGAGCAGGAACCTCCCCCTTCCGACAGGGTGAACAGCTTTTCAGAAACAACCCTTACCGAACTGCAAAACAAAGCAATAACGAAACCTTGCATCTTCCATTAATAATTACTAAACCTTTGTTTGAGCTTTCTACAAAATCTTAATCTCACTATCTTTGCACAAAATATTGCATAAGATTCCCCCGGGACTACCTTGCGTTGTTTTTCCTTAAGGTTTTGCAAAAGAATCTTCAATAATTATCAGATAAAAAAAATCGTATCACAATGAGCAACCGCGCTATCCTTCCTGTTATTTTATTTGTTCTTGTTCTCTTTTCCGGATGCAGGGTATTATCTCCTTTACAGCGCAGCAACCTGATAGCTGTTTTTCATCTCATTGAAGACGGAAAGTATGAAGAAGCCAAAGAAGTTGTGGAAGACATGATAGCCGATGATGAAACATCTCAGTGGTCACGTACCTGGTATGCACGGGGGTTTTTGGCTCAAACAGCCTATATTGAAGGGAGAAAACAAAACGACAAAAAAAAATATGAACTTTATCCCAACCAGCTATACATTGCCATAAGTTCTTATGAAACAGCCCGTCGGTTAGACCGCCGGGCCAGGTTTAAAAGGCAACTGGCTCCCGGGTATGTAAAACTTTCCAATGAATTTAAGAAAGAAGGGGAAAGACTGTTTAAAGAAGAAAAATACAATGAAGCACTCAGAGCCTTTGAGCAGGCCATAAAAATTAACGAAGGTGCGGTATTATCAGCACCCGCGGATCATGATTTGTATTTTAATGCTGCTGTAGCTGCTTATGAGAGTGAAAACCAGGATAAGGCCATAGAGCATTTGCGTTTTCTTCACGAAGAACGATACACTCCCAATGCAACCCATCTGCTTTTCACACTTTACCTTGAAAAAGAGAACATTAACCGGGCGGAAGAGGTTCTGACGGAAGGGATTGAAGGTTATGAAGATAATGAAGTGCTGGTTATGCTGCTGGCTGAATTGCTTTTTGAGAAAGGCGATACAGAAGGAGCTATAGAAATGCTGGAAAAAGCAGCTTCTGAGAATCCATCAGAATACACCTTTCACTTCACCAAAGGACTGATTTACCAGAAAACCAATCAATACTCTCTGGCTATCAAAGCTTACAAAGAAGCCATTGAGGTTGATCCTGACCAAATGGAAGCTTACCTGAATCTGGCTACCTGCTATTACAATATGGGAGTAGACATAGAAGAAAGCACCATTCAAATACAAAGCAGTCGCGAAGCTGCCCAAAATAGAAACAAATCTGCTGCGGCTTTTGATTCGGCGATTGAATGGCTCGACAAGATTTATGATAAAAATCCTGATGACCCGTCTCTGCTGCTCAGGCTATATCAGTTGTATCGGGCAATGAACGTAAATGACAAAGCAAGAAACCTGCAACGACAGTTCAATTGATGGTTTGTTTTACAAACGAAATGCCAGAGTCAATCCAAGAAACTGCTTAAACTGGGTTCGGGGAGCTCTTTGTGGCGTGCCATCGGGCATCACAACGGGTTCACCCTGAGCATCCAGAACCGGAAAGAGGATGTCATCGTCGTAAATGGTGTGCATGTTAAGACTCACCTTAAAGAACCAGCTTATTTGCTTTTCCAGGTTGATCTCCCAATCCACATCCACATTTTGCGGCTTGTCAAGATAACCGGAAAAAATCCGTAAGGAATTGGTGATATTGAGACCATCCAGGATAGAAACGCTGTTGCGTACTACCAGCTGCCCCCCCAGCTCCTGACGCGAACGTTCACCAGCATCAATACCATGGGTGGTTTGATCAATGGCGGTGGTATCCAGCACGAAAGTATTCCGGTAAGAAATAGCAGAGAAGTTAAGGCTGGTTTTCTCAAAAGGCTTGTACTCTACCCCCACACCCAGGGTTAAAGCTCCCGGATTCAGAAAGCGGGAAATCACTACCGAGTCGTTGGGATAATTATATCCTTTGGCTACCTGTGTTTTGAAATAAAACACAGAACTAAAATCGAGTTTCTCGCGCAAATCGGTATTGAACTTAGAGTTCAATTCAAGGTTATCCGTATTGGTCCGTAAACCATGCTCTTCGGTTCTGATAGCACCATATCTGAGACGAGCTTCATTGGTCCACCGGATTTTTTTCTCTTTATCATTGAGATCTGCACTTCCTTTGACATCCAGGTTGCCGGCATAAGAACTTTCTCCCCCCCGGGCCCAGTTGGAGAAGTAGGTTTGATTCAAGGTAAAAGTGCTGGAAAATCCATATTGCCAGAATATGGGAATTTCCTCGGAGGGTTTCATGGGCACCAACGACAGATTGGGTCTAAGCGAGGTAACAGGAACATCATCCATGCCTATCTTTTCCCGCCTTTCAACACTTACATTGTCTTCCAGCAGCAATTTTATCTCATTGCGGAAAGGATTTCCCACCCAAAGGGTAATAGAATCCCTGGCTTCATTCTTCACCCAAAACCGTTGCATCTCTTGTTCGATGGCACTTAGCCATAAAGGGGTTTGCTGGCCATCAATATCACTAATAAACACCAACACCGAATCACGAACTTCGGTATAGGAAACCACCGTATTCACTGCATGGTACAGCGAATCTGCCATCCTGTCATCCGGAAGAATATAAAAAGGAGAATCCGGATTTGCTACCAGAGCCCTGCGAGGTGTGGAAACAATGACAGAAGCAGAGTCTCTTTGAAACCGTACTTGCTGATGGCTGTTGGGGGGCAACATGGGAGGAATTACACGCTCTTCTTCCACCTGGTGAACCTGCACTCCTTTGGAGTTCAGAAATAATGTATCAATGACAGTTTCGCGAATGGTATCTCTCTCAATCCTGACAGAATCTTTATCAACTCCAAAAACCGGCAATGTATCGTTGACAGGATTCACTTTTACAGGAACAGTATTTATATATATTGTTTCCCGGGTAATAAATGGTTCTCTCTCCAAAACGAGGGTATCCACAAAGAAGGTCGACTCAGTGAGCCATCGAACGGGCAATGTGTCATTTTGCATTACATGGGAAACTTCAAAAAACACCGAATCGTATTCAAATGCAGTAAGCCTGCTGATTACGCTGTCAATGGGCTCATTAAAATGTTCGGCAAGCCTTCGTAAGGAAGCTTTCATTTGCTCACCTTCAGGCTTCCAGATATCTTCCCCCTCCACTATTTTCTGAATATATCCGGATGCCTGTTCAGGAGAAAAAACAATCATTGTATCCGGAAGAACATCAGCCTCTGCCGGTATTTGCTCATCAGTCTGGCCAAATATATCACCAGACTTAATCAAAGAAACCAATGCTATCAGCAAAAACATCATAGCCTTGTGAAGGCGAAAAACACGTAACAACATGAGGGTAAAAATATTATATATCAAAAACTACTGGATAACGATTATTTCAATAAGATATTACCTTTCCGTATCAGGCACTCCTTGTTCAAAGCAGGAATTTATTTTTCAGGAAATGGGTTTCATCTGCATGAATACCTGAATTACTGAAGGGGCTCTGCAAAAAGAAATTCTTTCAGCCGGCAAAATTAATGATTATTCATGATCTGTTTTTTTTAAAAAACCGAAACAATCCTTTTCACCCATGTAAAAACCTGATTTCCATATCCGGAGATTCACTGGTTTATTACCGGGCCGTCATCCCCGACTATCACAAAAAAAACGGGGAAAAACCTTCAGCGCTTTTCCCCGGATTATGTATGAGCTACTGGATTTTACTCTTGCTTATTCATGAGTTCGTAGCCATGGGTAGTGTCTTTCTCAATGTAAGGGATTCCTTTCTCCATCCAACGGGGAGCAGGTTGATCCTTGAGATAGTGGTCGAAAAACTGGTACATCCGTACTGATAAATCCATCCTTGCGGGCCATTTCATAAGGTTATGGTCTTCCTTGTTGTATACCAGCAACCAAACAGGTTTATTGAGCCTGCGCATGGCTGTATACATCTCTATTCCCTGGTACCATGGCACAGCTCCGTCATCGTCGTTGTGCATCATCAGCAGCGGAGTTTCGATATCGGGAGCAAAAAACACGGGGGAATTTTCAACATAATGCATGGGTTTTTCCCACAATGTACCCCCTATTCGGCTTTGGGTCAACTCATACTGAAACTGGCGACTCATGCCCGAACCCCACCGGATACCGCCATAAGCACTTATCATATTGCTCACCGGGGCACCTGCCATGGCGGCTCTGAACATGTTGGTTTTGGTAATCAGGTAGGCAATCTGGTATCCACCCCAGCTTTGCCCCTGCAATCCCATGCGCTCGCGATCAATAAAAGAGTGCCGCTCCAGCATGGTCTGCGTACCGCTTATAATCGCATTATAGGCACTCTGCCCCGGATATCCTATGCGATAGGTAATGTCGGGAACAAAGACCACATACCCGTTGCTGGTGCAAAATGCAGGATTGATAATGGAGCGGCTGGGAGAAGGGATATTATGACGATGCAGGTTTTGCGATGATCTCTCATAAAAGTAAACAATCATGGGGTATTTTTTCTCCGGATCAAAGTTTTCGGGCCGGTAAAGCAAACCCTGCAAAGTGTCATTGTTAAAATCCTGCCATTCCACCAGTTCTACACTACCCCACAAATATTCATCCTGCCAGGGGTTGGCCGAAGAAATTTTCTCAACCTCTGTAAAGTCGGTATTACTGGTATACAAATCAGGATATTGGGTAAAAGTGCTTCTGCGCCAAGCAAACAAATCTTCTTCTTTTGCTTTCTGCAGTTGCATAAATGCGGCATCTTCCATGATGAGCCTTTCCAGGTTGCCAGTTTTCATGTTAAGACTGTAATAACCACCCTGCTTGCTTTCTTCATGAAAAGCACTAAGCCATATTTTGTCATCGGGAATATGATGCTCATCGCGATCCAGGTTCTGGTAACGGAAAAGAATATGATTGCTGCGCCCATAACCTCCTGTAATATTTTCGGGTTGCCGCTTGCCTGAGGGATCCAGTTTCCAAATATCATAGCGGTCGTACACCAGGACAAAGTCATCGTCTTCGCCCCAACCGGCAGTACCATGAGGCCTGGCGAAATTGGGTACATCATTCAACTCATCATACAAGGGGACATTAATATCGGAAGTAAGCCTACGTGCGGTTTCATCTTTGATCGAGTAAGCATACCAGTTCTTTTCTTCGGGAAGGTAATACAGGATATAATTGCCATGAACAGAAAACTGAACATTGGCTTCAGCCCTGGTAAGAATCTGTTTTCTGCTGCCATCGTTCACATCCACAACATATACATCGCGTGGAGTACTTCCCAGCCATGTGCTCTCCCGCTGATAAGGCACGCCGGATATGCCCATGACAAAAGGAGCATTGCCGTACCTGTCTTTGGTAATTACCGGCATATCTTCCGATGCAAGGGGCACCAGGTTTCCTTTGCGCAGATGGAAGACAGCCTCAAAATTGCGTTGTTTTTCTCTGGATGCGGTTACTTTTTGCTGGCTCTGCAAAAGGGGATCCTGCCAGTGCCAGATATCCAGGCTGTACTTTTCTTCCTCCAGCAAGGTATCTTTGGGTTCTTCTTCAGGCCTGGGAGCAATACCGAAAAACACCTTGCTGTTGTCGTCAGAAAACTCCGGTTGATTGTATTCGCTTACGGCAAAATCTTCAGGCATATTTTCGGTGTCGGGAGTAACACTTTGGGTGCGTGCACGCCTGCCGGTCTGATGCACGAACAGGTCGTAAACTTTCACATCCGTGGTATCGGCAGAAAACAACCAGGCAAAATTTTCCCCGTTTTTGCTCACACTCAACTGCTTGAAATCCCCGGCGGCAGAATCCAGCAATTGGAGCGACTGACGGGTTGTATTGAAGGCAAATAGTTTCCTGATTTCCAGAGAGTCTTCTTCGCTTTCTACTTCCTGTATAAACAGTACCGAAGTGCCGTTTTCTGCCATCCTGTAGTGTTCCACATCATCATACACGTGCGCAATTCCCTCCAGGGGGTTCTTGATAATCAGTTGTTTGATTTTTTCCGTTTCCGGCTCCTTTTCTTCTTCAGGTTGCTCTTCTCTCAAAGGTTCAGGAACGGTATCTGTTGGGTTGGTCCCGGAGTCCTCCTCAGTTTCTTCCACTATCCGGCTAAAATCCAGCGTGAAAGCCAACCACGGAGAAGGTTCTTTGGGCAGCTGATAAGAGATAACATCTGCATAAGTAAGTAACTCTCCCGATGAAAGTATTAGTATCCCCAGTGAATCTTTGGGCATCTCATCTTTCTTTTTCTTGTCAACCTTGGCTTGTCTGACAACCTCTCTTTGAGGTTCAATATGAAATACTGCAAAATTGCTTCCGGCAGAAAAAGCAGCCTTGCTTCCCCGTGCAATTCTCTGCTCCGCGCTCCCATCAGTCCGATTAATGATGAGATTTCCATCCTGCCTCTGAGGATTGAGCATATACAAAAGATGGTTCCCATCAGGAGCAATTTTTGTTCCTGAAATAATTTCCCACTTATCATAATCATCATGAGAAAGAGTTTGCTTCTCCTGTGCCCACAAAGAAGAAGATGATAAGAGGAGCGCAAACAGCAATGAAATAAAACAATTATATTTGAACATTTGATCAATAAATTTGGGTGAATATTTGTTTTCCGCGTCGAAAATAAAGAAATATTTTGACACTCCCTTTCCTTGAGGGTGGGTTGGGGACAGCCCCACAACAGCCTCAAAATAAATGTAACGAGATTTTCTCCCGTTTTATAAAACGTTGTACCTTCTTTATCTAAAACAGCCCGCCCATAAAAAAAGCCTGGCTTACTTTCAAGACCAGACTTTTTTATACTTTATTTTCATAAACTCTACCAATCATCCTCATCATCATCCCAATCATCCCAGTCGTCGTCATTTTCAGTTTCAGGAGTTTCACCTGTAGTGGGATTTACAATCCGGATAGAATTTCTGAACAGGGTAGCATTATCATTGCGGTCTTCGGCAAAAGCTTCATCGGAGTTTACCCAAATACCCAGCCTGTAATTTCCCGGGGCAATATCTGCAGTTTCATTCAGCTGGATGGTTTCATTTTCAAATTCGTGCTTACCCATATGATAAATTCCATCCAAAGGATACCGTTTCACAATGATCATATCCTCGATACTGTTACTTCCCTCAGGCATAAGGTAAATACTCACCTCAAACGGAGGGGTTACATATCTTGAATTATCACCATCTGCCAGCACCATGAAATGCAGCCCCTCTATGGTATTATTGGCGGCATCAAAATTGGTAAAATACATGTTTTCTTCCAGATTGGAGGGATAAACATTAGCGTTTTCGGTAGTTTGGGCAAAGTTTGCAGTGGCAAAGAAAACTGCCATCAGAAAAGTAATAGATTTCATAACAGTGTGGATTGGTTAATAAAAGATTATTCCTGTAAACAATTCATGCAGTATAAGATACGGACAAAAACACGGATGTAATACAAAAAAAAAGGTTATTTGATTTGTTCCCTATCAAAGGCAGGTTTAAGGCAGCATATTCTTAAAATCCTGGTATCTTTCTTCAAACAAATTTCCTTCTTCTCCTCCCAGTTCCTGGTGTAATTCGTGAATAGCTTCAATTCGCTCATCATCAGGAGGGTGAGTACTGAAATACACCATCCAGCCGGGGGAGGGTTCTGCATCGATTTTTTCAAAAAAATAAGCTACGCCACGCGCATCAATTTCTGTTGGATACAAATATTTGACGGCATATTCGTCTGCTTCAAATTCGTCATGCCGGCTAAAAGCAAGCGCAGTGGAATTCAGTGCAAAATCAGCCAGAATTTGCTCAACCAAACCCGGATTGTTTCCCAGCAACAGCGATGCAACAATCTGAAAACCATAAATTTTGGTAAGCCGATTGGTGGAATGCCTGCGATCGGCATGGGCAATTTCATGGGAAACAACTCCGGCCAGTGAAGCTTCGTTATCGAGAAATTTGATCAAACCGGAGTAATAGAAAGTATTCCCACCCGGAACTGCAAAGGCATTAAAAACGTCTTTGTCGATAATGTACACATTGTATGCAAAATTATCATCATGGCGTATGTCATCTGAAGCCAGGATATCGTCGCGCATTCTTTCCAGGTAGGCATAAGCCTGGGGATATTGATTTCTGTCCAAAACAGGATATTCTTCAGGATTATTCAGGATTTCCTGCGTTATTTCTTCTCCCAGGGCAATATCCTCCTCCACAGAAAAAAAGTTTACTTTGCCATCGTCGCATGAGGTAAAAAAAATACCCAGGGCCATCACCCATGCTATCGTGAAAATAGGAGTTCGTGCTTTCATAATAAAATGTATTTGGTGATTCGGTTATTTTTTAGTGCCTGTTGCAAATTTACGAAATTCTGCCACCGAAAAACCTCTTATGCAAAACAGGATCCAAAAATAAAAAATAAACCAGCATGAGATTGGGAGAAGGGTTGTAACCTGAATACCAAAGGCCTGAAGACCTGGAAAGCTCGGATTATTCTTCAGAAAATTCTATTAACATTTTCCGATAGACGTTGAAAACATTGGAACGGGAAACAAACCCCATGTATTTTCCTCCTTCGACCACCGGCAGGTTCCACAGCCCGGTTTGACGAAATTTCTTCATGACTGACTCCATGCTGTCATGCAAATCTACTTTTTGCGGAGGAACGATCATTAAATCCCGTACCTGCAACTTATCGTATTTGTCTTTTTCAAACATGATTACTCTCACCTCATCCAGGGGCACGATACCCAGGAAATTGTTGTCCTTGTCAATGACCGGGAAGATATTGCGTGTGGATTTGGCTATCACCTTTACCAGTTCGCCCAGGGATTGATCGGGTGCAACAGGGGTAAGGTTGGTTTCAATTACACTCTCCAGATTGAGCATGGTAAGAACAGCCTGGTCTTTGTGATGGGTAATCAGCTGACCTTTCTCCGCAAGTTTTTTGGTATACAACGAATGAGGTTCGAAATACCTCACCGTAAGAAAAGATATGGAGGCTGTAATGATGAGGGGCACGAAAAGTTCATAGCCCCCCGTAATTTCAGCAATTAAAAATATGGCGGTCAGGGGTGCATGTATCACCCCGGCAATAAGACCGGCCATGCCCACCAGCGCGAAATTATACTCTGATATCTTCACCCAGTTCATGGAGTTAATCAGCCGCGCAAATACAAACCCGGTAATTCCGCCCATGAACAAGCTGGGGGCAAACACCCCTCCTATCCCCCCGCTACCAGTGGTAAGAGATGTAGCAATGGCTTTAAAAAAAAGCACCAAAATCAAAAATCCGACAAGCAAATACCCGTTATCGTTCACAAAATAGCTCCAGATACTATCGTTGAGAAGCTCCTCGGGCTGACCGGAAAGCATAGACCTCATGGTAATATACCCTTCACCAAAAAGCGGGGGAAACAAAAAAATCAATATACCGAGAATCCCTCCTCCTATCATAAGGCGTCTGTAAGGCTGTTTCACTTTTTTGATGCGCTTTTCCACCAGGGCATTCATGCGTGTAAAGTAGAGAGATACCGCTCCGGCTACAATACCCAGCAGGATGTAAAAAGGGAAGTGACCAAAAGTGAACGGATCTTTGAGGGTAAAATAAAATTCAACCTGTTCTCCCAGAAAAAGCGAAGAAAACAAAGTGGCAGTAACAGCCGCAATGAGCAAAGGGATAATAGACGACATGGTGAGATCAAGCATCAGGACTTCCAGGGCAAAAATCAGTCCCGCGATGGGCGCTTTAAAAATGGCAGCAATGGCCGCTGCAGCGCCGCAGCCCACCAGCAGTGTGGTTCGTTTGAAACCCAGTTTGCTCTTTTGCGCCACATTGCTGCCTATGGCTGCGCCGGTAGCCACAATGGGTGCCTCCATACCCACAGAACCCCCAAATCCAGTTGTAAAAGTACAAGCCACCATGGAAGACCACATGTTGTGGGCCTTCATGACGGATTTGTTGCGCGATATGGCATACAAAATCCGCGAAACACCATGTCCTATATTATCTTTCACAAAAGTGCGCACATAAACTACTGTTATCAGAATCCCGATTACCGGAAAGATCAGCATCAGCCAGTTTTCCGATGGACGGATGCTGCGCACCCATGCTTCCAGATAATGCACTGAGGTTTTCAGAATAACTGCTGCCATGGCAGCACCCATACCAATAATCACACACAAAACAAGCATAAAATGCTTGTCATCAAGGTATTTGCTTCGCCAAATCAGGAACTTGTCCAGACTGCTTTTATTTGCCATAAATAATACAACTCTTTTCTGCACTGACAACCCAATGGTCAACTGCACGATAATCTAAGGAAATTACGGGCAAATATCTGAAAAAAAGATGATAAAGAGAAAGGGAATTGAATTCTGAAGGTTATTGGAATGAAACTCACATGTTGTTGTGCTTTCGTACTTTTTTATTCAAAATCGAATGGCGAATCAAAACTCGGGTTTGAAAGCGCCATATTCCGTTTCAAATCCTCGAGACTTCTCCCCATTTTTCAAAATTTCTGCTATTGGTGTGAAATGAGTTTTTATTCTATAACTTTATCAATATGTGTCTCTTGCTAGTAATAAGCTCAGAAATACAAATTTCTAAAATACCGGTGAAAATAACCTGAACACTTAACATTATGCATAACCACTTAAATAGTATAGATTACTAAAGATAAATTTATATCTTTGGAATTGTTTGTTATCCTAACATCCGAACCAAAACTTCAAATAATCTTCAAGTATGAAATGTATTTCATTCAGCAAACTCAGGGTGCTATTGTTCGCAACATTGTTCATTACATTTCCAATAGTTGATTCTTTTGGACAAAACCATCGCAAACCTGATCCCATCGAGGTGATGTGTTTTTACAATGTTACATACAGGCCAGACTCAACAGATATGGATTATGTTTTGCACGAGGAATTTACGCTTTTTATTGGTTCTGATACTTACCAAAGTCAGAGTTCAAATTCCCTGATACCTCTTCTATATATAAATGCAAACGACCTGGATGGCTTTCTCAGTGCTATGGCCCAGGGGAAGATTCCACCTACCCGTTTTACTTCTACGCACTATATAAATTATCCCAAAGGTCAGATTACCACGATCGACAAACTTGGCATGGATGAATACAAGTATTCGGTGCCCATGGAAAGTTTACAATGGACCATAAAACCCGAAAGTAAAAAGATTGGAAATTACGTTGTACAAAAGGCACTTGCAACTTTTGGCGGACGTGAGTGGATTGCATGGTTTACAACAGAAATACCCTACAGTGCCGGCCCCTACCTTTTTCATGGATTGCCCGGATTGATAGTAAAAATCAGCGATACCCGCGAGCATTATACTTTTGAACTCCATAACATTTCAAAGCCGGAAGGATTTGACTATATTAAAATAGACGATAAGCCGAGAACAACTATAACCAAGGCGGAGTTTTTCGCTTTGCGAAACAGGTTTCACAAAAACCCGGTTGCCGGTCTCCTCCAATCTGTGGAAGCTACGGGAGCAACCATGACATTTGACGATCCTGCTGCAGCGCAAAGGTCAGCCAATGAAGCTTCGCGCCGCCGCAACAACCCCATCGAATTAAAACCAGACTAAAAAGAACCCATTTTATTAACCAATAAAATAAACATATAAAAAGCACCGTTTTATAACATACAAAAGCATCCGTAATTTAACAATCCCATCCACCTATGCAAAGTTTTTTGTTAAAAAGCTTGTTTTTATCGTTTTTTTTTTGATTTGCAGTGTTATTTTATTTATTTATCTATTAAAACTTAAAAA
>CAZBGI010000069.1:0-17301 GCA_964491395.1 uncultured Bacteroidales bacterium | reverse complement strand
AATTATTCAGCTTCGTTACAGGTTCCTATGTTAATATCTTTTCTTTCAAAAGAGAGAGAACCATTTTTTTTATATTTTTGAAGAAATATTTTATTCTAATCCGCACCAAAGCCTGTTAAGGATGGAAAATATCACTACAACTCTAACACATCCATTCGGAATTCAATATTACCTGCACATGAAATGTTTTTCTTCCTTTGCGTTGCTTCCCTCTATATGGCTCTTATGAGAATCATACAGTATTCTTAGCACTATTCTGTTTACCTGGCATTTAATCACATAAATCATAAACATGGAAGCAATTAACTATAAACATATCTTACATTCTACGCCCTTGGGTTTTGCAGTTTGCAAAGCTATCACCAACCCCTCAAAAGAGGTGATAGACTATGAATTTATAGAAGTTAACAAAGCTTTCATTGCTGTCAGGGGTCTGCAAAATCAAACTATCCTGCATGCAAAAGCCAGCAAAGCATTAGGAGAAGCATTTCAAAATGAAAAAAAACAATTCCCTTTATATGTTCAGGCCGCCATTGACGGTAAAGAAACCCAAACGGAATATACAAACCCTGCTACCGGCAAAGATTATATGGTTGCAATTCAACCGGCAGGAAAACTACGTTTCTGCCTCATCTATTCCGAAATAAGTGCATCCCCAACCGACAGGGAGGAACTGGAAAAAACACGGCAAATCATCAATGCTACTCAGGACATTATTTATACCCTCGATACCCAAGGAAGGCATACCGGAATTTACGGTCAATGGACCGAAAAAACAGGAATGAATCCTGAATCCTTTTTAGGAAAAACCGCCAGAGACCTTTTTGGTGAAGGAGGAAAAGTGCACGAGCAGGCCATCCAAAAGGCTTTGTCAGGAGAACATGTCATTTATGAATGGACGATAAGAAAAAACAACAGAAACCGGCATTTCCAGACATCTTTATCACCCATTTTTGATACTGAGGGAAAAATAACTGGTCTTACGGGTATTGGAAGAGATATTACAGATTCCAGGCGGATAGAAGCACAACTACGCGAACGAGTAAAAGAACTCAATTGCCTTGCCAATATCCGTAAACTGCTGAATGAAAAGAAATCAGAAAAAGAAATCTGCCAGCTGATCACAACAGAACTTGTTAAAGCCATGCGTTTCCCCTCGCAGGCCGCAGCCATGGTAAGGATAAATGACAGAACCTATGTTTCTGGTTACTACACCCCCAGAAATACGAACAGTATTGAAGCAGGTTTTGTAACCAAATCCGGGGAACAGGTAAAAATTTCGGTCTTCTATCCTGACCAATGCCGGTATCTTCCCGAAGAACAAAAGTTGGTTGAAAATATCAACGATATTATGAAAGTGTGGGTGGAGCTGAGAAATGCATTGGAAGCACAGGAAGAAACCAACCAACAATTGCAACAACAAAACTCAGAATATTTTTCTCTCAATGAAGAACTCAATCAAATCAATGAGGAACTGCAAAACCTGACAGAAGAACTTACAGAGCGCGACAGACAGAACAATGCCATGATCGAAGCCATCCCGGATCAGCTGATAATTTTTGATGCCCGTGCCCGGCTTTTAGATTGTTTTGGTTGTGATAAGGAAACCTGGAAGATCGGTAATGAATCGGTTTTTCAAAAAAGTATTTACGATATTTTGCCGGGTAGCATGGCTAAAATCATGGCCAGGCACCTGGAGATATTGTTTACTACCCGCAGTTCGCAAACATGGAGCTACCAGGAAAAATCCGGAAGTGATATTCGTTATCGCAATGCCCGAATGGTGCTTTATGGAGAAAAAAAGGCTCTTTGTATTATTCGCGATGTTACCAAAGAAAAACTGGCAGAATATGAAAAAGAGATTACCATCAAACTATTATCGGTAATAAATAAACACAGCCACATAAATAGTTTACTGAAAGAAGTGGTTCCTTTGCTGGAGCAATGGTCAGGCTGTTCTTCCATCGGCATCCGGCTTAAACGTGGAGAAGATTACCCCTACTATATTACACAGGGTTTTGACAAAATATTTGTAGAGAAGGAAAAGTCATTATGCACGCATACAGAAGAAGGTAATATCGAAAGAGACCTAAGCCATAATCCTGTATTGCAATGTATGTGTGGAAATATACTTCAGGGTCGCACCGATGAAACCCTGCCTTTTTTTACAACCTTTGGCAGCTTCTGGACCAATTCCACCACCCTTTTGCTGTCCTCTGCCTCGCAGGAAGAACGACAGGGTCGCACCCGAAACCGATGCCATACAGAAGGTTATGAGTCGGTTGCCATCATACCTTTGAAAAGGGAAAAAGAAATGCTGGGGTTACTACAGTTCAACGATTTACGATTGAATCGTTTTGACATCCACAAAATAGAACTTCTGGAAAGACTCTCAGGGTATCTGGCCATTGCCCTGGCAGAGAAAAAAGCACAATCCGACCTGCTGGAAAGTCAGGCAAGATTTAAAGAGTTTACCCAATTGGCCCCGGTAGGAATCATTATTTCAGACAAGAATGATAAACCGATTTACCTGAGCCCCAAATTTGAGGAAATGTTTGGCTACACTACCAAAGACATCCCCCATATAGATGCATGGTTTACACTGGCATACCCAAACAAAGAGTCGAGAGCGGAAATCAAAAAAACATGGGAAGAAAATCTTGAGAATGCAAGAAGAACAAATACTGATCCCATACCGCTGATTTACCCTGTAAGATGCAAAAACGGCAGTATCAAGCACGTAGAATTCAGGGCTTCTGTTACCCATGAGTTGAATTATGTTATTTTCACGGATGTATCTGAACGGGTGCAAGCAGAAAAATCACTGATTCACCACCATAAACTCATGCAATATGTTATAGAGCACATGCAGGTGGCCGTTGCCATCCATGACAAAGACCTTAATTATATTTATGTGAGCCAGCGTTATCTGAAAGATTTCAACCTGAAAGAACATAACATCATTGGCAAACATCATTATGATGTATTTCCCGAAATACCCGAAAAGTGGAAGAAAGTGCATCAAAGAGCATTAAAAGGAGAAGTACTCAGCTCCAATGAAGATTTTCTGATAAGAAAAGATGGCTCTGTCGATTATACGCGCTGGGAATGCAGACCCTGGTATCAGCCTGACAACTCTGTGGGAGGAATTATCATTTACACCGAAGTTATTACCCAGTGGAAGAAAGCCGAGCAAGCCGTCAGAGAGAGCGAAGAAAGCTACCGGTTATTTTTTGAGAAATCCCCCCTGGGCATCATTCATTTTGATAATAAGGGAAATATCACCCGTTGTAACGATTATTTTGCCAAAATCATTGGAACAAAAAAAGAGAAAATCATTGGATTCAACATGAATCAACTCCCTGATGCCCGGATGAGGGAAGCTGTTCAGTCCACACTTATTGGAAAAGATACCAACTTTGAGGGTCCCTATAAAACTCACCTGGGAGGAAAAAACATAGTTATCAGGGCATTGTTTTCTCCTGTAAAAAAAGGGAACACCATAGAAGGAGGTATCTCCGTATGGGAAGACCGCAGTTCGCTGATAGACAAGGAAATACTGGAAAAAGAACTGGCCATTGCCCGTGAATCAGCCAAATTCAAACAAAACTTCCTGGCCAACATGAGCCATGAGATACGCACACCTCTGAGCGGTGTCATTGGTATTGCCGACATTCTGGCAAACAAAAAGCTGGATAAAGAAACCAAAGAATATGTGGGAATATTAAAACAGACCAGTGAAAATCTGCGTGAAATCATCAACCAGGTACTGGATTTTTCCAAAATTGAAGCAGGAAAAATTGGGTTGAAAAACAGAAGTTTCAGGTTTCTAAAACTACACGAAGACGCCCGAAATCTGTTCAACAATCTATCAGGTGGCAATTTGGAGTTCGAAAGCATTTCAGACACCCGAATTCCGGAATACCTTACAGGCGATGAAAACAGAATATCGCAGGTTATCAATAATTTGCTCTCCAATGCCATAAAATACACCTCCTCGGGAAAGATTTCCATCCGTTCCGAACTCATTTCTATGGATAAAAAATCGGAAAAAGTAATCATTAAAATTTCCGTAGCAGATACCGGAACAGGCATTCCCGCCCACAAACAGGAAAAATTATTCATTCCCTTCAGTCAGTTGGAAAACAGTGATGAAATACCTTATGAAGGCACAGGACTGGGATTATCCATCTGTAAAGGACTGGTAAGCATGCATGGAGGGGATATTGGCCTTGACAGTGAACCAGGAAAAGGGAGTACATTCTGGTTTACTTTTACTGCTCACCGGCATTTCCCTGACCAAGGAGAACTGAAAGCCCGTGATACAGTGAATGGGGGTGAAACGCGAAATCTGAGAATTCTGCTTGCCGAAGATACCAAAATCAACCAAAAGGTTTTTTCCGTCATTCTCAACCATCTTGGCCATGAGGTTACCATTGCTGATAATGGAAAAGAAACGGTCGAAATGTTCCACCCCGATAAGTTTGACCTGGTGCTCATGGACATCAAGATGCCGGTTATGGATGGAATTTCAGCTACCAAAGCCCTGCGTAAGAAATACAAAAACCTCCCTCCCATTGTGGGGCTCAGCGCCAATGCCTTTGAAGGCGACCGGGAGAAATATATCAGGTTGGGACTGGACGAATACCTTACCAAACCCCTGAAAAAAGAAGAGTTCAATGATATGTTGAAAAGGATATTTTAACCCGTACCCCTCTTGAGTTTGATTATCCTCTTCACCTGCTAACATGGCAATCATATTTGACAGCATTAGTCTTACGCCCTGAAAACAAAGCTTGTCATATCATAATATTTGTTATTAATCGACATTATAAGAACCTTAAGGATAACAAATTTTGTATTTTAGTTTGATACGTATATTTTAAACCACATTAATCAAACTTTTATGCACAAACTTCTTTTTATCACCTTGTTAACCCTGGCACTAAGCTTTAATATAAAACAAGCTCAATCGCAGGTACCTGAGCAGGATTCGCTGGCTTTGCTGGCCATTTATGAAGCCCTTGGAGGAGAGGACTGGACTTTCTGGAGAGCCTGGAAAGGCCCGGGCCCCGTAGCCGGCTGGAGTGGAGTCACCGTAGAAGAAATCCCGGATGAAGGCTGGAGAGTAACCCGGCTTAATCTCTGGAGAAATGGCATGAGAGGTCAATTGCCCGAAGAAATAGGAGATCTTACCTACCTCAGGCAAATCAACTTTAATGAAAACGATATTACCGGAAACATCCCGGAATCTTTCAGAAACCTGAAGCATCTTGCAGATCTCTCGCTTACAGACAATCAACTTTCCGGCCCGCTTCCTGACTTTCTCTCTGATTTACCCTCACTGGAAATCATTGGCCTGGGCATCAACAATTTCTCGGGCACCCTTCCGGAATCATGGGGTAAGCTGTCTAATCTCAAAGATTTATATGTACAGACCAACAACCTGGAGGGTACGCTCCCCTCTTCATGGGGAAACCTATCCAACCTGGTAAACCTGGGACTCAATTCCAACAATTTTACAGGAGAAATACCTCCTGAATGGGGCCAACTGGAAAACTTACGTGAATTAATCCTGTGGCAAAATCAACTCTCCGGAACCATCCCTTCAGAAATCGGCAGGATGAAAAGCCTGGAATACTTTGCCCTCTCAGAAAACAACTTTGAAGGTCCACTGCCCGAATCCATGGTGGAACTGGGCAATCTGCAGGAACTTCATGCAGGACATAACCACTGGGGTGAAGAGTTTCCTGTTTTGCTTACCCGATTGCCGCAACTGGAGATATTGTATTACAACAAAACCGGATTAACTTCTCTTCCGGAAGAAATAGGCAGCATGCAAAACCTGAAAGGTATCTCATTCAATCACAACGAACTGGGAGGTGAATTTCCCATGATGCTTACTCATTTGGAAAATCTGGAGTTTTTATACCTGTGGAATACCGGACTGGAAGGTGAGATTCCTGCCAAATTGTTTGAACTGCAAAACCTGCAATCCGTTGCCCTGGGTCACAACCATTTTGCCGGTTCGGTGCCCGATGGATTGCTGAATCTTACCCAACTGAAGGAGTTTCTCATTGACAACAACCAGCTCACCGGCTTTCCTGACCTTTCGGAAAACCAATTCGTTCACCAGCCCTCCTTCAGTATGCAACAAAACCATTTCCAGTTTGACGTCCTGGAAAACATTGTGGAACAAGGCTTTACACTTACATCTGCAGAACAAAAACCTATTTCGGTATTGGAAGATGTTACCTCTGAAAACGGCGATGCTCTTCAAATCGAAATAGACCTCAAGGGCAAAATCACGCAATACCTGTGGTACAAAGAGGGTGAACTAATGGCTGAAACCGAAGAACCGATGCTCTTGATTGAAAATGCAGAGCCTGCCCATTCCGGTCTGTGGTATGTGGAAGCCATTCATGAAACCCTAACCGAAAGCCCGATAAGGACCAATGATTTCGAAATACATATCGTCAACTGATTCAGCTCCTGTTTTATACATACAGAGCGAGAAAATTATCAGCAAAACTCTTTCGGTTCGTGCTTTTTCGCTTTGTATGTGAACCGAGCCATTGCTCCTGCCCGGTCGGGACTCTATGTTCCCGTCCGGGCTAAGGCATTGCTTTGCTATTATTCCGGAGGCGAACAAAAAAGTCGCCACCGGACTTTACAGCCTACAAATTCTTTAATATTAATTAACAACACCTTTAAACATAAATAATGACCTCTTAAAATACTTGTTTTCCTGTTTTACAGAAAAGACAAGAGCACTCTGAAAAGGAATACCCGTTCAGAGAACACTGAATGTCAATCCACAATCCCCTTTTGCATATTTTTGAGGGGATTTTTTTATGTAATCAGGGTTCCATCTCCCCCAAAAAATACATCAAGTATGAAGCACCTATCTATTGCCTTCTTTTTGCTGCTGTGTAACCTATTTGTCATAACGGGTGCTCAGTCACAAATCCACCGCAAGCCAGGCCTCAGAGACAACACTCCACAGGTACATGCTTTTACCCATGCCCGTATTGTGGTCAGCCCGGACCGGGTGCTTGAGGAAGCTACCCTTATTATCCGTAACGGATTCATTGAAGCAGTGGGGGAAGGAATTCCCATACCCCCCGATGCATGGGTTACCGATCTTAAGGGCAAAACCATTTATCCCGGCTTTCTGGAAATGTATTCTCATAGCGGATTGCCCACACCCAAACAACTTTCGGCTCAGGAAAAAACCTCCGGAAATGGCGCCCGCCACTGGAACCCGCAGGTAAGAAGTCATTTCAGCTCAACAGGCAACTATGCGTATTCTGAAAAAGACGCAGTGGCTTTGCGTTCGCAGGGGTTTGTGGCAGCACATGTGGTTTCAGAAGCAGGAGTTTTCAAAGGGCATGGCTCATTGGTCAAGCTTGCCGATGATACACCCGAACGGCAAATCATACGGTCTGATTTCAGCCAGGGACTGTCTTTCAAAGCTTCCCCTGAACTGGCAAAAGGCTATCCCACTTCAGTCATGGGCTCCATAGCCCTTATACGACAAAGCCTTTACGATGCACAATATTACCACCAGGCCCATGAACATCTGCAGTCCAGTCAAGCAACTATAACCAACCCGGGAGTTATCCCTGCCATTGCTGCACTCGGCAATGCACTGGAACAGAATTTGCCTTTTGTGATTGCTTCAGAAGATGAGCAACAAATCTTTCGGGCAGCCAATCTGGCCAGTGAATTCAACCTGAACCTGTGGGTTGCAGGAAGTGGTCATGAATACCGCAGAACCGAAGAAATCAAAAGCACCGGCCTGCATTTGATGGTTCCCCTTGCATTTCCCGACAAACCCGACATTTCAAAACCCGAAACAAGCATCAACCTCAGCCTTGAAGAATTACGCCACTGGCATATGGCTCCTTTCAACCCATTGATGTTGCAGGAAGCCGGTGTCAGCTTCTCATTTACCTCCCATGGGCTGAAGAAAAAAGAGGAGTTTCTGAAAAACCTCAGAAAAGCAATACAATACGGGCTATCGCAACAAACTGCCCTTGCGGCGCTCACCACCATCCCTGCTGATAAAATGGGGGTCAGTCACATGTACGGCACCCTGGAAAAAGGAAAATCAGCCTGCTTTTTCATTGCCAGCGGTGATATTTTCGACGACAGTTCCCACATCGAACAAGTATGGATACAGGGTGAAAAGCATACAGTGAAAGAAGAAATTCTGATGGCAGGCCAATGGAAGACCGACCCAACTTACTTCAAGGAATATGCACTTATCATTCAGGCCAAAGAGAAAGGATTGAACGCTGAGCTATTCCATTCTTCAGACAGCATCACTAAAAAACTCAGTAACGTAAAGTGGGAAAACAACCGGCTTTCATTCAGAATTGAGAAAGACAGCATCTGGGATGAAATGAGGCTATCGGCTTCTTTGGGGAAGAAAGAACTGCTGGGTTTTGGAGAAAAAGATGACGGAAGCTTTTTCACCTGGCAGGCCAGTCGCGGGGAAATTTCCGCATCCCCTTCTGAAGAAAAAAAGAAGGAAGAAAAAGAAAAACCTTCTTCTCTTTCATCTTTGTACCCGGCCATGGAGTACGGAGTAACAGGCAGGCCGGACCAGCCCGGTCATATCTTCATCCGCAATGCCACACTCTGGACACAGGGTCCGGATGGGGTGCTTGAGAATGCGGACATGATTATAAGGGAGGGAAAAATACTAAGTGTCGGGCAAAACCTTACTCCACCCTCCGGAGCAGTTATTATTGATGCTTCAGGCCGGCATGTAACACCGGGACTGATTGACCCGCATCTGCACACCAGCATTGACGGGGGAGTTAACGAGGTGGGAGATGCCATTACCTCCGAAACGCGCATTACCGATGTCATTGACGCCAACAATGTCTGGATTTATCGTTTACTGGCAGGCGGACTTACAACAGCCAACCTTTTCCATGGCTCGGCCAACCCCATTGGCGGGCAAAGTGCAGTTATAAAAATGCGCCATGGAGAACAAGCCCATGGACTGCTCATGGATGGCGCCAAACCGGGATTGAAATTTGCATTGGGAGAAAACGTGAAACGCATGAACGATAGATATCCCAATACACGCATGGGTACAGAGCAAATCATCAGGGATGCTTTTGAAGCAGCCCTTCAGTATGAAAAAGATAAGGAAACCGCCAGAGGTACTGATCGCAGAGGCCGTGATGCCATACCTTTCAGAAAAGACCTTCAGCTTGAACCCATTCTGGAAGTTCTCAAAGGAGAGCGTCTGGCCCACGTGCACGCTTACCGCCAGGATGAAATGTTGATGATGATGCGTCTGGCTGAAGAATTCGGCTTCACTGTTGCCTCCTTCGAACATACACTAGAAGGGTATAAGATTGCTGATGAACTGCACGGACATGGAGCAGCTGCCATCGTTTGGACCGATTGGTCGTCTTTCAAGGTAGAAGCTTACGACGCCATCCACCAGAATGCAAAATTGTTGCTCGATGCAGGGGTACTCACCAGCCTTCACTCCGACAATACCCAGCTTGCCACCCGTATGCACTGGGAAGCAGGAAAAGTGTTGCGTTCCGGAATCGAAGAAACCGAAGCCCTCAACCTGATAACCCTGTATCCTGCAAAAATCATGAAGATCGATCATCTGACCGGCACATTGGAACCAGGCAAGCATGCCGACTTTGTCATCTGGAATGGTCACCCTCTGTCGGCATTTACCATTGCTGATGAAACCTGGGTGGATGGCAGGAAATATTTTGACCGACAAAAAGATCGGGAACTGCAGGAAGAAATCATCAAAGAAAGGGCAACACTCATCAGAAATGCTGCCGATTCGAAATAACACGGTTTATCAGTTTAAAATCTACACTTTCAAAAAACGAAACATGACACAATCAATATGTAAATATAATCTTCCGGCACTGCTGATGGCCGTCATCCTGTTTCTTGCCGTGCCACCTGCACAGGCACAAATCCCTGCCCCTGAGCACAAGGAAATCACTATCATTCAGGCATCCTTCATCCATACCCTATCCCAGGGCACCATTGAGAATGGGATGATGCTGATAGAAGACGGAGTGATCAAAGCGATGGGCAGCGACATGGAAATTCCCGAAGGTGCAGTTGTGGAAAACTATAAAGGAAAGCACATTTATCCAGCCTTTATCCATGCACGCACCCTGGTGGGTTTATCAGAAATAGGAGCCGTTGCGGTTACCTCTGACTTTAACGAACTGGGCAACATCAACCCCAATGTGCGGGCAGAGGTGGCTTATCACCCCGAAAGCAGCCACATTGGAGTGGCGGCAGCCAACGGTATTGCCATCACCATAACCACTCCCTCCGGAGGAATCATCTCCGGACTACCCGCAGCTATGTACACCGAGGGCTGGAATCGTGACGACATGACCATGGCAGCTCCTGTTGGACTGGTAATCAATTGGCCCGACATGATGAACAACAAAAACCTGGAAAAGCAGCTCAAAGAATTTCAACAGGCTTTTGATCAGGCAAGAAGCTATCACCATGCCCGCAATACTTCTTCTCCACACCCCACAGATGTACGCTGGGAGGCCATGCGCCGGGTGTTTGACAAAGAGCTGCCAGTAATTATCAACGCCGCCGAAGTATCCCAGATACAGGCTGCCATCAGCTGGGCTGAGAGAGAAGAGGTAAAGATGATTCTTTCCGGAGGCAGAGACGCCGCCTACCTGGCCCCACAGCTCGCAGCGAAGAAGATCCCGGTATTGCTAACCCCGGTTATTGGCGGACCTGCAAGGCAGTGGGAATATTATGGCAAATCTTATGAAACAGCAGCCCGGTTGCATGAAGCAGGAGTGGAGTTTGCTATTGCAGGCGATTTTGGTGCTGCCTCGGCTTACCGCCTTCCCTTGCATGCAGCAGCAGCTGTGGCCTATGGCCTCCCAATGGATGAAGCGTTGAAAGCCATCACCCGTTATCCCGCAAAAATACTGAAACTTGACAACCGTGCCGGAAGCATTGAAACCGGAAAAGAGGCACACCTGATCATCACCGATGGCAATCCGCTGGAATTCTCCACCATCATAGAGCAGGTTTATGTAAAAGGGAGGAAGATTAGCATGCGCAGCAAGCACATTCAGCTTCAGGAGAAGTATGAGGAAAAGCAAAGGCAGACGAGGTAGAGGGCAATTTTACAACGCTACCAGAATCTGACTCACGATAATTATCAGTACCAGGGAGAATGGGTAAACAGCAGCATAGGCTTCCTGGGGTGCGTTGGTTTTGGTAAGGGGTTCCACGGCACTCAGGGCCGGAGTACTGGTCATGCTGCCGGTAATGGCGCCCAGAAGGCTCAGCAGGTTCATTTTGAAAAGCTTACGACCCAGGATGATGGCTGTAAACATGGGCACCAATGAAATAATTGCCCCGGTGAGTATCATCATAAAGCCATGCTCGAGAATAGTGCTCCAAATCATCTGCCCTGCCTCGGTGCCGATATAGGTAAGGAAGAAAATAAGCCCCAGCTGGCGCAAATACTGATTGGTAGTACCCGATACATTCCACACGATATTTCCGGTTCGGCCAATGCGGCTCAGCACCAGCGCAGAAATCAATACTCCTCCGGTCAGCCCCAGGCTGAAGTCCATACCTGTACCCAGGGGTATTTGGATCTGTCCGATAAAAATTCCCACCAGCACCCCTACGGCAATGGGTAGAAAGTCGATCTGGTCGAGCTCATCGCGGCTATCGCCCAGCAATTCACCGATTTTTGCAATATTTTCATCGGGTGCACTCAGGGTAATTTTGTCTCCGAAACGCAAACGGGTATTGGCCGAAGGTATAATATCAATACCGCTTCGACGGATAGACGTAACGGTAGCATTATAGCTTTGCAGAAACTGGGATTCCGCAATGGTATGCCCCACGTTTTCGCGATTGGAAATCAGGAAACTTCTCACTACGTATTTTTTGCTGTCAGGAATTTTTACCTCCGTTTCAGACCCAATAAGAAAAGTAAGCGTGTGAAGATCTTCCTCTGTTCCGGCAGCCCGGATAATATCATCCTGTTCAAGGGTCGTATGCGAAGTAGGGGTAATGGCTTCGCTGTTGCGCAAAATTTTTGAAATATTCGTATGTGTAATGCGACGCACCTCCAGCTCAGCCAAAGACTTACCAATAACATTGGGGTTTTCAACAATAAAATTCCTGTAAAATAATTGAGGATGGTCTGCCTGGATATCCTGGTTGTATTTTCCCTCTTCACCTTCTATACTGATTTTCAGGAAACGGGGGGATAGCCTCACAAACAATATAATGCCTATGATTCCAAATGGATAAGCAAGACCAAAACCGATAGAAACCAAAGGGGAACCGGAAATTTCAAAGGCAGCTGCCAGACCTGATGCACTGGTAATAGCACCGGTAAACAATCCGGTAAGGATGTACTTATCAATGTCGAATGCATACCTGAGAACCAGGGCCGTAAGCATGGCAGAAGCGATAATGATAATGGCCAGGCCGATAAACTGTAAACCTTTGCTTTTGAATGCTTCAAAAAAACCCGGTCCGGCCTGGGTTCCCACGCTAAACATAAACAGAATCAATCCAATCTGCTGAAAGATGGGGGGTAAAGACACACCAAAATGGCCAAAAATAATGGCCACAAAAATGACAGCGGAGATATCAAGGGAGAGACCCTTAAATTTTACTTTTCCCAGGGCCATGCCCAATGCAACAATAATAAAAAAGGCTATATAATCGGTTGTCAGAAATTCCATCCAGTATCAAAAAAAATATGTGCAAAGGTAACAACAAATGCCCAATAGAGGGAAGAGCAAAAAGGGTTTCTGTACTTCAGCGCATTCATAAGCCTGCCGCACCCTCCTTACAGAATATCAAAATAATTACGCCAGCATGTCTTTTTTTTGGTTAAATTAAAAATCTGATGTATTTTTGATTATTAAAAGCATCCGTGAACTTCAATTCGGGGAATGCTTTACCAGGTAAAAAAATCCATTCACCAAAACCTAAACCCAATGAGAATTATGATTAAGTCAGGCGTGCTGTTAATCATCTTCAGCATGCTTGCGGTAAGCCTGCAGGCTCAGGGCAGACTTATCAGAAGACTGCAACAGGAAACTGAGAAAAAGATTGTAAACGAAATACTGGGGGAAGAAGAAACAAAGGATGAGAAAGGACGTACTGTCGATGATACGGACGACCGCATGTCGGGTAAAAACCGCAAAGGCGCGGGTCTTGAGACAGAAGCTCCCGATGTGAGAAAAAGCATTGCCGATGCGGGCTCATTTTATGCCACCAAAGATTATATTGCAGCAAAAAGAGCGGTTCGCAACGCCTTGTGGGGAGTAGAAATTGAAATCGGTCAAAAAGTTCTGGCGAGTTTACCCACTTCAGTCACAGGACTGGATTTTGACAAATCGAGCGATGAAGTAAGCAGCATGGGTGCAGGATTTGTGGGCCTGGTCATTGCCCGTCATTACCAGGGGAAAGATGACATGCAGGTGCAGGTTACCATCGGAAATGACTCTGCCATTCTGGGAATGGCAGGACTATACTGGCATGAAGGAATGTATGTACAGAACACCGATCAACCCAACCAAAAAGAGATCCGTTTCCAGGAAAACCGAGCCATTATTAATTATACTGACGAGGATGGCTACACGTTAAGTGTGCCCTTTGGGCAATCGTCGGTTTTTCTCATCAATGGCATCAACTTTGAAAACGAGAGCCAGTTTATGAGCGCAGCCAATCAATTCAACGTCAGCAACATCAAAAATATACTGGAGGACAAATAATGAAGAATATTTATACAACCCTTATTTTTCTTGGTCTTTTCGTCGCAACGCTTTCAGCCCAGGAAGTCTCAAAGCAACTGAATGAAGCAGGGTCAGCCTATGATGCCGGCAACCTGCAGGAAACACGCATGGCATTGCAACAGGCCATTCACGAACTGGATATGGCCATCGGAAAAGATATACTCGATGCACTGCCCGGTACCATGCACAACATGCCTATCGATCAGGAAAATGACAATGTATCCTCCGCGGGCGATATCGGTTTGTTTGTAAGCCGCAGGTATGCTGTTCCGGAAAAAGACCATTCCATCTCCATCGAAATTATTGGCGATTCCCCCATGATCTCCGGGGTAAACGCTTTGCTCTCCATGCCGGTATTTATTGGCGACAAGAACCAGAAAAAAGTTCGTCTGGGTTCACGCAGGGCGTTGCTGCAAAAAAACGACACACAGGATGAGCTCAACTCCTGGGATTTACAGATACCCATGGGTTCAACCTTGTTAACCTTTAGTTTGCGTGGCGATATGGATGAAAAAACAGTTACCGATCTCGCTGCTACTCTACCTTTAGATCAGATTGAACGACTCACACGGTAAGAGAAAAAAACCCGGAAAAATTTCACATTTTCAGGGTGTGCCCCAAAAAAGAACGGGCTGTTTCTGTTGAGATAACAGATCAGCCCGTTTTGAATTTTTTGGAAAAATAAGGACTCTAAATCAAATCCAGCAACCGTGGAAGTTTTTTCAGCATAGCCAGTTCGCGCATCTTTTCCTTGGCTTCCAGCACCGGAGAGCCAAAGTAGGTTTTTCCTCCGGCAATGCTCTTGGATATCCCAGACTGACCCAATACAATAGCACCTTTTCCAATGGTAAGGTCTTTTTGCACCCCCACCTGTCCCCATAGGATAACATCATCTTCCACTACCACACAACCTGCTACTCCCACCTGGGAGGCAAACAGGCAGTTTTTCCCGATGATAGTATCATGGCCTATTTGAATATGATTATCCAGTTTGGTACCCCATCCAATAATGGTATCGCCCGAAACTCCTTTATCAACTGTGCAGCAAGCGCCGATTTCCACATTGTCTTCAATAATGACTCGTCCGCACGATTCCATTTTATCCCAAAACTCCGGACGTCTTTTAAAATAAAAGGCATCCGCCCCGATTACTGTACCTGAATGCAGAATCACATTATCACCGATGACAGTGTGGTCATATATATTCACGTTGGCATGAATAATACAGTTCTTTCCGATGGCAACGTGGTTGCCCACAAAAACACCGGGCTGTATGATGGTTCCCTCACCAATGGTGGCAGTGGGACTGATCATGCTTTGGGCCGGCTCAAAGGGACGGAACTGTTGGGTAAGATAGACATAATCACGAAAAGGATCATCGGAAAAAATCAGGGCTTTCCCTTCCGGACATTCCACTTCTTTGTTGATGATGATGGTAGTGGCTTTGGATCGCAAAGCCTTGTCGTAGTATTTGGGATGGTCCACGAAAGTAAGATCTCCGGGTTCAACTTTATGTATTTCATTGATTCCACTGATTACAAAGGAGGGTTTACCTTCGAAGCGGGCATCAATCATACCGGCAATCTGCTCAAGGGACTGGTTTGGATTCAGGCGCATTACAGGGGATAATTGTGGCTTAACTTATTTAACTCTTTCTGAGTAAGATTTGTCGCGGGTATCCACCTTGATCTTTTCTCCTGTTTCGATAAAAAGAGGCACATTAACCACAGCACCCGTCTCCACTGTAGCAGGTTTGAGGGTGTTGGTCGCAGTATCCCCTTTTACGCCAGGCTCAGAATAAGTAACCTCCAGCTCTACAAAAGGAGGCAGTTCGCAGGAAAGCGGGGTTTCGGTATCGGCATGAAAAACAATCTCTACCTCTTGCCCTTCTTTCAGTAATTCCGGGGCATTGATAATCTCTTCAGGAATGGGAATTTGCTCAAATGTTTCAGAATGCATAAAATTATATCCCATATCATCTTTGTACAAAAACTGGTAAGGCCGTCTTTCAACCCTCTGAACATTGATTTTTACGCCCGAATTGAAAGTATGAGGAATTACCTTGCCGGTTTTCATGTTTCGCAGTTTGGTACGCACAAAAGCCGAACCTTTGCCAGGTTTTACATGCAAAAACTCCACTACTGCGAACAGTTCGTTGTTCATTTCAATACACAATCCGTTTTTTATATCTGCTGTTGTTGCCATAAAATAGGTTTAATCAAGAATTTAAATTTTGGGTGCAAAAATAAATAAATTCTGCGGGATTTTTTAGTGTATTTTTCAGAGAGTCAGAGAAAAAACCATCAAAGATTTACCAGTGTATATTTCTTTCAAGGTTAAGTCCCCTTTTTAAAGCAATACACAAACTTTCCGTTTATGCCTCAGCACATTGAGATCTTTTCTACATTTGTAATAAGAATCTTAAATCCGTCCCCCATGAAAAACCATACCCTTTCGCTGGCAATTCTCCTGTTTGCACTTGCATACAATACCGTGGTTTTTGCTCAACCCGAATTACCCGTCTTTTTTGACCGGGCCATGGAGCAAATGATGACAGAAGACAACCTGCCCAATGCAGTGATTGCCGTGGTGGAGGATGGAGAAGTTATCTTCATCAATGGATACAGCGCCAGGAAAGAAGAAATTCAGGCAAATGCCCGGGAAACATTATTCAGGGTGGGTTCGGTTTCCAAGATTTTCACCTGGACCGCCATTCTGCAGCTCGTAGAAAAAGGAGAGCTGAACCTGGATGCCGACATTCAGCAATACCTTGATTTTGATTTGCCCAAAACAATAAAAGGGTTAAAAACAGAAGTTTCCCCCATCACCCTCAGGCACCTGCTCACCCACACATCCGGATTTGAGGATGTGTTGGAAGGACTTTTCACCTTTAGCCCGCAACCTCCATTACGGGAATACCTGACAAGTCATATTCCCATAAGAATTTACCCTGCCGGCCAGGTAATGGCCTACTCCAACTACAACCCGGCACTGGCAGGTTACATCATTGAGCGGGTAAGCGGAATGCCCTTTGAAGAATACATAAAGCGATACATATTCGCTCCCCTGCAAATGACTTCCAGCAGTTTTGAACAACCCCTTCCTGCTGAACTCAACGAAAGGCTGGTAAAAGCCTACCGCCAGGTAAACGGTGAATTTCTCCCCGCCCGATTCGAACATATGCCTGCCCCGGCCGGAGGATTGAGCACCACCGCTGCCGATATGGCTAAGTTCATGCATTTCCTCCTGGACAGCCCTGATGGTGCTGACAACCCAATACTGAACCCGCAATCGAAGAGCCAAATGCTTTCTCCTGCATTTTCTTACCATCCTTTGCTGGGAGGGATGACCCATGGGTACATGGAGTTTGTCCTCAACGGACAGCAGGTAATCTTTCATGGGGGTAGCACCAACATTTTTGACGCCGGATTCTATCTGTTACCGGAAACAAATACGGGGATTTTTATTGTTTACAGCGGTGGCA
>CAZBGI010000068.1:0-17427 GCA_964491395.1 uncultured Bacteroidales bacterium | reverse complement strand
ACCCTCCACATCATCCATGCCGGCAGCCTTACCAAACCCGTGCATGAGCTGGCCAGAGTTTTTAAAGAAGAAAACCCCGGAGTTGAAATCCTTACTGAAGCCTGGGGCAGCAAAGCGGGAGCCCGTAGAATTATGGATGTAAACACTCCGGCCGATTTATTCATGTCAGCCGACTACATGGTCATTGAAAACATGCTCATTCCTGATCATGCCGGATGGTATATTCCTTTTGCAACCAATGAACTGGCCATTGTATACACACCCCGGTCAAAATATGCCAGTGAAATTAATTCCGGAAACTGGATGGATATCCTGTTGCAGGATGATGTAAAATACGGACGCAGCAATCCCGATATGGACCCTTGTGGCGTTCGCAGCGTGTTTTCTATAAAACTGGCAGAAAAGAAATCCGGAAAGGAAGGGTTTGCCAATGCGTTGCTCAACAAAGACCAGGATAACATACGTCCCAAAGAAACAGACCTCATTGCTTTGCTGGAAAGTAATCACATTGACTATATTTTTCTTTACAGAAGTGTTGCGGTACAGCATGGCCTTGAGTACCTGGTATTGCCCGACAGCCTGAGCCTGGGAAATTTTGCCCTCAATGACTGGTATGGCCAGGTGCGTATTGAGACGCGGGGCACCCAGCCGGGCGAAACCATCACGGAAGTGGGGGAGGCCATGGTGTATGGATTGACCATCCCATTCAAATCCGAGAATAAAGAGCTGGCTGAGAGATTTATTGCTTTTGTTTTACATCCTGAAAAGGGGCAAAAGATTCTCAGTGATTTGGGGCAGGAACCGGTTGTTGATTTTGAAAATCCTTATAACAATGTATTGCCCGAAAGATTGAAATAAACCGGAAAAAATCTATTTACCTGACCATCATCTTTTTTACTGAGGAAAATCCATTGCTTTCCATGCGATAAAAGTACAATCCGGGTTCCAGCTGCTGCAAATTCATTTCCACTGTATGGGTGCCACGGGTAAAAAAGTCATGGGCAATTCTTTGTCTTTCCCTTCCCAGGGCATCATAAAGGGTTATGCTTGCTTCAGCAGCCATGGGCAATGAAAAGGAAATATGGGTAATACCCTTGCTGGGATTGGGAAAATTCTGAAAAAGCTCTGGCTTTTCGGAGGTTTTATCGGTATCGTCCATTCCCGTTCCTGTCAATTCTGTAGATATTGTTATATTGTCCAAACGCAGCATATCTCTTCTGCCATGATCCAAGTCCAGTTGAGTTCCTGTGAAGTAGTATTTCCAGCGCAATTGCACGTATTCCTGGTTGCTGACCTCAGATGGCAGCAGGATGGGTCCAAAATGTTGCTCATGTCCTTCAGTTTCAGAGCGCTGGTATTCAACAGGCTGGCCGTTTTCGTCTGTAACATCCACGAAGAAGCCATCAGGCCCGATTTTATACTGCAACCGGATAGCATACATCCTGGCATTGGGTATCAGGGTTCCCCCTGACCAGGTAACAAATATTTCATCATATCCTCTTGTGTCAAGGGCCAGCACTGCTGCTCCCAAATCCCTGTCGCGACCGGTATTGATAAAAGAGATCCCCTGGTGACCCAGCCCATTGATACGACTTCTTCCTGTGAGCATATAGGGAAATCCTTCCAGATGCTCATCGTCATTGTGGTAGTCACCTTCGGGTATATGATACCTGCCCGTCATGGAATCATCCAGCATGGGATCACTTATCGAAGATTGCAAAAACAGCATATAGGGAGGAAAACTTCCTTCAGGATTATCTTCTTCCCAGCGATTAAACTCATAATCACCAAGGGTTAGAGGATAGGCAGGCGGATTAAGTTCATCTCCCGGGAAACCCGGTGTGGGTTCAAAATTGGCGATGACATTTCTGTCGTTGTCCGGAGTAAGGGTAATCACTGGATTGTTGCCGCTTTCTGTGCCGCTCCAATGGGAAAAAACATAGCCTTCTTTGGGTTGGGCTGTTACTTTTACAGGCACTCCTTTAAAATAGACTCCGGTCCATGAAGAGGAGACATCAGGCTCAATGGTGTTGATTTTGATATGGCCCATTTGGGCATCATTGACAGAAAGGTGAATATTGACCTGCCCGGAAAGATCAAAGAAATCCTGGATATGTTGTCTTTGGTATTGGGGACGGTGCCGGGCAAAAGTGCGCATACGCTCAACATTGTCATGCCATTCATTCATGTTTACCGGTCTGCGCCACCTATTGATATGTTCCTGCATTTCGGGTTCCAGCACGAGTTCTATGGAATCCAGCACCGACTCTACATTTTCTGCCGACAGAGTCGTATTGAGCAGATCGGCAAACCGGTTGATAAAATCTGTTTTGAAGGTATCATTTTGCAGCAGCCGGCGAAAGACAAATGTTGACCACGAAGGATTGGGCCATGAGGGGCCATTAGGTTCGGCAGCAAAAGCCAGGGTATTGTGCGCTGCACCCTGGTCTACCCCAGGCACATAAAAGAAGTCGAGCCAGAAACCAAAATCCGTATCCAGGATGTGCCAGCGCCATCTGCCATCGAGCCCGGCAGGCTCGTGGGGTAAATAATTTTCCGTAAAACGACGGGAATAAATGATGTTGTTGCCGGGCCAGTCAGTATTCATAACATAAATTCCCGTTATCTGGTGGTCGATAAAACTTTCGGGATCCATCAGTGTGCTAACATGCATATAATTTGCATCATCCCCCATATCGTTATGGTTAATGAAGGAGCGCATGCTGTTGTAGTGGTCCACTCCATCGGGATTACCGTCGGCAAATTCAGAGTTGTTTTCCATGATTGTTATCTCATGCTCTTCAAGCCCGTACTGGCTGAAAAAATAGTGCTTATCGTATCTGTCGCGGATATTGTGTATGCCCCAGTATTCTCCGTTGAGAAACAGGATCGCAGGTTGGTAGTACTGGGTTTCCAGGTTTAAATCACGGGCCAGGTATTGCATAAAGCCGTCTCTGAAGACACTTTGATCCCAGTCATTTCCGGAGTTGCGCAACAAAAACCGTTTGTATTCACTCACTTGTTTTTCGGGAAACAAAGGGTAATTGACCCAGCTATCGCCATAATCGCTTCTTGCATAAAGGCGTAAGCTTTTGCGCGGACGACTGCGGGTGGTTCCTCCATGAATCCTTACTCCTATATCTGTGGAAAAGCCGGGGTTTCCTTCGTTGTCGAAAAAGCTAAGATGAACGGGGCGTTCCCATTCGTGTCCACGCTGAAACATATTGTTATGATATCCGGGGATATAAATACCCATGTCATTGTCGAAAAAATTTTCCATATCGGTATTCATGAAAAAGACCGGAAGAGAATACCTTTCTGCACCCTGCTCATCAATCAGGTAGGAGTGCGTTGCTGCTTCCAGGGTCAGGTAATTGTCTTTTACAGCAATGGCTCTGACTACGTTTACTTTGAAAACTTCTCCCGCAGGTGGTTGCCAGCCCTCGTAATAGGGTGGCCCGGGATCATCGATATGGTTGGTGGGTATCATGGAAATTCCGTTGGGAACTCCCTCCAGAGAAGAAACAGGGATACTTTCCGTATAAAGCTCTGAGTTGACTGTAGGTGTTGAACCATCAAGTGTATAATAGATCTGACTTTCTGCATCCTCAACCGACAATTCCAGTTCAAAAGGTTGGGTGTAAAAGCCTCCGGAATGAGAAAATTCCGGGGGAGAGGTTACACCTGCATAGCCGAAAGAAGAGTTGCTTTGACCCGGGGTAGGTTCTGCAAAGAACAACCATTCGCCGGTTCCATCGGGTTTTCTGCCCAGGCTTATGTCAGTGGGGATAAGTGTGGGGGCTACTTCATCCAGTGTTTCTCCATCAGGATGGGTAAGAATGACTTCCTCACCTGAAGATTTGATGCTAAAATTGGTATGCAGGGGCTGGCCGGGTGTGGTTCTGTCTTTCCCTGAAGCCCAGACCCAGATTATGCCTCCGTGAGGGATTACTATCTCCGGAAATGTCCAGCGAAACGGGGTTTCATAATCATCAGAAAGGCCATAACCCGATAGGTTGACATCGCTACCTGAAGCATTATAAATTTCAATCCAATCTTCATGGTCGCCATCCTCGTCGGCATGGATGGTGGCGTTGGAAGCCATTATTTCATTGATGGTGACGGTTTGGGACTTTATTGGAAGGGCCAGTAGTCCAAATAGAAAAATAATCAAAAATTGCTTTGCAGGCATAGTAGTGAGGGTAAATTGCAGAATACCGTTAATAACCCTGCAAAGATACTAAAGTAAGAGAACCCTTGAATTAGGTGAATTACTTGACCGAACAAAGCAAAATGAAGTTACTTCTTATTTTTCCTGCGGGGGACCACAAATACAGATTAATCAAGGTTATATTACCTTATAAGAAAACACCCTATTACAGCCCTGCAAGAAAGCCTGGAATAAGGTGTTTAATAGTACTTCAGTAGCGAAACTGTTTTTTGCTAATTACATATCCGGAAAACCCATGAAACCATGATGATAACCAGGTTTATCAGCAACATGATTTTGATAGGCTTTAAAAGGGCCGTGTTTTTGGTGAAAAAATATATAAGGGCTACTATGGCAGTGATTATCAGGGGAATTAGTGCCGGAAAAGCATAAAAACTTTCCACCAGATTACCCCTGAGTAAAAGAATAAAAGCGGTTTGAGATCCGCATGCCGGACAACTGAAACCAAAAAGTTGTTTGTACTGGCAGGGAATCAGGTGCTTTTCCAACCATTGAATAATGAATTCAAGCACGATTTAATAATTCATCACTTCCAGCCATGGCAAAGTTGCGCCAATAATCATAACCACCACCACGTAATAAATGACGGTAATGGAGCTGAGCACGATACCGATGATAGATAGAATCCGGCCAGCATTGAGCATTCCGTATCCTTCATATTCAGAAGGGTTATTAAGATACATCCTTCGGCTATTTCCTGAAATTGCCAGGCCGATAATACCCAGAGCCAGACCAACAATAAAGCAGCCGAATACAATGGAACAAATACCCAAAACCAGGGTAGCGGTTGCATTGGGTAGTGGTTTTTTTATATTTTCCATGCGAAAAAGATTGGGTTTAAAGAAAATTTGATTTGTTGAAAATGATTACTGAGTTCAAATATAGGAAAATGAATGACAGATTTTATGTTTTTTTTGCTTTATGGGTAAAATAAATTAACAAAACAGGGGTTTGAGCTGCAAGCGGTAAAGTAAAAACAGCTGTTTTGCCCCAATTCTAAACATAATTCTAGGGTTTGCGTTAGGACAGTATAATAAAAGAGGACTGATTTTTAACAAGACAAAAGAAAGCTTTATAGGTGAAAAAAAAAGGATATTCCAAAATTTGGCATTAACAATGAATTCCTGCACATAAAAAATCAATAAAGTCAGGCAAAACAATGAAATTTTTTACTTGATTATTAGATAAAAAAAACTACTTTTGCAAAAAATAATAAACCCCATTTAATATGTATTGGACCTTAGAATTGGCTTCAAAACTCGAAGACGCTCCATGGCCGGCAACCAAGGAAGAGCTTATAGATTACGCACTCAGATCCGGGGCGCCGATGGAGGTTATCGAAAACCTGCAGGAAATAGAAGATGAGGGCGATGTTTACGATAGTATCGAGGATATCTGGCCCGATTATCCGACAAAGGATGATTTCTTCTTTCATGAAGATGAATATTAAAGTATTTCCCTGTAAAAAAGCCGGTTAATGCCGGCTTTTTGTCCCTACCCATTTTAAAAGCCTTTGTATTTATTTTTTTTGCAGATTTGCAGTACCTTTGCAATCAGGCAAAATTGCATCTGATTATTTACATTGGATTACTATTGTATACCTAAACATAAACCACCCCAGTTAGAATATGAGTATTTTTAAAAAATTATTTGGAGATAAGGCCACGCGCGATTTAAAGGAGGTTATGCCTCTGGTAAAAACCATTCATGAAGTTTACGGACCTATCAGCAACCTCAGCAATGATGAGTTAAGAGCCAAAACTGCCGGCTTTAAAAAACGCATCAGCGAGCATGTAAAACAAGAAATTGATGCGATTGCAGAATTGAAGAAAAAGGCCGAATCCTATCAAATTGATATGGATGAAAAGGAAAAACTTTTTAACCAGATCGATGAACTGGACAAGGTAAGGTATGAAAAAACCGAGAAAGAACTGTTGGAAATTCTTCCTGAAGCCTTTGCTGTAATCAAAGAAACTGCCCGCCGTTTTAAAGAAAATGAAATCGTTGAAGTTACAGCCAGCGAATTCGACCGCAACCTGGCCGCCAGCCGTCCCAGCATCGAAATAAAAGGAGATAAAGCCTATTATAAAAACTCCTGGACAGCCGGAGGAAATGAAATAACCTGGGACATGGTACACTACGATGTTCAGCTTATTGGGGGGATTCATCTGCACAAAGGAAAAATTGCTGAGATGGCTACCGGTGAAGGAAAAACCCTTGTTGCCACTTTGCCCGTCTATCTTAATGCACTCTCTGGCATGGGTGTACATGTTGTTACAGTGAATGATTACCTGGCCAAACGTGACTCCGAATGGATGGGAATGCTCTTTGAATTTCATGGGTTAAAAGTGGACTGCGTGGATAAGCATCAACCCAACTCACAGGAAAGAAGAGATGCTTACCTGGCCGATGTTACCTATGGAACCAATAACGAATTCGGTTTTGACTACCTGCGCGATAACATGGCACGAAACCCTGAAGAGCTGGTGCAGCGTAAGCACAATTTTGCTATCGTGGATGAGGTAGACTCTGTGCTGATTGATGATGCCCGTACTCCCCTTATCATCTCAGGTCCCACACCACAGGGAGAAAAGCATGAGTTTCACGAAATGAAACCCAAGGTAGAAAAACTCGTTTCTGCTCAAAGAGCTTTGATAACCACATTGCTTGCTGAATCTAAAAAACTTCTTACTCCAAAAGAAGGAGAAAAAGGAGATGAGAAAAAAGGGGGAGAACTCCTTTTGCGCTGCTACAGGGGACTTCCCAAGAACAAAGCATTGATCAAATTTCTCTCTGAACCCGGCATCAAGAGCATCCTGCAAAAAACAGAAAACTTTTATATGCAGGAGCAAAGCAAGCACATGCATATTATCGATGATGAACTCTACTTTGTCATTGAAGAGAAAAACAATGTAATTGAACTTACCGAAAAGGGAATTGACCTTATTACCGGTGCTTCTGATGACCCCGATTTCTTTATCCTTCCTGATATTGGAGCTGAGTTGGCAGATCTGGAGAAAGGCAATCTCTCTGATAAGGAAAAGCTGGAAAAGAAGAATAAGTTGCTCGACGATTTTTCTGCAAAATCTGAAAGAGTCCATACCATCAACCAGTTGCTGAAAGCATATACTTTGTTTGAGAAAGATACCGAATACGTTATCATGGACAACAAGGTGAAGATTGTAGATGAGCAAACCGGCCGTATTATGGAAGGACGCCGGTATTCAGATGGTTTGCATCAGGCCATTGAAGCCAAAGAAAACGTAAAAATTGAGGCCGTAACACAGACCTATGCCACCATCACCCTGCAGAATTATTTCAGGATGTATGGCAAACTGGCCGGTATGACCGGTACTGCCGAAACAGAGGCAGGTGAATTATGGAATATTTACAAGCTGGATGTTGTAGTAATTCCCACCAATCGCCCCATCATTCGCGATGACCGGGAAGACCTGGTATATAAGACCAAACGCGAGAAATACAATGCAGTGATTGATGAGATTGTAGATTTGGTTAACAAAGGCCGACCGGTATTGGTAGGTACTACTTCAGTGGAAATCTCTGAATTGTTGAGCAAGATGCTCAACCTGCGCAAAATTAAACACAACATCCTCAATGCCAAGCAACACCAGCGCGAAGCACAGGTGGTTGCAGAGGCTGGTCGTCCCGGAAATGTTACCATCGCCACCAACATGGCGGGTAGGGGTACCGACATTAAGCTGGGCAAAGGAGTGAAAGAAGCGGGTGGTTTGGCCATTATTGGTACCGAAAGACACGAATCGCGAAGGGTAGACCGTCAGTTGCGTGGTAGGGCCGGCCGTCAGGGTGACCCCGGATCATCCCAGTTTTTTGTTTCGCTTGAAGATGATCTGATGCGGATTTTTGGTTCAGACAGGATCAGCAAAATTATGGACCGCCTGGGTTTGCAGGAGGGGGAAGTGATCCAGCATTCGATGATTACCAGTTCTATCGAACGGGCCCAGAAAAAAGTTGAAGAGAACAACTTTGGTATTCGAAAAAGATTGCTCGAATATGATGATGTAATGAATGCCCAGCGTGAGGTGATTTATAAAAAACGCAGAAATGCGCTCTTTGGAGAAAGACTGGCGGTGGATATTTCCAACATGCTTTATGATTATTGCGAGCAAAGTGTTATTGACGGGCAGGAAAGCGGGGATTTGGAAGGTTTTAAAATGGAAATGATTCGCAGCCTGGGGATCGATATTCCTTTTGATGAAAAAACTTTCATGGATACCAAGACCACCAAACTTACCGAGGAGGTTTTTGAAATTGCCTCCACCAGGTACCGCGAAAAAATTGAAAATATTGCTCAACTGGCTTATCCTGTTATCAAAAATGTGCATGAAAATGCAGGTGAGCAATACCAAAATATTGCTATCCCCGTATCCGATGGAATGAAAACGCTCAATGTGATTGCTAACCTGGAGAAATCCTTTAACAGTGAAGGAAAAGAGGTTGCTCTCGCCATTGAAAAGAATATTACCCTGGCCATTATTGACAATGCCTGGAAAGAACATTTGAGAGAAATGGACGACCTGAAGCAGTCAGTGCAGGGTGCAGCATACGAACAGAAAGATCCGTTGCTCATTTATAAATTTGAGTCTTTCGAATTGTTCAAACGGATGATTCAAAAGGTCAACAGAGATATTATATCCTTCTTGTTAAAAGCACGTTTACCCATTAACGATCCCTCCCAGGTGCGTGCTGCCGATGCTCCCCGCCGTACTGATATGAGCAAGCTCAATGCCGGACGAAGCGACATAGCTGGTGGTGGCAGGCAAGGGAAAGCGGAACCAGTAAGGGTGGAGAAAAAAGTGGGGAGAAATGAGCCTTGCCCCTGCGGAAGTGGCAAGAAATACAAGCAGTGTCACGGCAGGTAAGGTTGTTTTTCGCTCAACACTGATTATTCCCGGGAAAAAGGATACTTATAAACTAATCTAAGGCAGTTCCGGATGGGCTGCCTTTTTTTGCAACGACACTTGTTGTTTGCAAATTCGCAATGCCCTATGAAGAGCTAACTTATTCACGTTGACTCCCTGCTTGTGAAAATGCTGTACTCTTGCAATAATGAGCCTTGCTGAAGGAGTTAACTGTTTTTTATGAAGCCAACATTCAGTCCGGTAAAGCAACTGAAAGAAGAAGTTTTATCTTTGGGCTGCATATCGAAATTAAAAATATGATTGTCACCATAGAAAATATTCTGCTGATAGGCTCTCTCTTGCTTTTTATAAGCATCATAGCCGGGAAGACTTCCTATAAATTCGGAGTTCCCATCTTGCTGCTGTTTTTAGCCATTGGTATGCTGGCCGGTTCCGAGGGCATTGTGGGTATTCGCTTCAGTGATCCGAAAGTTGCCCAGTTTATTGGAATTGTATCGTTAAATTTCATTCTTTTTTCCGGAGGACTGGATACCAGCTGGAATACCGTTAAGCCCGTTTTACGGCAGGGAGTGGTTTTGTCCACACTGGGGGTTTTACTTACGGCACTTTCATTGGGTACGTTTGTCTGGCTTATCACGAATTTTACCCTGTACGAGAGCATGCTGCTGGGCTCTATAGTTTCTTCAACGGATGCTGCTGCGGTATTTTCCATATTGCGTTCCAAAAGCCTGGCGCTCAAATCCAATATAAGACCTACCCTTGAGCTGGAAAGCGGGAGTAACGACCCCATGGCTTATGTTTTGGTTATTGTTTTTCTAACCCTGGTGGTCAATCAGGATCAGAGCCTGGCATCTGTAATTCCCATTTTTTTGCAGCAAATGATAGTGGGAGGACTGGCAGGTTACCTATTTGGAAGATTGAGCAAATTTGTCATCAACAAGATTCAACTGGATTTTGAAGGGTTGTATCCGGTTTTATCCATTGCCTTGATGTTTATTACGTTTTCTGCCACGGACTTTGCAGGAGGGAATGGATTTCTTGCTATCTACATTTGCGCAGTGTATCTGGGTAACCAGGATCTGATCCATAAAAAAACCATCATGAAGATGTATGACGGTTTGGCCTGGCTGATGCAGATTGTTCTGTTTCTTACCCTGGGCCTGCTGGTGTACCCTTCGCAGGTAGTACCCTATATGGGAATAGGACTGTTGATTTCTGTTTTTCTTATACTTGTTGCACGCCCTGTGGCCGTTTTTATCAGCCTTGTCTTTTTCAGGATGAAATTGAGAAGACGTGCTTATATTTCCTGGGTGGGATTAAGAGGAGCGGTACCCATCGTTTTTGCCACTTATCCCTTGATTGCAGGGATTGATAAAGCAAACATGATTTTTAATATCGTTTTTTTTGTTTCGGTTACTTCGGTCATTATTCAGGGCACTACACTTACTCTTTTTGCCCGCTGGCTGCATGTATCATTGCCCCAAAAGGTAAAACGTGTATCCGATATTGAAAAGTTTATATCGGAATACCCCAAAGAAACAATGATAGAGATAGAGGTTCCAACCGGGGGGTATGCAGTGGGAAAGAAAATTGTGGATTTGCACTTTCCCCAAAATGCCATTATTGCCATCATTAAACGAAATGGCAAATTTATTACACCTGGGGGTTCAACGATCCTTGAAGCCAAAGATGGCTTACTGGTGCTGGCAGATAATGCTGAGGGGCTGCATAAGGTCAGGGACTGCCTGATGTCAGAGAATAAACCAAAGCTTAATAGTTGAAGTTTTTTTTTTTTCATGCTAAAACCAATGGAGGCAATTCCTGTTTACAGTTATGTAAGAATTACAGGATTTATGACATCGGATTGTTAACCTACAAATTTTACCCATGCGATACTTCATTGCTTTAATTGTGCTGTTCTTTTTTGTTGTTACCCAAGGCTTCGGCCAGTTTAAATATGAAAAAGAAACACGTGTAAAAGAAAAAAATGTGCCCCAGGAGGCACGGAATTTTTTAGACTTACTGGATTTTGATACCCGTATCAAGTGGTACAAAGAACAAGGAATCAGGGACGTTTATTATGAAGCCAAAACCAAATTTGAGAAACAAAGATACAGTATCAAGTTTACGGAAGAAGGCAATTTTTTTGATTTGGAAGTTGAAATAGCTTCCGATGAAATACCAGATGAGATTTTTGATAAAATTGAGGATTTCTTAGAGGAAGAATATGACAGTTTTTCCATTGAAAAGATTCAAGTTCAGTATACAGGAGATCGGGATACAGTTCTGAATTATTTTCTGGAAGAAACAACCCGGGAAGGAATTGATGTCCATTATGAAATTGTGATTTCCTCCAAGCAGGAGGGATCCTTTGTCATGTATGAGTTTTTGTTTTCAGAAACAGGCGAATATGTAAAAAAGGCGGAAATTATTTTAAAAAACATTGATAATATTATATATTAAATGAATAGATTATTTGGGGTTGTCCTATTGCTGGTATCCACTTTTTTTGTTAATCAGGCACAAAGCAATTATCAAATGGGTTTTTTGCCCTCACTGAATGTAAATAAAAAATTGCCCAGGGACTGGTCTCTTCATTTTAAAGCAGAGTCCAGGCAGTCGCTGTACCAGAGCGATTTTTTCTATAAATACTTACAGACCGATTTGGCAATAATGGCTGCCACGCGTATCCAACTTAATACCAGGATTACAGTAGGATATTTGCTCAGAACCGATGGTGAAAGCTTAAAAAACAGGGCTATTCAGCAACTGAGTTTTGCCAGACGAAATCCCTTTTTTACGCTGGCTCACCGCGTGGCCATGGATCAGACTTTCAGTTCAGTTGAGGCCACCGAATTCCGGTTTCGTTACCGGTTATCTTCCGAGATTCCATTGGAGGGGCAGTTTCTTGACACCAGGGAATTTTTTCTCAAAGTAAGCAATGAGTACTTAAACTCATTTCAGGAGAGTGATTATGACCTCGAAATCAGGGGAGGAGCCTTTATGGGTTATACCTTGTTTCCCCGCACCAAAATAGAATTGGGGGTAGATTACAGGGCCGACTCTTTTATCCGTAATACCATCAGAAATCGCTTCTGGCTGGGATTAAATTTTTACTACTCTATGGATTAAGAAGATACAACAAATATTTACTGTTGTGTAAAATCGATTTCTGAACCCATCAGGCTATGAGGTATCATATAAATCAGCAACAATACTACAGCTGCAACAAATACCCAGCCGCGGTGGTATTTGTTCTTGTACACTTTAACCATAGCCCAGGCCCAGAAAAGTACAGCCAGGGCCGTTTTATTGTCGGTCAGATCAGTACCCACGGGCCAGCCTGTCCAGTAGTCGCCAAAAGCAAACTTCTGCACGATGGGTCCGAAAATCAGCCCCCCAGCTACCAGGGTTAACAAGGTTAAAATTGTAATAGAATAAGTCTTTTCTTTGAAAATGGCAGCAAGGCCGGCTCTGGTACTTAACAACATAGCAGCAAACATAAACAGAATATGGGGTATCATGGCCCAGGCAGGCACATCTCCTCTGAATCGAATCACAATGGGATTTTCAGTTAGTTTTACTTGCTCGTTATCCGATTTGAGCATAACCTGATACATTACTTTCCCTGCCGGGGGCTGTTGTGGAATATGCGCCGTTAAATATCCGTTGTTTCTTTCCAGTACTTCCTCTGTCCATGAATCATGGCTGGGAGTACGTTTGTAGACTATGCTTCCGGATATGTTCTCGTTTTCAACTTTGATCTTTACCGGTGCATCCTCAGGTTGGTTATAGCTTCGAATCAACCGGTAGCGAATTTCTTCATTTTCCAGGGAAACAGTTCCGGTAACAGGTTTGGTGGGACCCGTTTTCCTCGTATAATAAGCACCTGAAATGGTTATCAGCACAGCAAGAATCCAGAGTAGCGTTTTGTTCATTATATTTTGTTTAGGTTTGACTTGTGTTGTGGCAAATTTTCTCCATTCACTCGCAGGAAGGAAAGATATATTTAATGAAAATTACTCAATATCTCTTACCAGCAAAACCCTGCCATCTTGAGTGGTTTTTTCTGTAAACCCCATTTTTTTCAGGTAACGGTAATGTTTTTTGTTTTTGGGATCAGCCGAAAGCTTTGATATGCCCAGGTTTTCAAAATACCGCTGGTTTTGCTTATAGATATATCTGCCTGTTTTTAAGTCACGGTATTCAGGTATGGCAAAATCAATTTCGACAAATAATTCATCTGCACTAATTCTTTTCCCGATAAAAACTCCTGCTACTGCTGCATTTCGGATGATTAGAAAACAAAGAAAAGAGTCAGGAGCAAACAAGTTGTTTTTGAAGCTTTCGTAGAATCCCGGGAAAAAAATATTAATATCCTTTTGATAATAATCTATAAAAAAGTCCAGATACTTGTTTTCTGTGCGTATATGCAAAATTTTCAGGAAGTTTTTCTGGTTATAAATTCCATAAAGGTGCACTACATTGATGAGGGTAATAAAAAGATTGAGGAAGGCCACCGGCATGGCCCCGATAATAAAACCATACGTTGAAAAAATAGAAGCGCCCAACAGGTTTAGCCAGCGTAGTTTAACAATGGAGCTCATCATCAGGGAAATGGCAATAATTACAGAGCCCGTGTAACCAATCCATTCAAACAACACCTGGTAATTTTCCGACATCTGATATATATTTAAGTAGTTAAATAAAAATTATGAGAAAAAATTGATTCATTGTGCGGGTGCTCCGGGTTTTATACAGTTTGTATACCACATCCCGAACAAAAGCAAAGATAAAAAAAACCAGTCACAGGATGCTTCCTTACGCTAACCCATTGAATTTAAAAAAAGAGCCATTTGCTCTGTATAGCAAAATGGCCCTTTGGGGTTTGATCATGCTACCTGTTTTTATCTCAGGTTACGACTGGCCTTGATTACAGGTTCCAGAATCCGTTGATACACTTCTTCTATCTCGCCCATACCGTTCACGTCAATTACCTGGTTGTGTTCTCTGTAATAGTCCAGTACACCACGGCTATGCTGTTCGTGTTCTTCCAGGCGAGCCACAATGGTTGTAGCACTCCTGTCGTAAGGCATTTTTCGATCCGTGCGGCTCCTTTCATCCAACCGTTTCATCAATTCAATATAATTCACCTTCAGGTTGATAACACAGGTTATCGAGTGACCTTTCTTTTTGAGAATGCCATCAAGGATATATGCCTGGACCAATGTGCGGGGATATCCTTTAAAAACATAACCCCGTTCATTTCCTCCATTTTCCATCAGCGCTTTTTCAATGAGCCTGATAACAATTTCGTCGGGAAGCAGCAATCCCTTTTCCATATAGGGTTGTATTTGTTTGCCCAGGAGAGTTTGTTCTTTTACTTCCTCTTGCAACAACTCACGGGTAGAAATGGGTTTCAGGTTCAACTCTTCGGCAAGCCTGCTGGCCTGGGTAGTCATTCCGGCTCCCGGATGTCCAAACATGACTACATTGATGGCTTGCTTTCGGATATCTTCGTTGATATGGTGTTTTATGCGACCAAAAATCTCATCCGTGGTTCCCGAGGCATCAATGTGAGTGAGCAGCCCGGTGTTTTTATAAAATTCGAGCAGGGGAAGGGTTTTTTGATGGTATTCCTGCAAACGTTTCTCTATTACCGCTTCCTTGTCATCTTTGCGATCTTGTTCGGTGGCTCTTTGTAATAGCCTGCGTTTGCACTCCTCATCAGAAAGTTCGAGGATGAAAATGCGGGTAATTTTATGTTGCAACCTGATAAAAAGGCCATCCAGAATGTAGGCTTGTACATAGGTGCGTGGAAAACCATCAAATAGAAAGCCTTCACTGCCTTCGTGATTGCGAATGGCTTTATTGATGAGCTTTACAATGGTTTCATCATCGGCAAGGCCCCCTCCTTCAATTTTTTCTTTCACCTTTTTACCTATCTCAGTGCCTTCCTTGATTTCTTTGCGCAATAGTTCCCCCGTGCTGATATAAGTAAGGTTATACTCAGCCATCAGCTTTTCAGATTGCGTTCCTTTTCCTGCTCCCGGAGGGCCAAACATGATGATGTTTAACATGATTGTGATGTTTTAAAATTTCTAGGTGTCAAAATGCAAACCGCAAAATTAACCTTTATTGATGAATATCCAACACCCGTGTTCAAATCCAATGACTCCTGGTGGATTGGCTTGTATGTGATTTTTTGAAATGCTTTGCAATGCAATGTTGCATAGCCATTTGTCAGAAAATGATTTTGCGGCTAAAACTTTCTCTCTTTCCGGTAGCATTAAAAATATAAACCCCGGAAGTCAATTGGGGTAGCGATAAAACGATTGGGGTATTATCCTGTGAAAAGGTTACCTTCTTTTGTAGTAACAGTTTCCCTGAAACGTCCAACAGTTTGATTGTAAAGCTTTCATGTTTGCCATTTTCAATATTTACTTTAAGCTGGCCGGATGCATTGATCCACGCATTCAACTTACTTCTATTTTGGATTTCCGGTTCTTGAATAACTGTAGGCTCTAAAGATTTTTGCAGTAACCATGTGTATTGTTCAGGGGTGACAAACTCAACATGCTCACCGATTTGGTCGTCGGCTTTTATCAGGTCCATAAGATTTTTTAATCGGGGGAGCGTAATATCAGCTGAATTATCAGCCCCTACATTCGTACCATCCTGTCGGAAGCGCTGATAGCCAGCAAGCAAAAAACCAGGCCGGGGTTTAGAAACAAGCTTGTTGATAATGCGGCTGGCAGTCTGGTTCAGATCAGAGAAATCAGCATAAAAAGTGTTGTCATTTACATGGTTGTACAAAATCCCTCCGTATTGTGTATACGGAAATTGTGTAGCCAGAGCCGGATCAAAAAGAAAAGTAAGGGCAGTGCCTGTTGCTTCAGAAAAAGAGCCCAGTTTGCCGAAATTGTAATTGTTGGAAATCGTGATGCCCCGATAGGTTGATACTCCGGCACCGTTGTAATGCTTGTAGGCATAAACCGAAGGGACATTGTATTGCTGAACCTTCCAGGTGGCTTTTTCAATGGCATCGGGCAGAAAACTCTCCGGAAACATATCGGCATAGGCATAACCCAGGGGATTGGTTACTGATATAAAGCCATCGTTCTCGGTTGCTGTTCTGAAATAATATTGCCCCATGAATGGAAATTCTTTGAAAAAGTGCAGGTTAAATCCCCAGCCCACAGGCACCTGTCCGCGCAGGGCCGAATGCCATGCACCGGATTGAAAACCTGCATTCCAGTTGCCTGCATCACCTTCAGACCCGATAAAAATAACGTAGTATTTTTGCTGCAGCTCCACTTCATCGGGTTCAATAGCTGAAGGTCTGTGATAAACAAAATTTGTGTCGGCAGGAAAAATATGGTGCCATGAGAGGTTGCTTAGCAGGGTTTCGTGAAAGCTGCCTCCCCATCCTGAAATCCACTGTACCAGAGGTTCTGGTTGCATCCATCCGTATACATGAAAAACTTCATCGGGGTGGCATGAACGCAGGTAGGTCATCACCTGCTCAATTTTTTCTGCTTTTTCATCTGAGAGAGAAGAAAATTGCAGCGAATGGGTTCCGGCGAGATTGAGTTGAAACATGCGTTGGTTTACCGCCCAGTCTGTTATTTCGCGCAGATAAAACTTGCGGGGATTGGTGCGGTTGAGTAAAGTTTCAAGTGCCCAGTCCAGAATCAGGAAGTAGCGCTCTTCCTGGCTGAGTGTGGTATTGTTCCATGGGTGAGATTCATGTTCGAGCCTGGCTGAAATAACAAGGGTGTCCTGACCGTGAAAATGATCAGGTACTGCTATGCTGTCGGGCCGTTCCACCTCGAGGTTTGTATGGGAATGGGGGATGGGAACGGTATTGGTGAGTCCCCCAATCATGGCTGCCACTTCAGCCTGCCAGCGAAAATTTTGTCCCTCAAAATTACCATAAGTCAGCGATGCATCGTAAGTAACGGCGCCATTGATATCTTCACTGAAATGATCTAACAAATCAGGGATGTCATTAATTACAGTAAATTCAACACCACCATCAGTGGCATATATGTCGCGCCACATTTCATCGGTCTGGCTAAAACTCCAGGTTTCGTATACATTGAGCAGGTATAATCGTGGTTCTTCCCGGTTAACAATCCCTGCAAGGGTCATGGCAATGAGTTTATGTTCAGAGGATGCACCTGTGCCATTGTACAAAACAGCTTCGGTAGTTTGTCCCTTGTTGGGCAGGAGCGTGATGAGCAATAGAGTGAAAAGAAGAGGTAGGGTAGAATTCATCAGAATAAAATTGGT
>CAZBGI010000067.1:0-17458 GCA_964491395.1 uncultured Bacteroidales bacterium | reverse complement strand
TTCTTTATTTATACTCATTCTAAATAACGCTCTATGAGGCAATTAGGCATCGAAATATTTAATTTGTCTGCAAAAATAGTGTACTTTTGATGCTTCGTAATTTTACAGTCTGAACTATATCAATTGACTACTATAAAATAATAAAAAGTACAGTATGGAAAAAAGCATTAAAGGAACCAGGACAGAGCAAAATCTTTTAAAAGCATTTGCCGGCGAATCACAGGCTACCCGTCGCTATGAAATGTATGCCAAGATAGCCAAAGAAGAAGGTTATGAGCAGATTGCCGGCTTCTTTACCGAGACTGCCAACCAGGAGAAAATGCATGCCAAAAGATTTTATGAATATCTTGAAGGGGGGAAAGTAGAAATCACCGCAGCCTATCCTGCCGGTAAACTGGGAACTACTGCAGAAAACCTCAGAGGAGCTGCTGCCGGTGAAAATGAAGAATGGGAAGTATTGTATCCTGAATTTGCACGCATTGCCGAAGAAGAAGGTTTCAAAAGAATTGCCACTACCTTTCGTTTGGTTGCTGAAGCAGAGAAAAACCATGAAGAGCGCTACCTGAAGCTGCTCAAGCGTGTAGAAGAGGAAAGTGTATTCAAGCGTCCTGAAAAAGTGAAATGGTATTGCCGCAAGTGCGGATATATTTATGAAGGTGAAAAGGCGTTGAAAAATTGCCCCACCTGTGCCCATCCGCAGGCATACTTTGAAGAGTGGTGCGAGAATTATTAATCCACTTCTTAAATCAAAAAAAAAGGTTGTTTCACTTAGCGAAACAACCTTTTTTGTAACCGAACGTTACAATTTCTATTCTGTCATTAAGGCAACACCCACCATGCCTACACCTGCGCTGATGGCCAGTACAGGTGATACTTCCATGATATAACGGGGTTTTTGACCGGTGATGGCTTCGATTTCGGTAGCGTACCATTGGGCTGTTTCGGGGTCTTGTGCATGGAAAATGCAGTACCCCCACAGCGGCTTCCCTTCAATATATCTGCTGGCATGTGACAAGGTTTTCTTTAAACTTCCTTTGTAGCTGAAGGCTTTGTCGAAGAGCAGAGCCTTGCCGGTGTCATCTATGGAAATGATGGGTTTGGTATTGAGCATGCTGCCTATAAATCCTTTGGCCGGGCTTACCCTGCCACCTTTCACAAACGAGGTAAGCGATTTTGCCCCCACAAATAGTTTTACCTTTTCAATCCATTCCCGGGCTTTTGCTACTACCTGCTCGTGAGGCAATCCCTGCTCAATGGCTTCAGCAATTCTCAAAGCAATGAGCCCTGCTGCCCCGCTGGTTTGGCGGGTATCGAGCACGTCGATGGTTTTCTCACTTTCCAGATGAATTTTTTCTGCTGCCTTCTTGCTGTTGGCAAAGGTACCACTCAATATGGAGGAAATGTGAATGGCAATGATAGAATCATAATGAGTAGAAAGGTAACTAAAAGTATTGGTAAGGTCTTTCACTGCCGGTTGAGAAGAAGTGGGATAGTCCGGGGAGGTTTCCAGCAGGTTGAAAAACTTTTCCTGGGTAATGGTAAGCCTGTCCAGAAACTGGCTTTCCCCAAAAAACAGATTGAGTGGCACCACATGAATCTGATGGTAATCTATCATCTCTCTGGGGATATCGCAGGTAGAGTCAACTACCAGTGCTATATTGTGCTTGCGATGGTGGGCAATGTCGTTTTGCTTTACCATGTCATCTACTTTCTGGTAAAGGATAGAGCCCACATCTGCCAGATGCGCAAAAATCTCTTCCGGTTCGTTGGTGTGAATATGTATTCGCATGCGGGTTTCGGGCCCGGCCATCACCAGGGAATCTCCTTTGTCGGTCAAAAAACTTTTGATCTCGCTTTTTTTTGCCTCTTTGAGCGAAATCAGCGCTTCCGTACAATAACGGAATTCACTCTCGCCATGCTCCTCCAATACCACAGCATCTTCATGCACGGGAGTGGTTTTAAAATTCAGGATTTTTTTTACATTTTCTTTTTGGAAAATCTGGTTGATTCCTTCCAGGAAAATCACAAATCCCTGTGCTCCAGCATCCACTACGTTATTTTTTGCCAATACCTTAAGCTTTTCCGGAGTTCTGGCCAGTGACTCCTGTGCTTTTACCAGTGATTCCTGCATCAATTGTTCGAAGGTTTCAAACTTGTCACGGAGTTCATAGATGAACTCGGCCCATTCGCGTAAAACCGTGATGATGGTTCCTTCCACCGGGTTGGAAATAGCCTGGTAGGCATATTCTACTGCTTTTTTCATGGCAATGGCAAAAGACTCCAGGGTAACCTCCTTTTTGTCTTCTATTTCATTGCTCATGCCATAAAGAAACTGCGCAATGATGATCCCTGAATTGCCCCTGGCACCTGTCAGGGCTGCTTCTGCAATATTGTTAAAAGTATGTTTGATATGATTGCTGGGAGCTGTGTTTTCAACAATGGAACGAAAAGTAGATGCTAAATTGGTGCCGGTGTCTGCATCAGGTACCGGAAATACATTCATTTTGTTGAGCATCCGCTGGTTTTCAAACACATTGAATGCTCCTGCCAGAAAACTGTAATACAATCTTTTACCATCAAGTAAATTCTGTTTACTCGTTTGGGTTGTTTCGTTCATGGGTCGCTTTTTATATAATTACGCGAAAAATCTCAAGGTAAATCCTGAAGATTATCCGCTCTTGTCCGGGGCAAAGATATATCATTTTTTTCAAAACCGGGCAACAGGTTAAACAACTATTTAAACGGGCAAGGCATGGTCAGAAAAACTGCCATGCCTTGATATTGATTAAATTGCGTATAATTGATTGACAATTAGTTTGTATGTTTTCTGCTGTGGGGATACAAATCAGGAAACCTTTCGGGGTTGTATTGGTGCATGATTTCATATATGGCGTCAAATACATCTTCCGCGTTGGGGTTGGAGAAGTAATCACCATCGGTACTGTAGGCAGCCCGGTGATCTTTGGCTGTTACTGTTCCGGGTTTGGCATCCAGGTAAAGGTAGCCACTTTGTTCCTCCAACACTTTCTGCATCATGTATGAGGTAGCACCGCCGGGAACATCTTCATCGAAAAATACGATTTTGTTGGTTTTTTTCAATGAATCCACGATGGTTTTATTGAGATCGAAGGGCAGGAGGGTTTGCACGTCAATGAGTTCTACCGATATACCATATTCGCTGAGCTGGTTGGCGGCATCTTCTGCAATTCTTACACAGGAACCATAAGTAACCAGGGTTACATCGTCCCCTTCCCGTAAAATTTCAGGTTTTCCCAGCGCTACGGTATATTCTCCGATATTGTCGGGTAGGGTTTCTTTGAGCCTGTATCCATTGAGGGGTTCTATAATCAGGGCCGGGTCATCACTTTGCAGCATGGTATTGTAAAAACCTGCTGCCTGGGTCATGTTGCGGGGCACCAACACAAAAACTCCCCTGATGGAATTGATGACCATGCTCAGCGGGCTTCCTGAATGCCAGATACCTTCCAGGCGGTGTCCACGCGTACTAATGATCATGGGGGCTTTTTGCCCGCCACGTGTGCGGTAGTGCAGGGTAGCCAAATCGTCGCTGATGACTTGCAGAGCATATAACAGGTAGTCGAAATACTGGATTTCGGCTATGGGTCGTAAGCCTCGCATGGCCATGCCCAATGCCTGTCCCAGGATGGAAGCTTCTCGTATGCCGGTATCGGCAACCCGCAATTCTCCGTATTTTGCCTGCATCCCTTCCAGGGTTTGATTTACCCCGCCAATCTTACCCACATCTTCACCAAATATCAGGGTTTCTGGATATTTCTCAAAAATATGATCATAATTTTTAACCAGTATTTCCCTGCCGTTAACCCGCTTGCTATTTTCGGAATACACAGCTTCCACTTCCGGCACTTTGAGGGCCGACTGATCAGACTGGCTATATACATGAGAACTGTACCTTGTTGTACTTTCCTGAAGTGTCTGATCAAGCCATTTGCTTACCTGCATTTTTAAGGATGCCTCAGTTGTACAGGTATGACATATAAGTCGAAGGATCTTTTTGGCTGTGCTTACCACATCTTTACGCACAGGCTCTCCCACACGCTTTAATTCCTGAATAAGGGTGTCTATCTTGTCTACCTTCAGGCACTGGCATTGGGTTACATTGACCATGTCGATAAAATCATCCCGCATTTTCCGGATGGGCTTCTGGTAATTTTCCCATGCAGTTTTTTTGGCCTGCTTTACCCGGGCAATTGCTTCCTGTTCTATCGTATCCAGTTCTTTTTCGTCTGAAATATGGTTGTCCAGTATCCACTTGCGCATCTGGTTAAGACAGTCATAATCTTTTTCCCACTGCATGCGTTTCTCATCCTTGTATCGCTCATGGGAGCCACTGGTAGAATGTCCCTGGGGCTGGGTTACTTCAGTAATATGAAACAAGACCGGCACATGCTCTTTTCGGCACAACTCAACTCCTTTTTTATAGGTTTCAATCAAGCCGGAATAGTTCCATCCTTTTTCTTTATAAATTTCAAATCCTTTATGGTTTTCATCTCTCTGAAATCCTTTTAAAGCTTCCGATATACTTTTCTTGATGGTTTGGTGATCAATGGGTACACTGATACCGTAACCATCATCCCAGACTGACATGGCCATGGGAACCTGCAAAACTCCAGCAGCATTCATGGTTTCCCAAAACAACCCCTCACTGGTGGAAGAATCGCCAATGGTACCAAAAGCCACTTCATCACCATTGCTGGAAAAGTTTTTCCGGATGTTTTTATTGGGATGCTTTCTGTAAACCACCGAGGCCTGCGCAAGGCCCAGCAGACGGGGCATTTGCCCGGCAGTAGGGGAAATGTCGGCACTGCTGTTTTTCTGCTTCATCAGATCTTTCCAGGTGCCATTTTCGTCAAGACTACGGGTAGCAAAATGGTTGTTCATCATCCGACCACCGTTGGATGGGTTGGCTTTCAGGTCCGTGTCGCCGTAGAGCTGGCTGAAGATTTCTTCAAGCGTGGTCATGCCAGTAGCCAGCATGAAGGTCTGATCGCGATAATAGCCACTGCGCCAGTCGCCGTCTCTGAAAGTTTTGGCCATGGCTATCTGGGCTACTTCTTTGCCATCGCCCATGATGCCAAATTTTGCTTTTCCGGTCAGGACTTCTCTGCGTCCCAGTATGCTTGCCTGGCGGCTTTCATGGGCCAGGCGGTAATCTGCTAATATTTCTTTTTTTTGTTCGGTTGTAAACCGGGGTGTAGGAGTGTCTTTTTTATTTGACATGTTGGTTAGTTTAATATAAGGGTGTTCGATGTGATTTGAATAACTGTCCATAACAAAAATAAAAAAAATGTGATATTGTTCAATATCACATTCGGGTTAACTTTTTTTGTTTTTGCCTACCGGTTAAAGGGGGGTTAGATTCAAACAATTAAACAATACACGGTTTGTTGGGGCAAATGTATCTTTATCTTACTTGTGTATCTACACTTGTGCTCCACCTGACATGCATGATTCTTCGCAGTTCTTTGGGCAAAACTACAGTTTTGTCAGCAGGTACATACAGTTCAATCTGCACCTTTTGATTTCTCCATCCATCTTCCTGGTCATATAAAAACAAAGGGTCAAACACAAGCAATGAATCCTGTTGCCGGAAATTGTAATCAATCGACGAGGTATGTTCGATGGCTGCCTGCTGGCTGTAGCCCCGGGCTTCCGTTGAAATAATCATGCTTGTCATGTCATTGTTTGCAGTTCTGATATTTAAGGTAGGAATCCCTGCTGCCTTAAATTCACCCTCATGCCACATTACCTGCCAATCGTTTAAATTGCCCGAATGCTCATAGAGCTGGTAAGTTCCTGCCATTTCTTCATTCATGTTCAAATAGATTCTGTCACCGGTAATTTGTTCAACCTGATGATCTTCCTCGAAGTTGTAATGATGCATGATATTTCTCACTCCGCTTAACCCGGCAAAAACCACCATACCGATACCCAACAGCCAGAATATGAGGGTAATGATACCCAATGCTTTCAGTCGGGGCCGAAGATCGAACAGCAATTGAATGGCCATCATAAATATCCAGAAAACAGGAATTCCTATTACCAGGAATAGCCCCGCTGTGGCCATTTGAGAAACAACAGGGGAGGGTAAGAATACATTCAGCACTTCGGGGATGGAAAATTGAAGCACACCCGAAGAGGTATAAATGGTAAAAGGCAGGAGAAAAACCGAAGATATTACCCCGATAAGCATAGAAAAGGCAAATACCAGTAAAATTACACCTGCAGCTATGGCCAGCGCTCTGATGAGCCTTTTGCTCGCGTCACTACTGCGGTTTTTTTTTGACCTGCTTTTAAAACTCTCCCGGGTATCTTGGGAAAATTCTTTCAAATTGTCTCTGATCTCATTGAGTTCTTCTCTGATAGACTTCTCAATATTGGAGATGTTGACCTTCTCTCCCCGCATTTCCAGCCTTTCGGCTGTGGTAGTGGCCTTGGGGACTACAATCCACAGGATAATATAGAGCACGGGGCCAAATCCATAAACAAAGGTAAACAATACAAAGGCCGCCCTGATCCAGACGGGATCGAGGTTGAGAAATGCGCCCAACCCACCGGCAACCCCTGCAAGGTATTTGTCGTCGGGATCGCGGAACAGGCGTTTCTGGGTTTTTTCTTCATATGAAGAGTGCTTTCGTCTTTTTGAAGAAGATGCTTCTGTTTCATCAAATTGCTCCGGCTCGCCCAGTTGTTCTATCACCTCCTGCACGTCAGTAATTGTAATGACTGATTTGTTGGAAGTGATTTTTTCCTGAAACATTTCTGCTATCCGGCTTTCAATATCGGACAGAATTTCATCTGTTCCGTCTTCTGTTGAAAGATTCTCTCTGATGCGGGCAAGATAAAGATTCAACTTTTCATAGGCATCTTCATCGATGTGAAATACGATTCCTCCTATATTGACAGTTACGGTTTTTTTCATGGCTTGCTCAGTTTTATGATATTACTTTTAATATTGGGTATATGTTTGTCAGACTTAATGAGAGGTGGTTTTTTCAACGGCACGTTGCAGATCATGCCAGGTTTTTCTCAATTCACTCAATACCTTTTCTCCCAAGGGTGTGATCTTATAGTATTTGCGCGGCGGTCCGCTGGCTGATTCTTCCCAGCGATAGGTCAGTAAGCCGTCTTTCTTCAGTCGGTTGAGAAGGGGGTAAATGGTTCCCTCTACTACCAGGAGCCTCGACTCTTTCAGGGTGGTCAGGATTTCGGATGTGTAGGCCTCCTGTCCTGACAGCAGCGATAAAATGCAAAATTCCAGCACTCCTTTTCGCATTTGAGCTTTTGTGTTTTCTACATTCATAACAGGTTGTATTGGTAAATCATGGCAAAGATAAATAAAAATATAGTACTATGCAAAACAAGGTACTAAAAAAATGTTTTTTCTTTCGTGTTAAAAAGTATTTTTGCCTGATGTAGTTCAGGGGATGTAATGCTATGAGGGCAGAGAACAGCCTGAAAAAACGAAATGAATGTCTTTTCCAGGTATGATAAACCACTCAATCAAGAGGGTGAGACGAAAATCGGGATTTTTCTGAATTAGAGTATTACCTTTACCGTTTATTTTGTCGGGACTTACCAGCCCCTTGTTTTTTAATACGTAAAATATCTGATTTGTGAAAAGAATACTTTTTTTACCTGCATTGATTCTGTTAACGGGTTTCCTGCAATCTCAAAATATTGACAATTTCCGTTTTGGCACGGATGCAACCCTGGAGGTGGTTACCTGGAACATCGAGTGGTTTCCTAAAAATGATCAGGTTTCAGTGGATTATGTCACTGACATTATTCGCAATATGGATGCTGACATCATTGCTGTGCAGGAGGTAAGCGATACCGTTTTCTTCAAGCAGATGCTTGACAACCTGGAGGGATATACCGGTTTTTTCAGGTCGGGCTACTTCGCGGGTCTGGCTTACATTTATAAAGATACTGAAATTGAAGTAAATGATATTTATGAGATTTATACCTCTCAACCTTACTGGAGACCTTTTCCCCGTTCTCCGGTGGTGATGGACTTTCAGTTCAATGGTGAAAACTATATTGTTATCAATAACCACTTTAAATGCTGTGGTGACGGATACATGAACTTGTCGGATCCCTGGGATGAGGAAACCCGGCGGTTTGATGCCATGAATCTGTTGAAGGATTATGTGGATACAAATTTTAGTGATCAGAAAGTTCTTATAGCAGGTGATTTGAACGACCTTATTACCGATAATTGGGACCACAATGTGTTCAGAAACTTGATGGATGACGAGGAAAACTACTTGTTTGCTGATTCCGATATTGCGCAGGAGAATGATGGCTATTGGTCTTATCCCTCATGGCCCTCCCATCTGGATCATATTATCATTACCAACGAATTGTTTGATGCATATTCTGCTCCTTTCACCTACGTGCGTACTTTGAGAGTTGAAGATTATCTGGCAGGAGGGTGGAGTGAGTATGATCAGCAAGTCTCAGATCACCGGCCTGTGGGAATGCGTTTTCTTGCCGGACAAAATGTTTTGCTGGGGAAAGATTTTGAGGATCAGAATCTGCTGTCGGGAGGCTGGACACATCATAATATTTCAGGCGATGGAATCTGGCAGGTGCCTGTCAATCAATTCGGGCTTTATAATTCATATTTTGCTTACATGAATGGTTACAATGCCGGGCCACAGGAAAACGAAAACTGGCTGGTTTCCCCTTCGATTAGCAAGGATGCCAACCAAAACCTGCAGTTTTCATTCTGGAATACATCAGGGTTTTCCGGTCCTCAACTGGAAGTTTTTTATTCCATGGATTATGACAATGACCCTTTGGAAGCCTCGTGGGAACCCATGGAGGAGGTTAATTATCATGATGGTGATGTCTCCTGGCAATGGGTTTATTCAGGAGACATTGACCTGGGTCATCTGCCTGAAGGAACGCTTCATATTGGATTTAAATATACTTCCACCGCAAGCCATGCTGCTGCGTGGGAGGTTGATGATATTCTGCTGACCCACAATTCGCAAACTTTCATGATTACCACAGATGCTTTTCCTGTGCAAAGCGGAAGCACGGCCGGAGGGGGCAACTACCATTATGGAGAGGTTGCCGCATTAACGGCCTCCCCTGTGGAAGGTTACCGCTTTGTAAACTGGACCGAGAATGATATTGTAGCTTCTACCCAGGAAACCTATTCTTTTTCTGTGTTGCGAAACCGGAATCTTACCGCCAATTTTGAGCCTGCAACTTCCACCACCTCGCATCACAGCAGCTTCAGGCTCTATCCCAACCCTGCCACCAGGTCCTTGTATGTAGAAGGACTAAATCCAAAGGCTGAGGTGCAGATTTTCAATATTGTCGGGGTGTTGGTGTCAAGCCAGTCTTTGGTTTCCGGCTCCTTGGATGTTAGCAATCTTTTACCTGGCGTTTATTTTCTGAGAATTGAGCAGGGTGATGATTTTGTATTGAAGCGGTTTGTAAAGCAATAGGTTTTTACAATCCCTTTAATGCTTTTGGATAGCATCTGCCTGCCTTTACACCATTTTCCTGCTGAACCTGTCGTACTGTGACGGGCAGTTGATTGCGTTCTGCAGTGAAGGCCACGAGCCAGGTCCTGGATAAAAAATCCACAGGATAGTTTTAGCAGATGAGTATGCTTTTGTGGGCACCGGACAGGATTGCCTTACAAGGTTGTAAAAGATTTTCTGGAATCAAAGATGGTAAACTGCGCCCAGCATTCCGGCGTCCGGCACACCTTCAGTTTTTCCCACGATGAATCATGGACCGTCGCCGGTGCCGGGAATGGTATCCACAGCTTTAGCCCCATGAAACAATGAGGTGAGGCTAACATCTTGTCTGATGTTATCATTGTCTGTTTCTTCAGTGCTCAACTGATCGGGTTGGAAATAATAAGCAAAAAAATGATTAACCGGTATTTTTTCAACAAAAAAACCCTCTCCGCGATGGAGAAGGTTTTCATCATCAATGGACTATAGAATTATTGTATCCCTAAGTAATCCAATGCTTGCTTGTATACATTTTCTGCGGTATATCCCAGTTTTTCATCCAGCACTTTGGCAGGAGCAGAATAGCCAAACCCTGTCATTCCAATGGATTTTCCTTTGGCGCCTACCAGTCCGGCGAGGGTAGAAGGGAGGCCTGCTGTGAGACCCATGATGGGAAGACCGGAAGGGATAACTTCTTCCTGGTATTGCGCGGATTGTTCGCGGAAAAGCCCTTCGGAGATAACGGAGGAAACCTGTATTTTCAGATCTTTTTTCTCCCTGAGCAGTTGAGCCCCGGCATGGAGAGTGGCCACCTCCGAACCATTGCCTACAAGCACTAGATCGATATCTCCTTTGTCTTTGTCAACCACGTAACCTCCTTTTTCTGCACCCAGGGCCTCCTTGTAGCGATTTTCTTTTGCCGGCAAATCAGGAATGTTCTGGCGCGACAGAATAAGGGCTGTAGGGGTTTGGGTGTTTTCCAGCGCCATTTTCCATGCTACATTGGTCTCCATGGCATCTGCAGGGCGCAGGGCCAGGAAACTTCTGATGCCGCTATGGTTTTTCATTTGTTCCAGCAGTCTTAATTGTGCCTCTTGCTCAATGGGCTGATGGGTAGGTCCGTCTTCTCCCACACGGAAAGCATCGTGAGTCCACACGTATTTTACAGGCAGTTCCATCAGGGCTGCAAGGCGCACGGCAGGTTTCATATAATCGGAAAACACAAAGAAGGTTCCACAAACGGGAATCACACCCCCATGTAAAGCCATTCCGTTGGCCATGGCCGCCATGGTAAGCTCTGATACTCCTGCCTGCAGGAATGCACCCGAAAAATCACCTTTTTTAAACTGGGTGGTCTTTTTAAGGAAGCCGTCGGTCTTATCACTGTTGGAAAGATCGGCGGAAGCCACAATCATGTTTTCCACTTTTTCAGCAAAATGAGCCAGGATGGCTCCCGAAGCTGCACGACTGGCAATGTCTTTTTTCTGTTCGATGGACGAAAAGTCTATTTCAGGGGCTTTACCACTGTAAAAGAAGTCCAGCTTTTCGGCCAGCTCAGGATTTTCTGCTTCCCAATTTTTCAACCGTTCTTTATAGTCTTTTACATGTTGCCTCTTCTTTGCATTGATGTCATCCCAGAATCCCTTTACATCTTCAAAAAGAACAAAAGGATTATCTCCGTCACCCCCCAGGTTTTCAATGGTTTTTTTGAAAGAAGCGCCGGCACCCGAAAGGGGTTGGCCATGAGTAGAAACCTGCCTTTCAAAAGAGTTTCCCTCTTCAGTAACAGCTCCTTTTCCCATAATGGTTTTGCCTATTATGAGCGTGGGGCGTTCTGTTTCATTGTGAGCCTTTTTGAGGGCATCTCTGATGGCTAGCGGATCGTTGCCTTCAATGGTCATTACATTCCAGCCCCATGCCTGGTATTTCATGGCAGTATCCTCATGGCTTACTGCACTGGTTTCAGAAGACAGCTGGATATCGTTGGAGTCGTAAAACATAATAAGGTTGTTCAAGCCCAGGTAGCCTGCAGTCCGTCCTGCTCCCTGGCTGATTTCTTCCTGAATCCCTCCGTCAGAAATAAATGTATAAATTTTATGGGCATGGATGTCTCCAAATCTTTCTACCAGAAACCGCTCTGCAATGGCTGCTCCTACAGCATTGGTATGTCCCATTCCCAGGGGGCCTGATGTGTTTTCTACCCCGTGAGGGTGATTTACCTCAGGGTGACCCGGTGTAATGCTGCCCCACTGACGGAAATTTTCTAAATCTTCCATCTTGTAATAGCCTGCCATAAATAAAACAGAATAAAGCATGGGCGACATATGCCCCGGATCCAGGAAAAATCTGTCGCGGTTGCGCCATGTGCCATCATCGGGGTCGTATTTTAAAAATTCTGAAAACAGGATGTTTACATAGTCGGCTCCTCCCATGGCACCTCCGGGATGGCCTGATTTCGCCTTTTCTACCATAGCGGCAGATAAAATTCTGATGTTGTCTGCAGAACGGCCAATAATCTTGTCCATAAAAAAATATTTCTTGCGTTAAAAATGATTTGAAGATTTGCTCAATTCAAGGGGCAAAAGTAATAAAAATGGATGATGAGTAAATCATAATTCCACGCCATGCATTGTAAAACGCTTAGAGTTAAGGGCTTTAATACGAAAGTTTATGAGAAATGCTTTAGAATGTTCAGAAGTGAAATTATTTAAATGGTTTTCTTTCCATGTTCATGGGATGGTCTTGTTTGAATATCCCGATCTGACCGAAGTCTTTTAAATACCAATACTGCTGCCTGTTTTTAACAAACCAGTACTGGTATTGAAGCAAATCTGAGATTCAGTTACTTTCCGTTAACAAAAATCATTGCACAGCCATTTTGTCATGCTTCCAACGCTGGCACAACCTTTGACACAAGCCTTTCGTTAAATTTAAAGTTGAACAAATTAAACTGCTGATAACCATGCGAAAAGGTAAAATTAACGTACAAACGGAAAATATCTTTCCCATAATTAAAAAATTCCTGTATTCCGACCACGAGATTTTCCTCCGTGAGTTGGTATCCAATGCAACCGATGCTACCCAAAAACTCAAAACCCTTGCTTCCATTGGAGATTTTAAAGGAGAGATGGGAGATATAAGTATTGAAGTGAAACTAGATGCCAAAGCCAAAACCCTTACTGTTAGCGACAAAGGTATTGGGATGACTGCCGAAGAGGTGGAGAAATACATCAATGAAATTGCCTTTTCCAGTGCAGAAGAATGGATTGACAAAGCCAAGGCTGCCGGTGAGAAAAATGGCATCATCGGGCATTTTGGCCTTGGTTTCTATTCTTCTTTCATGGTAGCCAAAAAGGTAGAGATTCATACCCTTTCATGGAAAGAAGGAGCCCAGGCAGTGAAATGGGAATGCGAAGGAAATCCCGAATTTGAAATCTCTGACATTGAGAAGAAGGAACGAGGAACCGATATTGTGTTGCATATCGCTGATGATTCGCTTGAATTTCTGGAAGAAAGCAGAATTCTGAGTTTGTTGAATAAGTATTGTAAATTCCTGCCCATCGAAATCATCTTCGGTACTGAAACGGAAACCAAAACCGAAAAAGATGAAAAAGGCGAAGACAAAGAGGTGAAGATTGAAAAGCCCCGTATCATCAATAATACCCAACCTGCCTGGACCCAAAAACCCGCAGATCTTAAGGAGGAAGATTACAAGAGCTTCTATCGTGAGTTGTATCCCATGACTTTCGAAGAGCCTTTGTTCAATATTCACCTCAATGTAGACTACCCCTTCACCCTGACCGGTATATTATATTTCCCCAAGGTAAAACAGAACTTTGAAGTGCAGCGCGACAAAATTCAGTTGTACAGCAACCAGGTTTTCGTAACCGATTCTGTGGAAGGAATAGTTCCTGACTTTTTGACATTGTTGCATGGAGTGCTCGACTCGCCTGATATTCCACTCAACGTATCACGCAGCTTCCTGCAAAGCGATAGCAATGTGAAAAAAATCAGCGGACACATTACCAAAAAAGTGGCCGACAAACTGGAAGAGCTCTTTAAAAACAACCGTGAAGACTTTGAGAAAAAATGGGATGATATCAAAATTTTCATCCAGTACGGTATGATTTCCGATGAAAAATTCAAGGAAAGAGCACAAAAGTTCTGTCTGTTGAAAAATGTGGAAGGAAAATTCTTCACTTTTGAGGAGTATAAAACCCACATTGCCAACAACCAAACTGACAAAGATAAAAAGTTGGTTCATATTTATGCCACCAATAAAGAAGAGCAGCACGGCTTTATCGAAGCAGCCAAAGAAAGAGGGTATGATGTGTTGTTGATGGAAACTCCCATAGATAGTCACTTCATCAATATGCTGGAAAGCACCCTGGAAAATGTAAGTTTTGTAAGAGTAGATGCGGATGTAATTGAAAAACTTATCCATAAAGAGGAAGAGTTACCTTCTAAGCTTACTGATGAACAGAAAGAGAAACTCAAAGCCATTGTTGAAAAACAACTGGAAGGTAAAACATTCCAGGTAAGTTTTGAAAACATGAGTGAAAGTGATCAGCCCATGATCATTACCCAACCTGAGTTTATGCGTCGTATGAAAGATATGTCAGCCATAGGTGGCGGTATGGGTTATATGGGTAATATGCCTGATTCCTACAATCTGGTGGTTAATGCCAACCATCCCATTGTCAATAAAGTGCTCGAACAGGAGAATGAGGAGGCGCAGGCCAAGCTAGCCAGTCAGCTCATCGATTTGGCCATGCTGTCTAAAAACCTGCTCAAGGGAGAGAAACTTACTTCCTTTATCAAGCGCAGTGTTGAATTGATATAACATCAGGTCAGAAAAAATTCCGGATATGGTAATGCATTTATTGGTTGCCATATCCGGTTTTATATATAATATTGCAATCTCATAATGTTATAAATCAAAAACAAAAATGGACATAAGCAAAATCAGTAAAAAATGGATTACCATAGGAATCCTGGTATTGATAGGCCTAATCGTTTATTCCAGTATCAGAGGAAGTTATAATAACATGGTAACCATGGAGGAAGCAGTTGAAGGGCAGTGGGCACAGGTGGAGAATGTTTATCAGCGCCGGGCTGACCTGATTCCTAATCTTGTGAATGTGGTAAAAGGGTATGCTGCTCATGAGCGCGAAACTCTTGAAGGGGTGGTTGAAGCCCGCTCCAAGGCTACTTCAGTAAATGTTGATCCTGCCAACCTTACTCCCGAAGCTGTGCAGCAATTTGAGCAGGCTCAGCAAGGTTTGTCTTCAGCCCTGTCCCGTTTGATGGTGGTGGTAGAAAGATATCCTGATTTGAAAGCCAATCAGAATTTCCTCGAGCTGCAAACCCAGCTGGAAGGAACCGAAAACCGCATTACCAATGAACGAAGAATTTTTATTGAACTAACACGTGATTATAATACCAGTATTCGTCGCTTCCCAAAAAATATTTATGCTTCCATGTTTGGTTTTGAGAGAAAACCAACTTTCGAAGCAAGGGCAGGCTCTGACGTACCACCGGTTGTAGAATTTTAGTATTATGGGAAAAACAGCATCAGACTTTTTTACACCTCAACAGCAGGAGGCCATCAGGAAAGCCGTGCAGGATGCCGAACTGGAAACATCAGGTGAGGTAAGGGTGCACGTTGAAAATACGTGTGAAGGCGATGTGCTGGATCGTGCCGCCACAGTTTTTGATAAACTGGGGATGACCAAAACAGAGCAGCGTAACGGGGTATTGTTTTACCTGGCCGTAAAAAGCCATAAATTTGCCATCCTGGGCGATATGGGTATCAATGCCAAAGTACCGGAAGATTTCTGGGATTCCACCAAAACCCTTATGCTGGAACATTTTAAAAAAGGGGAATTCACACAAGGGCTGGTGGAAGGAATTACCCGTGCGGGGAAAGAACTCAAGGCATGGTTCCCTTATCAGACCGGAGATGTCAACGAATTGCCCGATGATATTTCTTTCCGGAAGGCCTGACAAGTTGTATAGGTAATCTACGCACCCTTTTTTTTGACTGAACTATTACACTATAATAACATTACAATATCAACCAATCATGACAAAGCAATTACACAGGTTCAATTTAACGAATGTCAGGATTTTTTTGATTGTTACCTTTTTATTTTCTGCTGTTGTATCACAGTCCTTACCCCCGGAACCTTCGTCTTCGCGGCTGGTCAATGATTATGAAAATCTGTTGACTGCCTCTCAGGCAGCCAGCCTTGAAAACAAGTTGAGTGAGTATGCCCGGGTGCATCAAACGCAGATTGCTGTGGTTATTACCAATAACCTGTATGGACTTGAAATAGCCGATTTTTCCACCCGCATCGGCACGGAGTGGGGGATAGGTCAGGCAGGATTTGAGAATGGCGTGGTAATTACAGTAGCTCCTGAAGAACGTGATGTGTTTATTGCTGTGGGTTATGGTCTGGAAGCAGTGATCCCGGATATTACGGCAAAAAGAATCATAGAAAACGAAATATTGCCTGCATTTCGCAATGATAATTATTATCAGGGCCTCGATAATGCCACCAGCGTTGTTATGCAACTGGCATCGGGTGAATTTCCTGCCAGTGAATATGCACCACAAGAGGATGTTCCTGCAGGTGCTATCCTGTTCCCCTTGTTGATGATATTTTTCTTCGTTTTTGTGTTATCACGCCGTCGCCGTAATTATGCCAGCCCCGGGAAAAGCATCCCTTTCTGGTCGCTGTTCTGGTTGTTGAGCCATGGCAGTCGCGGTAGCAGTGGCTCCTTTGGGAATTTCAGTTCCGGACGGGGAAGTTTTGGTCCTGGTGGCTTTGGTGGTGGAAGCAGCGGCGGTTTTGGCGGTTTCGGTGGCGGTCGCTTTGGTGGCGGTGGTGCCGGTGGTTCATGGTAGAAAATCGGAGAAAGGAAGGCAGGAGTCCTAAGAGTAGGTGAAAGGGCTCGAAGACGGAAGACCGGAGACCGAAGACGGAACGGTTTTTAATATGGAAAGATTGGCCGGTGTGGCTTTATCCTTCTCTAAGCACTTCCTTTTGCAATTTGAACATATTGGCATATATACCCTTTTGTGATACAAGTTGCGCATGGTTCCCTTTTTCTGCAATTTGCCCTCCATCCATCACCAGAATCTGATCCATTTTCTCCATATCTATCAGCCGGTGTGTAACCATCAACAGGGTTTTGTTGCCTTTCAGGTTCCAGAGTGTATCCAGGATTTTCCGCTCGGTATGGGCATCCAGGTGGGCGGTTGCTTCATCAAAAATCCAGATATCACTTTGGGTAAGCCAGGCCCGTGCCATTGCAAGCAATTGTCTTTCTCCTCCCGAGAAACGCATTCCCTGGGTGCCCGGTTCCATATTCAGATCATTGGCAAATTGGTTCAGCCCAACTCGAACCAGGCTTTCTTTAAGTACTTCATCTGTCGCTTCGGGTTTGGCCAGCAGCAGGTTCTCCCTGAGAGAGCGGTTAAAAATCCAGTTGTCCTGCGATACCACCCCAAACAAAGACCTGTAGTTTGTTTCTTCCAACTGGTTGATATCATGTACTCCGGCCTTTATACTTCCTGAATCGGGTGGCCAGAAACGCAGCAACAGGTTGAGAAGCGTGCTCTTCCCGCTTCCGGTGGCGCCCACAATGGCTGTACCAGAGCCGGTGGGTACAGAAAAAGAAACGTCCTTCAAAGTAGGCGTCTTTCCATCATAAGAGAAAGATACATGCTCGAAGGAGAAGGATTCCGGAACATCCTGCAACGTTTTATTGTTTATGGTGATTGGTGGCTGTGGTGTTTTGTCTTTTTCAGTCAGCGAAAACAACCTTTTGGCTGCTTCATCAGAGTTTTCATACTGGATAAAAGCATTGGCCAGGCCCTGGAAAGCTTCAAAGCTGCTCAAAACCCCAAGAGTGAGTGCCGCCAGAACTAC
>CAZBGI010000066.1:0-17521 GCA_964491395.1 uncultured Bacteroidales bacterium | reverse complement strand
TTGCCGAACCCATTTCGCAGCGCCAAAACAACTTACCGACAGCTTTTTCTATCGACATGCCGGACCGCTGGCCCTGGGTGCAAAGTCTGAAGGTTGATAGCAACACACAGTGCGGTGCAAGGAATAGCGTTGTCATTCTGAAATCATCAATCCAACAATCCAACGATTCAGCAATAATAAAATCCAGCAATCTACATTCAACATTCTGAAATCTACATTCAACATTCTGAAATCTGAAATCCGCATTCAAAAACTTTGCTCTCTCGTCACTGCTTCACTTTTCACTTTCCTCTTTTCTCTCGTCTCTAAATTTCTCCCAACTTTTATTTCATTTAACAAGGGGAAATATTATCTTTGGTTGATGCTCTAAAATGAATGTTTGGTGTAAAAAAGACCTGTGATTGTTTAACAATATTAACTCACCTATGGATGCAAATATCCTGGTTGTCAACCCCGGCTCCACTTCTACGAAAATTGCTGTTTACAAAAACCGGAAAGAAGTACTCCTTCTCAACGTAAAGCACCCCCAGGAAATCCTCTCGCAATTTGAGCGCATCGCGCATCAGTTTGAGTTCCGCAAAAACAAGGTAAAGGAAGTACTTGAAGCAGCTGATATTGACCTCAGCAGTATCAATATCGTTGTGGGGCGTGGTGGACTGCTCAAACCCATGAAAGGGGGGGCTTACAGAGTAAATGAAAAACTTGTGGAGGATATGCACAACCCCATGGGTGAGCATGAATCGAACCTGGGAGGGGTGATTGCCTGGGAGCTGGCCAAAGAAGCCGGGGAGGAGGTCATTGCCATGATTGTGGATCCCACCTGCGTGGATGAGATGGAAGACATAGCCCGCATATCGGGGATGCCCGAACTGCCGCGCCGCAGCCTGCTGCATGCCCTCAACCAGAAAGCCATTGCCCGTACTTTCGCCCAGGAAAATAAAACCACCTACGAACAGGTAAACGTGATTGTTGCCCACATGGGCGGCGGAATATCGGTGGGTGCCCACAGCAAAGGAAGAATCATTGATGTGAATAACGGACTGGACGGCGATGGACCCATGTCGCCCGAACGTAGTGGCGGATTGCCCGTAGGGCAACTGGTGGATTTATGCTTCTCCGGGAAATTCACCCGGGATGAAATCCGCAGGAAAATTAAGGGAGAAGGAGGAATGTTTGCCTACCTGGGCACCAAAGATGCCGTGGTGGTAGAGAAAAGAATTCGTGAAGGCGATGAAAAGGCCCGGCAGGTGTACATGGCCATTGCCTACCAGGTAGCCCGGGAAATCGGGGCGCTGGCCACCGTGCTCAAAGGAGAAGTGGATGGTATCCTGCTCACCGGGGGGCTGGCCTACAGTGATATGCTGGTGGATGATATTACCGAAAGGGTAAAACACCTTGGTCTGGTGAAGACCTACCCGGGTGAAGGGGAGATGAAAGCCATGGCCATGAATGCATATCTGGTTTTCAATGATGAGATTGTCCTGAAAGATTATGAGTAACCCTTAATTTATAAACCCCAAAAAACCTTTATCAAAACTAAAAACTACATTATGGATTATGCAGAAAGATTACAAAATGTGTCGGTACTGGGAGCAGCCGGAAAGATGGGAAGTGGCATCCTCCTGCTTACCGCCATTGAGATGGCTGATTTGAGTCTCAAACCTGAGAACAAGGGCAAGCACTACGTTCTCAACGCCATGGATGTATCCGGAGAAGCGTTGCCGGGCCTGATGAGATACCTCAAAGCACAGGTGCTCAAAGCGGCTGAGAAAAAGATTGTTTTCCTCAGGGAAGTTTACGCACAGCGAAATGACCTCATTACCAATGAGCAAGTCATCAACCAGTATATCGAAGATGTATTGTTTATGGTAAGACCTACCACTTTGCTGGAAGCGACCTATCAGTCGAACATCATCTTTGAAGCCATCAAGGAAGATCCTGAGCTGAAGGCAAAAATATTCCGGCAAATCAACGAAAACAGCACGGTAACCCCCTGGTTTTGTACGAATACATCGTCTATTCCCATTGGTGAACTGGACAAGAAAGCCGGACTTGACGGCAGATTGCTGGGTGTGCATTTTTACAATCCTCCTGCTGTGCAGAAGCTGGTAGAGATCATCAAGGCAGACCATACCCAGGCTGAACTGGTGGCTTTTGCCAACACCTTTGCCAGAAACCTCAGAAAGATAGTGGTTCCTTCGGCCGATTTTGCCGGATTTATTGGCAATGGACACTTCATGCGCGATGCCCTGCATGGCATTCATGAAGCAGAAACGTTGTCAGAGAAGTTTTCCTTTACCCAATCTGTGTATATGATTGACAGGGTTACCCGGGATTTCCTGATTCGTCCCATGGGAATTTTTCAGTTGATTGATTATGTGGGGATTGATGTATGCTCTTATATCATGAGTGTGATGAACCCCTATTTGAAAGATGAGGATTTGCACAGCAGCCTGCTTCACAAAATGATCGATCTGGGGGTGAAAGGGGGCCAGAACGCCGATGGTTCCCAAAAGGACGGCTTCCTGAAGTATGACAAGGGGAGGCCTGTTGCCATTTTTGATGTGAACAAAAAAGAATATGAGCCGATAACCGGTTTGCAGCATGCGTGCGATGTTGAGCTGGGTGATGCCCCGTCATCCTGGAAACCCTGGAAAGCTGTGGTAGGCGATAAGGAAAAAGATGCTTTCCTGAAGAATTATTTTGCTGAATTGAAAAGCATGGACAACCTGGGAAGCAAGCTGGCAGTAAAGTATGCCCGTCGATCCAAAGAAATTGGGTTGAAGCTGGTGGAAGACAAGGTAGCCTTCAGCAATGAGGATGTCAATACAGTGCTGCTGACAGGATTCTTTCATGCATACGGACCCATCAATGAATATGTGTAACAATGCCTTTGTCAGGGCAGCCTGAACAGCACATTACTTAAGCAATCTTTCAAAACTTAAACACATCATCAAATCCATTCAAAATGAAATTACGCAGAAAAATATATATGATAGCCGGCTACAACACCATTTCCATGGGAACCGGCAGGAAAGAATTTCACCCCAAAAAGCCTCGTCCTGATCTGGAAGATTACATCAAAGAAGCCGGTCAGGCTGTGCTGAAGATGATAGGAGGGGCGGAAAAGGTGGATGAAACCGTTTTCGGCAACTTCATTGCGTCCCGCTTCAATCAGCAGGGGCATATTGCCGGGTTTGCCCCCTATATCGATGAAGGGCTTCGTTATAAGCCCTCGGTCAGGGTGGAAGGGGCCTGCGGCAGCGGTGCCCTGGCGCTTACCACGGCCATGCGTTCCATCCTTGCTGAAACCGCTGAAGTGGCGCTGGTAGTAGGGGTAGAGGTGCAAAACAGTGTGAAGGCTGTGTATGGTGCCGATATTCTGGCTGCAGCAGGATGGGCCAAAGAGAGAAAAACCGGTCATGCCTATTTCTTCCCGGGAAAATTCAGCGACAGAGCCAAAGCCTATGCAGAAAAGTTCGGCCCGGAAAAGCCCCGTGCTGCCATGGCCAAATGGTATGAGAATGCCATTGAGAATGCCAGGCTTTGCCCCACCGCGCAGGAGTACCACAATACCACCCAAGACCTTATTGCCTGCGGTATCAACAAACCCAACCCCAAAGGATTTGTGGATTCGCTCAACTTCTTTGACTGCTCCAAGGTTTCTGACGGAGCCAGTGCCATAGCTGTAGTTTCGGAGGAAGGACTAAAACGCTGCGGAATAGACAAAAACGATGCAGTGGAAATTCTCGGATTTGGTCAGGCGGAGGAAGATATCACCAAAGCACCGGCAGAACCCACACGACTTTCTACCACCAAAGTTGCGGTGCAGAAAGCCTTTGAATCAGCCGGTATCACCAAAGAGCAAGTAGGCACGGTGGAATGTCACGACTGTTTTACCATTGCCGGCATCATGGCCACCGAGGCCATTGGTTTTGCGGAATATGGCAAGGGTGCCGATTTTGTGCTGGAAGGGCACACTTCCCGCAAAGGGTCCGTCCCGTTCAATACCACCGGCGGATTGATAGGCTGGGGCCACCCCACCGGCGCAACCGGCGTGCACCAGGCTGTTACCCTCTGGGAGCAGCTGACCGGTAAGGCTGCAGCGGCACAAATTGATTTACAACCGGAGAAACCCTATGGCTTGAGTATCAACATGGGAGGTGACGATATTTCTGTCATTTCAATTGTTTACAAAAAGGCGGAATAGTTGAGCAACGCGGTTGAAGATTATACCCTTGTATCAGGCAGGAAAATTTATTACCGCCTGTTGAACCCGCAGCTCCTCAGTGGAGAGAAGCCTTTGCTGGTTTTTCTCCACGAAGGGCTGGGGTGTTCTGCCTTGTGGCGCGATTTTCCGGAATGGCTCAGCCGAAACCTGGGGATGCCTGCCCTGCTGTATGACAGGTTCCGCTATGGAAAGTCAGATGCTTTGGATGGTCCGTTTTCGGGTGACTATATGCACCGGGAAGCTTTTGAATACCTGCCGGCATTGCTTACCAACCTGGATTTGAAACAACCCTTAATTCTCGTGGGGCACAGCGATGGCGGTACCATTGCCCTGTTGTTTGCTGCCCGGTTTCCCCAAAGAACCCTGGCTGTTATTTCTGAAGCCGATCATGTAGTGAATGAGGAAGTCACACGGCAAGGTATCAGTACTGTGGTAAAGGAATATGAAAAAGGATCATTGAGAAAGAGATTGGAAAAATACCATCATGAAAAGACTGAAGCACTGGTAAGGGGCTGGAGTGGCATGCTCCTTTCTGAGGAAGGACTGGAGTGGAGTATTGTGGATGAACTCCGGGGTATACACGCTCCGGTACTGGTCATCCAGGGCAGGAATGACGCATTTGGCTCTGCCGAACAAATCCATGCAAAACTGAAAAACATTTCCGGCGATGTATATGTTTCTTTTCTGAACAATTGTGGCCATGTTCCCCATCATGAGCAGAGAGACATTGTTTTACAGATCATGAAACAGTTCATTGAAAACCATGCAAGGCCTGCGGAATAATGCTAATGCAACTCCTTTTTGCTTCCTGCTTTTACCGTTTCCTTGTGCACATAAACTCATACAAACCTTACCAAAACCTTTAAGCCAAGTCATTACACACATAAATCTGAGAAACATGAACTTTGAATTTACTGAAGAACAACTGATGATTCAGCAGGCGGCCAAAGATTTTGCCGAACGGGAACTGCTGCATGATGTGATTGAAAGGGACACCAAAGCCATATTTGCTGCTGATCGCGTGAAGAAACTTGCAGAACTGGGCTTCCTGGGGATGATGACCGACCCCAAATACGGAGGTGGTGGCATGGATACCGTATCCTACGTGCTGGCCATGGAAGAACTCTCGAAAGTAGATTCCTCCATATCGGTGCTGATGTCGGTGTGCAACTCCCTGGTTAACTGGGGGCTGGAGACCTATGGCAACGAAGAGCAGAAGCAGAAGTACCTCGTGCCCCTGGCTGCGGGTGAAAAAATCGGCGCCTTCCTGTTGTCGGAACCCGAAGCCGGCTCAGATGCTACCAAACAAAGAACGACTGCCATTGACAAAGGAGACCACTACCTGGTAAACGGTACCAAAAACTGGATTACCAATGCCAACTGCGCTTCTACCTACCTGGTAATGGCCCAGACCGATCCGGAAAAGGGCCACAAAGGAATCAACGCACTGATTGTTGACAAGGATACACCCGGCATCTCGCTCGGGCCTCATGAAGATAAAATGGGAATGCGTGCATCCGATACCCACTCGGTGATGTTCAGCGACGTGAAAGTTCCTAAAGAAAACCGCATTGGCGATGATGGTTTTGGTTTTACCTTTGCCATGAAAACCCTTGATGGCGGACGTATTGGAATTGCTGCCCAGGCGCTGGGGATTGCTTCCGGTGCTTTTGAACGGGCACTGAATTATTCCAAAGAGCGGAAAGCTTTTGGCACGCTCATCAGCAACCACCAGGCCATTGCTTTCAAACTGGCGGATATGGCGGTGAAGATAGAAAATGCCCGCAACCTCTGCCTCAAAGCCGCATGGTTGAAAGATCAGAAGCAACCCTTTGGTTATGCCAGCGCCATGGCCAAGCAATATTGCGCCGATATTGCCATGGAAGTAACCACCGAAGCAGTGCAGATTCATGGGGGTTACGGCTATGTGAAAGAATATCACGTGGAGCGCCTCATGCGCGAAGCCAAACTCACCCAGATTTACGAAGGTACATCCGAAATTCAGAAAATCGTCATCTCCAGGGCCTTGCTGAAGTAAAAGTGGGCAAGTTCGCAGGAGTGTTTATGTTTTAGTCAGGTAATGACTTTGAGTCATACCCTGACTTGTTATTCAAGGAAAGTGAGGGTATGACTACAGTTCATGACGTCACTAAAAGCGTTACTTCCTATGTGTCTCTGTGTAACTAAAAAATATTTACCACATAGACACATAGGCAGATATGTTCTACTGTATTTTATCCGGAGGTTTTACTAAGTCTATGTTTAAAAAACACATTCACCACATAGGCACATAGTTCTCTAAGTTTCGTGCCCTCACCAATTTCCGGCTGCAGGAAAGAAAAATGTTGATCGCGCAAAAATACTGACTTTCGTTATGTGAAAAGCACTACTTTTGCCGCTTCATTTATCCACCTTAACATTTTACTATCGATGCAGCAAAATTCTGTACTGGAAATCAAAGACACTTATGCAAATCCTGCGCCCCTGGGACTGGCGGGTTTCGGTTTAACCACCGTATTGCTCAACATTCACAATGCGGGCTTATTTCCCCTTGATATGATGATCGTAGCCATGGGCATATTTTACGGCGGTCTGGCCCAGATTGTGGTCGGAGTCATGGAATTCAAGAAAAACAATACCTTTGGTACCACCGCATTTACTTCCTATGGATTCTTTTGGATCAGCCTCGTTTTTATCTGGCTGGCTCCTGAAGCAGGATTGATAGGCAAACCTTCTGCCACAAGCATGGCTTTTTACCTGGCTATATGGGGAGTATTTTCCACTTTCCTGTTTGCCGCTACCTTCAAAATGGTTCCCGCCATGCGCTGGTTATTCGGTTCTGTGGTAGTGCTCTTTGCTTTGCTGACCCTGGCCAATGCTACCGGAAGTCATTTCTTTCATACCCTGGCAGGAATTGAAGGTGTGGTATGTGGTTCTATTGCCATTTATATTGGAATGGCCCAGCTGCTGAACGAATATTATGGACGGATAGTCATGCCCCTTGGGGTGATTGCTGTGAAGTGATATGTAGTATAACATAAGACCCAAAGCCCCGGCATTAGTTTGTCGGGGCTTTAATTTTTTAGTGAGGGCATAACGTAGCGTCATATCCTCACTAAAAATGATTACCGGGCCTGGTACAGCTTCTCTCGTTCTTCTTCCAGTTTTTCTTGATATTGCTCATTGTCGGGGTTGGCCATGGCGTTTTTCAAGGCATCGCGGTATTCCGGATTGTTTCTGTGCTGCAAATCCAGCAATGTATCGGTGGGAGTGATGTACAGGAGGGCACTCACGGCGGCCACTACGGCAATTCTTTTCAGGATGCGGGGAAAAATCCTGGATTGACCTGCAATCAGACGGGCGATAATGGATACAACGATAATTGCCATCATTCCTATCAAACCCAAAAAAAGCAAATTATGTCCACCCGGGTACAACTGCAGGCGAAACATGATTCCTATCAGGGCCATCGACAGAACCCAGCCGGTAAGAACAGCACCAATAATCTTAGCTGCTGTAATGTTTGTATAACTGCTGCTTTTTAAAATGGCCCTGAGTTTTATGCCGTTAAAAAGGGCAAACCCCAGAAAATAATACATCATCCCCAGAATGGACAATGATAGCATCGTTAGGATTCCTGCGCCGGGAATCAGGGTAAGCTTGAAAATTAGGGCCAGTAATGCCAGCAAGGCAAGGTAAATCTCTGCTTTTTTCATGTTGTGCGAAGCGTTGGTTTAACGTTGGGTTGGTTTGGTTTGAATTCCCTTTGTGTTTGTGGTGCTAAATTATGATATTTTTCAAAAGTAGCAGGGTATAGCGATGATTATTTTCTTTCAAATTTAGTCAAGAAATGACTACAGGGCATGCCCTCACGAAACAGGAATTAATTACGTTTTTAGTCAGGGCATAACTTTCAGCCATAGCCCGATCTGCAATTCATGTAGAATAATGGCATAACTACAGTTTATGCCCTCAGAAATTGTGGAACTCTCCTTGCAGCATCACCTTTTCCACATGTCCGGTTATCTTCAATCCTTCATAGATATTGATATCGCAATTTTGCTGCTGGGTGGCGACGGAGAGCCTTGCTTTTTTGCCGGGGTTGAAAAATACAAGGTCAGCATCTTTTCCGGGGGTGATGGCCCCTTTGTTGTGCAATCCAAAAATGGATGCTGCATGAGAAGTGGAAAGCTGCACCCATTGCGGCAGGCTGATTTTGTTTTGCTGCACACCGAAGTGATGTAGCAACGGGATCCGAAATTCCAGCCCACCCGCTCCGTTGGGGATAAGGGTGAAATTGTCTTTCCCTGCTGACTTTTGTTTCATGGTAAAAGGGCAATGGTCTGTGCCCACCGTGTCGAATGTGCCTTGCCGCAAATGCTGCCAGAGAGCTTCTTTGTGATGGGGCGGACGGGCGGGAGGACTGAAAACATAAGGGGCGGTCTGCTCAAAACTTCCCTCATACACTCTGTCATCAAATACCAGGTATTGCGGGCAGGTTTCGGCAAGCAGAGGTAATCCTTCTTTTTTTGCCCGGGCAATTTGTTCTGCCGACTCCGCTGCTGAAATATGAACCAGGTAGATCGTACAACCAGTTTTCTTTACCAGTTCAATTACCTTTTTCACGGCTCTGCTTTCTGTTTCGGGCGGGCGGGAAAGGGGATGGTAGCGCGGGTGGGTCATCCCTTTTTGGATAAACTCACTGCGCAGGCCTTCAATGCTGTCATCTTCTTCTGCGTGCACCAGCACAATGGCGCCGAGTCGGGCAGCGATACCCATGATTTTTTCCAGTTCTTCATACCCGATACCGATGTTGTTGCGGTAGGCCAGATAAGTTTTAAAGGAGCGGATGCCATGCTCTTTCACACAAGTTTCCATCTGTCTTTCCATATCGGGCAGCCAACCGCTGATACCCATGTGAAAGTCCAGGCCGATGCTGCAATTTTCTGCCTCTTTATGCCTTTCTGTAAGGGCTTCGGTGAGTGGTTGTCCCCGACGGGGAGTAACGAAATCGATGATGTGGGTAACCCCGCCGGTCAGGGCTGTTCTGCTTCCACTCTCAAAATCATCAGCTGATGGTCCTGCAGGAGTAGGCAATGCCAGGTGCACATGGGGGTCGATGCCACCGGGCAGGATGTAAAGGCCGGAAGCATCGGTGGTGGTTGCTCCTTCTGCATGCGGGAGGCTTCCCGGGTGTTCAAGGGCTGTTATCCTCCCGTTTTCAACCCGGATGTCAGCATCAAAAACTTTGTCCGGACCTATGATATGTGCCTGGGTGATGTGGTGAAGCATTTTATTGAGATTCTTCTGTTTTGGGTGATTTTCTTAATGGCGTTAATCAAAGTTTTTTATTCTAATTTGAGGCCACCCCGAAAAGTATATTTTATGATGTAAGGTTCAAAATACAATTTCTAAATGTGTAATTATTTTGTTAGTTGCGTTCTCCCCCTTTTAGGGGGGTATTGTGCTTTTAAGAGGAGACTTTTTTATATATACAGCCCCTTTTTCATTGCATTAATAAATATGGGTTGTTTGCCACGCGGTGTGTTGAACTCTTCTTCACTCAGAATATGGCTGTCTATGATAATTTCATGCCTGAGCTCAACTTCATAACATAGATCGGAAATGGTCCTTAGCATTTCCCCGTCTGCTGTTTTTTTGAGGATGATTAATATGTCAAAATCAGCATCATCCTTGTTTGTTCCTGTTGAAAGCTGCGAACCAAAAAGTACAACTTCCTTCAAATTATCCTCCAGTTCCTGGGAGAGGACCAACTTCAGTTCTTTCAATGCAAGTTTCTGTTCATCCTTCATGGTGCTGAATATTTGGGTGTAAGGTCAGAACGAATATAGCAATAATTCAGTAATAGTATTACAGAATTTACGTTGTAAGCTTCTTCCAGAGCCTGGTAGCCTGCACTTTTGCTTCCTTCAGCACGCTTTCTTCATCCAGCAGGGCATGCCGGCGGTTATGGAGAATGAGCTTCCCCTGTGCAACCAGATGTTTTACGTGGGATGCGTTCATTCCATAAAAGAAATGCCCCACGAAGTTCTCTTGTGAAATGGGAGTGGGGGTATCGTAATCCAGTATTATCAGGTTGTTGTCCCCGTCTCCTGTAAATTGATTATCTTTCAGGTAATAATGGGGCCTGCGCAATCTTTCGTAAACTGTTTGAGGGCTAAGCTTTTCGTGGTTCATTCCTGTGAACCAGGCCGTTCGGGAGCTGGCAAACATGTCGTTGTGCATTCCGTCGGTGCCCAGCATGATGTTTTCTCTCAAACCTTCTCCTGAAAAAACACCTACCTTGTTGTTGAGATTGCTGTCGTAATTCACGGCAATATGAGAAGATGATTTCCTGAGCAAGGCTCTTTCTGTTTCATCCAGATGAATGCCATGCACAAAAATGTTTTTGTTCAGTTCAAGGAATCCCATGTCTGCATATCGCTGTACTACACGTTTCCCATATTTGCTGAGGCAGAACACCTGATCTACGGGATCTTCTGCCAGGTGGGCATGGATACCGGTGTTAAATTCCTGCGCCAGTGCAAGGGCTTCCTTGAGCGTTTGGTCTTCCAGGGTAAAGCTGGCATGCAAACCTACCAGTCCCTGATGGTTTTGCAGGTAACTGCGGTTTTCTTCCAGGGCTTCCTGTGCTTTTTCCGGGCCGTTGCGATCGGTGATTTCATAGGCCAGCAGATGACCCAGCCCGGCTTCATCCAGAGCGTTGGCGATAATTTCCAGCGAGCCGTGGGTATGTGCCGGTGAGGAATGGTGGTCGATGATGAAGGAGCATCCTGCTTTGGCAGCAGCAATGGCCGTTGCCAGGGCACTGGAACGGATCATTTCTTCATCCAGGGCCCAGTCCAGTTGCCACCATATATATTGCAGCTTCTCATGAAAGTTGGTGGGAGTTTGCGATGGCTGCGGCATTCCCCGGGCAAGCGCTGAATAGATATGATGATGGGCATTGACCAGTGAGCGGGTAATGTATAGTCCTGTGCAGTCGATGGTCTGCACTTTTTCCTGAGGGATTGCCGGTTGCGTAAAATGAATGGCCCCTTTTGTTCCTTCTTCCACCCAGATATTTGTTTTTATAAATTCCAGGCTCTGCCAGTTGATGAATGTTCCGTTTTTCAGGTGTATCATAAGCATGAGGACTATGGTTTGATTTTCAGGATGGGTATAATCCCGTTTTTAAAGATGTTGGGATCCGTTCTTTTCTTCGTTCTTCGTTCCGTTTTTTTGCTTTGGCATGATTTCCTGCAAAGGGAGTTGTGTGCGCCTGATTCCATCATATTGGTAAAATGCATTGGCTACCGCTGCCGCTGTGGGTACCAGCCCTATCTCTCCCAGCCCTTTGGCGCCGTAGGGTCCTACAGGGTCGGTGACTTCCACGCCAATGACATCGATGGGGGGTGTTTGATGGGCTCTGAGGATTTTTAAATCCTTGAGTTGGGTGCTCAGCAACTGACCGTTTTCCATGGGGAGATTTTCTGAAAGGGCATAGCCCAACCCCATGTGCACGGCACCTTCAATCTGTCCTTCAAAAAGAACAGGGTTGTATATTTTCCCGGCATCGTGGGCAGCATAAACTTTTTCAATTTTTCCCTCCTCATCCAGCACGACCAATTGAGCCGCATAACCGTAAGAGTAATGGGTTACCGCATTTTTTTTATTGCTGCCGGGTTTGCTGGTCCAGTTGCATTCCCAGCGACCCTTATAAGTTTTGCCGGAAAGGCGTTGCATGTCATATCGCTGTAAGTCTTTTTTAAGTTTCCGGCAGGCATTGATGATGGCATTGCCCAGTAGCACGGTGCCGCGGGAAGAAGTGGTCATGCCTGTTTTTATCCCGGCTTTGGTATCTACGATGACTTCCACAATTTCCGGCCTGATGCCGGTTTCCTGGCACAGGGTTTGGGCAGCAATGGTATGAATTCCTTGACCCATCTCCGTCCAGCCGTGCTCAATGATTACCTTCTCAGGCGAAATGATTCTGATGAGTACTTCCGAGAAGTCTTTCATCCCGTTACCGATGCCGCTGTTTTTGATGGCACAGGCCAGCCCGGTGTATTTATGTTCGTAAAATTTGTCTTTCAGTTGCTCCAGGCATGGGATGATGCCCACACTTTTTACATTGTCACCGGTAGCGGTAGTAAGTCCTTCTGTAAGGGCATTGTCGTAACGGAATTGCCAACGATCAAATTCACCCAGCCGGCACAATTCGTCAATACAACTTTCCAGGGCAAAGGCGGCCTGGTTGGCCCCAAAACCGCGCATGGCTCCCGAGGGAATGTTGTTGGTATATACGGTGTGGGCTACCAGGTCGATGTTGGGGACAAAATAACCGCCTGTGGCATGACCGGCAATGCGTTCCATCACTTTTGTGCCCACCGATGCATAAGCCCCGGTATCTCCCACTGCCAGCATTTTCATGGCGGTAAGAACTCCATCCTGGTTGCAAGCGAGGGTAATATCAAACGACACCGGGTGGCGTTTAGGATGCATACGGATAGATTCTTCGCGGCTGAGGGTTACTTTTACCGGTTTTTTCAGCAATTTGGCAAACAGTGCCGCATGCCCCTGTACGGTGAGATCCTCTTTACCTCCAAAACCACCTCCATTGGGTACCAGGATGACCCTGACCTTGCTTTCGCGCATTCTGAGCAATTGTGCTACCTGTCGCCGGTCTTCGTAAATCCCTTGTCCTCCGGAGTAAAGGGTAATGCCGCTTTTTTCCCACAAAGCCACGGCCGATTCTGTTTCCAGGAAGGCATGTTCGATGCGTTGGGTGGTATATTTTCCACTGATGACAAAATCGGCTTCTTTTAAAGCTTTGTCGGGGTTTCCTTTGTGGAGCCTGCAGGTTTCCAGGATGTTGGATTTGCGACGGTGCACCTGTGGACTCTCTTTTTCCATGGCTTCAATAGGATCGGTAACCGGGGGGAGAACTTCATAATGAACCTTGATGGCTGCTGAAGCAGCACGGGCCTGTTGTTCGGTTTCAGCGACCACTGCTGCCAGTACATCCCCTATGTAATGGGTGGTTTCTCCCACAGCTACCATCAGGGGCCAGTCTTTAAATATAAGGCCGGTGAACCGGCGTCCGGGAATGTCTTTGGCAGTATAAATTCCTTTTACTCCATCCATTTTTTGTGCTTCTGCAATGTCAATGGAAAGGATCCTGGCTCTGGGATATTCACTAAAATGGAGCGCCCCATGCAACATTTCTTCGAAAAAAAGATCATTGACAAAAGGTCTCCGGCCCATGGCAGTCTCCACCGCCTGGTATTTGGGTGATGATGTCCCTGCCGGGCCTGCTTTGGCCAGTTTCTCTACTTTCTTTTTGTCGGCAAGTTGCAGCGCTGATTCAGCGATAGATTCCTCAATTTTCTTGTATCCTGTGCATCGGCAAAGGTGCCCTTTGATAGCTTGCTGTATTTGTTGGTAGGAAGGATGCGGATTTGCTTTGAGCAAGGTGTGCGTACGCATGATAAATCCCGGGGTGCAAAATCCACATTGTACTGCACCATGGTTAACAAAAATGGTGGCAATGATGGTTGCAATATGCTCAGGGATTCCTTCCAGGGTAAAAATCCTGGCATCCTGCAATTTCTCCATTTTTGTGCTGCATGCCAGTCTGGCTTTTCCGTTGATTTCTACCAGGCACGCCCCGCAGGTCCCCTGTCCTGAACAACCGTCTTTGGCGGCCGTTAGTCGCTTATCTTCCCTGAGAAAGTGCAACAGGCTGGTTTGTGGATCTCCTTTGTATTCCTCTTGCTGCCAGTTGAGTTCAAATTGTATCATGAGGGGTGATTTTTTATTTTCCTTAGCAGCGAAGTTACGGTTTTTTTACTGTTTTGCTTTTTCTACAAGTGTTTTTAATGCCTCCAGATTGGGTTTTACAGGTGTAGGAAGTTGGATATTTAGCAGGGGGGTATGAATATCTTTGAGCCCACTCCCGGTAGACAGTACCAGGGCTGGATGGCTTTTGTCGTAATGACCTTTTTGCAGGTGTTTCAGGAAGCCCGCCATGGCAGCCGCCGCCGCCGGTTCTGCAAATATTCCGGTTTCACGGGCAAGAAGAGAGGCAGCATGGATGATTTCTTCGTCACTTACAATAATCGCTTCGCCTTTGTAGGTCTGAAGGAATTGCCGGGTCATGTAAAAGTTACGGGGATAATTTACCGATATGCTGTCTGCCAGGGTTGTGGCCGGGTGCATGTGAAATGTATCCTGTTGTATGTTGCGCACCAGGTTGTCGCTCCTGGCAGATTGTACCGCAACGATGACGGGCATATGTGTTATGACTCCCAGTTTTAGCAAATCCTCAAACCCTTTATAAACACCGGAAATGATAACTCCATCGCCTACCGGCACAAAAATCCGGGAGGGGATCTTTCCCTTCAACTGGTCAAAAATCTCCAGAGCTACCGTTTTCTTTCCCTCGATGGTGAAGGGGTTGTATCCCGTATTGCGGTTAAACCAACCAAAATGTTGTGTCGCCTCCAGGCTCAGGTCGAAGGCTGTATCGTAATTGCCCTCTACCAGAACGGGCAAAGCCCCGTACATAATGATTTGCAGCAACTTGGCTGCAGGCGCTGTTTTGGGTACCATGATGATGGCGCGTTGTTTCTGTGAGGCACAAATGCCTGCCAGCGAAGATCCGGCATTGCCTGTGGACGCTGCCACGATAGTGTCGATGTTATGCTCCCTGGCATATGCAGAAACCAACTGTGATGCCCTGTCCTTGAAGCTGAATGTAGGATTCTGTGAGTCGTCTTTCAGGTAAAATGGGACTGTTTCTCCGTTTTCTTTTTCCGTTTCAAAAGTATAAAGTGGTGTTTGTCCTACCTTTAAAGGTCCCAGGCTTTCTGCTTTTTCAATGGGCAGGATGTCCAGGTACTGGTTTTTCTTCAATTGGGTGAAAAGCGGTGCCCCTTTGTATTTCTCTTTGATCTCTTCATAGGGATAAAGGGTTTTCAATACACCGTGGGGTGGGGTGTTGGTGGAATATTTATGGCTGCATTGCGGACAAACATAAACAAATTTCCCCGGGGGAAAGCTGTAATGGCATTGAGGACAAAAGAGGGTGAAGTTTGCAGACATATGAATATGATTATAAATTATCCTGACCAGGTGTCAAGGAAAAGTCGAATTCCACAAAACTAATCCTTTAATTGTAAGTCAGTTTCTTTAAAAGCGTTTTCTCCTTAACTTCTTCCATTTTCTTTTTTGCTGTTTGCAAGTCCTTGTAAAGAAAATTCTCCAGGTTGAGGGCAATGGTCTGGTTGTCGTGCATGGTTATTTGTACAGCGAATTTTTTGATTTCAATATCTGAGATGTCAGGGATCAAAAGGGTTTCCTCGCTAGTCTGGCCCGGAAGCAGCCAGGTGATTTTATCATCGTCCCATTGGATGAAAAACCGGTTTTCCTGAGCTTTGCGGTATCCGTAAATCATAACCACGATACCGGTAATGGCCAGGATAGCCAGAAACCACAAGGGCGCATAAGACTCCGGAGAGTCGGGTCTGAGCAAAGGTCTGAGCAATCCATTGGTGCTCATAACAAACATGAACTGGCCCACGAAACTTACCACGAGGTACCAGTGATTGATTTTTGTCTGTGAAGGTTGAATGCGTGTCATGATTCCAATTGTTGGGTTACTTCATCATTGAATTCTTCGATCATTTGATCCCAGGCCTCTGCCTGGTTAAATAACTGCGGCCACAGGCCATGATCATACCAGAGGCGGTTGAGATCGTGTACATCCTTTTGCTGCTGCTCCACCCAGGTAAAATACTTGAGGTTGTGAATGGCTTTGCGATCAGGGTAAGTTAGTTCTTTCAGGTACTCAATACCCTGGCCGGTAAGACATTTTTCCTTGTCGAGAGCGGCCTGAAATTCGCTGTAAGAGCCTTTCTCCTTATTCTGCTCATCAATACGGGAGAGATAAAGCTCCATGGCATCGGTAGCCACGGTAAGAATAACATCATCTTCGGTATACTCAAAATACTTTGCCGTTTTGATGGCTGCGAGCAGGTTGGCAATGGCAGAAATACCCAGCAAGCTGAGATTGTCAGCTACATCAGGTTCGATGCCCGCATCTTTGAGGTACCGGATTCCTTCGGGTTCGTTAAACAGGCGCATGATGCGCATGCAGTCTTCATCGTCTATGGCCGCCACCAGGTCGGTATTGCGCACATTGTGTACCCATGGAATGTGCTTATCGCCAATGCCTTCGATGCGGTGGCCGCCAAAACCGTTGGCAAGCAGGGTAGGGCATTGCAATGCTTCGGAGGCTACTACTTTGATGTGCGGGAACCGGGTACGCAGGTAGTCGCCTGCTGCGATGGTGCCTGCCGAGCCGGTACTGGAAATGAAAGCTGCCAGTCTTGTACGGGGCGATGCATGGTAACTGTACAGTTCTTCCAGGGAAGGTCCTGTCACATTGTAGTGCCATACGGGGTTTCCAAACTCATCAAACTGGTTGAGGATGATGTAATCGGGTTCGGTGCGGCGCAGCTCCCAGCATTTATCATAGATTTCTTTTACATTGGATTCGCAACCCGGTGTGGCAAAAATCTCAGCCCCAATATTCTTGAGCCACTCAAAGCGTTCGCGGCTCATCTCTTCGGGCAGGATGGCCACCGATTCACAGCCCATCAGGAAGGAGTCGAAAGCACCTCCCCGGCAATAGTTACCCGTAGAAGGCCATACTGCCTTGTGTCGGGTAGGATCAAACTGCCCGCTGATGATACGCGGGGCAAGGCAACCAAAGGCAGCCCCCACCTTGTGTGCTCCTGTTGGAAACCACTTTCCCACCATGAGAATGATGCGGGCTTTTACACCGGTAATGGCAGAGGGTATTTCAAGGTAGTTGACCCTGCCAAAACCCCCACCCTTTTCCACCGGCTCATTTTTCCAGGTGATGCGGAACAGGTTCAGTGGATCCAAATCCCATAATCCGATGTTTTTAAGTTTGTCTTTGATCTCACTGGGTATGAGGTCCGGATTGCGCATTTGTGCAAAAGTGGGCAACAGAATCCCCTTTTCACGAAAACGTTGCACTGCTTTGGCGCGGATTTCGGGATTCACTATTGTCGTGATGAGTTCAATCATAATGGGAGTATTTTAGCTAGGGTTTGAAGGTTTCATCGGGATAAAAAAAGTTTAAGTATATGGTCAGATGGAACTTACATGAATGGCCTTATCCATTCTCTTTTGTGAGCAAGGTGCTCATGTAAGTTTCATTTTGTTTGAGCCCTTTCAAAAGGGTAAACATCACTGCTG
>CAZBGI010000065.1:0-18193 GCA_964491395.1 uncultured Bacteroidales bacterium | reverse complement strand
CCCTGTCATTTCCAAAATCCGGGGAGCATAATAGATAATGGCATTGATGCCGGCCAGCTGGTTAAACATGGCAATAAGAATGGTAGCCATTACGGGAAAGCGATTCTTTTTGGCAAATAAGGGTGCATCAGGTTGTGCATCGGCCTTAACCATAGATGACTGTATCCTGCGTACTTCTTCCTCAGGGTTTTCGAAGTTAAGCTGGCGAAATACGTTTACCGCTTCTTCCCCTTTATTTTTCAAAACCAACCATCTGGGGCTGGGAGCCACTTTGCTCAGCAATAGCAAAAATGCCAATGCCGGAATAATTTCTACCCCAAGCATCATCCTCCACTGATCGGGTCCAAACTGACGGGCAATAAAATAGTTTACAAGGAAAGCAACGAAAATTGCTGTAACCACATTAAACTGATTCAGGGCAACGTATTTCCCTCTTACACTGGTAGGCGAAATTTCGGCAATGTACATGGGGACCACAACAGATACAGCTCCCACAACCAATCCCTGAATAAAACGAAAAACCAGCAACATTTCCCATGTGATGGAAAGAGCACTTCCCAGTGCAGCAATAAGAAATACCAATGCTGCAACCTGCAATACAGGCTTTCGACCATATTTGTCCGCCGGTTTACCTATTATTACAGTACCTAATATAGTGCCTATTAAGGCTATGGCCACCGTAAAACCCAGTTGAAAGTTGCTAAGGGCAAACAAATCCTGAAGAGCACTTGTAGTTCCGGAAATTACAGCAATATCATATCCAAAAAGGAACCCACCCAATGCAATGATAATAGCCTGTATAAACGTTTTATTTTTCATAGAATTAAAAATTTTAGATTTTTTGATTTTTCCAATACAATATTACTTTAGCATCACCGAAAACGTTTGCATACAGGTTACAGCATATTAAAATTATGTTACCTTTTGACCGATTATCGTACTATCTGTCATTTATGTTACACAATTTGTAACCTTGTTACATGGCAGTTAGAGTTTGTAAATCCAAACAGAATCGCTGCATTAACATCACTCCCTATTTATTTGAGAAACTTTTGTTTTTTACTTACTTTTGACGTACAGATATTCTGACAGGGATAGATTCCGGATTTTTAAACCATATTCAATCATACCAATATGATAATCGTAACAGGAGCAGCAGGTTTCATAGGAAGTTGCCTGGTAAACAAACTCAACAACAAAGGATACAAGGATATTATTTGCGTGGATGACTTTACCCGGGAAGATAAAAACCTGAATTTGAAAAATAAAGTTTACAAACAAAAAATCGACAGGGAAGTGTTTTTTGAATGGCTCAGTGAGAACCACCGGCAGGTAAACTTCGTTTTCCATTTGGGTGCCCGCACCGATACCACCGAATTTGACACCCGTGTATTTGACAAGCTCAACCTGAATTACTCCAAACAAATGTGGAAAGCCTGTGTTGATTATGATTTACCCCTGGTATATGCATCCTCTGCAGCTACCTATGGCGATGGACGTCTGGGATATAAGGATGACCATGAAATTATTGAAAAACTTCTCCCGTTGAATCCTTACGGGGAAAGCAAAAATGAATTTGACAAATGGGCACTCCAGCAGGAGCGCAAACCCTATTTCTGGGCAGGCTTGAAGTTTTTTAATGTGTACGGACCCAACGAATATCACAAAGGAAGAATGGCCTCTGTAGTGATGCATGCCTACCAGCAAATCAAAGAGACCGGGCAAATGAAACTATTCCGCTCACACCGGCCCGATTTCAAAGACGGGGAGCAATTGCGCGACTTTGTGTATGTGAAAGATGTGATACAGGTTTGCTTTTACCTGATGATGCACAAACGAGATTCGGGCATTTATAACCTGGGGACAGGCAAAGCAAGGAGTTTCCTGGATTTGGCCAAAGCAACTTTTGCAGCCCTGGAAAAAGAAGAGAAAATTGATTTCGTGGATACCCCGGAAGACATCAGGGATAAGTACCAGTATTTTACCGAAGCCAATATGAGCAAAATCAGGTCGATAGGCTATTCGCGGCCTTTCTTCTCACTGGAAGAGGGAATCCGGGATTATGTGCAGAAATACCTGGTAGGGGATTTAAGGTATTGAACCTACTGGACCTGCATTCTCCCCGTCCGACGACTCTCAGTCTTCCAACGAGTAATCGAAGCACCCCCTCGTCCGACGACTTTGAGTCGTCCGACGAGTAAACGGGCAGATAACTTTGAATTTTAAGACACCAGACCTAGTGAACATACTGGTCTGACGACTTTGGGTCGTCTGACCAGGAACTGACAGACGTTCTCCTCGTCCGACGACTTTCAGTCGTCCGACGAGTAAAAAACTTTCAGAAAATAAAAATCAGCTTATTTTCCCCGTCAGAAACTTGTCACTTTCGGCGGCAAGGTATCCTTTTACAAACCCTACCAACTCAGGGAAGAAATCCGTAAAATCCTGTTCCAGCTCTGAATAATGCAGTTTAAGGTCGGTTACTGCATCTTCCATTCCCGAGTCAAAGGGTGTGCGTTTGGAAAGCCCTTCCATCTGGCGTTTAAAACTTTTCAGGTCGGCATAATTTACCAGCCAGTTGGCTCCAATCATGATGGGCAGGATAAACTTAGCACGCTTAGGCAACATGATGTAATTTTTCAACAGCACATTGTACGCACTTTGCACAAAAGACTCAATGGGCTCCTTGCTGTATTTTGTCCAATTGCGGGCCAGGAAATGGTCGTAGTACATATCTATTACTACTCCGGAATAATGGCGGTATTTGTTTCGAATACGATCCTTGCTGCGAGTTACATAAGGATGAGAATCAGTAAACTCATCAATTTTTCGATGCAATCGAATTCCCTTTATTACCTCAGGTTTGTATTTTTCAATCTGTTTCCCCTTCACCATATCGGCAATAAAATTTCCCAGCATCAGGTTTTCGTCTTTTCCGGAAAGGTAGATGTGAGCAAGGAAATTCATAGTGAATAAAAAGGTTTAAAGATGCAGGACTGACAATTTTTTCTAATCCAGTTATGGCACATGCAAGGCCACTTAAAATCAACTGCAATATACGGAAAATATTGCAAAGGAATGATTTTTCAGCATGAAACCTGCAAATCTATAGAATATTTGGCATGCGAATTTAGTTCCTTCCTGCTTTACAATTTGATTTATCTTCACTGCCACTTCTTGTTCTCCCTTCATCAGAAATGCTGTCACTCCAGACGAATGCCAAATGACTGTCACCTTGCACCATGTTCGGGGCCTACCCTGCCTGAATTTGTGATTTTCATCATTGTTGTCCGATAAAAACCCAAAGACTCTCCTCCATTATTTAAACCCTTTCTAAACAATTCTCTGACCACCGATATTTCCTGCCATATCGGAATAATTTGTTAGTTTTGCACCGACATAAAAATCGTTATCAAAACAGAATTAACTACTTAAATATCACCCTTATGCAAAAACAACTTCTACTGGGGGATGAAGCGATAGCCCAGGGAGCCATTGATGCCGGTCTCAGTGGCATTTATGCCTACCCCGGCACCCCATCCACCGAAATTACCCAATATGTTATTTCCAGTAAAGAGGCCAGAGAGAAAAACATTGTGTCCACCTGGACCGCCAATGAAAAAACCTCGGCCGAGGCTGCTCTTGGGATGAGCTATGCCGGGAAAAGAGCCATGGTATGCATGAAGCACGTGGGGCTGAATGTTGCCGCTGATGCATTCATCAACTCTTCCATTACCGGAGCCAACGGAGGGATAATATTCGTAGTAGCAGACGACCCTTCCATGCACTCTTCTCAAAACGAACAAGACTCACGTTTTTATGGAAAATTTGCCATGATACCCATTCTGGAACCCTGCGACCAGCAGGAAGCCTATGACATGGTACATTATGGATTTGAACTGAGTGAAAAATTTCAGATACCTGTTATGCTGCGCATTACCACACGCCTGGCACATTCAAGAGCCGGTGTGGCAAGAAAAACCTCCAGGGAACAAAACATGGTAAAACTCCCGGAGAATCTCAAGCAGTTTATTTTGCTGCCTGCCATTGCCCGCAAGCAATACAAAGATTTGCTTAACAACCAGGCCCATTTCGAAGAAGTAGCAGAAACTTCAGGTTTTAACACCTACACGGAAGGAAAAGACCGAAGCATGGGTATCATTGCCTGTGGGCTGGCTTATAACTATTTGCTGGAAAATTACCCTGACCGAAACATTCCTTACCCGGTGGTAAAAGTATCACAATACCCTGCCCCGGCAAAAATGATCGAGAAACTTTACCATGAGTGCGACAGCATCCTGGTGCTGGAGGAAGGATACCCGCTTGTGGAAGAGTTGCTGCGTGGCCTGCTTAACAAGGGCAAAACCATCAAAGGACGCCTGGATGGCAGTATCCCAAGAGATGGTGAGCTCAACCCTGTTATCGTAGGCACTGCATTGGGTTTCGAAACGCCCCAGCTGCAGGATATCCCGTCGCTGGTTGCTAATCGCCCGCCTTCCCTTTGCAAGGGTTGTTCCCATATTGATAGTTATAAAGCAATGAACGAAGCCCTTGAGAAATATGGAAAAGGTCGCGTATTTGCCGATATCGGCTGCTATACCCTTGGCGCACTGCCACCTTACGATGCTATCAATACCTGCGTAGACATGGGAGCTTCCATTACCATGGCCAAAGGAGCAGCAGATGCAGGACTCAGGCCTGCCGTAGCAGTAATTGGCGACAGCACTTTCACCCACTCCGGCATTACCGGGCTGCTGGACGCAGTAAACGATAAATCCAGCATTACCATTTTCATCCTTGATAACTCCACTACCGGAATGACCGGGGGCCAGCCCTCCTCGGCTTACGGAAAAATAGAAGAAATTTGCATAGGTGTAGGTGTGGAAAAAGAACATATTAAGGTTTTGAAACCCCTGCCCAAGAAGCACGAAGAGAACCTGGCTGTCATCGAAGAAGAGCTTGAATACGAAGGAGTAAGTGTTATCATCCCTCGTCGTGAATGCATCCAGACGCTCAACAAGCGCATGAGGGATAAATTCAAGGAGAAAGCAAAAGCTTAATCTCTTCACCCTTTTTAATTGCAATCTTATTATTATCAAAACACAAAAAGAAACAAGAATGAAGAAAGATATAATTTTAGCCGGAGTGGGCGGTCAGGGTATCTTATCCATCGCAGCCATCATCGGTTATGCAGCCATTGAAACAGGCCTCTACCTGAAACAGGCTGAAGTACATGGTATGAGCCAGCGGGGCGGTGATGTGCAAAGCAACCTGCGCCTCTCTGATAAGCCCATTGCTTCCGACCTTATCCCCCATGGGAAAGCCGATATGATACTTTCCGTGGAACCCATGGAGTGTCTCAGGTATCTGCCCTTCCTCAGCAAGGATGGCTGGGTGGTAACCAACACCAAACCTTTCATTAACATCCCTAATTATCCGGAAGAAAAACAGCTCATGGGTGAAATTGAGAAACTCCCCAGGCATATCGCCCTGGATGCCGAATCTGTTGCTGCCGAGCTGGGTACTGCCAAAGCGGCCAATATGGTGATGCTGGGTGCGGCCTCTCCTTTCCTGGATCTGGAGTATGAAAAACTCCGCGATGCCATCAGCTTCTTTTTCGGAAGAAAAGGAGAAGACCTGGTGAAGCTCAACCACGACGCACTGGAAGCAGGAAGAAAGTTTGCTCAAAATAACATGAACTGAAGCCAAAAACTGCCTGAAGTATGACATTAAAAACCGGTGCAATCATTTTTTTACCAGATGTGCCGGTTTTCTTTTGTATCTGGCGATTAAACAGCTCATTTTCTTAACCTTTTTATGCAATTTCCCCGCTGTGGATTTGTAAACAAATAAAAGAATATGCTGTTACCTCAGTACAAAATTGAAATCCTACTATATACCCTGATTCATCCTCTTACATCTACTTAAATAAATATAACCGAAAAAATGATTACAAATAACTTCATTTCAAGACATAACGGTCCTCGAGCCGAAGACATTGAAAAAATGATCAAAAAGATTGGGATCTCTTCTGTAGACAATCTGATCGACGAAACCGTTCCCCAAGCCATCCGGCTGAAAGAAAAGCTGAACCTCCCAAAGGGGCTCAATGAATACGAATACCTGAATCATCTCAAATCGCTGGGCAGTAAAAACAAGATTTACAAAACCTATATCGGGATGGGGTATTACAATACCATCACCCCGGGTGTAATACAACGCAACATCCTGGAAAATCCCGGCTGGTATACCGCCTACACTCCCTACCAGGCAGAAATTTCCCAGGGCCGCCTGGAAGCCCTTCTGAACTATCAGACCGTTATCAGCGACCTTACCGGCCTGGAACTGGCCAATGCATCTTTGCTGGACGAAGCAACGGCTGCTGCCGAAGCCATGATTATGCTGTTCAATTCCCGTACGCGTGATGCACAGAAAAAAGGAGTGAACAAGTTTTTTGTGTGTGAAAAAACCTTCCCACAGACCATTGATGTACTCAAAAACAGGGCAGTGCCACTGGGTATTGAACTGGTAATCAAAGACTGTAATCTGGAAAATATTGATGACAGTTTCTTTGGTGCTTTGCTGCAATATCCTGATGAGCGGGGCAGTGTAAACAATTACAAGCCTTTCGTAGAAAAAATAAAAGACAAGCAGATGAAACTGGTGGTTGCTACTGACCTGCTAAGCCTTACCATGCTGACGCCCCCTGGTGAGTGGGGTGCTGATGTGGTGGTAGGGTCAGCCCAGCGCTTTGGGGTGCCCATGGGATATGGCGGTCCTCACGCCGGTTTTTTTGCTACTACCGACGAGTTTAAACGCCAGATTCCCGGAAGGATCATTGGCGTATCGGTTGACAGGCTGGGCAACAAAGCCCTTCGCATGGCATTGCAAACCCGCGAGCAGCACATCAAACGGGAGAAAGCCACTTCCAACATTTGTACTGCGCAGGCACTGCTGGCAGTGATGGCAGGCATGTATGCCGTGTATCATGGCCCCAATGGATTGAAAAAGATTGCACGTCATATCAATATCCTGACAGGTGTGCTGGCACAGGAAGTAGAAAAATACGGATATAAGCAGGTGAATAAGTATTATTTCGATACCCTGCAATTCGAACTTCCTGAAAATGTCTATGCTGACACCATCAAGCAGATGGCCGAGGCCCGTAACATGAACTTCCGCACTATTGATGAAAAGAATATTGGCATCAGCATTGATGAAACTACAGCGCTGGCCGATATCAACGTGATGCTGGAGATATTTGCTGTAGCCAACCACAAAGAATACCAGGAATTTGTTTGTGACCCGGTAGAATGTGAAAAGATAACGACCCTTCCGGCGGAACTTACCCGCAAATCAGAATTTCTGCAGCAGGGAGTATTCAACGCCTACCACTCAGAAACCGAAATGATGCGGTATATGAAGAAGCTTGAAAACCGGGATTTGGCACTCAACCGCACCATGATTCCCCTGGGAAGCTGCACCATGAAACTCAATGCAGCCGCAGAGCTCTTCCATCTTAGCTGGCCCGAATTTGCCAATATCCACCCTTTTGTACCGGTAGATCAGGCAGAAGGGTACCTGGAGCTTATCAGGGATCTGGAGAAAGACCTTTGTGAGATTACCGGCTTTGCTGCCATGACTTTCATGCCCAACTCAGGTGCTTCAGGAGAATATTCCGGGCTGGCAGTTATTCAGGCATACCATCGCAGTCGCGGTGAAGAACATCGCAATGTTACCCTTATCCCCTCTTCTGCCCATGGTACCAACCCTGCAAGTGCCGTAATGGCCGGAACAAAGGTTGTAGTGGTAAAATGTGACGAACGTGGCAATATCGATATCGAAGATTTGAAAGCCAAGGCAGAAAAGCACAAAGACAACCTGGCAGCCATCATGGTTACCTACCCTTCTACTCATGGAGTGTTTGAAGAAAACATCCTGGAGGTTACCCAAATTGTGCATGACCACGGTGGACAGGTTTACATGGATGGGGCCAACATGAACGCTCAGGTGGGTCTTACCAATCCTGCCATTTGTGGTGCCGATGTTTGCCACCTCAACCTGCACAAAACCTTCGCTATCCCCCACGGGGGCGGTGGCCCGGGAGTTGGCCCCATTGGCGTGGCTGAGCACCTGGTAAAATTCCTTCCCTCTCACGTGATGACCAAAACCGGTGGAGAACAGGGAATCCATGCAGTATCGGCAGCTCCCTTTGGAAGCGCTTTCATTCTGCCGATTACCTATGGCTATATCAAACTCCTGGGTGCCGAAGGAGTGACAGAAGCAACAAAAATTGCCATCCTCAATGCCAATTATATCAAGGTGTCCCTGGAAAAAGATTACAAAGTACTCTATACCGGTGAAAAAGGATGGTCGGCGCATGAATTGATTCTTGACTGTGCCCCGTTCAAAAAAGCTGTTGGCATTGATGCCATCGACATTGCCAAGCGACTGATGGACTATGGCTTCCATGCACCTACCGTGGCATTTCCCGTTGTGGGAACCCTGATGGTGGAACCCACCGAGAGCGAACCCCTGTCAGAGCTGGATCGTTTCATTGACACCATGCTGGCCATCCGTGAGGAGATTCGCGAAATTGAAGAGCAGAAAGCTGACAAGGACAACAACCTTATCAAAAACGCTCCGCATACGGCAAAGATGGTCATTGACAGCGACTGGGATATGCCTTACAGCCGCGAAAGAGCAGCCTTCCCTATGCCATGGTCGGAAGAGATCAAATACTTTACTCCTGTTACCCGCATTGATGATGCTTATGGCGACCGCAACCTGGTTTGCACCTGTGAGCCCATCGAATCATATGCACAGCAGGATTAATATTGACTGGATGTCAAAAAAAAGCCGTTCCGGATAATCCGGAACGGCTTTTTTATAGGGTCTCTTTTATTTTACAACCTTACAACAAACTGTAGGAAACAGCTACACCCACCGTAACCACGGAAGCCATTACCATTAATTTGATAAGAATATTAAGGCTGGGGCCTGAGGTATCTTTGAAGGGATCTCCCACAGTATCACCAATTACGGTAGCTTTGTGATTCTCGGAGCCCTTTCCTCCATAATTTCCTTCCTCCACATACTTCTTGGCGTTGTCCCATGCACCCCCGGCGTTAGCCATAAAGATGGCCAGGGCAAAACCACTGGAGATGGTTCCGATGAGCAAACCTGTAATGCCTGCCACACCAAAAACAAGCCCTACTATCACAGGAATAAGCAATGCTACCAGCGAGGGTACCATCATCTCTTTCTGGGCTCCTTTGGTGGAAATCTCCACACAGCGGGCATAATCGGGTTCAGCTTTTCCTTCCATGATGCCGGGAATGGATTTGAACTGACGTCGCACTTCATCCACCATTTTCTGGGCGGCACGACCTACGGCATTCATGGTCATTCCACTGAAAAGAAATACAGCCATCACACCCAGGAAGATTCCCACAATCACTTTGGGATTCATCAGGTGAATTTCATAATGGTAAACAAAGTCGATAAAAGCAGCGTCGATGGCAGGGGTACCGTTGATAAGTTCACCGGGCATATCCAGGAATTTCACGTACATCATCCTTACCTCTTCAAAATAAGAAGCCAGCAATGCCAGTGCCGTGAGGGCAGCGCTACCAATGGCAAAACCTTTACCGGTAGCAGCCGTTGTGTTTCCAAGTGCATCCAGAGCATCGGTACGTGAGCGTACTTCAGCACCCAGGGCACACATCTCGGCATTGCCTCCTGCATTGTCAGCAATCGGACCATAAGCATCGGTGGCAAGGGTGATTCCCAGCGTGGAAAGCATACCTACGGAGGCCACACCAATACCGTACAAACCAAAATTGAGCTGTTCTACCCCAAAATTAAAACCTGTTGCAAATGAATAAGCCAGGGTAATGGCCACTACGATAATGCCAAGGGGAATAGCAGCAGAAATAAGCCCGGTACCCACACCGCTGATAATAACAGTAGCAGGTCCGGTACTACTGGAAGCAGCAATTTTCCGGGTAGGTTTATAGGCAGAAGCTGTAAAATACTCGGTGGATTGCCCGATACCGATACCGGACAGCAATCCGATAACGATAGAGCCCCAGATGCCCACATAGTTGGGCAATCCGAGGAAATACAGGATAAAAAACGAGCAGATAACAATCAAAACGGCGCTCACGTTAACGCCAAATCCCAGGGAGTGTAGCAATTGTTTTTGGGTAGCTCCCTCTTTGGTTCTTACCATAAAAACACCGGCAATGGAGAGCAGGGTTCCCACGGCCGCAATCAGCATGGGCGCTATCACGGCGTTGGTCTGGATATCCAGTGTATATTTGATTCCCGTAGCAGGGTCAATGCCCATGAAAGCGGCAGCACCCAGCAAGGCGGTTGCCAGAATGGAGGCAGCAAAAGATTCAAACAGGTCGGCTCCCATACCGGCCACATCACCTACATTGTCGCCCACATTGTCGGCAATGGTAGCAGGGTTGCGCGGGTCATCTTCAGGAATACCGGCTTCAACCTTACCCACCAGGTCGGCTCCTACGTCGGCAGCTTTGGTATAAATACCACCGCCCACGCGGGCAAACAGTGCCTGGGTAGAAGCTCCCATTCCGAAAGTAAGCATTACGGCGGTAATGGTCATCAATTTATATCCATCCGCGGTTTCGGGAATAAAATAATTCAGAACTACAAACCAAAGCGATATATCAACCAGCACAAGGCCAACTACTACCAGCCCCATCACGGCGCCACTGCGAAAGGCCAGTCGCAATCCTCCATCCAGGGATTTGCGGCAGGCATGCGCAACACGTGCTGAAGCATAAGTGGCAGCTTTCATCCCGAAAAAACCTGCCAAACCGGAGAAGAATCCTCCGGAAAGAAAGGCCACCGGAACCCAGGGATTCTGAACCCCAAGACCATAGGCCAAAATGCTGAAGATAACAGCAATAATAATAAAGACCACAATTACCACTTTGTATTGCTGTCTTAAATAGGCTGAAGCACCTTTGCGGACGTGTTCAGCAATTTTTTTCATCATGTCGGTGCCTTCTGAGTTTTGCATCATTTGCCCGAAAAAATAATAAGCAAATAATAAAGCCAAAGCGGCACTAACGGGTACTAACCAAAAAATTAACGGCATTTTTTCCCTCCTAAATTTTAATGAAACATTGTGTTTTGTTTTGGATAAATTAAATCTGGATGTGCGCAAAAATAAAAATTAATCCTATCCCATTAACATAAATTTGAAAAAATTGAAAAAAGTTTTATCTGTCTGCATTGGCAGTTTCACCGGCAATCATTAGAATTCAATTACAATATAGAATAAAAACCCCAAGGAAAACCCGTTTGTATTGAACACAATCAAAAACTCACTGTTAAATCAACATAAGGGAAAACACCCCCGGTAATACCTTGAAAAAACCAATAGAAGTATAGATAAATCATAAAATAACGCTAATTTTGTAGAAGAAGCAGGGTAAATTCCTGACATTTACGGCTCAGAAAGTTTATTCAGTGAAAATATGACCTGAGTCTCAAACAGGAATGGAATTGCAACCCAGAGAATAGAAACAATAAACAGTCACTGTTTAATGAAAAAAATAAAACTCGAGATTTTAGGAATATCCTACAGCCAGTCACAGTCGGGGGCTTATGCGCTTATCCTGGGAGAAGAAGGAGAAAAAAGAAGGCTGCCCATCATCATCGGAAGCTTTGAAGCACAGGCCATCGCCATTGAACTGGAGAAGATGAAACCTTCACGCCCCCTTACACATGATTTGCTGAAGAATTTTGCCCAGACTTTCAACATCATCATCAAAGAAGTAATCATTTACAAGTTTGCTGAAGGGATTTTTTACTCTAAGCTGATTTGTTTTGACGGAATAAAAGAGGTGGAAATCGATTCGCGCACCTCCGACGCGGTGGCATTGGCTGTTCGGTTTAAATGCCCCATCTATACCCATGAGGAAATTCTGGGAGCAGCCGGTATTGTGCTGCAGGATGATGAAAAGATGCCGGGAGAAGAAACTGCCCCGACTGACCCTGTCAGTACTACCGATTATGAAAACTTTAGCGTAAAAGAACTGGAAGATTTGCTCATGGCGGCCATCGATGAGGAGGCCTATGAAAAAGCTTCCAAAATCAGGGACGAAATCAACAAGAGAAAATCAGGTAAATAGCTACGGGTTGCTCAAAGACAGAATATTTCAGAAATGTACACTGCCTTTGAAAAAAAATTTATAGGTTTGCAGGCGATGTTTCAACATCGCCTTTTTTTATATCTGCCAACCCCATCAAACACTCCATCCAAGGGGGAAAGTAATGATTATCAGGTTGGTTCATTTCCATCGATAAAACAACAAACTGACAACAACATTTTTCAAAATCACTGAAAATGAGAAAAAACACCCTTTCACGAACCTGGTTACTCTTTCTTGCAGGCTTATTGTTTCTGGCTCCCTCCTGCAGTGATATAGCAGACGAACAACCTGTTGCAGAAATCACCCAGAACTGGAAACTTGTAGAAAGTGTTGATATGGAAACCGGGGAGAGCATACCTGCAGAAGAAGAGGATTTCCTTTCGTTGCTCAATACCGATGAATACGTATTCAACCTTTCCTTTTCTTCCATTGATATGGAAACAGGCGGCACCTGGTCGCGCCAGGAAGATACTCTGGTAATGGTGCCCACACTGGATGGAATCACTGCAGAGGTTGATTCCATATTGTATGAAGCCCTGGACGGTGAACCTATGCTGACCTTTTTTCATGAAGGAGAATTGGTGGCAAGCCTTGCGGGTGATATGCTCAAAGGAGCAGATAAGCCCGTAATCTTCACCATAGAAGAATTTTCTGCCAACACCCTGGTACTGCAAGGGGAAGAATACACCCATTACCTGGAATACAAACCCACCGAAGTAGCTGGTTTTGCTTTCGGAATCACCAACATCCTGCGCGGACTATTCGGCATGCTGGTGCTTATTGGCATTGCCTGGATCTTCAGCGCCAACCGCAGGGCCGTTTCCTGGAAACTGGTAGCAGTAGGCCTTGCCATACAGGTGCTGCTGGCCTTTGGGATTTTGCAGGTACCTGCCGTACAATACTTTTTTGAACTGGTGGGCAAAATTTTCGTGGTCATTCTCGACTTCACCAAAGAAGGAACCGAGTTTCTCTTTGCCGGCTTTCTCAATACCGAAACCTATGGTTTTATCTTTGCCTTCCAGGTATTGCCTACCATCATCTTTTTCTCAGCCCTCACCAGCTTGCTTTTCTACCTGGGTATCATTCAGAAGGTAGTGTATGTTTTAGCATGGCTGATGACCCGGGCTCTGAAACTATCGGGTGCAGAAAGTTTGTCGGTAGCAGGTAACATCTTCCTGGGGCAAACCGAATCGCCCCTGATGATCAAAGCCTACCTGCCCAACATGACCAAATCAGAAATTCTGCTGGTAATGACCGGCGGGATGGCTACTATGGCCGGAGGGGTTCTGGCCGCTTACATTAGCTTTCTGGGAGGCGACGACCCGGTGCAACGACTTATTTTTGCCAAGCACCTGCTGGCAGCTTCCATCATGGCAGCCCCCGGAGCAGTAGTGGTTACCAAGATTCTTTTTCCCCAGACTGAGGAAATAGACCAAACCATGGAAATATCCCGCGACCGCATCGGGAGCAATATCCTTGATTCTATCTCCAATGGTACCACCGAAGGACTCAAGCTGGCTGCCAACGTAGCGGCGATGCTGCTGGTTTTCATCGCTTTTATTGCCATGTTCAACTTTATCGTGGGCAAGGTAGGAGCCTGGACCAACCTCAATCCTATGATTGCCGATATTACCAACGGACAATACACTCAACTATCGCTGCAGTTTATCCTTGGATATACCTTTGCACCTGTCATGTGGCTCATTGGCATCAGCCTGCCCGATATTACCCTGGCAGGGCGACTGCTGGGAGAAAAGATTATCATGACCGAGTTTATCGCTTATGTGAGCCTGGCTGAGCTGAAAGAAGCCGGTGCTTTTGCCGACCCCAAAACCGTGATCATGGCTACTTACATGCTGTGTGGCTTTGCCAATTTTGCCAGCATCGGCATCCAGATTGGTGGTATCGGCTCACTGGCCCCCACTCGCAGGGTACTGCTTTCCCGCTTCGGAATGCGCGCACTGCTGGGAGGAACACTGGCAGCACTGATGAGTGCTACAATTGTGGGAATGGTACTGGGATAATGAGTCGCTTCCAGGAAGCTATGTTTGTATTTCATAAAAACCGGATTCTTAATCCCATATTTGCACCCCATATATCCAAACGAAATTTTACGTCAGTTGAAGTCCGTTGATACAACTGTCTGTTCATCTTAACAAAATATGCCATGTTAAATAATAAGATACTACCCCTTTTAATCATTGCCCTGTTGCCATTGACCTATTGTGCATCTGCCCAGGAAACAACCCTGGAAGATTACCTGCTCAATTACAATTATGAAGCGCGGACAGAAATGAAAATCAACAGTGCAGAGCTTGTGCAGCTGCTTAAAGAAAACAAGGCTCAACTCATTGACATACGTTTTGAAGAGGAATTTAATTGCTGGAGCATGCCCTTTGCCGTTAGCATCCCGCTGCCCAATTTGCCCAACCAACTGGATAAACTGGCAAAAGATAAAATCATCGTTACGGCTTGTCCGCACAAAGACAGGGCAATTATCGCCATGACCTACCTGAAAACAAAGGGCTATGAAGTGAAGTACCTTACCGATGGCCTCCTGGGCCTGGCAAGTCACCTGCGCGGCAACAATGCCCGGGATTTTATCATGGAAACGCAAAAAGCAGAAGAGGAATAAAAATCCATCCGGCCCAATCCCGCCTCTTTAATAACCACACTGTGCCGCCTACTCTTTCAGGTTCGCATATTGCTGGTAGCACTGTCTTAGCCGCTGGTACACCTCATACTCGAGTGTATTGACAATGTACTCATTGCTCATATTGCAAAACCGCAAAAAAGCATAATACTCCTCTTCGGTGTCTATGCCGGTAAGGTTTTTCACCACGGTGGGATTGATTACGTACTTTGCCTTGCGGGCAAGCTCTTCCTGTGCCAGCACTTCCTGGTATTGTCTCTTTTCTTTTTCCCGCCGGCTGAAATGGTCGTACAACACGCTGATGGGCCCCGGGGCTGTAACACTTACCATCTCTCCGGGGTCGCGAGGTTCGTAATAAGGCTGCACTGCAGGAAGATTCAAGTCTAATGGGGGGTCGGGGTCTTTAAAATTGAGAAAAGCGTATTTGAATTCGGTAAAGGTGGCATAAGGGCGCACCTCCACTGTGGGAAGGTCGTACACTTTATCTTTAAGTACAATGGTCAGCTTTTCTTCTTTCGCTAAAATACTGTCGGTGAGGGTAAGGGTAAGGCTCTCAAAACCAATGGCGGTAAAACGGATTTCATCACCCGCCTTTGCCCGCATGGCAAACTGACCATCCACATTGGTAGTGGTGCCAACACCCCGGGTGAGATTCAGCACATGCACTCCGGGAACTGCGGTTGAATCGGGCAACCCCAGCACAACGCCCTGTACAACCACCCATGACGGTTCTTCCTGCGCTGTGGTCACCATAGCCCAGGCCATCACCATAGCAAAAATGATACTTTTCAATGCATTGCCCCACTGGGCCATCGGGAATCCCTTCATGTAACGGTTGTTGTTGTTTTCTTGGGTAGGACGATTTGTGGGCGGGGTTTGTTACAATGGGTGGTGAATTGGAGATCGTCAGTATTACTCGTCTGACGACTTAGAGTCGTCTGACGAGGGGGGGTTCTCTTCCTCGTCCGACGACTTGTAGTCGTCCGACGAGTAAATATCATGAAAACCTATTCCAACAAATTCCATCAACCTTAATAGCATAAGCCATACCGGCATACCTTTCGACCTTATTGCCTTATTATTTCTCCGAAAAACCGCATAAATAAGGTAATAAGGTTAGGGAGTTCTCTGCTAATCAACTGGCTACTAAGGTTAATGGAGTTCAAATAAGGTTTCTCATTTTTAATTCTTTAGCGGGTTACTCTTCTGGCAAGTTGTGGGTTAGTGCTATTATTCGACTGACGAGTTGGAATCGTCTGACGTACCTGCATATATTTCAACCTTTTTACTTTTTTTATCTACCTAAGAAGAGTTCTGGCCAATAAGGCAATAAGGTTCATGGGCTTGCTAGCAATCAACTGGTTATCAGAGCTTACATAGTTTTACCAGTTCAATAGTGTTTATTCTTCTGACTTTAATTTGTACTTATTAAAAATAAAATAGATAAATAAAGTAAAAACAATAGCCAATGGCACAGCTCTTAAAATATCCATTTTTAAATTATTGATTAAATATACATCTTCGTCAAACAATCTAATTAATATCCACATTAGTGTATAAAAACAAGTTGTTAAATAAAATACTCCAAAAATCTGTAGAATCCTTTTTATTGTTCTCTTTTTCATTGGCTATTCTATTTAAAGTGGATAGATAATCTTGACAATGAGCATTCATTTCATTATTCTGATTGGTTTAGCCCCCTATTGATCGGACAATCGTATAGATGGGTTTTCAAAAGTAAAAATAATTAAAGAACTTTGCATCGGCAAGAAACGACCGAAGGTGATTTTTATACCGATGGTTGGTGAAATGATACGGCGCCGTTCATTTCCATTTTATTCTCATCCTCAACCCCATCGAGGGGTTTCGGCTGAGGGCAAGAAACTTCCCTCAGGTTCATTTTGCCCGATAGTTGATGATAAGGGATTAAGGACTTTAATTTGATTTTTCTTTGCTTGTGGTTTATATCAACCTTCACAAGGTCCTGTTCCCAACACTGCCAAAATACCATTGGTGGCAAGTATAGCGTAGAGCTATGCAGTCTGTGATTGTTGTATTTGTCGTAAAACAGTACCAGGCACTGTTCTAAATCCTGCAATGACCAAAACACATATCGCTTGAGTTTTTTTGATAGAATGGCATGAAAACTTTCTATGTGGCCATTTTCCTGTGGGGTATAAGGATGTGTAAATACCTGGCAAATATGGTTTTCTTTGAAAAATGCCTGCACCGAAGCCGCAATGAAACGGCTGTCGTTGTCATTTCTTATCTCCATGGAAATCTTGCGGTTTAAGCAATCATAGGGTTGGAGGTAGTCTTCAATGATCTCACCCCATAGTTGTTTAACCATCTGTTGATTGATGTTGAATGCTGTTCTTCTACCCAGCACAACACGGGTAAAAGTGTCAATGACAGTAAGTACGAAAGCATGCTTTCGATCCCGCTCTACCCATACAAATTTAATATCCATTTCAAGTACTTCCAGAGGCTGGGTGGGCAAAACCTTGCGATACTTTACAAACTCTCTTGTAGCTTTCTGATATCTGTCTTTCAGCATTAAAGCCTGCTTCATTAACCGGTATACTTTTTTATGGTTGATAATATAGCCCAATGCCATCAGTGCAAAGGTTATTTTCCGGTATCCATAGTCGGTATCCGGGTCTTGGTGTATCAGCTTGATCTTTTTTACCACAAGGGTATCATCCTCTCGGTCAACATTCTTGCTTTCAGGAATAATCCTGAGGGTATGATTAGTGGGCTTTCTGCCTCTTTTACCTTTACAGGGCTTATGATAATATTGATGCTTGCTAATGCCGGCTATGGATAACGCATGATCGCGCTTTAGGCCTTGAGAGATATAGCGGGCTACAACCTCTTTTTTTTCTCCAAGGCCCATTTCTTTTTTAGCAGGTCTCCCTTCATCTTGTTATCAAGTTCTTTTTCTGCCAAAAGTTGCTTAAGTGTATTGTTCTCTTTTTCCAATTCCCGGATGCGCTTTAGATGTTGTGGGGTCATTCCATGATGGAAGCCTTCTTCTCCCATCTGTTCAAGTTTCTCCTTCCAGGAATAATAAGAGGCCGCATAAACGCCATACTTCTCAAGGGTTGCTTTAACTCCTTGCTCGGATGCTTCTTTGATAATCTGAAGCTTTTCTTCTTTGGTAAATTTTCTTTTCATCGTCATAAAGTTACAGTTTTTAATCTATAATTCAGTCCGATGTTTTAGGGGGCCATTACACTACCACATTCTACATTCTGAAATCTACATTCTGAAATCAGAAATTTGAAATCTGCCTTCTACATTCTGAAATCTACATTCTGAAATCTGAAATCCGCATTCAAAAACTTTG
>CAZBGI010000064.1:8079-18546 GCA_964491395.1 uncultured Bacteroidales bacterium | reverse complement strand
TGACAAACTCATTTTGGTCAGGGAAGAATTTGGATTGGTCTGTGCCGATGTTTTCCAGTTTAATCTGGTAATGTCCCTCACTGAGATTTTCGTAATTAATTTTTCCCTCATGGTTGGTAAGCAACCGTCGGGATACTGATGGCCCCGTTGGCTCATAGTCAATACCTAACTGGCTGTATTTTACCGGGTCAATACTGGTAATATGTACAAGAATGTCTCTCACACCCGGCTCGTTGAAGTCTCTTACAAGGTTGCCGTTAAGATCTTTATAAAGATTGATTTCTAAATCATAGTATTTAATGCGGGGTTGATTCCAGTTAAATTCCTTCCTGAGTCGTAGTTCAAAATAATTGTTCGAATAGGTGTAGTTGTCTTCGGTAATCAAGTCTGTGGTAACCTGATGGCTAAAGGTGTTCAGCAGACTGATGGTATAATCATGGGGAAGGTAAATGTTAACCTGATTGTTAAGATTGAAACGGGTGGTCTTAAAGGAGAAATCATGCATAAAACTTAGCCTGGAGGTTAGTTTGACGATGTCTTGATAAATAAATCTTTCCAGGTAAGGCATAATTCTGATGGAATGGGTAGCAATGTTAAAATAGAACTGGGATATCTCCTGATTTACCGAATAAGGTCCATAAAAGTAATTGAGATAGGTACCCCACGAGTTTCTTCTGAGGTTTAGACTTACATGGCTGCTGAATATGGACCTCTCGGGGTTCTCAAGGCTTGCCATGGGGACATTGTTTTCAGGCGTGGAGAAATTTGTGATGTTGGTATAGCCAAAGGTAAATGAGGGGTTAAAGGTAGTTCCCTGCATATCGCGGATACGGGCCCCAATAATGGCTTTCGCCGAATGGCTGGTAAAAGGATTTTGCTGATCGTAAAGAAAAAAGGACGTGGTGGATTTTCGCTGGTATATCGGACCGCCGAAAATACTCATGTTTCTGTTAAACCTTTTGCGCAACAATACCCTGGCTTCACGGTTTTCCTGGTAACGATTGGTAGTTGTTCCAGTATTAGACTCCAACACAGGCACATACTTGCGGTCGTTGAGGATTACATCCAGATTGAGAGATTCATCCAACGGATGTGTTACTTGTGTATTGAATTGGTGTCTGCCTGCAAAGCTCCCGTAATAAGTCGTGGACCCCCATTGTTCCCTGATACGAATAAGAGTTTCGTTAATTCGTCCTGAGTAACTAAGTATAAGTCCGTATCCAGGTTCGGTATGGTTGGTGTTGCCGTACTCTATATTGCTAAACCCCAGGTCTGTATTGAGGATATGATTGCGTGAAAAATTAAGCTTTCCCGATAATCCCACTGTATGAGCCCTGCTGTTAAAAAACCGGTTGTCGGTATAGGAGTATCGTGGTGATAGACTAAATGGCGTTCTGTGTTCTTTGAGTATAAATCCGTAGTTGTCAATGGGACGGAATACATTTTGCCCAGCCATAAAAGTAAAACTATATTTTTGATCTACCCAAAACTCAACTTGCCCCCCTTTGCCAAATCCATTGCGAATAGGAAAGCCGGTGAGATCTCCCAATATAAACTGAAATCCGGGTGTATTGTAAGCCATGTGTATGCGACTGTATCTCCACAAATCAGGATCGGAGCCATACTTGTAAAACTGGAATGTTAGGCTTCTTTTTTGTGGGAAGAGCACGTTGCCCTGTATTCCCCCTACCAGGTAGGTGTTTTTATCACTTAAGAGATTCTGGGCAGCCAGTTCAAGAATGAGGATTTTTTCAGAAGATGGTATGGGATGACGGTAAGTGTTGGTAAGATTGTTGAACCAAAAGGAAGTATTAAATGTCTTTTCCTGGCTGTTTGCCTGAAGGTCAATGCGATAAAGACCGCCGTATTGCAAATTGATCTCATCATTCCTTTTTACAGGCAGCGTGATGATGGTATCAGAACGGGCTCTGATGTTTAAATCCATGGCTAAAATGTTGTCTTTTTCATTCTCCAGTTCAACATTTTGGGAGGATTCAAAAAGCAAATACATCAGTTCATTCACGTTGCCGCGGTTTGATACCTGAAAGGAAATATTGGTTTCACCGGTTTCCTGGTCAAAGAATGAAACACGTGTAACAGGTCTGAAACGTAAATCAGTTTTTCGGGGAATTTTGATAAAGGAGTAAGCATTGGCAAGGGTTTCTCCATTGCGGTCATTGATGGATGCAATCACTGAATAGCCGATTTCTCCCTCTACTTCTCTGGCGGGAGCAGCCCTTACAGGTACCAGTAGTGAGTCGCCGGGAGAGATAAAGTATGACCTCTGATCCATGGCAATTACAGTCCAGTCTATCGGTACATTGATTTCTAAAAACACTTCCTCTCTCTGCTGACCCTGATTTTTTATTACGAGTACATTAAAAAAAGTGGATTCGGGTTCAATGATTAAATCTGCTTTAATAAAGTAAGCGTTGATTAAAGGTCTGGAGTTTGAACCGTTTAGTCCATTAGAGGTCTGTGCATAGGATTTTCCGCACATACATGCCAAGGCAGGCAAAAAAAACAGTATGTATGTGAAAAAATTTCTCATTTACGGTCAATCTGAATGCTTGGAGAGTTCAAAAATGATATCTACGTTATAATAATCAGGCGGATTACCTAAAAGATTATTTTCTCCTTCACCAATAGTGTAAGTAATGAGAATTTGAAAATTTCCCTGAGGCGCTCCCTCGATTAGTGGTTGAAAGTTCTCGCTTAAAGATATTGGGTCTGGCATGATAAATACCCCCAAATCATTGTTTCCTCCTGCGTCAACCACTTCCAGGGTAATCAGGTCTAAATCTATATTCCCACCATAATCCCCGAACAATTGGCTTGTATTGGCTTTAAACTCGAGTTTCCATGTGGCTCCGCTAACTACTGTCTCATCTCCAATTGTAACAGAATCTGAAAAAGAAAGAGAAAGCCGCGTCCAATATTCATATCTCATCCCATTTTCATACTTATCATAGGAATTGATGTTGAAAGGTACATTTCCCCCGGTTTCAATTATAATTCTGGAAGAAGTACTCTTATCCTGAGTAAAACCATATTGGAATACACAGCACAAAAAGCAACAAACAGCAAGCTTCCGAAGAATTAGCATTCAGAGAGTTTTGATTGGTGAGAACATCAATACAAGCCGGACAAGGAGTCAATTCTTGATACCGGCTTGTGTATTAAAGTTGGCTTATACTATTGTATTCTATTTTTAGGGAGCTGGTTTGAGTGTAAGAAAAACGTTGGTAGCATATCTGTCTGCAGCGAGATTTTGCTCTAGAATACTTAGTGTGTTCATGTCACCTTCCCCTGGTACGCCACATCTCCAATGAATAATAAATGAATTTTGATCAACATCCCCGGCATTAGTACCAGCGTTTCCAACAATTGCTATTTCACTATTGGTCAATGCAGCTGTACTTGATTCGCTGGGAATTATAAACAGATCTGCTGTCGTACCTGTACCAATATGGTCAACTCTGTAACCAATATTATCAAGTGGCATTGTGCTTGATCCATCTGCCATATCTGTACCTACCAGGTTGTCTTCTTCAGAAAACATCACAACCTCCCAGTCCACAGAGGAAGCTACAGTAAATTGAGTGTCATAAGCATCTGAATTTACAATACCATTGGTGTAATCGGCCAGTGTATTAAAATTAAATTCTATATTCCCCCCTGAAGTAACATTCAGGCGCAAAATAGAATTCAACGTAACGGCCACAGGAATTACGGCCCTGTCGTCAATGCCCTGGGAGGAGGCTACATTGGTCATCAGAAAGAGGCCTGCAAAAATAAAAATTAGTTTTTTCATGATAGTGATAATTTTAGTTGAAGGTTAATGATTCTATGGTAAAGATTTGTTTTCCTTATTCGGATTCAAATATAAACAGAAAATTGTTAATAAATTTTGTTTTCCTTCGAGAACGGGCAAAAATAGGTAATTTTTCCCATTAAAACAGGACAAATTACCTGTTTTTTATTGCAAACGGAATCCGATGACCAGTACATCATCAATTTGGTTTTTATTGGCTTTCCATTGCTCAAAGCGTTCCCCTAAAATCTTATTCTGCTCCTGCATGGGCAACTGGTATATCTCCATGAGCAACTGCTTGAAATTTTTCATGGAGTACTTGCGACCGTCTTCCCCCCCAAACTGGTCGGTATATCCATCGGTAAGGATGTAAAAGGTGGTGGGTTTCTCCACCTTTATGGTATGTCCTTTGTAAGTTCTTTCTGTTTTTTTATGACTTCCCCCGATGGCCAGCATGTCTCCCTTAATCATGTGCATTTCTCCTTCGGTGATATAGATAACCGGATTGTTGGCTCCTGAAAATTCTACCGTGCGTTCCTTTTTGTTGATGGTGCAAAGTGATATGTCCATCCCGTCGCGGTTGGTGGTTTCATCCTGTTTCAATGCTGTGCGAACTCCGTTGTGCAGCTTGCTCAGAATTTTGTCGGGTTGCGTGGTTCCGTTGTTGGTAATAGAGTCCAGCAGGTTATAACCAATCATCGACATAAAAGCGCCCGGCACACCGTGTCCTGTACAGTCAACAGCAGTAACGATAAATTTCTCTCCCTGGAAGGGTAGCCATGACCCGTTTTCTGTATGAGCGGGCATTTGCTTACCTTCTGCATTGACAGTCTCGAGCTCACGGGAGACAGGTTCTTCTACACCCACCTCACTAAACCAGTAAAAATCGCCACTTACCAAGTCTACCGGTCTGAAAAATATAAAAGATTCGGGCAGGAAGTGGTTGAGGGTTTCAATGGGTGGAAACAGGGCTCGCTGAATCTCACGGGCGTAGGTAATACTTTGCGTGATGCGGAAGTTCTGCTCTTCAATCTTTTCAAAAGCCACCTGAAGCTTATCGTTGGTTTGTTCTATTTCTATGTTTTTTGCTGCCAGGGCTTTGTTGGCCCTTTGCTTGGCTTTGTTGCTCCTGTACATAAAAACCGCGAGAATCAATACCAGTAACAATCCACCCAGCACCGAATAAATCACCAATTGCTGGAAGTTTTGAACCGCCTGCAGCCTTTCATTTTCTGCCTCGTTGAGTTGGGCTTTGTTTTCCAGTAGCTCAATGTCTTGTCGTTGAATTCGTTCAATGCGCCTTACTTGCAGCAGGGAGTCTTCCTGCGCTTTTACCACTGCAGCAATGGAATCTTGTTCGAGCTGAAACTGAATTTTGTTTTTTTCCATCTCCAGCTCACGCACCCGTGCCTCTGCCTGCTGACGAAGGATTTCCACCTGGCTTTGTTGTTCTTTCTCCTGAAATTCGCCCCGCATCGTCTGGCGGTTCAGGTGCTCTCTTATATCATTGTATTTTTGACGGTTTTCTTCTCCCTGGCGCACATTGCCAATATTGGTATAACCACTTGCCAGTTGCCGGTAAATGTTGGGCAATATCGATTCATAGTTGATCTCTAACGCAATTTGCTGAGCTTCCTCCAACAAACTGATGGCCTCCCTGTGCTCGCTGCGCAGATTTTTAACATACGCCAGATCTATCAAGGCTGTGGCAATGTCGCGGGGTTCTCCCATGCGCCTGCGTATCTCAAGGTTTTTGTTGAAGGCCTTATCAGCCTGCTCAATATCTTCCAGATCAAGATAAATTAACCCCAGGTTGCTGAATAAATTCTGCAGATTTTCCAGATCATCAAGTTCTTCAAAATAGGGTACAGCACGATGAAAAGTTTCGGCAGCTTTTTCTAACCTCTGATTTTCCCAGTACAGGTAACTGATCTGGGTAAGATAGGAAACGGCAAGGGCAGGATCCTCCTTATTGTCATAATACGTTACCAGCTCCTCAAGGCGTTCGAGCCGCTCTGCAACACCCTGACTCAGCACCTGCCTTTGCTGGGCCTGAATATTTGTTGTGATCAGAAGGACCCCTAAACATAGGATAAGTGAAAAGGGAGGAGCCAGTATGGTAAGCAAGTGATATCTCATGTAATATGCCTGTTGGTTTGGCGAATACAAATTTACATTTTTATTTGAATAAGGTTTTAACCTGTTTTTATTGGGTGATTTCACCTGATGCTTGCACAGGGTTTGATGCACATTTTTCTTTTGGATATTTGAATTTCCCGGCCTTGTTTAAAGGGTGTATTTCGCGTAAATCCTTTTCTGTATGCAGTTTTTCAGTTTTCCTGTTTCAATAAGTATACTTTGTTAACGCGTTCATGGTTACAGTTTGCAACGTAATTTTGAACTCCGGGATAAACCATGGCCAGATGGTATCCTCTGCTACAAAGAAGAATGATTCTAAATTCCTAACAAGGCAAAACATCCTTTATTGACCAATTCTCCCGCTTTTTGAGAAAACTCCCCTGTAAAAAAAGAGGGAGAGGCAACTGAATGGATGAATAAAATTATTTCTTGCGGGCAAATTTCTGAATAATTTGCATAATTTTGTTTCTTCGATAGTCTGAACCAGCTGCACTTGAAAAGGTGAGTAAGGAAACAAGCAGGGAAAGAAAATATCTTGTCAGATTGCCATGGCTATTTTTGTTGAATGAACTTTAAAACCAACCTAAATGACCCAATTCAACCGTACATTTCGTTATTTTCTTCTAATTAGCTTTTTGTTATCCCTTTCTCAAGGGTTGAAGGCACAGGATTTTGAAGTAGCCCCTGTGCGCGTGGTGTTCAGCACTACCCCGGGTGAATCGCAAAGCCGTACCGTTACCATTAAAAATCATGGCAATCGCAAAGAAACCATCACTTTGCAGATGCAGGATTTTCTTGTTCAGCGCGACGGGCGGATGGAGATGCTGCCGGCAGGTTCTACCAGCAATTCCATCTCCAACTGGATCAATCTTAATCCGGGCTTTCTTGAACTCGAGCCCAATGAGTCACGCTCGGTACAGGTTACTTTGCAGGCACCCAACGACGAATACAGCTCCAGATGGGGAATCCTTAGTTTTGTTACTACAGCAGAGCAAACTGCTTTCTCAGCTGACAGGGAGCTGCAAACAGGACTGAGTCTGGCAGGAAGAATCGACATCTATCTTTCCTACATCCCGGAAACCGATGATACCGGCAGGTTAGAAATCAATTCGCTGGAAGAGATAGAAAGTGAGAACCCGGATGAGAGGGTATTTAACGTCAATCTGGATAACCTCGGAGAGCGTATTACTTCCGGAAAAGTTTTCCTGGTGGCCTCTCATCTTCAAACCGGAGAGGAGCACCGTTTTCGCACCATCGATGTAACTACCTATCCGCAATCATCACGTACAGTTGAGTTGAGAATGCCCGCTGACCTTGCCCCAGGCACTTATTCCGTAGCAGCCATTCTTGATTATCCCGGGAGTGCATCTCTGAAAGGTACGCAAATCACTGTCCATGTTGAATAAACCTTCTTGTGCTTTTTTCCTTTTTCTTTTTTTCGGAATCTTCCTGATAAGCTTCGCATATTCCGGAAATACTACTACTTCTCCGCCCCGGCAATTTAAGACCCTGTATGATTCCACAGGAACCACCAAAGAAGTTTTTTACGCATACTTGCAGGAGCAGGATACTATAAGGCAAGGGCCTTACCAATATTTCCTGCCCGATGGTAGTTTGCGACAGCAAGGAGCCTATGCAAACAACCTCCCCGTTGGGTTATGGAAAGTTTATTATGCCGATGGCGCTGTGCACCAGGAGATTAATTTTTCAGAAGGAGTAAGGGATGGTGAATACAAAGCTTATTATCAACACGGACCTTTGATGCAGCAGGGCACTTACCTTAATGGCATATTGCACGGCAGATTTACCGTCTTTTATCACGACGGAGAAATAGAAAGTGCCACAGACTATTACCACGGAGTGGCTCAGGGTATTCACATTGAGAATTATCCCGATGGTACAAGGTACAAAAAGGTTGAAATGGTTGCCGGTGAAGAACATGGAAACTTCTTACAGTATTATGAAAATGGCACCTTAAACTATAAAGGGAAAAAAGTGAAAGGCCACTATGAAGATACCCTCTTTGTGTATTATGAAAATGGGAGGTTGCAAAGAGTGGGGTTTTATCAAAACGGCAATTTGCATGGGGATTACACGGCTTTTTACCCTTCAGGAAGCAAGATGATTCAGACCGGGTATGATAATGGGAAAATCCATGGATCCTATACCGAGTTTCACGAAAATGGAGTGAAAAGCCTGACAGGGCAATATGTCAACAGCAACAAGGTAGGTTTCTGGAAATCTTTTTATCCCGATGGCAGCCCCTATACACAGGGGCGGTTTGAGGAAAATGTTTTTGAAGGAGAATGGTTGGTATATCATTCCAATGGCCAGCTTAAACAACGGGGTACCTATCGAAATGGCAAAGCCCTGGGCTTGTGGGAGCTTTTTCATCCCTCGGGATATTTATCTGGCAGGGGGTATTTTGTAGAGGACAAAAAGCACGGACCCTGGATGTACTGGAGAGAATCAACTGGTATGTTACCTGATAAAATGGTTTGGTATTCTTCAGGAATGGCCTCACACCTTAAAAGAAACTTTTCCGACGCAGATGATGAATCCCCTTTGTCTCCCGGGGAAAACTGACACATCATTATTATATTATTTGAGCTTGATTGCACCATCGCTCGTGATGATTTGATTTTTTGTATATTTACAGAATTGCAATAGTTTTATCCCGCAGAGATTTTATAGACTTTAAAGCAGTATTATTATGAAAGGACGTGCACAAAAAATTCGCCTTGGGGTATTTATTATGATTAGCTCTTTGTTGCTTCTCATTCTAATTGGTTATTTTACTGCACAACGATTGTTTGAAAAAACGGATATCTATTACGTAGCCTATCAGAATGTTTCAGTCAGTGGTTTGGAGGTGGGGAGTCCTGTGAAGTATATGGGAATCAACGTAGGAACCATTTCCAATATAACGATTGATCCGGATGATGTAAACCGCATAATCGTGAAATTATCTCTCAGCGAAGGAACACCGGTAAAAAAAGATGCGACTGCCGATATTGTTGCCATGGGGATTACCGGTTTGAAAACGATAGAAATAAGGGGAGGCACCAACAATGCCGATTTTTTGGAAGAGGAGCAATTTATTGCCCAGGGGAAGTCGCTGGTGGAAGATATCAGCGGGCAGGCAGAAGTGATCGCGTTTAAAGTTGAAGAAGTGCTTAATAATCTTATTGACTTTAGCAGGCCCGAGAACCTGGAGCGTTTTACCGAAGCGGTAGAGAATATCTCCCGGCTTTCCGATAATGCCCAGGTGTCTTTTGATCTGATTAAGGATGTCGTAATTGAGAACAGAGAAGATTTGCGGCAATCCGTGATATCTGCCCATTCTCTTACCGGAAGGCTCGACTCTACTGCGATTGAGTTTATGGAGGCAAGCCACCGGATCAATGATCTTATGCAGGGGGATACCATAGGAGAAATTCTGGGGAATATCCGTGACATTTCTTTGACACTGCGTGAAACGGATTTGGCCAGTCTGATAGAAAATCTGGCCAGTACGGCTGCACAGACCCAGGAAATGTTGGTAAAGATTGACGGTGATATTGATCGTGGAAGCAAAGATTTAAATGATAATCTGATGTTACTAAAACAAACGCTCGAAAATCTTCATGAAGCTTCCCGCAAAGTTAATACCGACCCCTCTGTACTTATCCGGGGACAAAGAGCCAGGGATATTCCTGATAAAAGACTGCAATAAGAATTCTGAATTAACAGGGAAGCCATAAAAAAATCATTGGCAAACCTGTAGTAGTTGCGATGCGACTGCATGGAAGTAGATGTAAAACAGGATATTAACTTAAAACTACAGGTGTATGCTCACAAGGAAAATACTATTTGTTCTGTTGGTCACCTCGTTTATATTGACAGGATGCCGCAGCAGTAAACCGGTTTCTCCCCGATTTTATCTTTTGGAGTATCCCGCTGATACAGAAAGAACGGATACCCTTAAATCTCTTCCTTATGTACTGGAATTGGGAGAGGTGAATATTAATGCAGCATACTCTTCCAGCCAGATAGCCATCAGAGAAGATGAACAGGAGTTGCAGTATTTTATTCACAACCATTGGGCTGTGAGACCCAAAGAGAGTTTAGGAACTTTTGTCGAGAAGTACTTTTTCAATCATCGGGTGTTTAAACAAACCCAAACCCGTTTCTGGAATCTGCAACCCGACTACAGGCTGGTAACCCATGTGCATAATCTGGAAGTGGTGAGAGACAAAAGAGATTTTTATGCCCGGTTGCATCTTGAGTTTCGACTGGAAACTCCCGATGGAGAATTGGTGGAAAGATACCTGTCGGATAACCGCAGACTGTTAAAATCGAGAGATTTGAACTTGTTTGCCATGGCTGTGAATCAGATGTTTTTTGAAGAACTGAATTATTTTTCGGGTAAGATATATTTCGGGCTTTCTCCCGCTTTATGAAGCGGGTTTTGAGGAATCCCATACCCGGGAATTGAGATAATTTATTGATTTTTGCATTCCATGAAGAAAAAA
>CAZBGI010000064.1:0-7979 GCA_964491395.1 uncultured Bacteroidales bacterium | reverse complement strand
CCCATACCCGGGAATTGAGATAATTTATTGATTTTTGCATTCCATGAAGAAAAAATCTGCATCCAGAGACATCGTACTTAAAAAAGGGACAAGATATCGTTTGGAAAATCAAACGCTTTACCTTGCCGGAGAACTCAGACTCAAACTTGTGCCTGTGTTTATACGCAAAGTAGTTAAGCGTATTAAAGCACAGAAAACCGAAGATTTTGTTTTTAATCTGGATGGTCTGAAAAATATAGATAGCGCAGGAGTCACCGCTTTATTTTATGTAAAAAAGGAACTGGAAAAAGCAGGCATACAGCTTCGGATGGAAGGGGGAAATGACGAGATTCAGAAAAAAACAGAACTGTTTAGCCCCGAAAAATTCGAAGAGCCCAAACCCAAAGTGAAAACTGGCTTTTTTGAACTGATAGGAGAGCAGGTACACCATTTTTTCTCTTCTTATCTTTATGGTTTCTTGCTATTGGCGGCCAATGTATTTTATTTTGCGCTTGCAGATGTTTTTAAAAAGAAAGCACGCAGGAAAGGGGAATTTGCCAATCAGGCGGTACTTATTGGGGTGAATGCAGTACACATTATCGTATTCATGTCTTTCATTATAGGACTGGTGCTTGCATTGCAATCTTCTTACCAGCTAAGAAACTTTGGCGCCAACATTTATATTGTGGATTTGGTGGTCATGGGTATGATGAGCCAGATGGGGCCTTTGATTACTGCCATTCTGGTGGCCGGTCGCAGTGGCTCGTCAATCGCGGCAGAAATAGCCACCATGAAGGTAACCTCAGAGCTGGATGCGCTCAAAACCATGGGGCTTGAACCTATTCGATTTGTCGTGGTTCCCAAGTTGTATGCCAGTTTACTGACCCTCCCTTTTCTGATTGTTCTTGCCAATATTTCCGGTATTGCAGGTGGCGGAGCAGCTGCCTATTTTTACCTGGATATTACTCCCGAAATTTTTATCAACCGAATGGGGGATGTAATGAAAAACAAAGACTTAATCACTGCATTTGTGAAAAGCCAGGTGTATGCTTCCCTGGTAGTGCTTACAGGAAGTTTTTACGGATTCAGGGTGGAGAAAGGAGCTGAAGGAGTAGGAAAAGCAACTACCTCGGCCGTGGTTGTGGCCATTTCACTGGTCATTATTGCCGACAGTATCCTGGGCTTATTGTTTTATTAAACATAGATTATGGAGAGAGAAAAGGTTATAGAAGTCAGCCATCTGGGTGCATCATTTGGCGATACAGAGGTTTTAACTGATGTTTCTTTTTCTGCTTATAAAGGAGAAGTAACTATCCTGCTGGGGGCCAGCGGTTCTGGTAAATCCACTGTGTTAAAGCATATTCTTGGGCTTTATGCAGTCAATAAAGGGCAGATAAAGGTATTGGGCAAAGACATCTCCAGCCTCTCCGAAGAGGAGCAATTGAAGTTGTATATGCAAATGGGTGTTTTTTACCAGGAGGGAGCGTTGCTGAATTCTATGACTGTTGGTGAAAATGTGGCCCTGCCCTTGAATCAACATACTAACTTGCCCGATGAACTGGTTGAAGATATTGTAAATATGAAACTGGGACTGGTAAACCTGGAGCATGCGAAGAATCTTTATCCCTCAGAATTAAGTGGAGGCATGCTCAAAAGAGCGGCTTTAGCCAGAGCCATTGCCCTGGATGCTCCCGTATTGTTTTTCGATGAGCCGGGTGCCGGACTCGATCCCATTTCTCTTCAGTCGCTTGATAATTTGATTTTGAACCTGAGGGAACAATTGGGTATGTCTGTGGTAATGGTAACTCACGAAGTGCTGAGTATCGTAAGAATTGCCGACCGAATAATCTACCTTGACAAAGGGCGTGTGGCTTTTGAGGGAACCCTGAAAGAGGCACTTCATTGTGATGTGGAAGCTGTTAGAGCATTTTTCTCCCTCATGGATGATGTGGATAAGGTAAAGCTATCCTGATGCTATCCCTTCTGGTCTTCAAGGGTGATTTTTTCATTTTTCTACCCCGCCAACAGCAACATCTGAAAGAGAAGTTGTTCAGTGTACAGAAGCTCCCTGGATAATGGTTTGTTCGGCCTGATGCAGCTTCACCGTAAGCGCTGCATATTCATCCGGTTAGTTGTTTCAGCAGGAGGTTAACGGGTAGAATGAGCGTTACCATAAAATCCGTTGCTTTGACAGAAGGATAAAAAATACACAAATTGTTATGCTACATGTTGGTAATCAAAAAAACTCAAATTTATTGATATGATTATTCAAAAATATACAGAAGAAACACGCTGCCCTCAGGGAAATAAGATTTATCTCATCAGGGATGTTTCCGTTTTGGCACAAACCACTCTTTCAAATGAAGAGCAGGAATATATTAAGACTCAGTTTCAACCAGAAAGCAAGGATGCTTTTGTCTTTAACCGGTTTTCCCACTTTCTATATGTGCAGATTTGCCCCGGGAAAGAGGGAAATAAAGCGTGGGAATACCTGCGAAAGGCAGCAGATAAAGCAGTGGAATTGCTGGAGAAGGAAAAGCAATATGCCGCTGTTTTGACTCCGGTGGGGGTAGGAACTGAAGAAATGCTTGCTTTTGCTGAGGGTGCAGCATTGGGAGCTTATGTTTTCTCGAGACATAAAAAAGATAATGAAAATAAAGAAGTTTTTAGAGAATTGTATCTGGATGCTCCTTTGCTTGCAGATATTGAAATATCCCGGTTGGAGAACCTGGTGAAAAGTTGCTTCGAGGTAAGGGATATGGTCAATGAGCCGGTAAACATCATGGATACAAAGCATTTTTCACGCCTGATAGCCAAACGTTGCAGGGAGGCAGGAGCTGAGGTGGAGGTCATGGATAAGAAGCAAATTGAGGCGCAAGGCATGGAAGGTTTGCTTACCGTAAACAAGGGCAGCCAGTCAGATCCGGCTTTTACGGTGATTGAATGGAAGCCAGGTAATGCCGCCAATAACCCACCCATAGTGCTGGTAGGAAAGGGGTTGGTTTATGATACCGGCGGCATCAACCTCAAACCCGGCTCAGGGTTGACGACCATGAAATGCGATATGGCAGGAGGAGCAGCCGTTTTTGGCACCTTGTATGCGTTGGCTATGAACAAAGTGCCGGTGCATGTGGTAGGATTGATTCCTGCTACGGACAACCGTCCGGGTGAGAATGCCATGGTCCCCGGCGACATCATCCGCATGGGAAATGGGAAAACGGTTGAAATCATCAATACAGATGCCGAAGGGCGGCTCATCCTTGCGGATGCATTGATCTACGCCAAAAAGTATAATCCGCAACTGGTCATCGATATTGCCACCCTTACCGGAGCTGCTGCCGTGGCCATTGGTCCTTTCGGGATGGCGGGTGTGCAGCAGGATGCCTCTCATTTCATGGCTGCCCTGGCTGAATCAGGAGAAAAGGTATATGAACGGATTGTTGAACTTCCTTTCTGGGAGGAATATGAGCAAGAGATTCAATCTGATGTTGCCGATTTACGAAATGTAGGAAAGGGCAGGGGTGGCGGAGCCATCACAGCAGGTAAATTTCTTGCAGCCTTCACCGATTATCCATGGATTCACCTGGATATTGCTCCTGTGGCATTCCTGGATAGTCATGAATCATACCTGGGGAAAGGGGGAACGGCCGCAGGAGTAAGGTTATTGTACCATTTCCTGAGCAACAAGAGTGGTTGGGATACACAAGACACTGACCCGTGATTTTTGCCTTCGGCGGATTCACACGCAATGGCCCATTTAATCATTCACTACTTTCTGAATTATTGTAACTTTGTTGCAGTAAACATAACAGACTTTTAACAATGGAAAACGAAAATAATATCCCGGAAGAAAAAATAAAACCTTTACGTGTCGGAATCACCCATGGCGATGTGAACAGCATCAGTTATGAGGTTATTCTGAAGAGCCTTCAGGACTCACGCATATTTGAGTATTTCACTCCCGTGTTGTACGGCAGTTCCAAAGTAGCTTCTTATCATCGCAAAGCACTAAACATGAGCGATATGGCGTTTAATGTGATACGCTCTGCAACCCAGGCGATGGATGAAAAACTCAACCTGGTGAATGTGGTCACTCAGGAAATTAAGGTGGAGCTGGGACAGAGTACCGACGTAGCGGGAAAAGCCGCCTGGCTGGCCCTGGAAGCTGCCACCGTTGATCTTGCACAGGGAAACATTGATGTGCTGGTCACAGGACCCATCAATAAACAAAATATTCAAAGCAAAGATTTTAATTTCCCCGGTCATACCGAATATCTGGCCGGAAAGTTCAATGCCAGAGATGCCTTGATGCTCATGGTGAGTGAAACCATGCGTATTGGCGTTGTTACAGGACATGTGCCCTTAAGGGAGGTTCCCGGAATGATTACCGAAGAGTTGCTGATGCAAAAGATGCGCATCATGCACAATTCTCTCATCCGCGATTTTGGTCTGCGCAAACCCAAAATCGCCATCATGGGGCTTAATCCTCACGCCGGTGACAGGGGGATTCTGGGCGTTGAAGAGGAAACGGTTATCATACCTACCATTCAAAAGGCTTTCGATGAAGGGATTCTTGCCTTTGGCCCCTATCCCGCCGACGGATTCTTTGGATCATCTGCCCTGAAAGAATTTGACGGGGTGCTGGCCATGTTTCATGACCAAGGGCTTATTCCTTTTAAAAGTATGGCTTTTCAGTCGGGGGTGAATTTTACGGCAGGATTGCCCAAAGTAAGAACTTCTCCCGCCCATGGTACGGCCTATGAACTGGCCGGAAAAAACATGGCTTCTCCGGAATCATTCAGAGAAGCGATATACCTGGCCATTGATGTGTTTCGCAACCGGCAGCTATTTGATGAAATAACAGCCAATCCGCTGAAAATCTCTGCCCTCGAAGCAGACAGCGATGCCGATAAGAATGCGCTCAAATCGCTCAAAGACGATTCGGACGATACTTTGTTGCTATAAAAATCAATTGCCATGGCCCAACTCTATTCACCCAAAGAGCTGGCAACCCTTATGCAGGGTCAACTGCACGGGCACTACACTGAGAATTTTTTTGTCTCTTTCCTGCTTACCGATAGCCGGCGCATCTCTTTTGCCGGCACTTCTGTCTTTTTTGCCCTGAAAACAACCAAAAATGATGGTCACCGTTTTATCGAAGAACTGCTTGCTAAAGGGGTGAGATGTTTTGTGGTTTCTTCATTACCCGGGGGCTACAATCTGCTCAATTCTGCCTGTTTCATCCTGGTGGACGACACGTTGGATGCTTTGCAAAAACTGGCTGCTTCACACCGTAGTCAGTTCAATTATCCGGTAGTGGGCATTACCGGCAGCAACGGAAAAACCATTGTCAAGGAATGGCTGGCACAATTGCTGGCACCCGAATATAATACGGTTAAAAGCCCCAGAAGTTATAATTCCCAGGTGGGAGTGCCGCTTTCGGTCTGGAATATGGAAGCTTCTCATCAGATAGCTGTTTTTGAAGCAGGCATTTCCCGGCAGGGAGAAATGGAAAAGCTTGCTGCGATCATTCGCCCGACAATCGGTATTTTTACCAATATTGGCCCTGCCCATGATGAAGGTTTTCCGGATACAGAAACCAAGATCATGGAAAAGTTGCAGTTGTTCGGGGATTGCAATATGTTGATATTCAACAGTGACCAGAAAAAGGTGAAACGGTGCATATACTCCTGGGCCAAAACACACCCTGGAGTGCAGCTTTTCTCGTGGGGCCACAACGAAGGCGACCAAATGATTGTGTGGGGGGACGCTTCCCATGGTAGTTTTCAGATGATAGAAGTAGAATTTGAAGGAAAAGTGTATCCCTTTCATACTCCATTTTCCGATAAGGCGTCGTTAGAAAATCTTTTGCATTGTATCGCTTTTTTCTTTTCTCAGGATCTGTATATACCCCAATTGACTGCACGGACAGGAAAATTGTCACCGGTGGCGATGCGTATGGAGATGAAACACGCGGTCAACAATTGTTTCCTTATCAATGATGCTTACAGTTCTGATGTATTATCCCTGGATGTTTCGCTGGATTTCCTCAACACACAGGCCGGGCAAAGAATAAAGGTGCTCATTCTTTCTGACATCCTGCAATCAGGCTTGCCACCTGATCAACTCTACAGGAAGGTGGCCCGCATGGTGAAACAGAAAAACATAGAATTGCTGATTGGTATCGGGGATGAAATAACCGCACATGAGAAACGATTTACAGGGATTGCCAGCCGGTTTTTTGCCAGCACAGAACGTTTCCTGGAAGATTTTGATTTCAGTACGTTAAGAGGGATGGGCATCCTGCTTAAAGGGGCCCGTGATTTTGGTTTTGAACGGATAAGCAATAAATTGCAACTCAGAGATCATCAAACCGTACTGGAAATCAACCTGGATGCTCTGGTTCATAATCTGAATGTATACAGGAGCATGATTAAGCCCGGCACCAGGGTGATGGCCATGGTGAAAGCCTTTTCCTATGGTAGTGGCAGCTTTGAAATTGCCAACCTCCTGCAGTTTCACCGGGTAGATTATCTTGCCGTGGCTTTTGCTGATGAGGGCAAGGAACTTCGCAATGCGGGAATCAGTCTGCCCATCGTGGTGCTGAACCCCGAGTTGCACAACCTGGATATTCTGTTTCGATACAACCTGGAGCCGGAGGTGTATTCCTTGCACCTTCTGCAAAGACTGGCAGAAGAAGTAAAAAGATTTCCCCTGTTAACCCCGGAAACTCCTTTTCCGGTGCATGTAAAGCTGGATACTGGCATGCACAGACTTGGGTTTATGGAAAATGAACTGGATGCCTTGCTTGAAAAACTTGTGTCTAATCCAGCCTTACGGGTTGCCTCAGTGTTTTCGCACCTGGCAGCCAGCGACAGACCCGATTTTGATACATTCAGCAGAGAACAAATGGCCTTATTTGAGCGAATGTGCGAAAAACTGCAACACTCGCTGGGCTATACTTTTCTGCGGCACATAGCTAATTCTGCGGCCATCAGCCGATTTCCCGAATCCCACCTGGAAATGGTAAGGGTAGGGATAGGTTTGTATGGAGTAGATGGTTTTGAACCAACAGCCCGGAAGTTGCAGCATGTAACAACTTTTAAATCGGTGATTTCCCAGATCAAAACCCTGGAAGCCGGAGAGTCGGTAGGGTATAACAGAGCCGCAATTCTGACGCGCACCACACACATGGCTGTTGTACCGGTGGGATACGCTGACGGGTTAAACCGGAAACTGGGAAATGGTAAGGGCTATTTGCTGGTAAAAGGGAAAAATGCTCCCATCCTGGGAAATATCTCTATGGATATGTGCAGTATAGATGTAACCGAAATAGATGTGGAAGAAGGAGATGAGGTGGTGATTTTTGGCGAACACTTGCCTGTACATACGCTTGCCCGAAAACTGGAAACCATCCCTTACGAAGTTTTTACCAGCATACCCCCGCGGGTAAAGAGAATCTATTTCAGTGAGTAAAAAAACCTGTTTCTTTTCAAACCAAAAAGGCTATTTTTGCTTTTCAACCAGACAATAAATCAATTCTTAATTATCACAATCGTTTCTAAACGCAAATCTCATACCTATGAAAAAAATCATCAATACTGCAAAAGCACCCAAACCCATCGGACCTTACAACCAGGCTGTGATGACTAACAATACCCTCTTTGTGTCCGGGCAGATTCCCATGAATCCGGCCACTGCTGAACTGGTAAAAGGAGATGTGAAAGAGCAAACCCGCATGGTAATGGAAAACATTAAAGCGATTCTCAAGGAAGCCGGGATGGATTTCAGTGATGTGGTTAAGTGCAGCATATTTATCTCCGATATGAAAGATTTCCCAATGATTAACGAAGTGTACGGCCAGTATTTTGGTGATGATGCTCCTGCACGGGAAACAGTACAGGTGGCAGGACTTCCCCTGGGTGTGGATGTGGAAATCAGTTGTATTGCCATTATTTAAAGAAAATCTTGTTTTCAGGATTCATCAGAATAAAATTGGT
>CAZBGI010000063.1:0-18632 GCA_964491395.1 uncultured Bacteroidales bacterium | reverse complement strand
GTATTTCTGTCGCTGACATTGGTATTTATCCTTCCCCTCGGGAGCATCCATGCGGGAAATTCCGGCAATCTGTCAAAAGAAACAGCAGAAATTGTATTGCAACAGCAAGACACTCTTTCGCCCGACAACTGGACTTCTCACTATGCTGCCACCCCTCTGAGTCTGCAAACCAATTCCACCCAAACGCTTACTCAAGAGGACTTCAACCCCGGCAACCCCATCAACGTATGGAACCTGATCCTGGGCCGCATGCCCGGTCTGAACATCAGCCATGAAGACGGAGAACCCGGCGGCACCACCTCAGCGCGCAGCAACTACACTTCATTAACCCCCGAATGGCCCCTGATTGTCATCGACGGGGTGCCCCTTATCCGTGAATTTCCTGACGGAATGCGCAACCCGCTGAATTTCCTCAGTCCTGACGACATTGAGACAGTGAGCTACCTCAGACCCGCAGCCAGCTCGGTTTACGGGATGCGTGGCAGCAACGGCGTGCTTATCATTACAACCCGAAAACCCGACAAGGATGCCCCGGTGCGATTCAGCTATTCTGGCAATATTTCACTTTCTTCCGTTACAAAAACCCAGGATGTACTCAGCACGGAAGCATTCACCCAATTGATCAACGAACGCTACGTAGACCAGCCCAACATACTGTCATTGATGGGAAGTGCCAATACCCAATGGCAGGATGAAATTTACCGCAACGCTGCAGGGCACAACCATTATCTTGCCGCTTCGGGCACCACGGTGGCAATTCCCTGGCGGGCCTCCCTGAATTATACCGACCAGGCCGGGGTACTGAATACAGATCAATTGCAACGGATAGGCACACAGCTATCTATTCAACCCTCGCTGCTGGATGACCACCTGCAGGTTTCTCTCAACCTGCATGCATCACAACTGAACAACAGGCTGGCTCCCCAACGGGCCATTTCCAACGCCATGGGTTTTGACCCCACCCAGCCGGTACAGGATTCCGACAGCCCATACGGGGGCTATTTTGCATACACCAATACCGAAGGAATTCCTATTCCCGTGGCACCCGCCAATCCGGTTGCCCTGCTTTCCCAAACCGACAATACCGACCAGACAACCACCCTTGCTGCTCAAACGCAAATCAACTATAGAACCCACTTCCTGCCCGGACTGAGCCTGCATCTGCTGGCATCGCAACAGCAATTCAACTCCGACTACAAGGGGCTTACGCCGGGCAATGCTAGCTGGGAATATTACAGAGGAGGGCGAAAAACAGAAAACCAGGAAGAATACCAATCCGGTTTCATGGAGGCATGGGCAAGATACCAGACCGGAGCTTTTTCCGGTGGCCACAGCCTGGAAGCCTCCCTGGGTGTTACCAGTCATAATACACGATATGATTATTCATTTTCAACCACCAATCTTGAGAACAATGCTGCAGGAGTTCCATCTCAGGTGTTTGAAAACACAAAGGGTTGGTCAGAATCTTATTTCAGGTCCTTGTTTGCCACTGCAGGTTATAATTTCAACGACCGCTATCTGCTATCTCTTAACCTGCGCAATGACATCACTTCACGCCTGGCGGACGACAACCGCTCTGCCCTTTATTACGGTGTTTCGGCTTCCTGGCAGGTGCATAACGAATCCTTCTGGCCCGAAAACTCCTTCCTTTCTGTCCTCCAACCCAGATTGAGCTATGGAACCCATGGAATGATTCCCGTTTTTTCCCAAATGGCAAACACTTACTTCCCCAACAGCTCCTACATTTTGGACATGAATCTCAAACCTGAAAAAAGAACCACGCTAAACGGGGGGATTGATATTGCATTGCTGAATAACAGAATCACCCTGTCGGCATATTATCATCAAACCAACCATAAAGAGTTAATACTACCCATAATTATTCCTCCAGCAGCAAACATGCCTTCAATCATCCTTGCCAATATTGGAGAAGCTGAATCTTCAGGCTGGGACATCTCATTACATGCATTACCGGTTGTCACAGAAAACATATCGTGGAGTATCTCTACACATTTCTCTTCATTTTCCAATGAAATCATTAGATTGAATCACTTTACGGATGATTATAAGGGGTTCAGGTTTGGCCCCAGTAATAATTTCATCAATACCCCTGGCTATCCCTTTTCCTCGTTTTTTGTGTTGCAAAGCATTTACAATAACGAAGGATACCCCCAGCCCAACATGTACGTGGATCAGAACCAGGATGGCATGATTACCCAGGATGATTTCATCCGCTACCAGACACCCTATCCGGACTTTACCGTTGGGATCGAATCACAACTGCAATGGAACAACTGGAACGTGGGATTCTCCGGTCGTTTTCTATCGGGCAATTATGTGTACAACAATACCAGTTCATTTTTCGGGAACTACAACCGTCTTTATCGCCCGGAAGGCCCTTACCTGGGCAACATAGCACCGGAGGCTTTGGACTTAAATCTGGAATATCAGGAGTTCTTTTCAGATTATTTTGTGCAGGACGCCACCTTTTTCAGGATGGACTTTATTTCCCTGGGATATCGTTTAGGCGGGCTGTTACAGGATGCACTGAACCTGACCCTGACGGCCACCGTGCAAAACGCTTTTGTCCTTACCAACTATGAGGGAATGGATCCGGAAGTGCCCTCAGGAATTGACTTTGCGCGCTATCCCCGCCCCCGCACCTTTGTACTGGGGGTAAAAATGGACTTTTAAACAATGCCGGGGTTTTGATGTTTAGAGCATTGCAATTACAATCCTGAATTCACAAAAACAACAAAACCATTATGGAACAACCCCTTTTCCAACCCTACAATCTCACGGGCACCCCATTGAACAACCGGGTTGTCATGGCACCGCTTACCCGCCGCAGGGCAGAAAACGCAGCCCTGGCAGCCGACGAAATGGTAGCCTTGTATTACCAGCAGCGGGCATCAGCCGGATTGCTCATTGCCGAGGGCAGCCAGATATCACCCCAGGCCTACGGTTACACCGGCTCACCCGGTTGCTTTACCGAAAAGCAGCTGGACGGCTGGAAAACGGTTACCCGTGCCGTGCATCATGCAGGAGGGAAAATATTCCTGCAGCTGTGGCACGTGGGACCCTTTTCGCACCGGTTGTTGCAACCGGGGGGTAAAGCTCCCGTTTCGGCCTCCCCTGTTACTCCCGAAGGAGAAGTACTGACCTCCCAAGGAAGACTGCCTTACGAAAGCAGTCGTGCCATGACCAGGGAAGAAATCCTGCAGACCGTGCAGGATTTTGCCACGGCTGCCCAAAATGCCATCAAAGCAGGGTTTGACGGGGTGGAGGTGCATGGCGCTCACGCCTATATCATCGACCAGTTTATCATGGATGGAACCAACAGGCGTACCGATGAGTTTGGAGGCAGCAAAGAAAACCGCAGCAAATTCCTCTTTATGATTCTGGACGAAATAATAAAATCTGTTCCCTCGGGCAAAGTAGGCCTTCGGTTGTCTCCCCGCTCAGTAAAACAAGGGATGGAAGATAGCAATGAAAAAGAAACCTACGGCTATATCATTGACAAGCTCAACAATTATTCTCTGGCCTATCTGCACATCAGTGAAATGATGAGCCCGGAAGACCGGCTGGAACATCCCGAAAAAAGCATTGTTCCCTTCTATCGCAACATTTACAAAGGGACATTGATTTCCTGCGGGGGGCACACCCTGGAAAGTGCCAACCGGATGCTTGACAACAACAAAGCTGACCTGATTGCCTTTGGTAAGCCCTACATTTCCAACCCTGACCTGGTGGAGAGACTGAAGCACAATGCTCCGCTCACACCCTGGGACAAAGATACTTTTTACCGTGGAGGCAGAAAAGGATATATTGATTATCCGGCTCTGGAGTTTACCAATTCCTGATTTTTTCGGCAGAACTATATCACCCCTTCGGGGTTCTATAACCTGATAATTTCCGGTTTTTGCTATAATCATAGCACCCTTCGGGGTTTAATGGCAATGCATAACAGTATCAGGACCAACAGAAATGTTACCCTTTTTCTTCCAAAAATAATTTAACTACGCAATTGCGTTACAATACACCTAAACACCAAAAGCCCGAAGGGCTGACAGGATTATAGAATGATATGTACACGGGCATAACCAAAACCCCGAAGGGGTGACAGGATTGGATTGTGAGCCCGGTGTTCATGAATGTTTAAAACCGGATAAATTTAAAAAATCTTCCCCGGAATTCCGATCACCCGATCTGAAACAGGTATTTTCTTCCGGTTAATTTACGCAGATAAATGCACGGAAACTACTGTTATTATTGCCTTTGAGCTTTCTTACCTTTACTGATGAAGAGAAGCATCATTACACAATTCATCGAAAGGCATTATGGCTGCATTCATACGAATTTCAGTATTATTTATCGCATTTGCACACTTCACCATTTCAGCCATGGGGCTGAATCCGAAGCGTGATTCGCAAACCGATCCGGGCAAAAACAATTTCAGGGAAGAAGAAGCCACTCTTGTGGTATACGAAGATTTTGAAAACGGACTTCCCGTAGGATGGACCCAGCAATATATTCAGGATGTGGATGGTTTTTATGCCGACTGGAACACCCGTACCGGAGCAGGAATCATTTCTCCACCCCATACCATTGGGGTTCCTGACACAGCGGCGGTAGGAGAAAAAAACCTGGTCTTCCAGATGCAGAATATCGGGTATGTCACCCGGCTAATTACCACTCCCATAGATTTGGAATTCATTGTCAACCCCGAGCTATCTTTTTACCATGCTCAGGCCGAATGGGACGAAGGATTCCAGGATATGCTTACCATTTACTACCGGCTGGGCGATGACGGCCCCTGGCAACTGCTGGAAAGCTACCAACATTCTGCAGAAATCTGGACCCACCGCACCCTTCCACTAAACAATCACGAATCAGATCGTTTTTACCTTGCCTTTGAAGGAATTAGCGGTTGGGGATCAGGCATCTGTATTGATGAATTAAAGATTACTGAAACCGGCTATGTTGAGAAGGAACTCGATAATTTTACCACAGAACAGGCCTCTCTGAACTTTATGCCCACCGGGAGCACCAACAACCCTATTCTGATGTCAACCCTGAGGGTAACAGGCAATACTGGCAATATATCCCTGGATCAATACCAGGTCCATTCTCTCAACACCAACGACAATGACATTTCTGACATTAAGCTGTACTACACCCAGCAAGAGCATTTCGAGGACTCGCAACTTGTTGCACAGGAGGGGAGTTTTGAAAATGGAAGCCTTACATTTGATAACCTGGAACTGGATTTGCCAACAGGATATTCATACATATGGCTTACGTATGATATTGCAGAAGACGCCACACACGGCAACTATGCCGATGCATACATTCCTGCTGATGGAATTGTTATAGATGGGGAACATCTCCCTGCTGAAGAGCATAACCCTCCCGGCCGGCGAATTATCTATGAAACCATCTTTTACGATGATTTTGAAAACGACAAAGGATGGATTTTCTCTGGCGAATGGGAAAGAGCAGAACCACAGGGACTGGGTGGATCACACGGACATCCGGGAGCAACGCATGCCCATACAGGAAACCATATCATCGGCACCGACCTCAGCGGACAGGGTGAATATCCCGGAGATATAGAACCTGATATCGGAGAGATGGAGTATGTTGCCATTTCTCCGCTTTTCGATTGCTTTTATTATAATGATGTAACCCTCACTTTTCACCGCTGGCTCAATGCTGAACCCACCGACAAGGCATGGATTCATGTTTCGGGTGATGGCGGCGCCACCTGGCACAAGATCTGGGAAAACAACGACTTTAACAACGCCATGGGCTGGTCGGAGCAAACTTATCAGCTATCTCAAATCAGCCGGAAGGATCAGGTGAGGATCCGTTTTGGTGCAGGGCCTACCGATGACACCAACAATTACAGTGGATGGAACATTGACAACCTGATAGTAACGGGCACTTACATAACCCATGATGTGGGCATTACACAATGGGTGGGCCCGGATGATGCATGTGGCATGAGCGAGGAAGAAACCGTAACGGTTCAGGTGGAAAATTTTGGTGCATTGCCCGTAACCAGCCCTATTCCGGTGGGATTTTCCCTGGATGGCGGCGAGACCTGGCTCATGGATACGCTTCATCAGGAGCTCCCGGTGGGAAGCACCCTGCAACATACCTTTGCCCCCACAGCTGATTTTTCAACTCCCGGACGGTATGATAATATTATCGTGAAAACTTTCTGGGAAGAAGATCAGGATGACTCCAACGATGCACTTCATCACGTCGTTTTTTCTATTCCTTACATTACTCCACCTTACAGCGAATTGTTCCTGACCAGTGACGGACTCTGGACCGGTTATGGAGAAAACAGCTCCTGGGAGTGGGCAACACCCGAGGGGGTAGAAATCAACACTGCCCATTCAGGTACTCATGCCTGGTTTACCCATGCCTCAGGCTCCTACCAACCTTCGGAAGCATCCTGGCTGGAAAGCCCGTGTTTCAATTTTTCAGCAGTAGAAAACCCCGTTATTGAATTCTACCTGGCCACCCATACCCCTGAAAATGAAGATGGACTGGGCATCCAGTATTCTGTTGACCAGGGTGATAGCTGGCACAACCTGCCCGTTGCTGATCCATCGCTTGCCTGGGGATGGTACGACGATGAGAGCGTGATTTCCTCCCTGCAGAACAGCTTCGGACAATCCAACGGCTGGCACGGGGAAAATACCGACTGGCAGCGGGTAAGAGCCGTTTTAGGGGAAGAAGTAGCAGCAGAAAGCCATGTAAAATTCCGCCTGGTATTTGCCGCACAGGATTTTGACCCGGAAGATTTTTCCTGGGAAGGAATAGGTTTTGATGCTTTTGCTCTGTTTGAAGCCCCCCACGACATAGGTGTTTCTGCACTGGAAGAGCCCACCCACAATTGCGAACTAGATCAGGAGCAGGAAGTTACTGTGGTGGTGAAAAATTATGGCATCAACACAGTGCCTGCCGGCATGCAGATTCCTGTCGGCATTGAAATAGGTGAACTTCCCGGCGCTTATGAGTTTTTCACCCTGGGTGAAGACCTTACTCCCGGCGCTACCACCAACTTCACCTTTGAAACGACGTTTGACATGCGTGCACAGGGTGAACACCCCATCACCGCCTTTACCATGCTGCCCGGAGATACCGACTTTTATGAGCCGGGAGAGTTTAACGACACCCTTGTCACCCAGGTTACTGTTTTTGGATATCCCGATTTTACGCTGGGGCCTGACATTTACACCTCACAGCCCGATACAGTGGTGATTGATGCCGGTGAAGGGTTCGAAGCTTACCTGTGGCAGGATGGTTCTACGCAGCAAACCTTTGAGGTAGAGACAGCGAACTCAGCCTTTTACACAGCAACGGTAACAGACAGCAACGGATGCTCTGTAACCGATTCGCTGGAAGTAATTGCAAGAGACCTCACCCTGACAGCCATAACACAGCCTGTGAGTGATTGCGAACTATCAGACCAGGAGTATGTCACGGCAAAAATTACCAACACAGGTCCTGACCCATACCCCGCTGGGACCGAAATACCGGTTCAGCTGTATTTAAACGGAATACTTCATGATGAAACCATCCTGGTTATGCAAAATGAATTATTACCCTCCGGCGAAGAATTGATCAGTTTTCAAAACCCTGTCGATTTTTCTCAACCCGGCGAATACCCCTTTGAAGTTATCAGCAGTCTGCAGGATGCTCATCCGGGCAACAGCGTGCTGGAGCAAAGTATTTTTGTGCACGGCTACCCGGAACCCTTTATCGGCGACACCCTTTACACGCAGGATCCCGGGTCAGTAACCCTGGATCCGGGCGACGGATACACTACTTACCTGTGGCAAGATGGCCACGAAGGACAAAACTATCTGCTTACCGACCCCTGGTCGGCATGGTATAGTGTGACGGTTACCGACGAGTGGGGTTGTCCCGGCACCGATTCGGTATGGGTGGTTACCTATGATATTGAAATTGCAGAAGTGCTGGAACCCACAGAGTCCTGTGAACTATCTGACGAAGAATCAATTGGGATCAGGCTGATCAACCATGGCCCGGAAACCTTCGAGCCTGGTCGTACATTTGAATTTGTATTGCAATACCAGGAAGAGGTTGTCGGCCATGACACACTGTTGCTACAAGAAAGCTGGAACGCAGGTGAAGAACTGGAATTCAACTTCTCTCCTTCTGTAAATATGCAAAGTGTTCAATCGTATGATTTTCGTGTCTATCAGAAATACAGGGATGCCCATGCAGAAAACGATACCCTGGAATTTTCTGTGGTAGTACATGGTTATCCTGATATTTCCCTGCCCCCACTCATCAGCACCGATAACCCTGAAAACATATTGTTGGATCCCAATTCTGAAGTGACTTTCCATTCCTACCTCTGGCAGGATGGCAGCACTGAAGCGGTATACGACGTACAAACCTGGGGGGAATACTGGGTAGAGGTAAGCAATGAATTTGGCTGTACTTCCACAGCGATTACACAGGTATATCCCGAGATGATGGATCTTGCGCTGGACAGTATCCTTTCGCCGGAAGCGGTATGTGCCAACGAGCAGGAGGTAACGGTAACAGTGGCCATCAGAAATACAGGCTATTTGAATATTGAACCAGAGACTGAGTTTACACTTTCTTACTATCTGGATGAAGATCTTATTGCTGAAGAGACTGTCACAACAACAGATACCATCGCACCGGATGGAGTAAAAAATTACACATTCGCCCAAACTTTCTCCATTGAGCAGGAGAATGCCCCCAACGTGACCGTTGACCTGGACTTCTGGGCCGACGAGGTGGAAGAAAATAACTCACTGACCAGCAGTTTCGAATTAAAACCGATACCTCAGCCCGATTTGGGTGAAAATATTTTCACCCTCGATCCTGTCGGGATAGCATTATGCCCCGGCGAAGATTTTGAAACGTACCTTTGGCAGGATGGTTCAGAGGAATCCACATATATAATCAACAGTCTGCAATCAGAAACCTATTCCGTAACAGTATCTGATACAACCGGTTGTTTCAACACTGCTGCTGTGGATGTGGTTACCTACAACCTGATCCTGGATTCTATTGTCAGCCCAACGAGCCATTGCATCCTCACCAACGAAGAGGAAGTAACGGTAAAAGTTTACAATGAAGGACACGACAATTTTCAGGCAGGACACACCATTACCCTGGGGTATCTCCTGGAAGGACATACAGCGGAGCATCAGGAAGAATTTACCCTTGACGATCCCTGGCCTGCAGGCACCTCCCGATACTTCAGCTTTACCCGGCACGTGGACTTAACACCCTCCGACAGTTATGATCTCTGGGGCTTTATAATAACCCCCAATGCTGTAACCGAAACAGACACCGTGGTAAGTCATATTGAAAAAACGGGAATGCCCCAGGTAAACCTGGGTCCCCACATTTATACGGAAAGACCTGACACTGTGGTTTTGGATGCAGGTGAAGGATTTTCCTCTTATTACTGGCACGACGGCCAGGAAGAGCAACTTTATTATGTAGCAAACTATGGATGGAAATGGGTAGAGGTGACCGACGAGTATGGATGTACCGGCACCGATACAACTTATGTAGGATATTATTCAGATATAACAGAATTTGGTGAGGGATTCTCTTCCAAAGTCTATCCTAATCCAGCCAGAAACAACATTACCCTTGACTTCGAAAATATTCCACCCTCCGGAGCAATCATGGAGATTTCTGACGTAAACGGACGCGTACGGTTTAGTGAACGACTTGAAACCCGGGCTTTCCTGAGGAGAAAAATCAGCATTGCAGACCTCCCTGCCGGTGTATATTTCATTCATTTACAAGCTGGCAATCAGCGGAAGACACATAAAATCACAATTCTCCCATGACCCCGGGTCATGCAAAGCACCCCTGATTAATTGTTTAATGTAATTCTCTTCAAGTTTTAACAAAATGTAAACATTAATACTGGGCGAAAAGACCGGCGTTGGCCGGTCTTTTTTTTTGCTTCAAAAGGAACCTGACAAATACTTTGGCTCAATATTTTTTTTATACCTTTATCACCGTAATTAACTTTCCAAATTAATTGATACATGGCGAACAACAAATTATTTCTTATTCTCTTTACAGCCATCCTGGCAACATCCTGCCAGAAACAGCCCTCCTCCTTCAACCTTGAACAGGTAAACAACCCCGAAGCTCAACATATTATTGCACCGGGCATGAGCAGTGTGGGCATCATTCACGAAGATGAGATTCTCGTTTATTACCTTACCGAAAGTCACCAGTGGATGAAAGATAATATTTCACAGTTTTCCATCCCGTCAAAAAATCAGGGAATTCTTGCCATGGGAATGGGCACCATTGCAGTCCTGCAAAAAGATATGCTGTATTTCTACTACATGGATTCCGCCCACCAGTGGAACCAGGACTATGAGCTCACCATGCCCCTCAGTGAAGAGTTCGTAAGAATTTCGGCCATGAAAATGCCCTGGCAACATGGTGCTATTGCACTGGAAGACCACTCTGGCATCATCCGCTTCTATTATCTCGACGACAACAAACAATGGAAACATGACGAAACGGCCAATTTTACATTACCCGAAGGCATAGAGGACTATATAATGTTGGGAGGGATGAACATCGCGATTATTTCAGACAACAAACTGGGTGTATATGAACTCAACCTTGATGGCAAATGGGAATTTATCGATGACATGGTATTAAGCCTGCCTGATGAAACCCAGGCCGTATTATCTTTTGAACCCGGGGTGATTATGACGCTGACGGATGATCAACTGTGGTTTTATGAAATCGATTTTGAAAATCGCTATTGGATAATGGACGATACCATGACCTTCCCCCTGCCTGTTTAACATTAATTTGCAGTGAAATGAACCTAAATAATTCTTAACAGAGAACACTTTTCCCTCTGTTTTTACTACTTTTGCACTTCTTATAAAAACATGTAAGCCTTTGGTTCAAAGGCTTTTTTTTATCATAATCCCGAAAAACAACACGGGACTTTATTTAATCTTTTATGTGGGAATTTTTAGTACATTTCATCCTCCGCAATCGCTTGTTCATCCTTATAAGTATTTTTGTCATTACCGTGTTTATGGGTTGGCAGGCCACCAAAGTGGAGATGTCGTATGAACTGGCGCAGATGCTTCCTGAATCAGACTCTGCCTTTGTTGAGTATAACAATTTCAGAGAAACTTTTGGAGAAGATGGAAATGTAGCTTTTATTGGTGTGCAAGATCCAAGATTTCTGGAACTGGAAAATTTCAGAACGTGGACTGAAGTTGCTGAAGAAATAAGAAATATTGAGGGGGTTACAGCTGTAATAAGCCTGGCCAACATTCCGGAAATTGTAAGAAATGATGAAATCCGCAAGTTTGAATTTCGTCCGGTAATGAAACAGATGCCTCAATCGCAGCAAGAACTGGACAGCCTGATAAACCGGCTGCAGGATCTGAAGTTTTACGATGGTCTGCTTTTCAATCCTGAGACAGGAGCTTTTATGTCAGCTGTATCACTGGACCGCTCTATCCTGAATACCCAGGAAAGGGTTGCTCTTATCAACGAACTCTACGAAACGGCTAATAAATTTGAACAGGAGACAGGCATCAAGTTCTATTACAGTGGCCTGCCCTACATCAGAACCCGTACCGCAGAAAAAATAGAATCAGAACTCAAACTGTTTGTACTCCTTGCGCTTATTATTGCTTCCCTGGTTTTGCTGGCATTTTTCCGCAGTTTCAAGGCAGTGATATTTTCTGTTCTCATTGTTATCATCAGTGTTATATGGGCTCTGGGCCTGGTGGCAGTGATGGGTTATGACATTACCATTCTAACCGGCATTTTGCCTCCGTTATTGATTATCATTGGTGTAGAAAACTGTATTTTCCTGCTCAACAAATACCACCAGGAATACAAGTTTCATGGCAACAAAATGAAATCGCTGGCCAGGGTAGTGCAACGCATAGGTAAAGCTACCATGCTTACCAATGCCACTACAGCAGTGGGGTTTGCCACCTTTATTATTACCGGAAACAAAATCCTGGTTGAGTTTGGTATCGTGGCCGCACTGAATATACTGTTTGTTTTTGTACTCACCCTGTTTCTAATTCCCATTTTCTTCAGCTACCTGGCTCCTCCGCAGGAGCGACATACCAAACACCTGGAAAGCCGGTTTTTGCGAAGAGCCGTAAAACGGGTTGTAAACACAGTGGTGTTTCACCGAAGCAAAGTGTACTGGACATTCGGCATTTTACTTGTGGCTGGCATTTTGGGTATCACACGCCTGCACACCTCCGGTAGCGTGGTAGACGACATCCCCCACCGCGATCCTATTTACCAAGACCTGCTGTTTTTCGAGCGGAATATCAACGGCATTCTCCCCATGGAAATCCTGGTGGAAACCAACCGTCCCAACGGCATTACCCATCCGCGGACAATGGCTGCTATTGAACAGTTGCAGGACACCCTGGCCCAATTTGACGAATTATCCAAACCCCTTTCTATTGCAGAAGTCATGAAGTTTGCCAAACAGGCTTTCTACCGTGGCAACCCCGAGATGTACGAACTGCCCAACCGGCACGAACGCAACTTTATCATGTCATACCTGCCTCAGAATGATGAGGCGAACGATAACCTGGTAAGTTCACTGGCCGACAGCACCATGCAACGAACAAGAATCAGCGTACAGATGGCCAACATCGGGACCAACCGCATCAGAGAAATACAAGATCAGTTGCAGCCGGCTATTGATTCGATCTTTGATGCCGAAACTACCCGGGTGAGTATGACCGGTGCCAGCGTTATTTTTCTGAAAGGTTCGGGGTATCTCATCAAAAACCTGCTTACCAGCCTTGTTTTCGCCGTGATTATCATTTCACTGCTCATGGCCATGCTGTTTAACCATTGGAGAATGATACTGATATCGTTGCTTGCTAATCTCTTCCCGCAACTATTAACGGCTGCCCTGATGGGTTTTACCGGAGTACCCATCAAACCTTCCACGATACTGGTATTTAGTATTGCCCTGGGTATTTCAGTGGACAACTCCATCCATTTTCTGGCCAAATTCAAACAGGAGCTGGCACTCAACAATTATAATATCAAACATGCAGTGATGACCGCCCTTAAAGAGAGCGGCGTGAGCATGATGTACACCTTTGTAGTATTATTCTTAGGTTTCAGTATTTTTACCGCTTCATCTTTTGGAGGAACTCAGGCCCTGGGATACCTCATTGCATTTACCCTGCTTATTGCCCTAATGTCCAACCTGTTCCTTATGCCTTCCGTTTTGCTTTCTCTGCACAAGCGAATCATCATAAAAAACTTCAAAATGGAGAATAAAAACGATAACGCAACATTCACCACCATTCCCGAGCCTGATAAAAACAAAGAAGCTATGGAAAAAGAAGCATCCGGAGTATGGGAAAAAGAAAAATAAGCCCCGTGTCTACGGCAATATTCCATCTTTCATACAGGTTTTGTTTTTGTCAGTTAATCTAATTGTTTTAACTTTACGCACGCTGCAAATAGCGATAAGTATTAACAATTAAAACAAACCCATGAAGGGAATCATTCTTGCCGGCGGTTCCGGCACCCGACTCTACCCTATTACCCTGGCTATGAGCAAGCAGCTGATGCCGGTGTTTGACAAACCCATGATTTATTATCCCTTATCGGTATTAATGATGGCAGGCATCAAAGATATCCTGGTCATCTCTACACCACATGATCTGCCCCATTTCGAGAAATTACTGGGCGATGGAAGCCGGTTGGGATGCAACTTTCAATACGCTGAACAGGCACAACCCAACGGACTGGCACAGGCTTTTGTGATTGGAAAAGAATTTATCGGCAATGACAAAGTAGCACTCATTTTAGGCGATAACATCTTTTACAGTAATGGGTTGCAGAATCTTTTACAGCAAAACAATAATCCTGACGGGGGAGTTGTATTTGCCTATCATGTTTCCGACCCCCGGCGCTATGGAGTGGTGGAATTTGACAAAAACCTCAAAGCCATTTCCATTGAAGAAAAACCCGCTGAACCCAAATCAAGCTATGCTGTGCCGGGACTTTACTTTTACGACAACTCCGTGGTAGACGTGGCGGCCCATATTCAACCCAGCGCCAGGGGAGAATACGAAATCACCGACGTAAACAAACATTACCTAAAAGAAGGGAAACTAAAGGTTGGAATCCTCAACCGCGGTACCGCCTGGCTTGATACAGGCACGTTTGATTCCTTGATCCAGGCCGGGCAATTTGTGCAGGTCATTGAAGAAAGACAAGGATTAAAAATCGGCTGTATAGAAGAAATTGCTTACCGGATGAAATTTATCGGCAAGGAAAAACTCAAAGAAATTGCTCAACCCCTTATCAACAGTGGATACGGTAAATATCTGATGCAATTAACAGAAGAAAATAAATAAATATTATCAACCAAGATGGGAAGAAAAAGAAGGATTCTGATTACCGGGGGTGCAGGTTTTATTGGCAGTAGCCTGGCAGAAAAACTGATCAGCGATCCCGATAATTACGTTGTACTGGTGGATGACCTGTCTACCGGTGCATTAGAAAAGCTACCACAACAACCTAAAGACAACTGGAGGTTTGTTAAATGCGATGTCAACAACTACAGAGACATTGCCGAAGTAATGCTGGCCAATCATTTTGACTATGTTTTTCATTATGCTGCTTTTGTAGGGGTAAAGCAAACCCAGGCCAACCCCATAAAAGTACTGAAAGACCTTTATGGCATTGAGCATATTTTTGACCTGTGTAAAAACTCAGGAGTAAAACGGGTGTTCTTCGCTTCCTCCTCTGAGGTTTATGGTGAGCCGGTCAATCTGCCCCAGAACGAAGAAACTACTCCTCTCAACTCCAGAATCCCCTATGCTGTGGTAAAAAATGTAGGAGAGGCATACCTGAAATCCTACAACAAAGAATTTGATCTGGATTATACCTGTTTCCGGTTTTTCAATACTTACGGGCCAAAACAAAGCGTTGATTTCGTAATGTCGAAATTCATCGCCCATGCCCTGAAAAACGAGCCTATCCCGATATATGGCGACGGGCTGCAAACACGCACCTTCTGTTTTATTGATGACAACATTGAAGCTACTTCAAAGGCTTTTTACAGTGATGAATATATAAACGATGTAGTTAATATCGGCTCTGACTTCGAAATTACCATCCTCGATTTGGCCAAAATGGTTATCAGTCTTACAGGCTCCTCGTCAGTTATTGAGCACAGGCCTCCCCTGCCTGAAGGGGACATGAAAAGGAGGTATCCCGATATTACCAAAATGAGAAATCTGCTCAAAAGAGATCTCATTCCCATGGAAGAAGGGATAAAAAGAATTCTTACCCACACACGGTTCATTATTCCCGAAGATATAAATAAACATTGAACAAGGTCGCTTAAAGCATGTTTCAAAATTAACACAACCTTTAGGTATTATTTATACATTTGTCATCCGGCACCATCGTATCACTTAAAAAAGTACAGGAATGTCATCAAAACTGAAAGAATTTACCCAAACAATCAACCAGTATATAGAGTCCATAGAACTGGTAAAACAACCTGAAGAGTTGTATCTTCCTGTCGACTATTGTCTGGCCAACGGCGGTAAACGCGTGCGTCCACTCATGACATTGCTGGCCTGCGATATGTTTGAAGGCAGGATAGAAGATGCAATCGGTCCTGCCACAGGTATGGAAATTTTTCACAATTTCACCCTGATGCACGACGATATTATGGATGAAGCCCCACTGAGGCGAGGCAAACCTTCGGTATACAAAAAATGGAATGCCAACACAGCCATCCTTTCCGGCGATGTGATGTTTGCCATGGCCATTCAACATATTGCTCAATGCCCCTCCGAATACCTTAAAACCATTCTGGATCTTTTCAACAAAACCGTGATTGAGGTGTGCGAAGGACAGCAATATGACATGAATTTTGAAACCCTTGACAAGGTAACAGAAGCGCAATACATCAACATGATACGGCTTAAAACCGCGGTGTTGCCCGCTGCTTGCCTGCAAACCGGAGCGGTTATTGCCGGTGCATCCCAACAGGATGCCCGGTTGCTTTATGATTTTGGCGAAAATGTAGGTATTGCATTTCAGATAAAAGACGACTGGCTCGATATTTTCGGAGATGAAGAAACTTTCGGGAAGCAAACCGGAGGAGACATCATTGCCAATAAAAAAACATGGCTCTATATCAAAGCTTTTGAAATGGCCAATGAAGGGCAGCTCAGAGACCTTCGCAATGCTTTCACCAACCGTATTTTTAATCCGGAAGAAAAAATCAGCATGGTGAAAAACGTTTACCTTCAACTGGGACTCGAAAAGGCTGCCCGTGACAAAATGGAGGAATACAACCGCATGGCCCTTTCCCATCTTGATAAAATTGACATTGCAGACAAAAAGAAAAAAGATTTGATCGATCTGGCGCAAAACCTTCTGAAGAGAAACATGTAAACTGCGGGTGCAGTATTAAAGTTACAATGGATTTTTTCTTCCCGCAGCACCCAAAATCAGCAAAATTGACTACCTTTGCAGGCCTTTTCAGGGGTACCCAACCTTTTGGAGAGGCCTAACGTTTTTTGATAGGGTAAAAAATGTCCCCTGTTATGACATTTTTATTTTAGGCTCATCCTGACAAGGAAGCCAAAATGAAATAATCCTGTTATGCAAGAAAAATTTCCGACACAAATCTATTCAGAAATCGGAGAACTTGAAGGGGTAATTATCCACTCCCCCGGCCCGGAAGTAGAAAACATGACTCCGGGCAATGCCGAGAGAGCTCTTTACAGCGATATTCTCAATCTTTCTGTGGCAACCAGAGAATTTAACCAGCTCAAAGGAGTACTGCAAAAAGTGACCACCACTTTTGAAGTAAAGGACTTGCTGAGCGATGTATTGAAGAATGAAAAGGTGAAGGAAAACCTGCTGGATCGAATCTGCCAGCATGAAGCCGTGCCCTGCATCAAACCTTTTCTGATGTCACTGAGTGAAAAAGAACTCGCACGCCAGTTGATTGAAGGAGTGCCCATGCAAAAGGAAACCCTTACCAGCTTCCTCAGTAAAGAACGCTATGCCCTGCGCCCGTTGCACAATTTCTTTTTTACCCGCGATGCATCCATCTCGGTATACGACAATGTATTTATCGGGAAGATGTCTTCCCCGGTAAGATTGCGCGAAAGTCTGATCATGGAGGCTATCTTTGATTTTCACACTTCTTTCAGCACCAAAACCATCAGTCCGATGAACCTCCAACCTGAGAACAACAAAATTTCCATTGAAGGAGGTGATGTGCTGGTAGCAAGGCATGATATCATTTTGGTTGGAATTGGGACACGCACTACTCCGCAGGGGGTTGACTTCATTCTCGAACAACTCAAGGAAAAAAATGAACACCAGCACATTATCGTGCAGGAACTCCCGGATTCTCCGGAGTCTTTTATACACCTCGATATGGTCTTCACCATGCTCGACATGGATAAATGCATGATTTACGACCCCGTAATCATGAAAATGAACAAGTACCAAACGGTACACATCTACGCTGAAGGTGGGAAGGTTAAATATATCAGAGAGCAGGAAAACCTCCCGACAGCCTTGAGAAACCTGGGAATGGACCTTGAACCGTTGGTATGCGGTGGGAAAGACGACTCATGGACCCAGGAAAGAGAACAATGGCACAGTGGCACCAACTTTTTTGCCATCGCTCCCGGCAAAGTCATTGGCTATGCGCGCAACGCCAAAACCATTGAAGAACTCAACCGCAACGGCATGGAAGTTATTAAAGCTTCTGATGTAATCAAAGAACGGGTCAACCTTGCCGATTATGAGAAGTACGTAATTACCATTGAAGGCAGTGAATTACCCCGCGGAGGCGGCGGTGGACGCTGTATGACCATGCCCGTAAGAAGAAAGCATGTAATCTGGTAGCAGTACGTCTATACCCAGAACTTTTTGCCCCGGTCCACCATCGGGGCATTTTTTTTATAGGTGGGGAATGTTGAATCCAGAATTCAGGGCTACTAAAGTCGATGGAATTGGTTGGGATAAGGATTTTACTATATTTCCTCGTTGGACGTCTTGAAGTCGTCAGACGAGGAACAGCACATCACTTTATTTGAAATGCAAATATTGACAATAAATATCGAAGTGTTAATATTCGATAGATGAAAAAGTTGCATAATTTTTTAAACTGCTGCCTGCCTGTCTTTTAAAGACATTGAACTCCTCGCGACAGAAAATATTATGTAAATTTAACATAACACCCCCCAGCATTAAAATATTGTTTATATTTGACAGATACTTAAATGGCTTTCATATAATCCCGGATCATCAACATGCAAGCCATATCTGTACATTTTCTTCAGGTGAACCTTGGAATGAACCAAACTCACAGACCATGAAAAAACTCCTCTTCTTGTTTTTCTTCTTATCCTGTATTATCGGTTTTGCCTTTAGTGCACGAGGTGAATCTCCAGATGATTATATTCCCCAAACCTCCTTAAGTTTTGGCATAGGAAAAAATGCCTTTACATCTTCGTGGGAATACCAGCGAAACCCATCCTTTACGGTGGGGTATC
>CAZBGI010000062.1:0-19706 GCA_964491395.1 uncultured Bacteroidales bacterium | reverse complement strand
TTAAACTGTTCTGTATATTAAAAAATGTTTGTGTTTTATGAATGCCTGTTAATCTTACCACATTACAAAACTGGTTGTTATCGCGCCAAATCATTTGGAATTAAAAGCAACCCCTGTACAATGCCCCAAGCCCGAAGGGCTGACAGGATTATAGAAAAGAAATGTTCGGGAAAGAAACCCGAACCCCGAAGGGGTGGCAGGATAGAAAAAATTTGTTATGTCACCCCTACGGGGTTTTGTTGGTGGATGCATACGGTCATTTCTATAATCATAACACCCCTATCGGGGTTAAGGGTGCTTTACATCACCTTGTCAAGGTTATTAAATTATTTTCCTGTTTTACAAATGCTTGGTTGTTATCGCGCCAAATCATTTGGAATTAAAAACAACCCCTGTACAATGCCCCAAGCCCGAAGGGCTGACAGGATTATAGAAAAAATGCGCCCGGGTAAAAACGAGGAACCCTGAAGGGGTGACAGGATAGAAAAAATTTATTATCTCACCCCTACAGGGTTTTGTTGGTGGATGCATACGGTCATTTCTATAATCATAACACCCCTATCGGGGTTAAGGGTGCTTTACATCACCTTGTCAAGGTTATTAAATTATTTTCCTGTTTTACAAATGCTTGGTTGTTATCGCGCCAAATCATTTGGAATTAAAAACAACCCCTGTACAATGCCCCAAGCCCGAAGGGCTGACAGGATTATAGAAAAAATGCGCCCGGGTAAAAACGAGGAACCCTGAAGGGGTGACAGGATAGAAAAAATTTATTATCTCACCCCTACAGGGTTTTGTTGGTGGATGCATACGGTCATTTCTATAATCATAACACCCCTATCGGGGTTATGGGTGTTTTACACCACCAGCACTTCCACCCCTTTGTCCCTGCATTTTGCGATTAAATTTTCCGGGGCTTCTGTGTCGGTGATGATGGTGTCTACCCGTTCCAGACCACATATGCGGCCAAATCCTTTTCTGCCAAATTTTGTGGCATCGGCCAGAACAATCACTTTGGTGGCGGCATTGATCATCACCTGGTTGAGAGAGGCCTCCATGGCATTGGTAGTGGTAAGGCCGTATTCGGGGTCAATGCCATCTACCCCCAGAAACAACCGGTTGCTGTTGAACCCTTGTAGCATTTTTTCGGCATGTGGCCCCACTACTGATGAAGAACTTTTCCTGATCATTCCTCCGAGTTGAATAACCTCAATGTCAGTAATCAGGCTCAGGTTTTGAGAGGCAATCAACGAAGCTGAGATTACCGTAAGCCCTTTTACCGTGGAAATCTGCCGGCTGAGTTCATTAATGGTAGTGCCCGATGCAATCACTACACTATCATAGGGCTCAATGAGTGAAAATGCCTTTTGTGCAATGCGTTGTTTTTGCTCTACCTGGATTTTTCCCTTCTCGTTTACATGCCTGTCTGCAATATAAGGATCCTGGGGAGTAGCACTCCCGTGGGTGCGAAACAAAAGGTTTCGCTCTTCCAAAAGTTTCAAATCCTTTCGTATGGTGACGGCGCTCACTTTGAGCTCTTTGCTCAGTTCTGTTACACTGACATACCCTTTTTTCTTCAGGCTGTTGAGGATGTGTTGATGTCGTTCTGCAATGCTCAGTACCATAGTTTTGCTTTTAAAGTTCAAACCTACACATTTTTTTCTAATTAAATTAATTTGTTTGTCTCCGGTTTCGTTCTGTAAATATATTTCAAACTTGCTCTGTATCGCACTTTTACCTCCAGTTGGGACTGAGAATTTCTATAATTTAGCAAAAAAAGAAAGAAAACGAAAGAAAAAAGTTTCAAAAACTTGCGAAGTTGTTTTTTTTATTGTAATATTGCATCGTGAAGAATTTCACAATATTTCAAAACCCAAATCCAAAACATCATGCATCGCGAAAAAATTTTACAAAAAGTTGAACAGTTTAATGACATTTACGACTTTATTGTCATTGGTGGAGGCGCCACGGGAGTGGGCATTGCACTGGAAGCATCCACAAGAGGGTATACCACGCTATTGCTGGAAAAGTCAGATTTTACCAAATCCACCTCAAGCAAAAGCACCAAACTTTTACACGGAGGAGTTCGGTACCTGGCCCAGGGAGATGTGGCCCTGGTACGTGAAGCTTGCGTGGAGCGGGGGAGGTTGCTGAAAAACGCTCCCCACCTCACCAAGAATCAGGCGTTTGTGATTCCTACCTTTGGCTGGTTTGACGAACTCAAATTTACCGTTGGTTTGAAAATGTACGATTTGCTGGCAGGCACCTACAGCATTGGTCGTTCGCACAGGGTTTCAAAAAAGAAAGCTCTGGAGAAAATCCCTACCATGAAGCCTGATATCATTACGGCTGGTGTGGTTTATCATGACGGACAGTTTGATGACAGCCGGATGGCTGTGAATGTTTTGCAGTCAGCATCCGAGCATGGGGCTCATATTCTCAATTATGCCAGCGTGAAAAATCTTACCAAAGGGGACAACAACCTCGTGAATGGAGTTGTATTTGAAGATCAGGAAACCGGAAAAGAATACACCGTCAAAGGTAAAGTCATTATCAATGCCACAGGTGTGTTTGCTGATTCTATATTGCAGATGGACAAACCGGGTGCTGAAAAAACCATCCGTCCCAGTCAGGGAGTACATGTTGTGCTGGACAAATCCTTCTTGCCCGGCGATCATGCCATCATGATTCCTGAAACCGACGATGGCAGGGTTCTTTTTGCTGTGCCTTGGCATGGGAAAGTGGTGGTAGGAACAACCGATACACCCATGGATAGTGCTTCGCTTGAGCCCGTTGCGCTGGAAGAGGAAATTAAATTTATTCTTTCCACAGCGGGAAAGTACATGACCAAAACCCCTAAACGATCAGATGTGCTGAGTATCTTTGCCGGCCTCCGGCCTCTTGCTGCGCCCAAAGCAGGAAGCTCCAAAACCAAAGAAATATCCCGCAGCCACAAAATTGTGGTCTCCGATTCTCATCTCTTTACCATGGTAGGAGGGAAGTGGACTACCTTCCGCCGCATGGCGCAGGACATGGTAGAGAAGGTAGAAAAAGTAAAAAGATGGAAGCAAACCGAGTCCAAAACCAAAAAATTCAAAATCCACGGATACAAAAAAGATGTTGACCTTACCGATCCGTTGTATGTATATGGAACGGATAAGGAAGAGATTCTTAAACTGGCACAGAAAGAACCAGGCATGGATCAACTGCTCAGCGAGTCACTGCAACTAATCAAAGCCCAGGTGGTTTGGGCGGTAAGGGAAGAAATGGCCCGAACCCTGGAGGATGTGCTGGCGCGCCGTATTCGTTGCCTGTTTCTGAATGCCCCGGAAACCATGCGCATAGCGCCCCAGGTGGCTTCCATTATTGCTGCGGAACTGGGCAAAGATAAAACATGGGAAGAAAAGCAGGTGGCTGATTTTCTTGCCATGGCCAATAACTACGTTTGTTGCGAACACCTCAAATCCAGATAAAAAAGAAAGTTGTCAAAACCCAATATTTTAAACCTTTTTAAAAAACACACACATGGAACAGTTTATTTTAGCATTAGATCAGGGAACTACCAGTTCACGTGCCTTGCTGTTTGATAAGGCAGGAAACATCCGCTCGGTAGCACAAAAAGAATTTCAACAGATTTTTCCCAGGCCAGGCTGGGTAGAGCATGATCCCAACGAAATCTGGTCATCGCAGGTAGCGGTAGCTGCAGAAGCCATGTCCAAAATGGGTATCAACGGTACTTATATCGCCGGTATAGGTATCACCAATCAGCGTGAAACCACCATTGTATGGGACAAGCGCACAGGTAATCCGGTGTACAATGCCATTGTTTGGCAGGACCGGCGTACTTCCGGATACTGCGATGAATTGAAAAACAAAGGCTTTGCAGAAACCATTCGTGAGAAAACCGGGTTGGTGATTGATGCCTATTTCAGTGGTACCAAAATCAAATGGATTCTTGACAACGTGGAAGGAGCCCGCGAAAAGGCCAAACGCGGGGAACTGGCCTTTGGTACAGTAGACAGCTGGCTTATCTGGAAGCTGACCCAGGGCCGCACGCATATTACCGACGTTACCAATGCCAGCCGTACCATGTTGTACAACATCAAAAAACTGGATTGGGATGAGGAGATGCTGGAATTGATGGATATACCCAAATCTATGATGCCCCAGGTAAAATCATCCAGTGAAATTTATGACAATACCAACACTACTTTCTTCGCTTCGAAAGTACCCATTGCAGGGATTGCCGGCGACCAGCAGGCTGCCTTGTTCGGGCAGTTGTGTACCGAAGAAGGAATGTCGAAAAATACCTACGGTACAGGTTGCTTTATGCTGCTCAATACCGGAGAAAAACCTTTTATTTCCAAAAATAACCTGGTTACAACCATCGCATGGCAGATCAATGGCAAAACCACTTACGCCCTGGAAGGAAGCATATTTATTGGCGGTGCCGTAGTGCAATGGCTGCGCGACGGGCTGGGTATTATCAACTCCTCCACCGAAGTAGAGGCGCTGGCCCGTCAGGTGGATGACAGTGGCGACCTGTTCTTTGTACCTACTTTTACCGGTATGGGTGCTCCTTACTGGGATCAGTACGCCCGTGGACTGATGGTGGGAATCAGCAGAGGTACCACACGTGCCCACATTGCACGGGCTGCCCTGGAAGGAATTGCTTACCAGACCATGGATGTGCTCAATGTGATGCAGAAAGATACCGGTATGGAAGCTGTAGAACTCCGGGTTGACGGCGGTGCCTCGGCCAACAACCTGCTGATGCAATTCCAGGCCGATATTATCAATACCAAAGTGGTTCGGCCTAAAGTTATTGAAACCACCGCATTGGGTGCTGCCTACCTGGCAGGTCTGGCAACCGGTTTCTGGGAAAGCCTTGATGAAATCAAGCAGCAATGGCAACTGGATAAGAGCTTCGAACCCACCCTTTCTGCAGAGGAAACCAAAGTGCGCAGAGAAAAATGGGCGGATGCCGTAAACCGTGCCAAAGCCTGGACCAAAGAATAAACACTATTGGAATTTTGATGATAGCCTGTCAGGCAGATATTCATTCCGGGAAGGAAAGCTTACTGATTGAAAATCACTCCTGATAATTCAGAGCAATACAGTCTTTTCTATGCTCTGGCTGGTATGCTACATCTCATTTTTTCCAAAAAAAACAGCTTCTTTAAAAAAAAACTTTCAACTTTTCAAAGAAAAACTATCATGGACAATGCTTTAATTTATGAAGTTATCGGTACAGCCATCCTTATCATTATGGGTGGAGGTGTGGTTGCCAACAGTATTCTGAAAAAATCCAAGGCGGAAGGAGCCGGATGGGTAAACATTACATTTGGCTGGGGTTTCGGCGTTTTTATTGCCGTAATCGTGGCGGGCCCTCATTCAGGCGCGCATATCAACCCTGCCGTTACCGTAGGACTTGCTACGGCAGGTTTGTTCCCCTGGGCCTCTGTGCCGGGATATATCCTTGCCCAGATTGCAGGTGCGTTTATCGGTGCCTGTATCGTGTATTTTGCATTCAAACTGCATTTTGACGCTACCGAAGACGAAGGAGCCAAACTAGCGGTTTTTTCTACCATGCCCGCTATTGACAACAAGTTTTACAATATCGTAACGGAAGTAGTAGGTACTTTTATCCTGATTTTTGTGATTTTTTACATTGCTGAACCTCGCTTTGTATCCAGTGTGGTGGAAGGCGAACCCGTAGGATTGGGTTCTTTGGGCGCTTTGCCTGTGGCCCTGCTTGTTGTGGGAATTGGCATGTCATTGGGGGGTCCTACCGGATATGCCATCAATCCTGCCCGTGACCTGGGGCCCCGATTGGCCCATGCGGTATTGCCCATCAAAGGAAAAGGGTCCAGTGGCTGGAATTACTTCTGGGTACCTGTTTTAGGTCCCATTATCGGTGCGGTGCTGGCAGCCTTGTTGTTTAATGTTTTGTAAATAGTTGATAATACTAACCTGATGCCATTGCATGCCTGACCGGGAGATTATCAGGTCAACTACACTGCGTGAAAGAACACAGAAAAGACATTGGCAATGGATCACCCAAAAAAGTTACCATGAAAAATCTAATTCAAATATTATTTGTACAAATTTGCCTGGTGTTACCAGCCAGTGGGGTATTTGCCCAGGAACAGTTCAACGTGAGCATGGATGTGAAAAACATGCACTACTGGAGGGGTCTCAGGGTCAGTGACGGATTTGTTACTGCTCCCATGGTAGGATATTACAATGAAGGATTCGCCGTATTTGCCTGGGGTGGTTTGTCGGTAGACGGGCAGTACAAGGAAGTATCGCAGATTGTAAGCTATACAGCAGGTAATTTTAACATTACCCTGCTCGATATTTTCAACTTTACCGGAGCTCCCGATGCGGACTACTTCAATTTTAAGTCCGATGAAACCAACCACATTACCGACCTTTCCATCGCCTGGGATTTTACAGATAATATTCCGTTGAGACTGATGTTTGCCAGCGTTATTTATGGCAACGACCGCGATTCCAATGGTGACAACCGCTACTCCAGTTACCTGGAAGCTACATTGCCCTTTGTTCGCGAAACCTTCGTGGTATCCCCTTATGCTGCGGCAGGATTTGCCCTGAACAGCGAAGATGACAACTCGCTCTATGGGGCCAGGGCTTTCGACCTGGTAAATATCGGTCTTAAAGTCAGTCGTCCCGTTACCCTGGGAAGCTACACCCTGCCCGTTACCGGAACGGTAGGCTTCAACCCCTCACTCAAACAAGCATCGGTAGAAATTGCCCTTTCCCTGTTCTGAGAAACAACTTTAAAATAACATATTTGGTACTACTACAAATTTAGTGGATAAGACTATATTTTGATAATAAATTAGATGCAATTCGACCGTAGACGGAAGACGGAAGACGGAAGACGGAAGAGAATCCTCTTCGGTCTTCTGTCTCCGGTCTTCTGTCCCAGACCCATTGAATCAATGCAACTCGTATTTTTTTCACTAAAAGTCCAGTAGAACCACATATTTTAGATAATGTGCCGCGATGCACATGTTTTGGTAGAACCCCGCGATACATTGCTGTTGCGGGGTTTGTTGAATGTAAGAACAAAAATTACGCAATATAGATATAAACTTGATATTGAATTGTTGAACCCATTCAGGGTTCATAAGTCTTGTTTATTAGTTATCCGTAAATTCCATTTACGGTTATTCAAATTAAACCACTATCGTGGTTATAAGCCTGAAAGGCTTAAATACGAATAGCCGCGGGTTTTAACCCGTGGTAAAATCAATAGCCGTATCTATTAAACAACCCTGAAAGGGTTGAATATCAGCAATGCTTTGATTAATATGTTGCTGTTTGCAAAACCCCAAAATAAGCCTTTGATAAAATATATCATTGTAGAATCATATTGTCTTTTTTTATATTTTTGCTTGTCTCCGGTCTTCTGTCCTGGACCCATTGAATCAATGCAACGCGTATTTTTTTCACCAAAAGTGCAGTAGAACCGTTTAACTTAATATTTTCACCATGACATTCATCAGGGTTTACAAGCACAACAAAACTGCCATGAGATTTTTTATGGGGATGGGAGCGGTATTGTTCCTGCTGGGAATAGGATTGTTTGTGTATGATACGTGGTTTATTGCAGAAGAGAAAGAATCCTGGGTAAAAGTCAATTACATCACCCTTGCTTTTCAGGGGGTGGTGGCATGGTGGGTAGGTTTAAATACCATCAGAAATGAGAAATATTTTGTGGAATGGGACGATGAAGTCATCCGCTGGTGGTTGCCGCGAAGAAAAGAGATAGAAACCATAAGGATTAAAGATATCCTGTCGGTAGAAAAAAAAGATAACCTGATGATAAATCTGGGGTTGAAAGATGCGCAAAAAACCTTTAGCCTTAAATTCTTTTTTTACCCCGAACGCAAGCTGATTGTGGATAAATTTGAAGCCATTGGCCAATCGCTTGATGCATAGCGAGAGCCCCACTTTCTTAAAATTCACCATCACTCAGCATCTATCTCAACCTCAACCTCAGCCTCAGCCTCAATCCCACTTCCTTTCAGCCGCGGGACTGAGCTTCGATCAGCCTCTTTCTGAACCTCAACCTTAAGCTAAACCCTAACCTTATTTTTACTACCTTTGCGCCTTAAAAAAACACGTAAAAAATGATGAGATCACATACATGCGGTGAGTTGCGGCTTGCCGATACCGGTAAAGAAGTGACCCTGTGCGGATGGGTGCAACGCTCGCGCGATTTGGGCGGAATGACATTTGTTGATTTACGCGATCGCTACGGCATTACCCAGCTGGCTTTCAATATGGAAACCCATGCTGACCTTTGCCAGCAGGCGCGCGAACTGGGACGTGAATTTGTTATCAGTGCCACCGGGCAGGTCATCGAACGAAGCAGCAAGAACAAGAAGAATCCTACCGGGGAAATTGAAATACTGGTGCAGGAGCTGAAAGTACTCAACAAATCTGTTACCCCTCCTTTTACCATTGAGGAAGAGACCGATGGGGGCGACGACCTGCGCATGAAATACCGCTACCTGGATATCCGCCGCAACAGTGTACGCCAGAATCTGGAGTTGCGCCACCAAATGGCCATCGAAACAAGAAATTATCTCAATGAGTTCAAATTTATTGAGGTGGAAACCCCGGTTCTCATCAAATCTACCCCCGAAGGGGCCCGCGATTTTCTGGTTCCTTCGCGCATGAATGCCGGGCAGTTTTACGCCCTTCCCCAATCACCGCAAACTTTCAAGCAGCTGCTGATGATTGCCGGCCTCGACCGTTATTTCCAGATTGTGAAGTGCTTCCGCGATGAAGATCTGCGTGCCGATCGACAGCCCGAATTTACCCAGATCGACTGCGAAATGTCGTTCGTTACCCGCGACGATGTACTGGAAACTTTTGAAGGGCTGGCACGCCACCTTTTCAAGGCAGTGAAAGGAATCGACCATATCACCTTCGATCGCATGAGCTACGCCGATGCCATGAAATATTACGGCAGCGACAAACCTGATACCCGTTTTGGTATGCGCTTCGTGGAACTTAACGAATTGGCTCAAAACAAAGGGTTCAAAGTGTTTGACGATGCAGAGCTGGTGGTAGGTATCAATGCTCCCGGCTGTGCCGAATATACCCGTAAACAACTGGATGCACTTACCGAATGGGTGAAACGTCCACAAATTGGTGCCACCGGCCTGGTCTATGTAAAATGTAACGCCGACGGAACCTATAAATCCAGCATCGATAAATTTTTTAACCAGGACCAGCTGAAAACCTGGGCCGACGCCATGGATGCAAAACCCGGAGATTTGTTGCTTATCCTGGCCGGCAAAACCAATCTTACCCGCAAAGCCATGGGTGAATTGCGTCTGGAGATGGGAAAACGACTCGAACTGCGCGATCCCAACACATTCTCATGCCTGTGGGTGGTAGACTTCCCACTATTGGAATGGGATGAGGAATCGCAACGCTTCTACGCCATGCACCACCCCTTTACATCACCGCTGGAGGAAGACTTTGAACTGCTTGCCACTGATCCCGGTAAGGTACGTGCCAATGCCTACGATATGGTCATCAATGGGGTTGAGATTGGTGGTGGCTCCATCCGTATCTTTGACAAAGATCAGCAGGCAAGAATGTTTGAAGTGCTTGGATTTACTGCCGAAGAGGCCAACGCACAGTTTGGCTTCCTCATGGATGCTTTCCGCTTTGGGGCACCTCCCCATGGGGGTGTGGCCTTTGGGTTCGACCGATGGTGCTCGCTCTTTGGTGGCTCTGAATCCATCCGCGATTATATCGCCTTCCCCAAAAACAACGCCGGCCGCGATGTGATGATCGACAGCCCTTCGCCTGTAGATGGGAAGCAGCTGGAGGAGTTAGGCCTTGCTTTGAAAGGGAAAAATGACAAGGTAAAAACTGAATGACAGAAGACCGAAGACCGAAGTTGAGGATCCAGCCTGAACCGGGCCAAAGGCGAGCTCAGCAAAGCTAAATCCCGCGAATGCGTGAACGGAAAAACGACGACCGAAGAGAGGTAAGAGACGAGAGACAATAGTATAGAAGCAGCAAAACTGAGCCTGAAGGGCTCAAACATGCATAGCCCGGGGCAGAGAGACATAGCCATCAGGCTATGGAGCGCCGCCCCGGGTAATGAGACCCACTAAAACGGCGCTGCGAATTCAAGCTGATTTAACAGCACACCGCTGATGTCAGCGCAAGTGCAGAAAATTAAAAACAAAGAATAGAGACAAGAGAAAAATAACAATTCAATAATTCAACAATCCAACAATACCCCCATGTTTTCCATCAATAACCTGTCAGTTCAATTCAACGGCGACTATTTGTTTGAAGAAGTTTCCTTCATCATCAACAAACGCGATCGCATCGGCCTGGTAGGGAAGAACGGGGCCGGCAAAACCACCATGATGCGCATCATCACCCGGCAAATGGAACCTGAATCGGGGCTGGTGGTGATTCCTTCTGCGGCCACGGTAGGGTATCTGCCGCAGGAGATGAAACTGCACAGCACCAAAACCGTACTCGATGAAACCTTCATGGCTTTTTCTGAAGCCAATCAACTGGAAGAACGTATAGAAAAATACACCCGGGAGATTGCCGAAAGGGAGGATTATGAATCGGAATCCTATCACAAGCTGGCCGAAAAACTGGCTCTGGCTAATGAACGCTTTGCCCTCATTGGTGGAGCTACCCAGCAGGCCCGCGCCGAAAAAGTTTTGCTGGGATTAGGCTTTGAACACAAGGATTTCCAACGTTCCATGTCTGAATTCAGCGGCGGCTGGCAGATGCGCGTGGAGCTGGCCAAAATACTGTTGCAAAACCCCGACCTGCTCCTGCTGGATGAGCCTACCAATCATCTCGATATTGAATCTATCCAATGGCTGGAAGGGTTTCTCCAGGATTACTCCGGGGCAGTGGTACTCATATCCCACGACCGGGCATTTCTGGACAACATCACCAAACGAACGGTGGAAATCTCCAACGGAAAAATATACGATTATAAAGCCAACTACTCCGACTATGAAGTGCTGCGCGAGGAACGACTCGAACAGGAGATGGCGCAGTTTACCAACCAGCAGAAAGAAATCGCACAGATAGAACGCTTCATTACCCGTTTCCGTGCCAAAGCCACCAAGGCCAAGCAGGTGCAGTCGCGCGTGAAACTCCTGGAGAAAATGGACAGGGTGGAAGTGGACAATATCGACTTGTCGGGCATCCACTTTCGGTTTAACCAGGCACCGCCCTCAGGAAAAATAGTTATCGAAGCCGAAAATATTGGCAAAAAGTACGGTGAAAAAACAGTACTGGAGAATCTTGAGTTCTCCGTGAGCAGGGGAGAGAAGCTGGCCTTTGTGGGGAGAAACGGCGAGGGAAAAACCACCCTTTCGCGCATCATCACGGGCGAATTGGATCACACCGGAAGCATGAAACTGGGGCACAACGTTGTAATGGGCTATTATGCCCAGAACCAGACTGAAATGCTGGATGGAGAGAAAACTGTTTTCCAAACCCTTGATGATGTGGCAGTAGGCGACATACGCCCCAAAATCAGAAATATTCTCGGGGGTTTCCTCTTTCAGGGCGAAGATATTGACAAGAAGGTAAAAGTACTTTCAGGGGGCGAAAAGTCACGCCTTGCCATTGCGAGAATATTGCTCTCGCCCGTAAACCTGCTGGTGCTCGATGAGCCTACCAACCACCTGGATATGCGCTCCAAGGACATTCTCAAGAGTGCACTCCTGCAGTTTGAAGGAACCATCATCCTGGTAAGCCACGACCGCGACTTCCTGCAGGGGCTCAGTACCCGCGTATTTGAATTTAAAAACCGGAAGATCAGAGAGTTCCTGGGCGATATTTACGATTTTATCGAAAACCGTAATATACAGCACCTTTCCGATCTGGAACAGGCCCGCAAAACGTCTTTCTCAGGACAGACAAACTCTACCTCCGATAACAAACTGCAGTGGGAACGCAAAAAGGAACAGGAAAAGGAAATGCGCAAAATTCAGAACCAGATTGCCCGCTGCGAAGATCATATCGCCATTCTGGAAGAGGAGATCAGAAAGGCCGAAGCCATCATCTCCAACCCCACGCAGCATCCTGCCGACTTTAACAACGACGAATTCTTTAAAAACTACTCCGCCCTCAAAGAAGAACTACAAATCCGTGAATCAGAATGGGAAGAATGGCAGTTGAAACTGGAGGAGATGGAGTCATAGCACTTCCCTGCTGTTACAAGACTAGATGCAGAGCATAGTGCCTCAAATAATTACTTGCCTGCCTTTTTCGGTATTTCGTATTACCCGCAGTTTATTTCTCATATTACTTCACTTAATCTAATATGTTTTTCTATTTCCGGTCGCCATTTTTCTTGATTTGACATTGTATCGCAAATCTTCTCGTGAAAATATACCTGATACCATATTTTATTATGAAACTCACAAACATTCTTATACGCTTTCTCCGAATGTATCATTAATTTCATAATAAATTCTTCTTTAGGTTCTCTATGGTTATTTAATACTTGACTCAAACTTACCGGAGAAACATCGATGTCTTTTGCAAAAGTACTTCTCTTTGAGTAAATGGAATCTATATATGATTTTAAAAAACTTAAGAAATGATTCCGGTTATCATATGCGGGAGCTTTAATGTATTCCTCCATCCTCAGTTTCAACTGCAAAAGTTTAGCCTTTGTTATCTGGTCTTTTGAAAGATTTTTCATCCTCTTTAAACGGGCTTCCATTAAAGTTGCAGCATCTGATTCACGCTCCTTATCAGATTTGTATCTTGAATCTATACCGTATTCTGTATCAATATTTTTTTTGTTGTTTTCAGTCATTGTCGTAAAAATTTATTAGATCAATAATATCGGGAACTTCCAGGCTTAAAGTCATGCCTGTAATATTCATGTTGTATTTGTCAATATAGTGTTGTGCAATTTGACTTTTAGGTCTGAGAGAAATACAAGCCAATTCTCCAAATTCTCGAATGGCAATTTTTGCTACAAAAGCAATCAGGTTTCCGGCAATTTTATCATATTTTTTCTTGTTTCCTTTGTTTTCTTTTGAAACGGTTAAAAGTCTGATATGAATTCTCCACTCTTGAGGAATCCTATCTATAGAGACAAGTCCTAAAATATCACCCGAATTTTTTATCTGTATTTTATAGACCTCTTGATTCTTCTCAGTTTTCCAGTCAAAAAAATACCTGTCTTCTCTAATGGTTTTAAAATCTTCAATTTCAACAGGTAATATGTCTACCGAGTGTTTTTCACCTGTCGATGTATCTAAAACGTTCATACAGCAAAAATACGAAAAGTTTACATAATACGTAAACAAAAACTAAAATCATTACTAATTATGGAAATTTGATTTTAATATTGATTTACAGTATTTCTCTTCACCACACAAATCTTCTGGGCGTAATATCTGAAAAGATGATATAAGTGGTTTACAGTAGAAAACCCCGATAAGATTTTGCGGGTTCCTTTCCTCAGATAACCATTATGTATAATTCGGTAAAACACTGAAGTTTGGCTTTAACTCCAATATTATATTTGTCATCGATACAAATAGTTGTTTCTTTGGGAAATTTTGAAGGGAGATGGGAAATTTTAATTTCATTACAATTTACGATGCAAAAAGTATAGTTACCTGTTATTGTAAAAGAGCAGGTAGAGTGCTTTGATATGGTATGCCAAAGCATTGTGAATATTCGCAGAAATAGCCCAGGTTGACAATTATAAACAAATCATAAAATTCAATTGCTCTTTGTGCAAAGCAAGGGAAGCTGACAGGGTTAAAAACAACATTAACTAAGCCAGTTAGGCACTTCACTTGAAAAAACGGGTTGTTTACTAAATACAGATTTTCACTGACCAAATAAGATTTATCTTGGCCTTTTTGACAGAAATAGCAATTTGCATTGGTAAAACAATCTAAAGCCCCCAGGGGCAACTGAAAGAAAAAATTAAGGCAATGATTTTATAAACTCACATTTGTAAAACAAAAAAATAAGAACAAGCGGACCCCGAAAAGCTTACAACAGAGTAGGGATATTGTTAAACTTTATAATTATGGCACTAAAGAAAAACAAAAGAACATTAATGGGTAATTGGATTTGTTGCTGGTGTGAGGATGAAATACCCTCTTTAAAAGGTGTAAACAATGGAGGCTTCTTTGTTAAAGAAAGATTCTGCAGTAGTTATTGTCAAACAGAGTGGAATAAGAATTTTGGTTGATAAACCAAATAGTTAAGTAAAACGAACAGGGAGAAGAACAGATTCTCTTCTCCCTGTTCGATATCAATTAACCAAATCTCATCACTAAGAATAAATAAAAATGATCGACCACAAAGTATGCAAAAACTGCGGACAACGCAGAAACGGACCTGAATATACAGAAGAGTGCCCATCAAAACCTATGTGGGGACACCAATGGAAAAAATTATCCGGAAATGGCGTAAAATGGCATGAATCCTATGTGGGGAAATTGTGGAAAACCAAAGTTGGTAAGATTTTGATATTGGGGTTTCTGGGGTATATCATTGTGCAGGCATTGTTTTAAAAAAATGATGTCTTTCTCAGCAAACTCTTAACGAAAAGAATACAAGTTTTTCCTTCTCATAAAAATCAATCATCATGACAGAATGTATACACTGTAAACGCAGAGACCCAAAAAACCATTACTGCCAGGAGTCTCCCAACGAAAAGCATTACTTAAGAGATGTGCCTTTTGATGAACAAGTCAGAACCACCTTTTTGGGTAAATACTGGAAACAAACACTGATTGTGTTAGCAGTTTTCGCCTTGCTTTCATGGCTTGGGATCATATAAACAAACTTACACAATACTATATACCTGCGTATTATATTACAAGTGGATTATTAATATTAAAAAATACAAACCATAATCAATGAAAAACACGAAAGAGTTTATTAAAGCGATCAAACATCGATTTACAGAAACCAGTAAAAATCTGATTTATTTCGCCTCCGGGACGAACCTGAATGCTTTAAGAAATCACTTTTCTGCACCCCAATACAGACAATTCGATAACATTGTACTTGTGGATTTTCATCATAGAGTAAATGCAATTGCCAGTGAGAGTACAATTGTTTACTGGAGTATTTTTTTCGCTGATGAAGGCTTCAGGAGTTTTCCCCACAAAAAGAAATATGGCACCCAGGTTAAAGACCCTGCTGAAGTTGAAGGAAACATCATCATCCTTAGGGCTCATGCTGTTGAAGCAATATCTGTTTTCAGTGAATTAGGGGTTAAGTTCGATTACTTCACAGCATTCAATGAAGGTTGGGTGCATTACCCTGCACTTAACAACCATGGCTTTGTAGGGTTTGCATTACAAATTTTAAAAGATGAGTTCTACTATTTTTCCGAAGAGAGCTATTACGACAAGTGTATTAAAAGATTACCTTATGGGATAATACAAAAGATAGAGCCAGGCACCCCCGGGTATATAGATGTTTACTCAGATGACCAAACTTCACAGAGGGCACTTTATCATCTAAGTCAGAAAAAAGAGACAAGTGTAAGCAAGATGTTTAACCATATTCAAGTATCTCTTGTTAATAAATCCATCTGGGAAGACTACGAAAAGCTTGATCTGATTATTTACTCCTTAAAAACAACTGAGCTTCATAATGATTCAATCTGGCGCACGGTTCAGGATAATACCGAAAGCGTTCAATACATTCAAAATGGAGATAAAGAGCAGCTTATGGTTACTCTATCGGAAGCAGATGAAAATGGATATAAGACTATCGGTCTAACGCCAATGCGACTACAAGGAGAATACCAAGATGTTATAAACTCCATTGCTGAAATGACCTTTAAAAACATAAAAGAATTGCGTTTTTATCATTTGAATGAGACGGATTATTCTGATATCAGACCTATGTTTTGAAATGATGTGGAAACACATGTGCATGTAATAATTCTCATTATAAAATCTTATTGCGCAAAACTTTATATTAAGATAGCATAACAAACAGTTTAAATATTACTATAATTTTTTATTAAAGAACTATCATGGCAAACAATCACATTATTATAGGACTCGGGGGTACAGGAGGGAAAGCGCTTGCTGCTTACAAAAGGCTTTTATTTGAAAACAAAAACGGAGAGTTGGAACCATCAAAATACAATGTTGAGTGTATTTACATTGATTCATCGAAAAGTGATTTGGAGATGAAAGATAAAATGTGGCATATTATGGGAACTGATGTTTCTTTACCTCCAGCGCAGGTGTTTAAGGCAGAATCTCCTTCTCAGCTAGCTCCATTTATTCAAAATGCAAAATCATATCCCAATCTGAAAAATTGGATAGGAGGAACTGAACAGTGGAAAGAAATTATTAGTGACATTACTAAACAACAAGCAGCTGGAGCTCAAAGAAGGAGACTTGGCAGAGTTAATTTTGCAATAAAGGCAACCGACTTTATTGCCACACTTAATAGTAGAATTGCAAATCTACAAGCCCAAAGCAAAGGTTCATTTGATCTTAAATTTCATATTTGCGCTGGATTAGCTGGTGGCACGGGAAGTGGATCTATTGTTGATATATGTGCATTAATTAGAAAAACATATCCTCAATATAAAATTAACTTATACTGTGTTTTGCCCGATAAGAATCCACCTTTCAGGATAGAGACTAACGGATATTATCATTCTAATGGTTATGCTGCATTAATGGAACTAAATGGTTTAGCAATAAATGATTTTTTACCTTATGATGTTTCCGATACAATGCAAATTTATAGTCAAAAGATTGGTGGGGATACTGGACTTGCCGATACTGCATTTAATGTTTGCTATTTGCTTTCGGAAACAAATGAAGAAGACTACCCTCTTTCGACATTTGGGAGCGATAAGGAACCTATTGGGAGTTTAATTCAAAATCTAGCTGAATATATTTTTCAAACAACTATTGTAGCCAATCCAAAAATAATTTTGGAAATAAACAGAGCAGAAACGAATGAAAATCCATTTGATTCATCTAAAAGTGAATACAACTTTAGTGATAAGTTTTTTGCGTTTGGATTTAAGAGATTTGCTATTCCTGAACAGGAAATAAAGGAGTACTTTGCATATTTTTTCAATCACCAGGCAGTGCTCCAGTTTTTATATAATAATTACAATAATGTTGAAGGATATTTAACAACATCAAAGAAAGAAAGTGTGCACTCTATTACTGGAAGTAATGAGTTTTTGCAGAAATATTATCTTACAAGAGATCATTTAACACTTTCCGAAGATGTGTTAAAACAATATAGCAAAGAAATAAGAGCAAGTATTACAAAAACTTTTAACGATGCATTAGCACGTATAACAACAGATATTACGCAAGGCTCAGAAATTGATGGGAGAAAAATTATTAAAGAGCAGTGGTTGGATGCCATAGAAATGTATGGTAATAAATTTTTTGAAAAAGGTTTTAGAGCCATTGGCCAAGATGGGGGCGTTCACGAATTCTACAACCGGAAAACCTTGGATAAGGATAACTTAGCTTCAAAAATTGTCGATTACATTGAGGCAGATTTATTTTCTGGCGAATGGTTACCAGGGAACAAGTCAATCACCGACATATATGAAGTGCTTGGTGCTCTGAACAAATATCTGGTAAATGAAGAAAAGCAAAAAATTGATGGAATTATTTCAAATAATCAACAAAGAATAAAAATTCTTGAACAGGCAATCGTTGGAATTAAGAAGGATTGGAGAACTGGCGCCATTTCAAGTATTTTCAACGACAACGAAGGAAAAGTTAGAGATGTGCAAAAAAATGTTACAGAGATATTAATCAAAAAAACAGAAAATAGAGCATTTGCATATGCAAAAGAATTGATTGATTCCATTTCTATTAAGCTAAATGTTTTAATATCTAATACTGCAACTGTCTTAAGTTACTTTAATGAATTAAAGAAAAAGTTCGAGAAAGAGTTTTCAAGCAGATGTGAAATTAATAGTGAAGCGGATAAATCATCCGTAATAATAAAGTACTATGATCCTAAGAAAATCAGAGAATTTAGTTCCTTGGTTCTTCAGGAAAAAGATCTTATAAATGAAAGAATTAGTGCTCTGAGAAATTCGATATATCAACAAGTAAAAGGCAGAAGCAATTATTTCGAAAGCTTAAAAAAGATAGATCTTGAAAAGATTACTACTTTGTTGGAAAAGGATGCTCTCGAATTAACAAGAACTTTTTTTAATAATGAAAAGGAAATTTCAAAAATTTCAAATGATAAATTTATCAATCAAAACATTATCAAAAAGTTGCAAACTGAGTTTTCAGGAAAAGATAATGATTTAAAAGAATTACTTAAATCTCTAGTAAAACAAGCTGCACTTCTATCAAAGTTTGACGATGCTATGCAGATTGATGCTGATGCTCCACAAGAACAAAGAGCTACTGTTATTATTCTTCCTGAACTTGAAAATGATGATAGTTCCAAAGATTTTAACGATAAAATTAAAATTATATTTAAAGATATTGTTAGTGCAAACAATGGTCACCCACAAATTGAGACTGGAGGCAATAATAATGAGATTTTAATTTTCAACATTAAGCGTGGAGCTCAAGCAAGAGCCTTCGCATCGGTCCGATATTTAAAGGACCAATACACCTCGGTTATGGCATTCAAAGGAGATAAAGCAAAATTCGCAAGCCATATTGAAGATGTTGAGATAATGCATAAAAAACCTACCGAAGAGCGTATGCATGCTCTAAAGGCTGAAAATAAGCATAAATCCATCCTTTATCATTTGTTTCCAATTTCAACAGAAGAGCAGGCTAGAATGAATAAAGAATTTCAAGATAATGCATTGCCTTTTTTATTAATAGCTAAAGCAATTAATGTTGTTCTAGATGCTGAAGATCCTGTTACTGGAAGAAACATTCTTTGCTTAATGAAAGAAACAGCTCTTGGAGATGAACCTGTTCCACTTGGAAATAACCTGCCTGAATCGCTTAATATGCTTGACAATGATACGAGTTTCCTTTTACAATCTCAAACAGAGAATAAGCTGAAAGAAAGTTATATGCATATTCGCACGCACGATGAGATTATAAAAAAAATCAAAGAAGAGTTAAGCTCCGTTCAGATAATGTTTAATAACAACCCATTAAATCCAGTTGTTAAAAGGTTTAAAGATGCTGGTTTAAAAGCACTTGAAATTCTTAACAATTTAAAGTAAGAAATAATGAAAAACAAGAAAAGAAGACTAATTTGCACAAATAGCAATTTTAATGGTCAAAAATGCTCAAGATTTGAGAGTGATTTTAATTTTTTAGAATTAAACTCTATGTTAGAAGAAGGTACACCCTGCGACATTTGTGATGAACCTCTCGTTTACGATTTTATAGATTTACCTAAAAAACCAGTAAACGTTAAGTTGTATGGAATAATTGCAAGCGTTGTAATTATTGTTGGCATTGTAATCTTTTTTATAGTGAGTAAAGAAGATGCCCCAATTTCATCCAAAGAAGAAATTGTTTTGGAAGCAGATAATTCAGCAGAACTCGTGGAAGCTACAATTGAGTCTCAGCCCGAGACTGATGGGACAGAATTAATAGTGGACGAAAATCCACAAGCACCCGCCGGCACTCAAACCAAAAATTTCTCTAACGGTGACCGCTATGTGGGTGAAATAAAGAATGGGC
>CAZBGI010000061.1:10689-20077 GCA_964491395.1 uncultured Bacteroidales bacterium | reverse complement strand
TCCAGCCGGCATCGCTGCAAATGATAATTGCGACAATGATGTTCAGATTACATTCAACGAAGAATTTATCACGGGAAGCTGTGACAACGCTTATACTCTCACACGCACCTGGACTGCTGTCGATAACTGCAACAACCAGGCGGTTCACACACAGATTATCACTGTTGAAGACACCACGGCACCCATGATAACCTGTGACGAAAACATTATCGTTCAGACAGATGAGGGCGAAGACTATGCAACAATTGCCATTGCAATCCCTCAGGTGACCGAACTGTGCGGTACCGTTACCCTGACAAACGATTATAACGGAACCGGAGATGCAAGCGGTCAATACCCCTTGGGTACAACCACAGTAACCTGGACTGCTGAGGATGCATGCGAAAATGCAAGCACATGCAGCTTTACCGTGACGGTACTGGACGACGAAAACCCGGTAATCATTTCTCCACCGGCCATCACGGTGCATTGCGCAGAGGAAGTTCCCGCTCCGTTTGAGACCTATGATACATTTATCGCTTCCGGTGGTGAGGCCTGGGACAATGGAGAGATTGATGAAAACAGTTTTGCTCTTATCAGCGAGATCAGCGACGAAGGAAGTTGTCCGGAAATCATCACCAGAACTTATCAAATCGCCGATGACGAAGGCAACACCTCTTCATGCACCCATATCATTACCATTCATGACCAGCAGGCTCCTGTCTTCTCTGTTATTCCCGAAGACCTTACGCTGGAATGTGACGGTCAGGGCAACACCATTGCCATTGAAACATGGTTGAATAATGTAGCAGCCACAGACAATTGCGGGCAGGTTACTCTATCTCACGATTATAGTGGCATTGAAACAGGTTGCAGTGCTGCCGCAACTGTTATCTGGACAGCAGAAGATGCATGTGGAAATACGTCAACCGTAACGGCAACCTTAACCATAGAAGACACCACACCCCCGGCTTTCACTTTAATTCCTGAAAATACCACAGCAGAGTGCGATGGCCAGGGCAACACCGCTGAATTTGAGTCATGGATAAACTCCGTAGAAGCAACGGATGCTTGCAGTGAGACTACCATTATTCATTCCATACAACAAACAGAAGAGCTATGTGGCACTACCACAAACAGGGAAGTAATCTGGACGGCATCGGACACATGCGGCAACCAGGCAACTACCTCCGCTGTATTTACCATCTTAGATACTATTCCTCCTGCATTTAATTGTCCTGATAACATAACCGCAAATGTGGCACCAGGAGAAAACTACGCAGAAATCAACATAGAAATCCCGGAAGTATCTGAGATTTGTGGCAGCTATACTCTCATCAATGACATTACCGGCACAGAAGATGCCAGTGGACAATACCCGCTGGGTGTTACTACGGTTACTTACACCGCCAGCGATGATTGCGGAAACCAGACCCATTGCAGTTTCACAATTACAGTTGTGGATGAAGAACCCCCGGTAATCACTTGTCCGCCGACAATCTATGTCGACTGCTCAGACGAGGTACCAGCACCCTTTGCAAGTTATGAAGAATTCGTGGAAGCAGAAGGCCTGGCCGAAGACAACAACGAAATTGATGAAAGCAGTTTTACCCTGGTAAGTGAAACCAGTGACAACCTGTCATGTCCTGAAACCCTTACAAGGCTGTACCAGATTGCCGATGATGAAGGAAATACATCAACCTGTACACACCTTATCATCATTCACGATGAGCAACCTCCTGTGTTTACGGTTATTCCCGAAGATATGACCGTAGAGTGCGATGGAGAGGGAAATGAGGAAGCAATCAATCAGTGGCTGACCAACATAGCTGCTGAAGATAACTGCAGCGAGGTAAGTATCACCCATGACTTTGCTGCCATGACCCCGGAGTGCGGTGCAACCGGAAATGCCAATGTAACCTGGACTGCTACCGATGCCTGTGGAAACACAACCGAGACCACAGCAACTTTCACCATTACCGACACTACCCCACCGACAGTCACCTGCCCTGAAGCACAGGAAATATTTATCCTCACCGGAGACTCCTACACTGCGCAGGGCAGTGAACTCGACCCGGCTGATCCAGGGGATGCTTGTGGTAATTATACGGCAGTTCATAATCTGGAACATACCAGCAACAACACACTGGATGGCTTTAACTTCCTGCCCGGCACTACAGAAGTAATCTGGACCATTACCGACGAGTGTGGCAACGAGACAACATGTAATTATGCAGTTACTGTTTACACCCTGGCTCTGGAACTGACAAAAACAGCCGTTCAGCAAAGTTACAGCCATGAAGGAGACCAGATTGACTACACCATTACAGTGACAAATACAGGCACCGGAATATTGACGGATATTGAAGTCAGCGACCCCTTAACCGGTATGATGACCAACATTGAATCCCTTACTTCCGGAGAAGTTCTTACATTTAATGAAAGCTATAGTATCACTGCTGAGGATCTGACTGCAGAATCAGTGGTAAACACCGCCACAGCAAACAGTGAGCACCCATTCGCCGGCACTGTGAGCAGTAGCGATCAGGCAACGGTCTGGTATGAAGCTGACCACAGCCCATTATCCATTGAAGTTGTAACAGCAGACGTTCTGTGTTTCGGAGAAAACACTGGTTCAGCAGAAGCCTTTGTAAGTGGCGGGGTAGAACCTTACACCATTACCTGGGGCACCGATCCGGATCAAGAGGGTTCTGTGGCAGAGAATCTTTCCGCCGGCACCTACGAGGTAATAGTGGAAGATGCAGAGAACAATATGGCCGCAGCCAGTTTCACCATTCACCAGGCTGATGAACCGCTTGAGGTAACATCACAAACCGGAGATGTTTACTGCCATGGAGAGAACAGTGGATTCATTTCTATTGAGCCATCAGGAGGTACCGCTCCTTACAGCTACCTCTGGAACAACGGAAGCACTTCGCAAAACCTGGCAGAGTTAACCTCAGGAACGTATACTTTGACGCTGGAAGACAACAATGGATGCATGCTGGAAGAAACCTTTGTTATTGCCGAACCCGATCCCCTTTCTATTGGCAACATTGAGATTACGGGAGTCTATTACAAACACGAAGCAAGCGGAAGCATCAGCTTCGATATTTACGGAGGTGTTGCACCCTACACCTTCTTCTGGACCAATGGTTATGACAGTGCAGGCTTGAACAACATTCCCGGAGGAGACTATCATGTCGTAATCAATGATTCCAATGGTTGCAACCTGGAATACAGCTTCTTTGTGCCTTGGGAAACCGAAGCTGAAGAGATTGTCATTCCTGAGGGATTCAGCCCCAACAATGATGGCTTCAATGATGTATGGGTTATTGAAGGACTGGAAGCATTCCCTCAAACCAAAGTGCAGGTATTCAACCGTTATGGTACGCTCGTGTATGAAGCTGAGCCTTACCGGAATGACTGGGACGGTACTCCCAACCGGGGAAGCTTCAGTGGTTCTGACGGGAAACTTCCTTCGGGAACCTACTACTACATCATTACCGATGAACCCGGAAAGAAACCTGTTTCAGGCTGGTTGTATATTGCACGATAAGACGAATACATAATTTGGCATCAGAAAATAAAAAATATATCCCATGAAAAAAATCATTCTTATCATCGCTCTTGGATTCATTTATTCCTCTGGCATTTCGCAGCAAATCCCTATGTACGGACAATACATTTTCAACAGCTCTGTAATCAATCCTGCCCAGGCAGGGGCCCGTGGCGAGAACCAGGCGGGCATACTGGGCCGTTACCAGTGGGTGGGCATTGATGGTGCACCCAGCACACATTCAGCATTTGCCAATCTGAGTCTGCCGCATAACCTGGGGGTTGCCGCCGGCATTTATCAGGATAATGTGGGCCCTGTAAGGGATTTGACCTTTCAGGCCGATGTTGCCTACAGTGCACGATTGACAAGAGATTGGCACCTGTCATCAGGACTAAGAATGACAACCAGCAGTGTGAATGCAAATCTTACCAACCTGGAAAACATTACTGACTCCGGTGACCCGATGTTTTACGAAGACCTGAATTCCGGTTTTCGGTTCAACATTGGAGCAGGATTGCTGGCCTTTACCAACCGTCATTATTTTGGCATTTCCATGCCCGGGATGCTCAACATCGTGAACAAAGACAGCCATTCGGTTTCGCAGCATCTCTTTATTTATGGGGGATCCATTTTTGATATCACACGTGAATTTACTCTCAGCCCCAGTGCCATGTTCAGGAGCAGTGCTATGGCACCGGCACAAATCGACCTCCATGCCCTGGCAGGTTATAATGAAATGATTGATTTCGGCCCTATGATTCGCTCCAATATGGCGAAAGGTTGGGTTGATGCTGTTGGGTTTCTGGCCGGATACCATCTTACCGAAAACTGGTATTTCGGGTATATGTATGAATATCCGACCAACAACCTGAGTACTGCCACAAGGCAAACTCATGAAATATCGCTGAGATACCAGTGGGCCGGTCCAAAGCGGCCAAATTACAGCAGACCCTCGTTTTTCCTGAATGACCGCAGAAGAAGGTAGCAAGTATATCGGAAGGAAGTTAAAACAGCGGTAAATCTGCGAAAAAAACCTGTATATTTGACTGTTTGCTAAACCCAGGACTATGCAGTCAGACAGATTGATAACGCTTAACCATACCCGGTATTCTCTGGCAGAGCTTCAGCACCTTTGCCATAAAAAGCTGAATGGAAATACACTTCAGTGGGAAAGAGATATTTATGCTTTTATCAAGCAATGGCTTGACGAAAGCGACGGTATAGAGATACAAACATCCGGTTCCACCGGCATACCCAAAAGGATACAACTGAAGAAAAACCGGATGGAATATTCTGCCCGGCAAACGTGTAATTTCTTCGGGCTGGATGCAGGCAGTACTGCCCTGCTATGCCTGCCAGCCGCCTACATTGCCGGAAAGATGATGATTGTAAGAGCATTCATTTCCGGATTCAATCTCATTACACGAGCTCCTGAAGGAAATCCTTTTTTAAACCTGAAAGAAAAAATAGATTTTGCTGCCATCACCCCTTTTCAGTTGCATCAATCCCTTCCAACGCTTGCCGGCACCCCCCAGGGAAAAACAATAATCGTGGGTGGAGGCGAAATCAACCCGGTGCTTGAAAAAAAAGTCCGCCTGCTAAGTGCGGACATCTTTGCCACCTACGGCATGACAGAAACCAGCAGCCATATTGCGATCAAAAAAGTCAATGGTCCGAACAGAGACAGATTCTTCCGGGTGTTGGGTGATACACAGATCAAAACGGATGAACGGGGCTGTCTGACCATCTACAACCCCAACCTGGTTGATGGCTGGCTCATTACCAATGATCTGGTACAGATAAAAAATGACAAACAATTTCGCTGGCTGGGCAGGTACGATAACATAATTAACAGTGGGGGAATAAAGATCAGTCCGGAGGAGATAGAGCAAGCAGTTTCACAGCTCAGAGAAGAGAAAATGATGGTTACATCCATACCGGATGCCAGACTGGGGGAAGCTTTGGTACTGGTAATTGAGAAGGAAATACTGGCAGAAAGCGAAAAAGAAAACCTGTTCAGAAAAATGGAAGAAATGCTGCCCCCCTATCATCAACCCAAAAAGATTGTTTGTCTGAAAAAACTTCCTCTGACTGAAACCGGGAAACCCGACCGCTTGAAAATATCCTCGATGGTGGCCACAACCTTTGCAAACGATTAACTTTTACAGCATTGCTATTCTCAACCCTTTTTCAGTTGTGATACCACATCTGACAATAACGATGTAGCATCAGGGAATTGCAACGAGGTTTTGCGGTACACCTCAGGATAATTTGTCTGTAAGGGCGTAGAAGAAACCAGCGCCCGGGCGGCAGTAACCCCGAAACGAAGTTTCATTTTGTCATAAGGGATTTCATCAAGGGATGTATGAAGCAAACCTGCAATAATTTCGCAATATTCTCTGTGTGTAATGGTGGGCCCGGCAAAAATATTCAAATTCTTTCCCTTCTCGCCATATAGCGCCAGGGCATCGATCATGGCAGCACAATCTTTGATATGAATAAGAGACATCCATTGCTTTCCGTTGCCATAACAAGGGATTTTTCCGGTTTTCAGATAATGGTTCCAGTAAAACTTTACAAACCATGACTCAGGACCAACAATCCAGCCCGGACGGGCAAATCGTACGTCCAGCTCCCCGTATTGCTGTGCTTCAAGCCAGGGATTTTCATTGCGGATGTAATGATTGACAAAAGAATAAGGATTCAACGGGCTGTCCTCCAGAGCAGGATACTCTATATCGAGCTTTCCGTAAATAGAAGAACCCGAAACATAAACCAACACCGGCTTATTTTTCAAACCCATAAGTGTGTTCATGAGCTTGCGGTTGGCCCTGCTGCCTCCGTTAATCCTGAATAAACGCTCAAGATAGGTGTTGGAAGCGGGACGGGCAAGATGAAAAATTACGTCTGGAGCATATCGATCAAACCATTCTTTGTTTATATCACCCAGGCTTCCAAAAAACACATTGAAATTCTGAAGATAACCAACAGGTGCTTTTTGATGGAGAAGTAAATAAATACGATTCTCAGGATCTCGTGAAAGATGATCAACCAGGGCACTTCCAATATAACCTGTACCTCCCAGTATCCATACGTTTCGTTTTTTTTGCTCCATGCATTTTCAACTTAAAAAAAACCTGAAATCGACTAACAGTCATTAGGGTAAAAGATACAATTTTTTATCCGTGTAAACAGCCAATGTTACTTTTTAATGTTTTGCGAATAGATCCCCAAAGATATTTAAAATCCACCCAATTCAGGGATAATAATAAAACAGACCCAATTTAAATTCTTTAAAAAAGCATTAAAAAAACAACACTGGTGTAAATGTGATAAAATAATCCTTACATTTGCATCGTACACGATTTAATCTCTGGTGATTTTAATTAGCCTTTCTGAAAAAATATATTCTATGGAAAGTAAATTTTATACGTTTTCGGCTACCTCCCTGCAAGGTAAAGAAATCAAAATGGAATCATTTAAAGGAAAAACAGTCCTGATAGTGAATACGGCCAGCAAATGTGGTCTTACCCCACAGTTTGAAGGACTGGAAAACCTAAACAAGAAATACCAAGACAAAGGTTTGGTAATCCTTGGATTTCCGTGCAATCAATTTGCCAATCAGGAGCCCGGCGATGAGAAGTCTATCTCAGAAGGGTGCGTGGTTAATTATGGCGTAACTTTTCAGATGTTTTCGAAGGTAGATGTAAATGGTAACAGTGCCCATCCGCTGTTTAAATATCTGAAAAAAGAGCTTCCCGGCCTTTTGGGTGGAAAACTAAAATGGAACTTCACCAAGTTTCTGGTCGATGCCAGCGGAAAGCCGGTAAAAAGGTTTGCCCCCACTACCCAACCCGAAAAAATAGAGAAATACCTGGAGAAATTCTTGAATTGAAAATACTCCGGGAGCAAGAACCCGGAATTTAACACCTTAATCAGGTATTAGAATACTTAATATTGCATATATTTGCACCATGATAAGCAGACTAAAAAACAGATGGAAAATCACCAGCAATTGGCAATTTCTGGTAATTCTGTTTATTTTCTCCATTACAGGCAGCTCAACCCTGATTGCCCGCAGATTCATTTTTGACTGGATGGGTTTAACGTCGGAAACCAGTTTGCTGGTTACTATCCCTCTGTACATATTGATTATTTTCCCGGTTTATCAATTGCTGTTTCTTTTTTTCGGGGCTCTTTTCGGGCAGTTTCGTTTTGTCTGGGAATTTGAAAAAAAGATGTTGTCGCGCTTTTACTGCAGGCGGTAATCTGACATCATACTGTAATACAAGATTGGAACGAAAGTCCATTTTTCTCAATGGCACTCCTATCCGTCAGGTAAGACTGGCAGCAATCGATAGGATTAATTCATTCAAACCATACAAACCATCATCAGATGTCATACGAACAGTTAAAGCTTAGCAACCAGATTTGTTTCCCTGTATATGCAGCATCCAGGCTCATTATCCGGGAGTATCAGCCTTATCTTGATGAGTTGGGCATCACCTACCCCCAGTATCTGGTAATGATGGTTTTATGGGAAAAAGATAATCAACCGGTCAATGACATAGGAAAAAAACTCATCCTCAACACCAATACCATCACTCCCTTATTGAAACGCCTGCAAAAGCTGGGGTTTATTGACAGAACGCGTTCGGAAGAAGATGAGAGAAAGGTAATGATCAGCCTTACGCCCAAAGGAAAAGAAATGGAGCACCAAGCTGCAGCAATACCGGAAAGACTGGTTGCCGGGCTGATGGATAGCCCCATGAAGGCTGAGGATTTACTGGCAATGAAAGAAAACCTTTACCAGGTAATAGACTTTCTCTCAGCGAAGAAACCCTCAGGTGAATAAGCAGATACCCATCCTTAGCAGGCTCACAACCGGTTTAAATTATTTCTTCTCCTCCACCCATTTGCGGGCATTGACAAAAGCTTCCACCCATGGAGTCACTTCATCTTCTGTTCTTTCGGAAGGATAATGTGCCCATTGCCAAGGGAATACCGCTCTTTCCAGGTGAGGCATCATCGCCAGATGGCGACCATCAGGCGAACAGATAGCTGCAGCATTGTAGTCGCTTCCGTTGGGATTGGCAGGATAGGCATTGTATCCGTAAACTCCGGGAATATGGTATTGATCCTCGGGTAAGGGAAGCCTGAACTTGCCTTCACCATGCGCTATCCATACACCCAATCGGGTCCCTGCCAGCGATTTGAGCATTACGGATTCGTTCTCCATAATTTCCATGTTTACAAAACCGGATTCAAATTTATGACTGTCGTTGTGCAACATCTGTGGTTTATGGATGTGATGCGGATATACAAGATCAAGTTCCACCATCAGCTGACAGCCGTTGCAAATGCCCAGGCTCAGGGTATTGTCGCGCTGATAAAACTTATCCAGTGCAGCACGGGCTTTTTCATTGTAAAGAAAAGCACCGGCCCATCCTTTGGCAGATCCCAGAACATCAGAGTTGGAAAAGCCTCCTACAAAAACAATGAAATCAATCTCTTCCAGTGTTTCTCTTCCGCTAATCAGGTCGGTCATGTGCACATCCTTTACATCAAAACCTGCCAGATAAAGAGCGTAAGCCATTTCACGATCACCATTCACCCCTTTTTCACGGATGATGGCAGCCTTGGCTTTGCGGGTTTCTGATCCTGCCAGGTTACCCAGGCCCAATGATTTCAAGGTGCCTTGAAAGTCAGGGTCAAACCTGTATTCCAGTTTGTGATCTTTATAATTTCTGAATCGGGCCTCAGCGAGCATTTCACCACTTTGCTCCTTGTCCAGCAGATACGAGGATTGAAACCACAAATCGCGTAGCGCATTGATATCCAGCACAAGAT
>CAZBGI010000061.1:0-10589 GCA_964491395.1 uncultured Bacteroidales bacterium | reverse complement strand
AGCAGGTTTTCCCAGCACAGAAAAAGAAATATCGTGTTTTTCCAAAATTTCCTCCACGGCAGCCATTTGTTTTACCTGAATCACCACTCCCGGACTTTCACAGAACAAAATCTTTATCAAATCATTTTCCTCGCCAAAAGCAGCAAGGTGAATCTCCATCCCTCCTTCGGTATTGGCAAAGCACATCTCCAGCAAAGTGGTTACAAGGCCACCGGCAGAAATGTCATGCCCTGCCATTACCAATCCTGCACCAATAAGTTCTTGTAGTGCGTCAAAAGCATCGCCAAAATAACAGGGATCGACCACAGTGGGAGCTTCATCTCCCAGTTGCTGAATATACTGGGCAAAGCTACTGCCTCCCAGCTTAAAATCATCATAGGAAAAGTCAATGTGCAACAATTGTGAGTCAGTGTCATTAACAAGCACTGGTTTCACAACCTTACGCACATCGTAAACCTCAGCCACAGAACTCACAATAACCGTTCCCGGCGACAATACTTTTTGTCCGTCGGGATATTTCTGGGTCATGGACAAAGAGTCTTTGCCTGTGGGAACATTAATACCCAATTTAATGACAAAATCGCTCAACGCTTCCACAGCAGTATACAAGCGGGCATCTTCGCCGGGGTTTTTGCAGGGCCACATCCAGTTGGCACTCAGGCTCACACCTTCCAGTCCGTGGGTTAGCGGTGCCCAAACCAGGTTGGTGAGGGCTTCAGCCACTGACAAAACAGATCCGGCAGCCGGATCGATAAGACCAACCACAGGCGCATGGCCGATGGAGGTAGCTACCCCTTTTTTGCCCCGGTAGTCGATGGAAGTAACACCGCAGTTGTTTAACGGTAGCTGTATTTCTCCTGCGCACTGCTGTAAGGCAACCCTTCCCGTTACCGAACGGTCAACCTTATTGGTCAGCCAGTCTTTGCAGGCAACAGCTTCCAGCTGCAATACTTTTTCAATGTATTCTTCTATCTTATCCGGGTTGTACTTCAACGGGGCAAACTGCCCGGTGTTTGTTTCATCCTTCAGGATTGTTTTGGGCGCATTACCAAACATATCCTCCAGTTGCAGATCGATGGGGGCATTGCCTTTGTCATCTACAAACTTAAGATGCATATCGCCGGTGGTTTCACCTACCACATACATGGGTGAACGTTCGCGTTCAGCTATACGCTTCAGGTTGTCAAGATCTTTTTCGTGCATGACCAGTCCCATGCGTTCCTGCGATTCATTCCCAACAATTTCTCGTGCTGACAAGGTGGGATCCCCAATGGGCAGTTTATCCAGATGGATGGTTCCCCCGGTGGCTTCCACCAGTTCTGACAAGCAGTTGAGATGACCGCCTGCTCCGTGATCATGAACCGAGATAACCGGATTGACATCCTGTTCTACCATGGCACGGATAGCATTCATGGCTCGTTTTTGCATTTCAGGATTGGAACGTTGCACCGCATTCAACTCAATGGCATTGGCAAATTCGCCGGTAGCTACCGAAGAAACCGCACCGCCTCCCATACCAATACGATAATTATCGCCTCCCAGCACTACCACTTTATCTCCTTTCACCGGATGATCTTTCAGGCTGTCCTCCTTGCGACCAAAACCAATGCCTCCGGCCAGCATGATCACTTTATCATAAGCCCATGTTTTCTGGTTCTCTGCATGTTCGAAGGTAAGGACCGAACCACAAATAAGAGGTTGGCCAAACTTGTTACCGAAATCACTGGCTCCGTTGGAGGCTTTGGTAAGAATCTGCTGAGGAGTCTGGTATAACCAGGGGCGTGCAGCCACATTTTCCTCCCAGTTTCTTCCTTCCCCTGTGCGGGGATAGGCTGTCATGTAAACTGCTGTTCCGGCCAGTGGCAGCGAGCCTTTCCCACCGGCCAGCCGGTCGCGGATTTCACCTCCTGTGCCGGTTGCAGCACCGTTGAAAGGCTCAACCGTGGTAGGAAAATTGTGGGTCTCTGCTTTCAGAGAGATAACACTTTCAAACTCTTTCTCTGCAAAGAAATCGGGTTTATCCTGGCTCAGGGGAGCAAACTGCACTGCATAAGGCCCCTGAATAAAGGCTACATTATCCTTGTAGGCCGATACCAGGTAGTTGGGATGCTCTTTGGATGTCTTTTTTATGAGCTGGAACAAGGTACTTTCTTTTTCTTCCCCATCAATAATGAAAGTACCATTGAATATCTTATGACGGCAATGCTCGGAGTTGACCTGTGAGAAACCAAACACTTCACTGTCGGTAAGCTTTCTGCCTAGTTTTTCACTTAAAGAATTAAGATAACTTACTTCCTCTTCACTCAAAGCCAGTCCTTCTTGCTGATTATAGTCAGCTACATCATCGATATACAGTATGTCTTCAGGGTGAATATTGACGGTAAAAACCTCCTGATCAAGCTGATGATACATCACCTGCAACATGGGGTCAAACTCAGCCTCAGGACCTTCCACTTCAAAGAATTCTTCCACCCGCAAAAGGTCTCCCAGTCCCATGTTTTGCATTATCTCAACGGCATTGGTACTCCAGGGGGTAATCATTTCGCGCCTCGGACCGATGAAATATCCATCCAGGCTGGGTTGCTCAATGTATTTTGCTCCACTGAAAAGCCATTCCAGTTTGGCAATATCTGTGGCAGGCAGCTGATGTTTTACATTCACTGCGATAACCTGCTGGGCGTTGCCGCCAAAAAAAAGAATCATGGGAAAGTCAATTTGGGGTTCTTATTGCATCAAAATCTTGTACAAAAATAACAATTTATATCGTTGAGCAAATCAGAATTATGGTCCCATTTCCGCTATAATCTTTTTAATCCACAACGCACACAATGGCAGACTCTTGAATTCGATCCACCCATCAACTCTGAAACAAGAAAAGCAGGTATTTCGTGACAACATAACTAATTGCATGAAGCACCAAACGAACGATAAGTATTTTTTCCACTTAATCATCCGTGATTTCACGTATTTTTACTTTTTACCCCCTATCACCCAATCTATGATTGACTTTTGCCTTTATCCTATCAACACAAAAAATATCCCTACTAGTTGACAAACAAGCGTTTGAAGCTGATCGGTTATTCAGATAAACTCATCTGAAACATAGCTGATTTTTAACATTTATTCATTGTTTTTTCTTATTTTCGCCTTTCATTCCTTTTTGTTTCACAATGAATATCCGGAAATCTGAAAACCAGCCACACATGCAGAAAAACCAATAGCCCCATGAAAAACCCCACTGAAGAAATTGCCACCAAAAAAGATATGGCTTTACTGGAAAGCTGGAGTGCAGAAGTAAACATTCGCGAACTCTTCATCAAATATGGCTCGCCAGCGTATATTGTTTCCCAGAATCAATTAGAGCAAAATGTAAACGAGTTTACCCGTTTTACGCAAAACCGGGCCAACATCATGTTCCCGGTTAAAACCAATCCTTCGCTGGTTGTTCTTGAAGTATTGGCCAAACTGGGTGTTGGTGCAGATTGCGCCAACCGGCATGAGATTGATTTGGCATTGTTTGCAGGGATTCCCTACGAGCGTATATCGTACAATTGTCCGGTACAGGATGTTTGTTTATCTATAAATCTACTAAAAAAAGGAGCCATCGTGGTGATGGATGATCCGGATGCGATCCTGAAAGTTCAGCAAAGATTAAAAGGACGTCCCTTTCCCGGTCAGTTGTGGTTAAGGGTAAATCCCCGGTCGGACATCCGTTACCAACACGCCAACGACAACCAGGAACTCATGTCGCATGCGGCTTCTTCCTCCAAGTTTGGTATTCCGGCCGAAGAGCTTATTCCTTTGGTGGAAGAGTTGAACATGCAGGTTTCCGGGCTTCATGTGCATGTAGGTACCCAAATGGACAACATCACCAGTTTTGTCAATTCTATCAACGACATGCACCAGCTGGCTGAGGATCTCATCGCCATGGGGCATGATACGCGTCATCTGGATGTGGGAGGAGGATTGGGAATCCCTTTTCAGGAAGGAGATGAATTTCCCTCACTATCCCTGTGGGTGGAAGAAATGACGGCCTTGAAAAGGAAAGGTTTTCAGTATTATGTAGAGCCGGGCCATGCCTTGGTGGGCAATGCAGCAGGCTTGCTGACCAAGGTGGAAACCATCAAAAAATCACGCAGTAAACGGTGGCTCATTACCGATGTAGGTACCGATCAGCTGGCCAAAGTAACGCTACTTCGCTGGCCCCACCGCATTCTGGGTCCTGACGGAGAAACCCTGTCAGCAAAAGGGAATGACGCCATTGCAGGACCTCTTTGCTTTGCCGGTGACATTTTACTTGACAACATTGATGCAGGAAAAATAAAAGCCGGAGAACCTTTGCTCATAACCCACGCCGGCGCCTACACTTACTCTCTTTCCAACAGGTTCAACGGCAGGCAGGCACCTGCCTGGGTTCTGTTAGGCGAAGAGGGGGACGAAAAAAGAATCAGCAACGAGGGACGCTATGACAACCCTCATCTTACCAATTACTTCTGGGATTTGCGCAAAGAAGAGAGCTCCGTTGAAACCCTGAGCGCAGAAAAAATCAATGACCTCAGCTCCGTTTATCTTACCCAATGGGCCGGAGAAGACCGGTTTGAATATCTTCAGATGGCCCGTACCGGAGAAAGAAGTTATGAAATAGACGTAATGACCCACTCACGGGTTAACTTTATATCCATGCCTTTTGCCATCAGGATTTTTGGCGACGCAGTAATTGTGGCTGCCCTGCACCAGATGAAAGCAGAGAAAAAAGAAATGCCTATCTGGGGCAGGAAATTAAACCTCGATTGCTTTGGCCAGGTAAAAACAGGCACACCTGTACGCATCAGAATTTCTTTCAGTAACCCCCTGAAGGAACTTAACGGAACGAACTCCCTCCTGGCCAGATTTGAAACAGAATGCTGGAACTGCTCCGGCAATCTGGTGCTTAAGTTCCAGGATTCCGGCAATCACATATAGCAGCAGAAATCGGTAAAAAATATGAAAAACTGAATTTTTAATCCACCAACCGAAAATAAGTTGTTATTTTTAGCCTTTCCGAAAAAAAGCTAAACCAACAACAACAAAATGAACCTTCTCAAGATCAACCTATTGCTTATCAGTTTGTGTTTTTTGCACGGACTGATGCCCATTCGTGTGGCCAATGCTCAGCAGTTGAACGCTGGTAATTCAGCCAGGACTGATTATTCTGATCATAATCAGATGGAACAAAAACTAAAGGGGCTAACCCAAACCTACCCTGAGATGACTGATCTCCGGTCGCTGACAAAAACCGTTGGAGGCAAAGACATCTGGGTTCTCACCCTGGGAACGGGAGAGGTTGCCGAAAAACCCGCCATTGCCATTGTGGGCGGCATATCAGGCGACCACCTGCTGGGTAGTGAACTGGCGCTCCGGTTGGCAGAACGATTGCTGGCTAATTCGGACCAGCCAGCCATTAAAAACCTGATGGATTCCATGAGTTTTTATATTTTTCCCGATATGTCACCTGACGCCAGGGCACAGTATTTTGCCGCTTCACAATACGAGCGCCTGGGCAATGCCAACCCTTCCGATTTGGATCGTGACGGCAAAACCGGGGAAGACCCGTACAATGATCTCAACAACGACGGGATGATCACCCTGATGCGCATCAAAGACCCTACGGGAGAATGGATGAAACACCCCGACGATGAGCGCGTGATGGTGAAAGCCCGGCCCGAAAAAGGAGAAAAAGGGGAATACCTGTTATTCACAGAAGGGATTGACGAGGATGAGGATGGGTCGTTCAACGAAGATGGTGAAGAGGGTGTGATTTTCAACCGCAACTTCACTTTTCAATATCCTCATTTTTCCCGGGGAGCAGGCGAACATGCAGTTTCAGAAGCAGAAACACGAGCCATTGCAGATTTTTTGTATGAGGCGAAAAATGTGTTTGCCGTCATCAGTTTCGGAAATGCCAATAATCTTACCGATCCGGTCAGTTTTAATGAACGCGAAGCCGATGCCCGCATACAAACCAGCTGGTTAAAAAAAGATGTACAGGTTAACGAGCTCATCAGCCATATTTACAAAAAACATCTGGGCGATGCTGTTCCCAAAGAATCACAAGGCACGGAGGGAGATTTCTTTCAATGGGCCTATTTCCATTACGGAAGATTCAGTTTCTCCACGCCGGGTTGGACCATCCCAACGGAAGAAAACAATGATTCAGATGAAATCAGAAGCGATGAACTGAACTACTTACGGTGGGCCGAAACCCATGGGCTGGACAATGTTTTTATCCCCTGGCAACCCCTTGAGGAACACCCTGATTTTCCGGGCCGCACGATAGAAGTGGGAGGCATAGTGCCTTTTGCCATGAAAAACCCGCCTTACCACATGGTAGATACCATTGCAGAAAAACATTTTGCCTTTGTGGCAGAAGTGGCAGCACTTCGGCCCACCATTGACATCATCAATATTCAAACAAAAAAACTGGGAAGAAACCTGCACAGGGTAACAGCAGATATTATCAACACGGGTTCTATCCCCACGGCATCGCAAACGGGAGAAAAGATACGTTGGGTACAAAAAACGGTATTACGACTTCAAACGGAAGAAGACCAATCGATTCTCAGCGGCAAACCGGTGGAAGTGCTCGGTGCCATTGAAGGACATAGCACAAAAGAGCGCAGCTGGCTTATCAGTGGAAATGGTGCCGTGGTTATCCGGGCCGGAGCCCAGGCATCAGGGTTCAAAGAAATTACAGTTGAGCTGTAATCCCAGGAAAACTATTCCATTCATTCCCTTCTATTTTTCTGATAAACCCCGGTAAACATGAACAGATTTTTAATTCTCTTACCCTTAATAGCCATCCTGGCATCAGCAACTGCACAGCAACAGGAGGGTCGTGCCCTTGAAAGTTTCTTCAAAGCATCAGGCACCCCTGTCAACCCCAAAGTACAAATCAGCTGGAACCGATATTATACCAACGATGGGCTTTACGATATTTACCAGCAGATGCTGGCTGCCCATCCTGAACTGATTTCCCTGCAATCAATCGGGAAAAGCTACGAAGGGAAGGATTTGTGGCTGCTCACGGTATCCAACCTGAAAAACAAACCGTACCCGGAAAAGCCTGCTTTCTGGGTAGATGGAAACATTCATGCCAATGAGATTCAGGCAGCAGAAGTTTCCCTTTACACCGCCTGGTATCTGACTGAAAACTACGGAAAAAACCCGTTTATTACCAACCTGCTCGATGAGAAAGTGTTTTATATCATGCCGGTAATGAACCCTGACGGCCGCGAACATTACATGAGTGAACCCAATACCACCAGCACGCCCCGCAGCGGAACCATGCCACTGGACAACGACGGAGATGGCATGGCCGGAGAAGATGGCTTAGATGATCTGGACGGGAATGGCCATATTACGCAGATGCGTCGTCGAAATCCTTATGGACAATGGCGTACCGACCCTGATGATTCGCGTCGGATGGTTCGGGTGAAGCCCGGCAAATTCGGTGAATGGGAAATGCTGGGTTGGGAAGGTATTGACCGTGACCGCGATGGTCAGATGAATGAAGATCCCGAAGCGGGAGGTTACGACCCTAATCGCGACTGGGGCTGGAACTGGCAACCCGATTATGTTCAAAGAGGGGCCTGGCGGTACCCGTTTTCGCTGCCCGAAACCAGGGCTGTGCGCGACTTCGCCCTCAATCATCCCAATATTGCCGGTGTAATTACCCATCACAATACAGGAGGCATGCTTCTCAGGGGCCCCGGTGCTAGTGACGATGCAAAATACTACCTCCAGGAAGACATAAGAGTGTATGATGCATTGGGAGAATTGGGAGATAAAATCATTCCCGGATACGATTACCTGGAATTGCACAAAGACCTTTACACCGTTTATGGCGGACAAATCGACTGGTTTCACATGAAAAGAGGGGCTTATACCTTCACTTCCGAAATGTTTTCACGGTATTTCCTTTTCAACGAAAAACCTGAGGGATGGTCATGGGATTCCGGAGAGGAATTGTATGAATTTGATGAATACCTCTTACTGGGTGATGCTTTTGTGCCCTGGGAAGATTATGACCACCCCCAGTTTGGGAAGATACAGATAGGGGGATTTAAAAAGAATTTCATGAGAGCAAACCCCGGGTTTTTACTTGAGCAGGAGTTGCACCGGCTCATGGCTTTCAGCCTCTTTTTTGCCCATCACACCCCACAACTTGAAATTGCAGAACTCAGCGCAACAGACATGGGTGGAGGATTGCAGGAGGTGACTGCCGTGATAGCCAATACCCGGCTTATTCCCACGCATGCAGGCATCGATTTGAAATTCAAGATTGAGCGCCCCAATTACATCCGCCTTGAAGGGGTAAATGTCCTGGCCGGAATGCAGGTCATCAACCGTGATTTGAACGTGGTGGAAGAACAAAAACTCAATCCTTCACTGATAGAAGTGGACAATATACCCGGCATGAGTACAGTCACTGTGAAATGGATTGTAGAAGGCAGCGGCAACATTTCTGTTAAGGTAGATAGCGCCAAGGGAGGTGTAGTGAGGAAAGATTTGTGAAAATCCGGCTGAGCTCGCGAATCCGCCGCTAACAAACTAATAATGAACAAGAATTAATCCGTGCAGCTACCGAAGTACTACCCGGGAGGTGCACCCATCCGGCTGCGGCTTTAGCTCGCTCCCGGACTAAAAAACAAAACACGATGAACAAAACCCTTGCTACCCTCACACTCATGATTTTCCTGCTGCCCGGGTGGGCACAGGAGCAGGATGGCCGTCCTGTAGAAAATTTCTTTAAGGCCTCAGGAACCCCGGTAAATCCTAAAGTACAGATAAGCTGGAACCGCTATAATACCAATGAGGGGCTCCTGGAAATCTACCGGCAACTGCTCGAAGCCTATCCACAATTGATTACACTCGAGTCCATCGGCAAAAGTTATGAAGAACGTGATTTATGGCTACTTACCGTCACCAACCACAACAACAAGCCCCACCAGGAAAAGCCTGCTTTCTGGATAGACGGAAACATTCATGCCAACGAAATTCAGGCAGCCGAGGTATCCCTTTACACTGCCTGGTATCTGCTGGAGAAATACGGCTCCAATGATTTCATCACCCAACTGCTCGACGAGAAAGTGTTTTATATCCTACCGGTGATGAACCCCGATGGTCGCGAGGATTACATGAACCAACCCAACACCTATAGCTCGCCGCGCAGTGGCACCATGCCCCTGGACAATGATGGCGATGGGACAGTGGGTGGCGATGGTTTTGACGATCTCAACAACGACGGGCACATCACCCAGATGCGTCGCCGCACACCTTATGGCCAGTGGCGTGAAGATCCGGACGATCCACGCAGGATGGTTCGCACCAACCCGGGCGAATTCGGTCAGTGGGAAATCCTGGGCTGGGAAGGCATGGATCGCGATGGTGATGGAATGCTCAACGATGACCGCGATGTGGGATATTACGACCACAACCGCGACTGGGGCTGGAACTGGCAACCCGACTTTGTGCAACGGGGGGCTTACCACTATCCCTTCTCTCTGCCTGAAACAAGAGCCGTGCGCGATTTCGTCATTGCCCACCCCAACATTGGAGGCGCGCTCACCCATCACAATACCGGCGGAATGTTTCTGCGCGGCCCCGGAGTAGAAGATGATTTGCAGTATTTTCTCAGGGAAGACCTGAACATCTATGATGTGCTGGGCGAAAAAGGCGAAAAACTGGTGCCGGGTTACCGTTACCTGGTAAGTTACAAAGACCTCTACACGGTGTATGGCGGGCAACGAGACTGGTTTCACATGATGCGGGGTGCTTTTACGTTTACCATCGAGCTGTTTACCCGGTATTTCCTGTTTAATGAAACCCCTGAGCGCGGTTTTGGACAGTCACCGGAGTTGTATGAATTTGACAAGCACCTGCTTTTTGAGGACGCCTTTGTCCCCTGGCAAGATGTTGACCATCCCCAGTTTGGAAAGATACAGGTGGGGGGATTTAAAAAGAATTTCGTAAGGGTTAATCCCGGTTTTTTACTGGAACAGGAAGCCCACCGGGTAACCGCCTTTACGCTTTATCATGCTCACCATACGCCACAGCTGGAAATCGTGGAGCTTTCCGGCAAAAGGATTGAAAGGGGCGTGCATGAAATAACAGCAGTAATTGCCAACCAGCGCCTCATCCCCACCCACTCCGGGGTAAACCTGAAATTTGGCATCGACCGCCCCAACCGCATCCACCTTGAAGGCGCTGAAGTAATCAGCGGCATGATAGTGCACAATCCGGATTTACATGTAGTGGAAGAACAACTGCAAAATCCTTCCGTGATAGAGGTAGAAAACATCCCCGGCATGAGCACCGTAACCGTTCGCTGGCTGGTGAAAAGCGACAAAAATATCAACGTGACGGTGGACAGTGCGAAGGGTGGTGTTGTGAGGAAGGAGCTCTGAAAGAAGCGAATCGTAAGAATTGCACTACTACTGTTTTTTCCAGGTGGTCAAAGCTTTAAATAATCCTCACTGAAATTCAGTCTTTTACGAATAAGAATTCATTATTTTGGGTGACCTCTTGCGTTTTGTAACCTGGTAATAAAA
>CAZBGI010000060.1:0-20481 GCA_964491395.1 uncultured Bacteroidales bacterium | reverse complement strand
AGGTTTTGGTATCAAAGAGCGAGGATGGCTGTTTAATTTGCAGTTTTTCCTATAGGCTGTCTCATTTGTGGTTATTGCGATGCATTATTCGTCGCTGAGCGAATATTCACTTCTTTAACCTCCCATAGAAACCCGACGCAACCCCCAAAAAAAACACCGGGAATCGTAAACAGATTGCCGGTGGTTCTTAAATATATCCTTTGAGAAGATTTATTCAACTGCAGCCAGTTTTTTGCCAATTTCCTGGCCATAAGTGAAGCATTCTTTCAGTTCGGTGTCGTGAGGGGTAAACTTGATGAATACGCCGGGGCCCTGAACATCCAGCTTCAGGTTTTCCAGGCTGGAGTTGATAAGTTTGGCCGCCTCGCCGCTCCATCCGTAGGAACCGAAGGAGCCCGCAATTTTGCCTTTGTCTCTGATGGGGCTGATTACAGCAAACATGCGATACACGGGCAAAAGGATGTTCTGATTGATAGTAGGGCAGCCCACAATGATTCCCTTGCTTTTGGCCACTCTCTCGTCGATATCGCCCAGGGGCATGGTTTCAATGTCTGCTACTTCTACTTCATAATCGCCGGTGGATTTAATTCCCTCTGCAATTTTCTCTGCCAGCAATCCGGTATTATGATAGGCTGAAACGTAAGGGATGAAAACATGCTTCTTTTCTGGTTCCAACAAGGCTTCCTTTGCGTATTGCTCTGACCGCTCTACCCATTTTTTCCACTGGGTAAGCAGCAAAGGGCCATGGCCTGTAAGAATACCGTTGATTTCCAGGGGACGAATTTTGTCAATGGCTTTGAGCATGAATTTGCTGAAGGGTTTGAGTATGACATCAAAATAGTATTTGAAAGCATCGTCAAATTCTCCTACCTGATCGTCATACATTTTGGAATTACAGTAGTGACATCCAAAGGAGTCGCAGGTAAACAGATACTTGTCTTCCTCCACGTATGTATACATGGTATCGGGCCAGTGCAGGTTGGGTGCAGAGATAAAACGAAGGGTTTTGTTGCCAAGGTCGAGGGTGTCTCCGTCTTTTACCACGATATGCTCAAAACTGCGGCCCAGGAAATCTTTCAGGTAATTGATGGCAATGCGGCTTGCCACTACTTTGGCTTTGGGTGCCAGCTCCAGCAGGTTGGCCAGGTTGCCGCTATGATCGGGCTCGGTGTGATTGAGAATAATGTATTCAATCTCTGATGGATCGGTTACCTGTTTGATTTTGGCCAGGTAGGTATCCCAGAATTTCACTTTGCTGGTTTCTACAATGGCTTTTTTGTCGGCGTTGATAAAGTAACTGTTGTAAGTGGTACCGTGCTCAGTTTCCATCACTACGTCGAAAGTAACAATGTCGTAGTCCAGGATGCCGATCCACTTTATATCCTGGTTGATATCCAAAACCTGAGTGTCGGGTGCTTTTTTGTCTTTCATGTTTATATAAGTTTTATGATTGTTGTCGAAAGGATAAATGGTTATTCAAAATCGAGAGTAATCTGGCTTTTGCCCGATGTGTCTTCATCGTTATTAACACCTGATGAAGCTTCATGTTTGTTGTTCACAAGATTATTTTCCGCGTCTGCATCGTCGTTTTGCTCATCAGGTATTTCTTTGGGGCCTTCATCAGAAGGGTCGGGGATTAAGGGTTCAAGCCATTCAACTGTTTCCACTTCATAGTTGGAAAGGCGCTTTCCTTTGGCTTTTAGTCCCTTGATGGCAATAAATTCGTCAACATTGATTTCCTCTTCATCTTTCTGCTTCTTACCCCCGGGAACCAACTTCACTTTCAATTTCGGGTACCTGGCTATTGATAAAGTTATCAATCTGCTTTCCTGGTGTTCTGAAATGAAACTTTGAAATTTTTCTGTCAGCTCGGGCTGAAAGCGTTTGATATAATAATTACCACTCTCACCGTCATAATATACAGCCGTAATGATCCGTTCAGGGAAAAATTTCTCTATGAGCGTGGGATTGACTTCGAAGTGGGCAGTGAGATCATAACTCATGGTGCGATAATTCCCCGATGGAAATACGGCAATAATCTTGTCATCGCCTTTGTAGGAACCGATAAACTTTCCTCTTTTGTCGGCATTGAGCCGGAGCACATTTTCATCAAACCATATTTTTAGCGCGCTAAGGGTGGATACTCCCTGGTCTTTGAGAACAATTTTTCTGATCTGATGGCGGGTAAGAAGGTTTCCTCCGGCTCCTCTTCCCTTGATGGCCAGTTCGCTGAAGTCGAGATCGAAAATGGGTTTCTTAAGTTTGGGTTTATAGCGCAGGTGAATGGCCACTGTTTCAGCCTCACCATTGGGATTGGCTGTGAAGTAAAGGATTTTGGAGCCTTTTTTTCCCTTGGTGATATCGTATTCTTTGTCGCGGGTTACCCCTTTAACGTAGAATCGCTTCATATAGGCAGGTCCGTTGGCTCCATCCATGTATATTACATTATAGATGGTGCGGTCATCGTTTTTCTCAAATACGGCAATATGCACAATGTCTTTACCCACAAATGATTTTCCGGAGACTTTGGTTACAATAAAGGTACCATCGGCCCGGAAAACGATAATATCATCAATATCGGAGCAGTCGCACACAAACTCATCTTTTTTCAGCGATGTGCCGGCGAAACCTTCTTTGCGGTTTACATATAGTTTTTCGTTGGCTACAGCCACGCGGGTAGCTTCAATATTTTCAAAGGAGCGTATTTCGGTTTTGCGCTCACGGCCTTTGCCATACTTCTCTTTTATTTTGAGAAACCATGCAATGGCAAATTCAACCAGGTTATTCAGATGATGGTTTACCTCTTCCAGTTTTTCTTCAAGGCCCCTCATGATTTCATCCGCCTTAAAAGTATCGAATTTCGAGATTCTTTTAATTTTGATTTCAGTCAGCCGGATGATATCATCACGGTTGATTTCGCGGTAAAATTGTTTTTTAAATGGATCCAGACCTTTGTCTATGGTTTCAATAACAGACTCCCAGGTTTCACACTCTTCTATATCGCGGTAGATTCTGTTTTCAATGAAGATTTTTTCCAGGCTTGAAAATAAAATCTGTTCCAGCAGTTCTGACTTTTCAATCTCCAGTTCTTTTCTCAGCAGATTGACTGTATGGTCGGCAGAGATTTTCAGTATTTCGGTAACACCCAGGAACCGGGGTTTGTTGCCCTCAATCACACAACAGTTGGGAGAAATACTTACCTCGCAGTCGGTGAAAGCATACAAAGCATCAATGGCCTGATCGGGAGATATATTGGGTCCCAGGTGCACCAGAATTTCCACGTTGCGGGCAGTATTGTCTTCAATTTTCTTGATTTTGATCTTCCCCTTTTCATTGGCATTGACAATGCTGTCAATAAGGCTTACTGTAGTGGTGCCAAAGGGGATTTCGGTTATTACCAGCGTTTTTTTATCCTGGATGGATATTTTGGCTCTAACTCTTACTTTTCCGCCCCGCAGACCATCGTTATAGCGGGAGAAATCAGCGTGTCCCCCGGACGGGAAGTCGGGCATGATTTCTACTTTTTCTCCTTTGAGGTAGGCTACCGAGGCATCCAGCAGTTCATTGAAGTTGTGGGGCAGAATTTTGGAAGCAAGTCCTACAGCAATACCTTCAACACCCTGGGCCAGCAACAAAGGGAATTTTACAGGCAGGCTTATGGGCTCTTTGTTACGCCCGTCGTATGAGTTTTTCCATTTGGTAATTTTGGGATTGAAGACTACCTCAAGTGCAAACTTTGAGAGTCTTGCTTCAATATACCTGGGGGCCGCAGAACTGTCGCCTGTGAGAATGTTTCCCCAGTTTCCCTGTGTATCAATGAGAATATCCTTTTGTCCCAGCTGCACCAGGGCATCCCCAATGGCTGCATCACCGTGGGGGTGATACTTCATGGTATGGCCTATGATATTGGCCACTTTGTTGTAACGGCCATCATCCAGGTCTTTCATGGCGTGCAATATGCGACGCTGCACAGGCTTGAGGCCATCCCGAATCTCGGGTACAGCCCGTTCAAGTATTACATAGGAGGCATAATCCAGAAACCAGTCCTGGTACATCCCCGAAATCTTGGTTACGGTATCAGCACCCACCGATTCTCCCTGCTGACCCTCCTGATCTGCGGGTTGCCTGGTGTCCTGGTTGCTTTCTTCTTCGGGTATATGATTGTTGTTTTCGTCCATGTATTTCTTACAAACTCTTTAGGTTTTTATAACGGTGCAAAGGTAATAGATAAAATTATTGGTGCGGGGTTTGAAGGCTCCTTTAGTTTTTCACAATGGTTGAACAATATCACCGGATTCAAAAGGTGATTCGGGCCCGATATTCATTCTTCCGGTTAGGTTGTATTCACTGCGGGCGGGAATAGAGAACCTGCCAACCTGATTCCGGTAAAAAGATGTATTACCGTTTGACTTTCCTGGTAGTAAAAAGTTACTTCATAAATCGAAGCAATAATACTTCTATGACCAGAAATAGTAATGCCAGCAGTATAAAAAGCCTCCATAACTGAGTTCCGCCTCTCAGTTTTTCGAGTTGTGTTTCATAAGATACATTGTCACTTTCAAACACAGCCATATTGGCCTGTTCACTGGCAAATTGCTGAATCTCGTTCTGAGAATAGCTCTCCAAAAGTGATTCACGTCTGTCATAGTTGAAGGCAACAGGTCGCAGCACTTTATCGCCTGCCAAAAGGCGGTAAATTTGCTGTGACTTTATTTGGTTATGCAGTACCAGTTGGATGTTGTTGTTGATATTTCTTGTTTCTGGAATTACTTCCAGTTGATTCCCCGTAATGGTAAACAACTCACCCGGTGCAGGCCTGTAATTTCTGATGGTTATCCAATCATCCTCTCCGATAGTATAATAAAGGGGAAAAACATCAGAGCTGTGCAGGGCAATATTGTACAGGGTGGGAACGAACATGGCATGACGGGGAAAATTACTGAAACTTTCATTGGCAGGGACGGCTGAAACATAGACGCTACCTTGTCCTGATGGGGTTTCTGTAAAAAAGTAATTTCCGTTTTGCAGTTGCATGAGGAATTGCTCTCTTCCACGGCTCTGTTTGTCCAGGACATAGTATTGCTGCACCTCAGGTAAATCCATGTTTTCAGGGAGGCGCTCAAAAACACCGCTGTAGGTGCCGTGCAATTCATTGATAGAAGTGACCCGGGTATTCTGTGTATCTTTCCTTAAAATGCCCGCAACTCCCATGGAAAGCAGCATTTCATTGTAGGAAGGGATGTCGGTCTTTTCTGCGGGAAAAACCATCAGATGACCTCCTTCTTCCACATAACGGCGCAATTCTGCTGCCAGGCCACTGCCAATGGACGGAAGGCTGTTGAGAATAATCAGGTTCTGGCTTCCAAATAATGAATAGTCAATGGCACCTGCCTGCACATTCTGGTAAATAAAAGTAGTGTCGTTGCCCAGCAGGGCATTTAAATAACGATTGGGCTCCCTTTGATTAATGGCCATAACAGGAATGCTTTCACTGAGGGTAAAACTGAAATAAAACCGGTCATCAAAATTGACAGGATGATCGGTTATTTCGAGATATCCCTGTTGAAAGGGCTCTTCATCCAGGGTATAGGTAAGTGAAACATGGGCATGATCAAACGGGTCAACGCTAAAGGTGGCAACTGAGCGTTGGGTGTTGTTTACATACATGCGCACAGGTTGGTTTTCCAGTCGCTCATCAGAGTCGTTAAAAATTCTTGTTTCAAGAGTGATTACCTGACCTGATAATCGTACCGGATTTTCTATCCAGACAGAATCAATAAAAACATTGGCCCTTTGCTGCGCCTGGTAAGGAATTAGCGTATAATCGGTGAGACTATCCGTGCTGATTTCTTCCAGGGTGGTGATATTTTTCTGAAAATCGCTTAAAACAAAGGCAAGGTTGTTTTCATTGCCGGGCTCTTCTTTCAGCAAATCAGACTGTCTTTTCATTACTTCAGAAACCGGCCTTACGGCAGGGCTGTAATTTACCTCCGCCAGCATGCCCAGAAATTCATCCCGGTTGACAAATCGTTGGTGGCTGGCTTCAAAATCGTTGGTCAACAGTTGATACTTATCGGTAGGATCAAAAAGTTCGGCTATTTCTGTTGCTCCTTGTTTTGCCTGATCCAATACCGACCCGTATGCAGAGCCTGCTTCCATGCTGAATGAATTATCGATAAATATATTGACCTTATTTCCCTGCGGCCTCTCACCACCTTCTTCATGGGGTATGAAAGGTCGGGCAAAAGCCATTACCAGGAAACTGATGGCCAGGATTCTTGACAAAAGAACCAGTAAATGTTTCAGCCTGGCCTGTTTTTGGGTTTCATCACTTAGTTGTTGCAAAAACCGGATATTGGAGAAGTAAACCTTTTTAAATCTCCTGAAATGAAATAAATGAATGATTATGGGAACAGCAATAGCAGCTAAAGCAAAAAGAAACCACGGATAAATAAAACTCATAAAGGAGGATTGTATTTGTTAGTTTCAGGCGGGCCAGATTTGAACCCCCGCAAAAATAACCTTTATTGTTAAGAGTTGCGTATTTATCAGGAATGTTATGATTTTAAAATATCTAAATAAGGGTTAAATGATTTGGGGTTTGGGATGCGATGAAAATAGAACATGTTTTTTTAACATGTTTTAAGCTAAGGGTTATTGCCTGATAAGCTGTCGATTATAAGTAATTGATGGCCGGTATAGATCATCCTACTACCCAAATGTATTGAGTCCGGATTAATAATTATTTGTAACTTGCGCCATTAATAAAAAAATCTGAATATATGGGATTGAAATATTGTTCTTCGGATATTTCAGATGCAAACTTATAATCAAATCTTTAAAAATCAACACCCAAAATCATGCGATTACTAAAATTTACCCTTATTAATGCAGTGTTTGCTTTTGTATTGATGGCAGGCAGTGTATTTAGTCAAAATGTCATTGCCCCTAATCTCCAGGAAAGACTGGCGAATACCAAATCGGGGGAACTTATCAGAATCAATATCCGGATGGAAGAACAATACAATTCCGGCTTGATGGCGGAGAAAACGGCCGGCGTTGAGAGCAAAGAAGAAAGAAGAGCGATGGTGGTGAATGAGCTCAAAAGCTTCACCAAAGAACAACAGAAAGATTTAATTTCTTTTCTGTCGAACAGAGAAAAAAACCAACAGGTAACAGATGTTATGCCCTTGTGGATTGTGAATTTGGTGAATTGCTATGCCACTGTTGAGGTTATTGAAGAATTGGCTCAGATGCCTGGAATTGCACGGCTGGATTATGACAAGGTGCAACAGGTACTGGATCCCAACATGCCTTCAGCACCTGCAGATAAACTGGCTGACAAGCAAACCATTGCATGGAATGTTGATTTGATCAATGCTCCCGAGGTTTGGGAAGAAGAATTTACGGGCGAAGGAATTGTGGTGGCTGTCCTGGATACCGGGGTAAATGCTGACCATGAGGATTTGGATGGCAGAATGTGGACCCATATTGATTATCCCAACCATGGATATAATTTTGTAGATAATAATTTTAATACCAATGATGTACAAAGTCATGGGACACACTGTGCCGGAACGATTGCAGGAAACGGAACTGCCGGAACAGTAACCGGAGTTGCACCCGGAGCCACCATTATGGCTCTTAAGGTACTGGGCGATGATGGTAGTGGTACTGAAGCCGGAGTCTGGGCTGCCATAGAGTTTGCTGTTGAGCATGGAGCACAGGTAATGAGTTTATCCCTGGGTTGGCAACATTCCTGGAATCCTGATCGTGCTGCCTGGCGTATTGCCATGGAAAGTGCCCTGAATGCGGGTGTTATCGCATCCGTTGCGGCAGGAAATGAAGGAGGATGGGGAGGAGCCTCACCACCAGCCAATGTCAGAACTCCCGGCGATTGTCCTGCTCCATGGAGCCATCCTGATCAGACCGCCAATGGTGGAAACTCTGCTGTGGTGACCATTGGTTCTACCACCAGTACGGATGCCATTTCAGACTTTTCGAGCAAAGGACCGGTAACCTGGCAAAATATCGCTCCCTTCAACGATTATGATTACAATCCCGGTACAGGCCTTATTGTCCCCGATGTAGTAGCTCCCGGCAGCGATATCCTTTCGTTGAGTAACAGCAACAATTCCGGCTACACTACCAAAAGCGGCACTTCTATGGCTGCCCCGGCAGTGGCAGGTTTGATGGCTTTGATGATTAACAAAAATCCTAACCTTACACCCCAGCAAATCAGTCAGATCCTTGAAGAGTCTGCCATCCCTTTATCTGATAGCAAAAGTAACACCTTTGGAAGCGGACGTATAGATGCTCTTGCTGCCATCACAGAAACCCCTTTCAATGGTATCACGTATATCAGTCATGATATTAATGATACTGACGGTAACAGTGACGGCAACCTCAATCCTGGTGAAACAGTTCAACTTTCTCTTACCCTTGAAAACCCTTCTGAGGAAGATGTTTCTGATGTAAGTATTGTTTTAAGTACTGTTTCTGAGCATGTCACCATTACACAGGCTGAAGCAGTTTTGGGTGATTTTGAGAGTGGGGAAGTTCGTGACTTTACCGATATTTTCTCTTTTGAAACTTCTGATACGCTGCCTGGTGACTACCAGGTTGACTTTACCCTTGAAGCTTCTTCACCCCAGGATACTACCCTTACCTGGAGAAGTAGTTTTCAAGTGGAAGCCTTTGCGCAGCACCTGGAATTTCTAGATGTTACAGTGGATGATAGCGAGACCGGAAATAATAACGGAATACTCGATCCCGGTGAAACGGCTGATTTGATCTTTGGAGTCAAAAATACCGGCCTGTTTGCTTCTGAGGATATTGTCATGACCATTGAAACTACAAGTCCATGGTTAACTGTTTCCCACGAAGGAATAGTTGAATTTCCTGCTCTGGCTCCGGATGAACAGGCCCAGATTGAGATAGAAGTAACAGCCCTGTTCGAAACACCCCTGGAAACATTGGAAGAGTTTGTTCTTACTGCAGTTTCCGGTTTGTACGATTATGAGACTACCCGGCAAATTACCATTGGCGAAGCGCCCTTGTATTCTGATGGCGATATTCCCTCCACCTACAACAATGCTCCTGATACAGAAAGTGTAGCTCTTGAGCCAGGCGTGCTGGTGGTTTCCATTCCGGAAGGAGCTACCATTACCGGAGTGGATGTTGAATACGATATAACCTCTACCGGAGGAGCCTGGATGAGCGAGCAGCGTTCTATCCTCAGGTGCACTTCGGAGGGAGGAGAGGCAGAAGCAGCTATAGTTGAAGGACCTTCCAGCGACAATGCGGGTACCCATGAGTATGCGCGCCAGGGGTTAACCATCGCCAATAATGTTGTAGGAGGTGGAGAAATTGAGTTTGAACTGCATGTTTTCCGCACCTGGGGGGGCAGTGGCTCCGATACTCAATATGCATACGTGCCCAATGATACATGGAAAGTAATAGTGCATTACGAACTGGAGAGTTATGAAACCACCTTCAGGATAACCAATCAACTGGATGAGTTGGTTGAAGATGCAGCCGTAACGGTTTCCAACATGACAACCCCTACAGATGAAGCTGGCGAGGCCATGATGATGCTCCCCGAAGGAACTCATTATTACACCGTATCAGCCGACAGACACAGAACCCTCAGCAATGTTGCTTTTGAGGTGGATGATGAGCAGACTATCCTGGTGGAACTGGAAAGAACATTTCAAGCCACATTTTTATTGAAGGATGTATTTGGAGAATCTGTTCTCAATGCAGATATTGTGGTGGAAGGTGCAGAAGTAACAGGAACCCAGGCTGTTGATTTGGATAATGGAACGTATGCCTATACAATTCAAAAAGAGGGGTATGCCGATTATGAAGGCACTTTCGAAATTCAAAATGATGACCTCTTGCTGCAACTGGAGCTTACACCGGTTTATAATGCCCATTTCAATATTCTTGACCAATGGGGAAGTGAAGTTTCCCATGCTCAAATCCTGCTGGAAGAGGATGCCTATTCAGCAGGAGAGTATACGATTGAAGAACTTATTATAGGGCAATACGAATTTACCATCTCTGCTGAGCATTTCTATGATTATACCGGCAGTTTCGAAATTGTCAATGAAGATGTGGATCTGGAAATTGTACTTTCTTCCGATGGCACGTCTGTTCAGGAAATATCGCAGGATAATCTGCAGGTATATCCCAATCCGGCCAGCAAACAGGTAAATGTTGAGTTTGTCGCTGAACAGCAGGCTTCTTATACCGTTAGCCTGGTTAATCATATGGGACAAACGGTTAAAACCTTCCCGGTTGGAAAGGCTGCCGGCACAGTTGCCCTGACTCTTGATCTGGATGACATCGATAGTGGTATGTATTTTATCCGCATTGATAATGGATCCAAGTCATTACTCCAAAAACTGATGATACAATAGTCTTTTGAATTTTTACTTATTCTGCATCAGGGGTGGTTTGCAAATGCAAACTGCCCCTGTTGTTTTCAGGTTCATTTCCTGGCTAAGCACTGGAAATATGCTAACTCAAATAAGAAATACTGCAAAATGAAAGGGCAGGTTCTGATTGAATCAGGAGGGTGTGCTGATAGGTAAATAAACCCTGACGGAAACCGGATAATTACCTCTTGCAGGTCACCAAACCTAAGCATATCTTTGCACTGAGGGTTCAGCATTGAAAATATTCAGTCTTTAATCATGATCATGCTGTTTATCAGTAGGGTGCATTTTGATATGCAGGCTGTCTGAAATCATCATAATCCTACGCATTGTAAATCCGAAAAAGCCTCAAAGAAGAAGTTTCTTTGGGGTTTTCTCCTGGATAAATATTCTGATTGGGATTGTTTTTTTGCCACCTGAATGATTGAAGGAATGAAAATGTCACAATTATTTAATTATATAAAATTCGTATGCCACCATGAAAAAAAAATACTATTCTGTGTTTCTGTTATTGTTTTTGAGTTTTTCGGTTTATTCACAAGTGCTTCCTTTTTCGGAAGATACCCTCGTTTCTAACAATAGATTTAACAACCGACAGTGGGTAGCATATGACTCGCAGGGGCATTTGCACATGACATGGACCGGGCAGCAGGGTACTGCCACCCATACCCGTGAAATCTATTATGCTACCAATAAAACCGGTAAATTTGAAACCATACAGGTAACGAAGAACAATTCAGATAGCAATTATTCCGCATTTGCTCTGGATGAAAACGATAACATTCATCTGGTATATCTTCAACAGGATGACAAGGGTAACTCTCAGTTGTTGTACCTAAATACCATAAACGGGGATTTTTCTGAACCTGTAAAAATTACTTCAGGAACGAATAAAGGGCCTGCCAGCCTTGCTCCGGGCAATGACAATGTGGTGCATTTTGTTTTCCAGACCTTTATCAACGGCGAGACCGATTATGCGTATTACAAATCGTACAACCTGGAAACTGAAACCCTGAGCACTGAAATTCGGCTTGCTTCTTCCGATGCAGGAAGTGAGCATGATATAAGGGTTGTAACAGACAACAGCAACCACGCCCATATCATTTTGCGTGATGGAAATGTATGGGGTGGAAAACTTCGCTACTTCCATAATAAAACCGGAGAATTACAGGAATATAAGGTTCCGGTAGAAGGCAACGTTGAATCTCCTGCATTGTTAGCAGACGATCAGGATGAACTACATGTCTTTTATAAGCTGGCATCCACCCGACAAATCTGGTATTTTACCCGCTCTGCTGAGGGTGTCTTCTCCAGGCCTGTAGCCGTTACTCCTTTGGATTCAGGTAATCCCTCCTTTTACCGTACCCTGGGACTGGATAAAGAAGGAAGAGTTTATTTGGGCTATCAGAACAGTGTTTCCGGGGCTCCGGCAGGGTTTTTCCTGGTACATGGGAAAGAGGGTGTTTTTGAAGAACCTATCCTGGTATGGAATGATCCTCAGGATCACTACCTGCTTCGCAATACAACCAGTGTAACTGCCCGGGGCAATGGTAAGGTGGCTGTATTGTATGCCCCTTCAGGTGTCAGGAATGGCGAGGTTGTAGGAGATATTTTTCTTAAGCAGGGGAGTATATTTGACCTATCTGAGGCTTCTCCTTCGGATTCGCTAACTCCGTGCCCCAGGATTGAAAAAGTGGATTCGTGTAATGAGGATACTTCCAGGTTAACAGGACAGTAATCATGATCTTGTCCTGTACAAGATCAATTTGTGGCAAAACTTCAGGCAGGTTTCTGCATCCTATCATTGGGTCAGGATGGTAATAATTTCGCTGATGGTTTGGTATGTCCTGAAAAATCCGGTGGATGGAATATTGAAAGAATAAAACTACCTTTGCAAAAATTTTTACAACGTGACTTTCCAGGAATTAAATATCAACACACCTCTGCTGAATGCATTGGATGATATGGGGTTTCAGACCCCCACCGATATTCAGGAGAAGGCTTTTCCGATCATTATGTCCGGCAAGGATGTGGTAGGGATTGCACAAACCGGAACCGGCAAAACGCTCGCTTACCTTCTTCCCATGCTCCGGCAACTTAAGTATTCTGAGCAACGACAACCCCGCATCCTTATTCTTGTGCCCACACGGGAGCTGGTGATGCAGGTGGTAGAAGAAGCCCGGCGGCTGACCGCATACATGAGCGTGCGTATCGACGGGGTTTATGGTGGAACCAATATCAATACCCAAAGCGACAGGATATACCAGGGAGTGGATCTGCTGGTGGCAACTCCGGGCCGGTTGTTTGACCTGGCCATGCGTGGTACATTGCGCCTGAAAATGGTGCAAAAACTGGTTATTGACGAAGTGGACGAAATGCTGAACCTGGGATTCAGAACCCAGTTGGTCAGTATACTGGAACTATTGCCCGAAAAAAGGCAGAATCTCATGTTCTCGGCCACTCTGGCCGACGAGGTTGAGGCCATCATCAAAGATTTTTTCCGGGAACCTGAATGGATTGATGTTCATTTCAGAGGTACCCCCATCAGTAGAATCAGACAGAAAATTTACAAAGTTCCCAATTTTGCCACCAGGTTCAACCTGTTGAGTCTATTGCTGGAAGAGGAAGAGGTGTTGGATAAGGTGATGGTTTTTGCACCATCACGAAAAATTGCCGATAAGATTTTCAATAAACTCACACCCAAATATGGCGGACAGATGGGGGTGATTCACTCCAATAAAAGTCAGAACCAGCGATTCAATGCCCTGGATGATTTAAAAAGTGGAGATATCCGTATCCTGATTTCCACCGACCTGGTGGCACGCGGGGTAGATATTTTCGAAGTGAGCCATGTGATTAATTTTGGCCTTCCCGAAATCCCCGGAGCCTATATACATCGTATTGGTCGAACCGGACGGGTAGACAAGGAGGGTGAAGCCATTAGCATTATCACCGACGAGGAAGAAAATGCCCGGCTGGCTATAGAGGCATACATTGGAAAGGCCATTCCGGAAGAAACATTGCCCTCCGACCTGGTTGTCAGCAAGGCTGAAGACTGGGACGAAGAGATGAAACCTTCAGCAGGTGATAAGGCCTATCTTAAAACAGTGAAAATCGGCGAAGGGGGAGGAGCATTCCACACAAAAAAGCAGAAAAACCAAAAGGTAAACCTTGGTGGCCCCGGACGTAAAAAACGCATGGCCCTCAAAAAAGGAGGAGGCAAAAAGAAGAGATAGATGATGCTTAATAGAAAGTCCAACAATCTTACAACGATGGCGGACTATTTATGGGCTTATGCAAGCAGATTATCAGGTTAAACAAAAAGTAGCGATGGATTCGGCCCTGGTAAAGGGTTAAAAAATTCCTGCCACAAACTCATCCACGGTGATGTTGTGAAAATACTCGCTGAAATTGATTTGCGATAGTTTCTTCCTGATGGCCTGCTCGTTGTGGGGCGTCTGTTTTAAAAGGTTTTCTACTACCTGAATATCATACTTGTTGAAAAAGTCACCAAAGATTTTCACATCCTTGATAATTCCTTTGTTAACATTGAGGTGTATTTCCACGAACCCACCCTCACTTTTAAAAGCTTTCTGTACATCGTATTTGGGCGAATGGCCAAAGTTCCAGTCCCACGTGCCATATTTTTCTTTCACCAGTTTTTCAATGGCAGCAATATCTTCGGGAGTGAATTCATACCTTATGCTCCCTTCAAAATTTTCCATGATGTGTTCCATGATGATGTCACGAAATTGCAGCACATCGATCTTTTTGGGTAAATGCCCGCTGATATTGGTGACCCTACTTCGAACACTTTTTACTGCTTTGTCCTGGTATTTAAGCGGGTTGATTTTAAGGGCCAGGTGCAGGTCATTCATCACCGAAGAGAAAAGCAAAGTGCCATGGCGCAGAATCCGGGTTTTGTAAATATGTTCAGCATTGCCTGAGAACTTTTTCCCTTCAATGGTCAGGTCATTGCGCCCTTCAAATTTCGCGTCTACCCCCAGCTTTTGCAATACCTCAAGAATGGGAATGGTATAGCTTTTAAAATCGGCAATTTTATTATCCTCTTTACGGCTGTTCATGATAAAAGTAAAGTTGAGGTTGCCCAGATCATGAAACACTGCTCCACCACCTGACAAACGCCGTATAACGGTAATGTTTTTTTCTTTTACGTATTCGATATTGATCTCGGCCAGGGTGTTCTGGTGCTGCCCAACAATAATGGCGTTTTCATTGCGCCAAAGCATAAAACAATTTTCGCTGAAGTTTTTCAAAACATACTCTTCAGCCGCCAGGTTAAAGGCCGGATCGGTAAACTCGTGTGCAATACAATACATATTCAGTTTTTAAGGATACAACAATCTGAATTGGTGACAAATTCAACAACAAAAAGGAACTGTGCTTGTTTACCACCACTATCCGAAACTTGCAGTGAATAGTACAGATAGTGGAAAAGAATCCTTCTCCTTAATAGATAAAAGGTGCCATGCAACAAAGCTTGTTTTATATTGGGTGATGGAAAAAGGAGAGCTATGTGCCTGACAATTAAACGATAAATTTCAAACAATTTGTCGTAAAGTCCGTTGATCTTGTTGTAATCAATAGAAGTTGAACCTAAATTTTTAATACGATGGATTTAAGACAAGAGTATGATGCAAGAATTAAAAAACTTGAAGACTTTATTGAGGACAAGGGTTTGGGATCTGCACAATTAAAGAAAGCCAGGAAAGTGCAGAGAACCGTTAATGTAGCTGTTTTTCTGGGCGGCCTGATAACAATCGCTGGCATTGCCATTTGGGCTATGAACAGGGATTAGTTGATTTATATAACAAATAGCAAGCTATTTGTTGAAAGGTGGCTGGTTGCCTGCAACTTTCATCACAGTGAAAAACTGAGAACAGGAAAGTTGCCCGGGAGCCAGCCATTTTTTTTTGAGAATGATTTCGTTCTGCCTTAACAGGGATTGCCAGGATACCGTAATTCACCTGAAATCCGGCAGAAAATCATATCTCAGGTTTGCCCATGATCTGTCATCAGTTGCACCTGGTAACGCGGATATACAGGAAATATGCTTTCTTTGTTTTCCTTTTGTGCCAATACTTCACTAATGTGAAGAAAAAGTTTGGTCTTCCACGCCCTTCGTTCCCTGGCCCCCACCAGGTACCTGATGGTGAGGTCAACCCATGATTTTCCCGGCGAACTATATACTTGTGGAGTAGTTGGTAAATCGGACGGCAAGCCTGCCTTTTGCAGGATTCTGGTATATTGAAGGATGGGTTTTTTCATATAATCCCCGATTATTGTATCAGAAGCCTCTTTCAAAACGTGCATGGCATGTTTAATATCTGATTCGTTGGTAATGCTAAAAAGCAGTTCATCCCAAACATAGGGAAAATCGCCCGTTAGATTGACAACAGAACCTGCAAGAATTTCATGGTTTGGAAATGTAACCAGTCTTCCTGTGGGTTGTTCTGCATTTACATAACCAGACTGCGAAGGAGAACCTATCTCCCAGATGGTAGTTGTTAAATAATCAATTTTATACACATCACCGAATACTTCACCCACCTTTACTCTATCACCAATTCTATAATAATGATTAAATGCATTTAAAAGCCAGCCCGTAAAACTCTCGATAGGTGTTTGCAAAGCCCAGGACAACACAAGTCCTACCAAACCGATAGAACCTATCAGGGCGCGCATGTCACCTGCTATAATGCTAAAAACTACACCGACCACCAGTATCCAGTAAGCGATGGTTACCATTGCAATTATACCCCTGTAACTGGGTATCTTTTGCATCCCTTTTCGCAGGATATAACTCATTATCCGGATTAATAACCACGACAGCAGGATGAAACCTAGTGCAATCAATAACTTAGGCGCAAGGAAAAGAAAATTTTCCCAATGTTTTTGCAAAACCCCTATCGCCTCTTCGGTGGATTTAGGTTCCTGTGAGGCTGAAGTGTCGCTTTGAACCGGATTGTCTGCTGCAATCAAAAGATTAGCAGTTTCTGTATCTGAAAGTGCGTCATTTCCTTTTATTGAAAAAAGAATCAGAAGAAACCCTGTTATAGAAACGGCAAGCAGGGTTGCCCTGCGAAAATTCGTTAGCCTGCTTTTTGCAGCCTTCACCGTTTTTTTATTCCTGCCGGTATAACTCTTCTTCTTTGAGCCTCTAGACCTGGCTCCTGCATTTAAGTGTGTTCGATCCATTGTTTAACCGATACAATTATTTGAGTTTGTTTTTTTATTCTTCCTGCTTCTTTTTGATCCAGCTTTGACCAATGATGCGGTTGATTAATAAGGAGATTATAGTTACCCCCACTGCAAGGACATATAGTTCCATTGCCACCGAAATTCCTATTCCTGTGGCAAAAAGTATTGTAGCCGAAGAGGTTAGGTTTTTTACCTTTTCCTCCTTTTTGTTATGAAATACAATCCCTGCACCTATAAAACTTATCCCTACAACAATTGCCTGCAAAATCCTTGTTGGATCGGTATTTATAATATCTTCATACCCCAGTTCAATAAAATGACTGACCATAACCTCTCCCTGCAAAACCAACAAACAAACTGCTCCTCCAACAATCATATTGGTACGTGTGCCTGCCGGCTTCTGAAATGATCCTCTTTCGAACCCTATAATTCCTGCTAATACCGAACTAATGATTACTTGTAACAAAAAAAATAATTCTTTCTCTATGTATTCCATCCTTAAAATTGATTATGGTTAAACATTTTTTATTAAGAACCGGGTTGAAAGACTGAGTTTAAATAATGTCTGGTGTTATCGCACATCCACTGCCAATATTATACCCTTTCAATGTATGTTGTATTGACCATCCAAAAAAATGGATAGCTGCCTTTTCTTAGAGTATTCATAAATAAATGATTAACCTAAAGTTGCTCCAAATTATCCCTGTTGAGGATTTTAGTAATTTGAGGTTGTATTTCACATGAGATGTGGAATAAATTTATAACTGGGGAATGTATTCTACATATTTTCACATGGCATCGCAGGCTGCATCAAAGAGGAGCTTCAAGCATGGTTTATTACTATTGAAAACGTTTAAACCATTTTAAATGACCATGACACATCATAAAAAGTAATGTGAAAGGGCATGAAAATTCGTTACTTTTTAAGATTCGGGAATGCGGGGTGTAATGAATTATATCTATTTGGAACAGTTTTGGGTTTGTCCTGGTAAGAGAATATGTTTTTATGAGATGCTTTTTATCGCATGCGTAAATATGTATTCCTATGTTTTATTTATGTTTTTAAATTTAGCTGCTGGTATTATTGTAAACAATTTTTGATGAACAACTTTTTTATACAATTTGGAGCCATCACCCATTTTGGTTTTAGGGTTCTGAGACAATTATTCCGCTCGCCCCTTGACTTGATGGAGTTTTTCAAACAATCGTATTTGCTGGGCTTTAAAACCTTATCTCTGATTATCATTACAGGGTTTATTCTGGGATTGGTGCTTACCTTGCAATCCATGCCTGTTTTGCATGAATTTGGTGCCGAATCCATGTTGCCCGGTATGATTGCAGTATCGGTAATCAGAGAGATAGGTCCTGTAATTACTGCCCTGATTTGTGCCGGAAAAATGGCATCGGGAATTGGTGCTGAGCTTGGTTCTATGCGGGTTACAGAGCAGATTGATGCCATGGAAGTTACCGGCATAAACCCTGTAAATTATTTGGTGCTTACCCGGGTTATGGCGACAACCTTTATGGTTCCCCTCCTGGTTGTTTTTGCAGATTTTATAGCCCTCATAGGCTCTTACCTGGCCATTCGCATGGAAGGGAATCTTCAGCTGATACTCTTCCTGCGGCAGGCTTTTGATTCTTTATCGTTTATTGATGTAATACCCGCTATGATAAAATCATTTTTCTTTGGTTTTTTTATCGGGCTCATAGGCTGTTATGAAGGATACTTTTGTCAGAAAGGTACCGAGTCGGTGGGTATGGCATCAAATGCAGCAGTGGTCAAAGCCTCCCTGGCCATCTTTTTTATCAATCTCATTGCCGTTCAGGCTACAATCATCATACTCCGTTTATAACATGCATGAAATTCTGAAAGTAGAAAAGCTAAACAAATCCTTTGGGGATTTAACCATCCTTAAAGACCTGGATCTTATACTGAAGGAAGGTGAGAATTTTGCGGTCCTGGGCAAATCCGGCATCGGCAAGACAGTACTCATAAAATGTATTGTAAGACTGATAGAGCCTGACTCGGGTTCCATTGAGGTTATGGGCGAAAGTATATTTGATGATGAAAAGCTCAATCAGATACGCAGAAAGATAGGGTTTCTTTTTCAGGGAGGGGCTTTGTACGATTCGATGAATGTAAAGGAAAATCTTGAGTTTCCCTTAACCCGTACAAAACTGGTGAAGGATAAAAAAGTTATTCACGAGCGGATTATGGAGGTGCTGGAAGGTGTGGGGCTTACCGATGCTATTCACAAGAAGCCTGCAGAATTATCGGGGGGAATGAAAAAGCGTATTGCCTTGGCTCGAACGCTTGTTCTGAAACCCAGAATTATTTTGTATGATGAACCCACAACCGGGCTGGACTCCATCACATCGGGTGAAATTAGTGAATTGATTCTTAAGGTACAGGAGAGGTTTAAAGCCTCGTCCATTATCATTACACATGATACGAAATGTGCTGAATTAACCTCCAATCGTGTGGCGATACTTCAGGATGCAGTATTTTGGGCACAAGGCAGCTTTACCGGGCTTAAAAACAGCAACGATCCCCTTGTAAGAGCTTATTTTAATTAGCATTGTTCATGAACTATTAAAATCAAATTCAAATGCAGATAAATAAAAAAAATCAGTTGCAACTGGGAATATTCGTCGTGGCAGGACTTCTGATATTTGCAGTGGGCGTATATTATCTGGGAACACAGCAAAATATTTTTGGCTCAGGAGTGACCATTTATGCTGAATTTTCGGATATTAAAGGACTTCAGGTAGGAAACAATGTGCGTTTTTTGGGTACCAATGCAGGATATGTTTCCAGTGTTTCCGTAAAAAGTGACACCATCATTGTGGTGGCTATAGTTGTAAATGAGGATATGAGTAAATACATTCGAAAAAATGCAACGGTAGAAATTCGAAATGAAGGATTGATGGGATCCAAAATCCTGGAGATTAACCCCGGAACAGCAGAGTATGGTATAATTGATGAGCAAGATTCTTTGTCCACCAAAAGATCTTTTACGATGGAAGAAGTATTCAGTGCCCTGGAAACCACCGTTGAAAACTCTATCAAAGCATCGGAGAATCTTTGGCAGATAACCGAACGCATCGAAGCAGGTGAGGGTGCATTAGGAAAAATTATACACGACACGCTGATGGATCAGACTATCAGTGATATAGCAGCCAACCTTCTCGCCATTACCGGGGAAACAAAGGGAATGGTTGATAAAACAGCCAACCAACAGAATGATATCGGGAAGTTGTTGAATGATGATACTTTCAGTAAAAAACTGGAAGAATCTTTTGTACAACTCGACTCGGTAATGGTGAATATGCAGGTATTGTCATTTGAAGTTAGAAAAGCAAGCGAAACCATAAATGAAGGAGAAGGCTTGTTTAATAAACTTTTGTATGACCAGGATTTTGCCTCCGAAACCGACACTACCCTTACCAAAATTAATAAGGCCGTTGACAATGTGAAAGAGACATCTGATGTGGTAGGGAGAAGCTGGATTTTTAATCTGTTTTCCCGTTAATATTTTTCCAGCCCCTTCAAGGATGAAAGATATTTTATCATTGATGTCAGGTTAAAATGTTTCGTTCCTCCGGATCTCATTTGAACTTATATGCCTGTATGCTATAAGCATTTCATTCCTACGGGATTAGGCTTGTCAGTATCGCAGATAATTAACTCCGTTAGGAGTGAAATATTTATAGTTAAGAAGTGACCCCCTTTGATACAAATCCCGTAGGGATGATACAAATGATGGGCATTTTAAAAAACGTCTGTTTTTTTAACCGGACAGTAGTGATATTTTAT
>CAZBGI010000059.1:0-21098 GCA_964491395.1 uncultured Bacteroidales bacterium | reverse complement strand
GAATTTGCAATTCCGCTTCCAAACTCCGGATAATTTGTAATTATTCAACATAAAACTTTCCAGATCTCCCCTATGTCCTCACTATTGAATTATAAAATCACTGATGGTCTAAAGCGGAAATACAAAAGGCCAACAAGAGTTCAGCGAAGCTAATTTTCGTTTAGCTGAAGATATGTTTCAAAGGCCCATTCAAAAAATCTGTACTTTTTTCACTGCCCTGGTTTCAGCACCCTGAACTTTGAGCAAATAAAAACCGGGCTCAACAGCGTTCAGTGGGATAAAGAAACTGCGACTATTCTGAACGGTTTGCAGCAATATCACTTTCCCGTTTTCATCGGTCAGCTCAATGCGTTCCATGGCAAAACCTGCTTCTATTGAGAGTTGATCCCTGGCCGGATTGGGAAATACCCTGATGGAAGTATCAGGCGTTTGGGCAATGTTGCTGGGTTGCTCAAATACGGCGGTTAACTGCATATCATGCCCCGGCATGGAAAAAGTATAGGATGTATGTTCAGAGAGCACCTCCTCTTCATCGTCCATCCAGTGCAGGAATGAATATCCGTTGCCGGGAATTGCATTCAGGGTGATGGTTTCCCCGTAAGGGTAAGTCTCCAAATCGGGATTGACCGTTACACTTCCTGCGTTCTCATCCGAAAGATCTACTTCCAGCTGGAATTCCCTGGGCGCAAAATTCACCACCACGTCCAGAACGGTTTCCAAATCTTCTACAAAATAGGCCAGGTGGTTAAAATCGGGCAGTGTCGTACCATTAACTTTCCAGGTATCTACTTCGTATCCCGTAGCAGGAGCGGCCACAAACTCCACCTCACTCCCGGCATCAGCCACGAAACCACTGGATACCCAATTACCATCCACGCGGGCATTCAAAGTTCCCTCTCCCTGCCCCACTGTAAAATGCAGGGCAAATTCAGTGGGTATCTCCCTGAATACGGCATAGAAAGCAGTACTTTCCCCGGTCATGCTATAGGTAAACTCCATCATTTCATTTACAATATCGCCCTGGGCATTTTCCCAGTAAAGGAATTCATACCCCTCCCGGGGCAAGGCCGAAATTACCACTTCATAACCGGAGGGATAAATTCCTGCGCCCATCACTTCGCCCGCTTCTGCCTCAGAAGAATATACATACAGGGGATGCACGTTGTCTCCCATGAAGATATTGAGGTCGAGCCGCTCATAATTGTTGATGGTAAGATCATTCATGGTAACCGATGAATAATCGTCGGCAATAAATTCCACATCGTAAGTTCCTGCCAATACCGGGCGGTTAAAATTGCCCAAAGGCATGCGGGTGGTAACTTCAGAGTTCATAATATCATGCCCTTGCAGAAAAACCGTTGCCTCCAGGGGTGTTCCCGTCTGGGCATCTTTTACAGTTCCGTGAAAGCCATAGGTAGCCTGTTTGATATAATTGATGAGCGAACGATGATTATATTCCCAGTGTGCCGGAAGCAAATCGGGGTTCAGCAGTTTCTGGTTGCTCAATTCCAGCGTAAACTCCCGACAGCTGTGATAGTAATTGAAATAGTCCTGACGCGTGCCATAAGCCACGTACCAGTCCCCACCATGGGTAACCCCGCCCCCCTGTCCGGTCATGTAGCCCGGTGTAGCATAAGCATGCACAGTGTCCACATATTCATGCATCACGAACTCCCACCAGTCATGATCGGCATGCAATTGTTGCGATGAAAGCCAGCTGTCCCACGGGAAATTTACCAATTCAATGCCACCATGCATATTGGCAGATAAAATAAAATCTATACTGTCGCCAAGAGCCATCATGGCAAGGGTTTCAGGCTGGTGAGGCAGGTCGGGCGGGTTGGGATAATCGGGATGCGGTCCCGGATAGTTACGGTTCAGGTCTTTTCCATTGGCATTAGAGCGGGTAGCACCATTCACGGTGGAATTATTGTTGGTATAGGTGCCATCAGGATTTTCATTGGGGCAAATCCAGATTTCCACCTGGTCCATCATCCCGGTAATATCATCATCAACGCTATATTGGTTCAAGAGATGATCAATGAGACGAAGGGACAAAATAAACCCGGTAGTTTCGTCACCGTGCATGGTGGAGGTATACATAATCCGGGGCACGGCTCTTTCCTGTCCAATATCGGGTCCAATCTGGGCAAACAGCATATCCCGCCCCATAACAGTGGTGCCTATGTTATGGATTCGCACCAAATCGGGAAAGTCCTCTTCAAACTGATACATCATTTCAACATAAGCTTCGTAGGTTGGGTAAAAGTCCCAGTCCTTTGTCAGGTCCTTATCCAGAAGGGCTTCAGCATCGAGCATCCTGAGGTCAAAATCTACGGTTCCCGGGCTTTTTTCGAGCTTGTATTCCAGCCCTTGTTCTTCTATATATGACAGGGCTTCGGGATTTGTGTAAAGGTAAACCCTTTCCATATCCGAATAATCCATGGAAGCGAGCCGGGCAAGAGCAGGTGTATAATCTTCAGCTTTTATGCTCAGGTACACCTCGGGATATTGTTGCAATTGCCGCTGGATTTCAGCCCGTTCACTATCGGTTTGTGCATGCAGGTTTAAGGCAGTCAAAGCAAAAAATGCCATTGCTACCATCAGCAAAGTATTTTTTTTCAGACGAAAAATGGAGGATTTCATTTCAACAAGCGAAAACAAAACAAGGCCTGTTGAGGATTCAGGATGGTTAGTTAAATTCATATACTTCAAATTGTGTTTTTAGATTGGGTGATAGAGAGATTTGCAAATATAAGAACCTTTCAGATACAATAAAAACATTTATGGCGGTAAATAAAAAAACGGGTGAAATGCGTAAAAATACCCATTTGAAAATTTTTACTTTTACAAGTTGTTAATTATACATGGAATAGAATCCTAAAACCCAGTCATCATCACCAAAACAAACTCCTTATGATTACTATAAAACCCTTGAACAGAAAGCTTTTATCCCTGATTCTTCTGCTCTCTTTCTGGATGATTTCTTCCTCTGTGATGGCCCAGTCGCGATTGTATAACGCCGTAATGGACGACAAGCCATCACGGGTCAAACGCTACCTGAAGCGGGGAGATAATCCTAACGGCGATGGTAATCCCCAGCATATCCCCCTAATCGGAGCAGCAGAAGAAAACTACTATCGAATGGTGGTGCTGTTGTTGGAGCATAAAGCCAATGTGAACATAAAGAATTATATAGGCTTTACCCCGTTAATGGAAGCAACCATTCAGCGAAACAACCGGATCATGAAGTATCTGGTCAACAACGGAGCCCAACTGGAAATTCAGGCCAACAACGGGGCTACAGCTTTAATGGTAGCCGTAAATGCCGGCAATATCCAGGGTGCCCGACTCCTGTTGGAATATGGTGCGAACACCAATACCCCTGATAACAACGGACTCACCCCCCTTATGCGGGCCATGGAGAATGGAGACAACGTGGACATGGTGAACCTGCTGGTGAATAACAATGCGGATGTGAATGCCAAAACCCCGGAGGGGGTGCCTGTTATCATGATTCAACCTTACAGAAACAGAATACCCGTTTTCAGGGAACTGATCAACCTGGGAGCCGATATTAACATTACCGATAATGAAGGAAAAACCCCTGTTATCAAAGCCGTGATGGAAGGCAACATGGAGATGATTAAGCTGCTGATTGAAAACGGGGCTAATCGATTTGCCAAAGACCATAATGGATTGTCGGCCCATGATTACGGACTGGCACAAATGGAAATTCGAGAGTACTTCGAATCATTGGAGCAATAACCCTGCTAATAAAAACCCTAAGTAATTAAAGAAAACCTATTATATTAAAAAAAAACAAGAATAATGAATGTGAAGAACAAGTGGAAAGCGCTTCCGCTGAGTATTAAGTTTACGATAATGATATCCACCTTTGTGGTGATCATGGTGATGCTTCTGGGTTTGACCGTGTACCAATCGCGCAAAAATCACCAGTTGACCAACAATACGGCCAGGATGACGGCTCACACCAACGATTTATACAGCATGCTGGAGCTCAACCTCAATGCCAAACGCCAGAGCATCCGCATTGCCATGCCTTTGGCAGAAGAAGTTCTGGAAAATGCCGGCACGTTGTCATTGGATACCAATGAAGTAAATACTACAATGACCAACCAGGAAACCGGAAATTCTACGGACATCAGTTTTTATCCCTTAATGATCGACCAGGAATCTTTGTTGAATAACTTCACCGTGGTAGATCAAATCATGGAAAAAGCCAACGTTACAGCCACCATTTTTCAAAGAACCGGCAAGGGTTTTTTGCGCATTTCCACCAACGTACGCGACAGCAACGGCCAACGTGCCACGGGCACCTACATCCCTGAAAGTTCGCCTGCAGCTCAAAGTTTGCTCAATGCAGAAACCTATTTTGGAAGAGCTTTTGTAGTGAACGACCATTACATTACCGCTTATCAACCCATTTTTGTTAACGGAAGAGTAGAAGGTGCTCTCTATGTGGGCATCCCTGAAAAAGACCTGGGTTTCCTGGAAGAAAAATACCTGGCCACATCCTACCTTGAATCAGGATATCCATTCCTGATTGACCAGCAAGGAAATACTTTGATTCACCCCACTGAACAGGGGAGCAATATTGCTCAGTCGGATTTGTTTAGAAAAATTACTGAATCAGAGCAAGGCAGCTTTATCTATTCATGGCCTGAAAATGACAGGAATGCAGCAAAAAGAAGACTGTTTTACCGCTATTTCGAACCCTATGAAACCTATGTGGCGGTGAGTGTTTCTGAATATGACTTTTTGCAGAAAACTCTTATTGAAACCCGGAATCTGGTGTTGCTCCTGATGATCGTGTGTATCATTATCACCATCTTTCTTACCCGGTTCATCGTCCGGCGAATTACTCAGCCCATCAACGAGGTGGCATCCTACCTGGAAAAATTATCGCTGGGAGTCCAGATGGAACCGTATCAAACCGACCGCGAAGATGAACTAGGCACTATCGCCCAATCTCTCAACAAACTCATTCATGGGCTGAAGGCCACTGCTGTTTTTGCCAACGAAATAGAAAAGAAAAATTTTGACCATGCCTTTACCCCACTGAGCGAGGAAGATGTGATGGGCAATGCTCTTATCGATATGCGCAAAAGCCTTATAAAAGCGGAAAAAGAAGAAGAGAAACGAAAAGAAGAAGATCAGAAACGAAACTGGACCACCGAAGGACTGGCAAAATTCAGCGATATCATCAGACAAGACAATGATAATCTTGAGGTTCTTTCCTTCAACATCATCAGAAACCTGGTAAAATATCTCAACATCAACCAGGGAGGACTTTTTATCATCAATGACGAGGATGAGCAGGACAAATTTCTGGAACTTGCTGCCTGCTATGCCTTTGACCGGCAAAAATTCCTCACCAAAAAGGTATACATCGGGGAAGGACTTACCGGCACCTGTTACCTGGAACAACAAACCATTCACCTGAAACAAATTCCTGAAAACTATATCAATATTACCAGCGGACTTGGAGAAGCTTCTCCCGGCAACCTGCTCATTGTCCCCCTCAAGCTCAACGAGCAGGTTTACGGAGTGGTAGAACTGGCCTCATTTGAAGAGTTCCAACCCCACGAGATAGAATTTGTGGAAAAAATCGCCGAAAGCATCGCTTCTACCCTTTCCAGTGTAAAAATCAACATGCGTACAGCCATGCTGCTCGAACAATCGCAACAGCAAGCCGAAGAGATGAAAGCCCAGGAGGAAGAAATGCGCCAGAATATGGAAGAACTGGAAGCCACCCAGGAAGAGATTGCCCGCAAAAGCGAAGAACAGAAACTCAAAGATGAAAGGATGCAGGCCGAACTCAACGAGAAAGTGCAGGAGTTGCAGGCACAGGAAGAAGTGATGAGACAAACCCTGATTTCCACTGAGGAAAATCAGAAAGAAATGGAAAAGGTAAAAGAAGAACTGCATGCAATGGTGGACAATATGCCCGGAATCGTTTACCAATGCCTCAACGATGAGAATTTCACCATGGATTTCATGAGTGATTATTGCGAGAAAATTACCGGATTCAAGGCCGATGACTTCATCGGCAACAAAAACGTGGCTTATGCCGATCTGATACACCCCGATGATATTGACAGGGTGAATGCTGCCATCGAAAAAGCCATGAAGGAGAAAAAACCATTCTACGTCGAATACCGGCTCAGAGACAAAGAGGGGAAGCATCACAAAGTAGGAGAGCATGGTTCCATGATGCAGGATAAGCACGGAGAGATTCACCATCTTCAGGGACTGGTGTTTGCGTTAAAATAAGCGCCCCTTTCCAACACAGCAGCTTTCCTGACTAATGCTCCGCAACGCTGCCCTGAATAGCCTTTAAAACGGGAAATTCTGAACATTCTTCGGATTTCCCGTTTTAATATTCTTGCGTGAGGGTTGTATCGTGGTTTTTTATCTGCTTAAGAATGTGTACTTTTGCAAAAAATTTTAAACTCTTCTTATGAAGAGACAATTATTGACAACCCATAAGACATAACAACTTGAATACAAACACAATACCTGCAAAATCCAAAACCACTCCCCTGCAAAATGAGATACAAAGAAGGCGCACTTTTGGCATCATCAGCCACCCTGATGCCGGAAAAACAACCCTTACCGAGAAGTTGTTGCTCTTTGGCGGGGCCATCCAAACAGCGGGTGCGGTAAAATCCAACAAGATAAAGCAGGGGGCCACCTCCGATTTTATGGAGATAGAACGCCAGCGGGGAATCTCTGTAGCCACATCCGTGATGGGCTTTGAATACAAGGGCGTGAAAATCAACCTCCTTGACACACCCGGTCACCAGGATTTTGCCGAAGATACCTACCGTACGCTCACGGCTGTTGACAGTGTAATTCTTGTCATTGACAATGCCAAAGGGGTAGAAACCCAGACAGAAAAGCTCATGCAGGTATGCCGCATGCGCAATACCCCGGTTCTCATTTTCGTCAACAAACTGGACCGTGAAGGACGAAACCCCTTCGATATTCTGGACGAGATAGAAGCAAAACTCAATATACGGGTAAGACCCCTCACCTGGCCCATCAGCATGGGAAAAACCTTTCAGGGAGTGTACCACCTGGTAAACAAGAACATCAATTTTTTCAAACCCAACAAGCAAAAACTGGAAGACGCAGTAACCGAAATCCATTCGCTGGATGATCCTCTGCTGGACACCCTTGTGGCAGATCAGGCTGACATTTTGAGAGAAGAAGCAGAACTCATTGATGGTGTGTACGATCCTTTTGATGAGAAGACCTACAAAACAGGGGAAGTAGCCCCGGTATTTTTCGGCAGCGCCCTGAATAATTTTGGCGTAAAGGAATTGCTGGATACTTTCATTGATCTGGCTCCCTACCCTGCCCCCCGCGCTACCGACAGCAGAGAAATACAACCGGATGAAAATAATTTCTCGGGTTTTGTTTTTAAAATTCATGCCAACCTTGACCCGCGTCATCGCGACCGGATTGCCTTTTTGAGGGTATGCTCCGGCAAATTTGAGCGAAACAAGAACTACCTCCACGTGAAACAGGGAAAGAGTGTTAAATTCAGCAACCCTACCAGTTTCATGGCCAATGACAAGAATGTGATTGACGAAGCCTACCCTGGAGATATCGTGGGATTGTACGACACGGGAAATTTCCGTATCGGCGATACCCTGACGGAGGGGGAAAAAATCGTATTCAAAGGCATTCCCACCTTCTCTCCTGAAATTTTCAAGGAACTCATCAACACCGATCCCATGAAAGCCAAACAGCTGGAAAAAGGAATCAAACAGCTCACCGACGAAGGTGTAGCCCAGCTCTTTACCCAGCAGCCCGGAAACCGGCGTATCATTGGCACAGTGGGAGAACTGCAGTTTGAAGTAATTCAGTTTCGCCTGCTTCATGAATATGGTGCTTCCTGCCGCTTTGACTATCTCAACTTCTATAAGGCAGCATGGATAACCTCCGACAATGCAAGGCAACTGCAGGACTTTATCAGTCAGAAATACCGCAACATGGTAACCGACAAATACGGAAATCATGTGTTTCTGGCAGAATCAGAATGGTTGTTGAAACGATCCATGGAAAATTTCCCCGATCTGAAGTTTCACTTTTCCTGGGAGGTAGTCTAATGAGTTTTGTCAGGCTGTTTCTGAACAACTGGAAAATCCTGCTCTTTGCCATGATCCTGACTTTCTACTCAGGATTTGGACAAACGTTTCTTTTGTCGCTTTACATTCCCCAAATCATAGATGAGTTTGACATCAGCCAGTCGCTCTTCAGCTCTATTTATGCCATTGCTACCCTGTGCAGCGGACTTACCATTATTTTTGCCGGCAAACTTATCGATCGAATGCCCCTGATGAAGTTTACCCTGTTGGTGATAGCCGGCATCATCCTGGCCAATATCGTGGCAGGATTGTCAGCTAACCTGGTCATGCTCTTTGCCGCCTTCTTTTTATTGCGCTTTTTTGGGCAAGGGTTGCTCTCGCACACTTCAATCACATCGGTGGGCAGGTATTTTAGCCTGGCACGTGGCAAAGCACTCAGTATTGCCTACCTGGGCTTTCCCATTGCAGAGGCTGTTTTCCCCATCACCATTGTATCGGTTATTGCCGCTATAGGATGGCGCGATTCATTCCTCTCCGGCGGGGTGTTCATTTTGCTCACCCTGCTCCCAATGGCATGGCTCCTGTTGAAAGATTTTGACCAAAGCAAGGTAGTGGAAAATTTTTCACCCCACCCCACCCCTGCTCCTTTAAAAACCCCTGAAGCCGAAGCATCGTGGGGTCAAAAGAAGATAGTAAGAGATTTACAGTTTTACATTTATGCTCCCACGGCTTTCATAACAGGATTTGCCCAAACAGCCCTCTTTTTCTTTCAGACGTTTATTGCCGCTCACAAAGGATGGTCGGTGGAGTGGATGGCACTGAGCATTGCGGCTTATGCCATAGCCTCTTTTTCTTTCTCTATTCTTGCCGGCCCGCTTATTGACCGCTTTTCAGCGAAAGCTGTTTTTCCCTTTGTGCTGCTTCCTCTGGCCATGGGTTTGCTGGTGCTCACATTTTTCCATCATCCGGTGGCCGCAGTCGTATTCTGGTTTTTTACCGGAATGACTGGTGGAGCCAATCCTACCACAAGCAATGCCATATATGCAGAAACTTACGGGGTGAAAAGCCTGGGAAGCGTGAGAAGCATCTTCACCTTTGTGATGGTTAGCAGCACAGCTGCCGGCCCGGTTTTATACAGTCTCCTGCTCGATAGTGGATTCAATTTTGACCATATACACCTGGGGATAACAGGTGTAATCCTGCTGAATATGTTTTATATCTTTTGGGGATTTAAAAAACATAATCACCAGAAAGGAAAAAGTTAATGTTCATCTGCTACCTTTCCTTCCAGTGACTTGAAACCGTGTCCTAATATCTCGGAGGCTTCTATTACTGTAAGGAAAGCTTTGGGATCTATCTCATTGACATACTCAGTAAGGATCGACAACTCCCGGCGGGTAACATTCACAAAAATGATTTTCTTTTCCGATTGGTTATACATTCCCTTTCCTTCAATCAGGGTACCTCCACGTTTCAAATCATGTAGTATTTTATCGCTGATTTCCTGGTATCGATCGGAAATGATAAACAGCGTTTTTTCATAACTCACTCCTTCCATGGTGACATCTATCACTTTTCCGGTGATAAAAATCACGATCCAGGAGTACAACGGAATTTCCCATTGCCGGAATGCCGCCAAGCCAACAAGCACAATGAGGGAATCTATCACCATCAGTGTTTGCCCTACCGGAATGCGTGTAAACTTTGTGGCCAGCATGGCCATAATGGATGAACCTCCTGACGAAGCTTTTGCTTTAAAGATAAGTCCCAGCCCAAAACCGATCAGAATTCCTCCGAAAATGGAGGAAAGCAGCGCTTCATCTTCTACCAGCGGTTGATTGCCCCAGAAATAAGTGATCCCATCAATAAAAACTGATGCCAGGATAAATCCTACCACGGTTTTTACCCCAAACCTCGGACCAAGTACCCTTATGCCGATAAGGGTCAGAGGAATATTAAATGCCAATCCTGTCAATCCTACAGGAATCATACCATCCGTAAGATGATACAAAACAATGCCGATACCATACACCCCCCCGGGAACCAGCTTATAGGGGCTGATAAAGAAAACAAATCCGGCTGCCATAATAAAACTACCCAACAGAATAAGAGAGTAGGAGTAAAACCATTTTCTTGAAAACAGTTTCTCTTTGGAGACATAAGCCATACGTTATATTTTAAAAGAATTTAACACGTTTTTATTTGCCTGCAAAGGTACACTGTTTTTTACTTCTAAAGGTGCAAATTCCTCTTTTAACCTATTGCTTTACACATTGGACGAACATCGTTGTTTAAGAAAAAGAATACAATTTTTTAAATGTGAGATAAAGGCTACATTTTCAGTATTTCTACCCTATACATTGCCATCATTATGATTACTTTTGCTCTTTCGAAAACCTAAATTGCATGCAGTAACAATGGAGAAAAACAAGCTCACCCCTGTCAAAAGTGCACTCATCAGCCTTTTTCACAAAGAACCCGCAGCCGAACTTATCCAAACACTTGCCCGTTCAGGTGTACAACTTTATTCTACGGGTGGTACCCTTGATTACATAAAAAAACTGGGATTTCAAGCTACTCCTGTGGAGGATCTCACTCGCTACCCCAGTGTTTTCGGAGGAAGGGTAAAAACCCTTCACCCTAAAATTTTCGGTGGAATTCTCTATCGCAGAGACAATGCTACCGATTCGGAAGAACTGAGCGCACATCAAATCCCTCCCATTGACATGGTAGTTGTGGACTTGTATCCTTTTGAAGAAACTGTCGCCAGCGGTGCGGATGAAAATGAGATCATAGAAAAAATAGACATCGGGGGCATTTCCCTTATCCGGGCTGCTGCCAAAAACTTTCAGCACACCTGCGTGGTAGCTTCATCTGAGCTCTATCCTGTTGTAACAGACATGCTCCAAAAGCAACAAAATGCAACCAGCCTGAACCAGCGAAAAGAATTGGCTGCGCTTGCTTTTGATGTTTCCTCCCACTACGATACATCTATTTTTTCATACATGGCCGGAGAATCCTCAAAAAGTTTCAAAAAGAGCATCCGGGATCAAAAGGAACTCAGGTATGGAGAGAACCCTCATCAGAAGGGCTATTTTTATGGTGATTTAGACCAGGTTTTCACCCAATTGCACGGCAAGGAACTATCATACAACAACCTGCTTGACATTGATGGTGCTGTGGCGCTAATGGCTGAGTTTGAAGAACCTACTTTTGCCATCATCAAACACACCAATGCATGCGGGCTTGCTTCACGTCCATCTATAGGAGAAGCCTACCGCGATGCACTGGCCTCTGATCCTGTATCTGCCTTTGGGGGAATTTTAATTGCCAATCGTAACATTGACAAGGATACTGCGTATGATATCAATAAATTGTTCTTTGAAGTGATTCTGGCACCAGGCTTTGACCAGGAGGCACTGGAAGTGCTGAAGCAAAAGAAAAACCGCATTATCCTGGAATTAAAAGAGATGCAACCCCAGCCATTGCAGTTCCGTTCTACACTCAACGGGTTGCTGGCCCAGACGGTCAACCAGGAGCAAACGCCGCGGGAAAGCTGGAACATTGCCACCAAAAAAGGCCCTGACAGCTCAATGACCGAAGATTTACTGTTTGCCAATAAGATAGTTAAACACACCAAATCCAACGCCATCGTTTTGTCTGCCAACAAACAATTGCTGGCAGCCGGGACAGGACAGACTTCACGGGTAGATGCACTCAAGCAGGCCATTGTAAAAGCCGGTGAGTTTGGTCATTCACTTCAGGGAGCCGTTATGGCATCCGATGCCTTTTTCCCCTTTCCCGATTGTGTGGAAATTGCCTGTCAGCAAGGCATTAACGCGGTGATTCAACCGGGAGGTTCGGTACGAGACAACGAGTCGGTAGAGTATTGCAACCAACACGCCATGGTCATGGTTATGACCGGCAAAAGACATTTTAAACACTAAAAAACTTACTTTAAATTATACAACAATGGGTTTATTTTCCTTCCTTACCAAAGAAATAGCGATTGACCTGGGTACGGCCAATACTGTCATCATTCACAACGATAAAGTTGTTGTTGAAGAACCTTCTATAGTAGCTATAGAGCGCTCGAGCAACAAAGTCATTGCCGTAGGTCGCAAAGCTATGATGATGCATGGCAAAACCCATGAAAACATAAAGACTCTTCGTCCTTTGCGGGATGGAGTAATTGCCGATTTTCAGGCTGCTGAGGCCATGATCAGAGAAATGATCAAGATGACCGAAAGCAAAAAGCCTTTCTTCCCTCCTTCATTGAAAATGGTGATTTGTATCCCCTCCGGGATTACCGAAGTAGAGGAGCGTGCAGTGCGTGACTCCTGCGAGCAGGCAGGGGCCAAAGAAGTACGGCTCATTCATGAACCCATGGCTGCTGCCATTGGCATTGGAATTGACGTGCTCGAACCCACCGGAAACATTGTGGTGGACATTGGGGGTGGAACCAGTGAAATAGCAGTGATTGCCTTGGGAGGAATTGTTTGCAACAAATCTATCAGAATTGCAGGTGACGATTTCAACTATGATATTGAAGAATACATGCGCAAGCAACACAACATTCTCATTGGAGAGCGCACGGCTGAAAAAATTAAAATTGAAGTAGGTGCAGCCACCACCGAACTGGAGAATCCTCCGGCAGACATTGCCGTACATGGCAGAGACATGATGACCGGGATACCCAAGGAAATCATTGTAAGCTACACCGAAGTGGCACAATGCCTGGACAAATCCATTACCAAAATTGAAGCAGCCGTGCTCACAGCATTGGAAATGACCCCCCCTGAGCTTGCTGCCGACATTTACCGTACCGGAATTTACATGGCTGGTGGAGGTTCATTGTTGAGAGGTCTTGATAAGCGAATCAGTCATAAAACCAAACTTCCCGTGCATGTGGCAGAAGATCCTCTTAGAGCCGTAGCACGTGGCACAGGAATCGCACTTAAAAACTTTGATAAATTCCCATTTCTTATCAAATAATATCCTTCACGCGATCACAGACCGGTTCGTATGCGCAATTTGTTCAACTTCATAGTCAGGCATTATTTCTTTTTCCTGTTCCTTTTTTTGCAGGTTGTGGCATTTACGTTGATTTTTCAAAACCATTTTTATCAACGTTCTGCTTTTATCAATTCGGCCAATTACCTTACCGGCAACATTTATGAAACCAGGAGCAACATTGCCCAGTACTTTAACCTTAAAAGTATCAATGAAGAACTGGCAAGAGAAAACAATGCATTGCTGGAAAATATTCAGGGTTCTTATCTGAAAACAGATCAGCAGGTATTTACTTTTGACGATACGCTGTACCGCAAACGGTTTGATTACATCAATGCCCGCATCATTAACAATTCGGTGCGCAACCGCAACAACTATATCACCCTCAATAAAGGGCGGAATCATGGCGTTAAACCCGACATGGGAGTTATTACACCCCGGGGGGTTATAGGAATCGTGAAAGAAGTATCCTCTAATTTTAGTGCGGTGATTTCATTATTACATTCCGAAATGCAGGTAAGTGCCAAAATCGACAAAAACAATCACCTGGGCACCATGGTCTGGGAAGGATATGATCATGAAAAAGCTACATTAAAGTACATCCCCCCTCATGTGCAACTGGAGGAAGGAGATACCATTGTCACCAGTGGTTTTTCCCATATTTTCCCCGAAGGTATCTTTATCGGAACCATCGCTGGTTTTGAAATTCGCAAAGGGGACAATTTTTTCACCATTGAAATAGATCTGGCAGCAGATTTCAACAATCTCAACCATGTCAATGTAGTAACCAATCTATACCGAAATGAATTAATGGAGTTGGAAATAGTTGTAACTGAATAGTAAGCATATAATCATTTTATGGACTTCAATATTTTCAAATATACCGGCAGATTTCTGATATTGCTTTCGATCCAAATTGTAATATTGAACCATATTCATTTCGGAGGATACATCACCCCGCATATATATCCCATGTTTATTTTGTTGCTCCCTTTTGACGTAAAAGGCTGGGTGCTACTGGTGGCTGCTTTTTTTACCGGTCTTGGCGTTGACATGTTCTCTGACTCCATGGGAATGCACGCAGCAGCCAGTGTTTTCATGGCGGTTATGCGTCCTGCTGTCATAAGACTAATTTCGGTGAAAACCGACTTTGATGCGGGAGAAGAGCCCAGGATTGAAAACAACGGCTTGGGTTGGGTTTTGCTGTACACTTTGATTCTGCTGTTTCTTCATCACCTGGCACTGTTCATTATAGAAGTCTTCAGGTGGGATGAAATCCTGCAGGTTCTTTTCCGAACCCTTCTCAGTACAGGGTTCTCCCTTGTCATTATCATGATTTCCCACCTATTGATGGTAAAACCGACCAGACAAAGAAGATAAGCCCCTGTTTAAGCTGCTTCCGGGGTTAAAATTCACCCTTTTTTGTTTAATTTATTATAAAGACCATTTAATTAACAATTGAGGCCAATTTGCGCTATTAATCTATAAATTAGGGGTTAAAAATTCTTAATCCCTGACATTTCATGGGCTATTCGTATACTTTTGCAAGCTATTAACCTAATTGACTTTGCTCCCTGTGACAACCATGAAAAACTATCCTTCCTCCCATCTTTTTGTCTTGCTTGCGCTGGTTTTTGCTCTTTCAGCCTGCAATGAAAATAACAATGATACGAAAGAGGGAGAATTAGTTATTTCCGGACAAGTAAGTGTAAACCAGCAGGTAAAGCTTGTTTTTGAAGAACTCACTCCTACTGATTTAATCAGCATCGACACGCTTCTAACAGACGAAAAAGGAAATTTCAGTTACCTTCATCCTATTGAAGATGCAGGATTTTATCGGATAAGACCCTTGGAGGGCCCTTTTATTACCCTTGCCGTTGAACCCCACGAGAAAATCTATATAACAGCCGACTATGATAACCTCAGAGAAACATATACCGTCACGGGCTCTGAAGGTTCCGAGATTTTATGGAAACTGACCCGCAAGCAAACACAAGGGCTCAGGAAAGCAGACTCGTTGCGATCCGTTTTTCACGAAAACAGATTTGAACCCGGCTTTGAGGAACTTCGGAACGAACTCAAAAAAGAGTATCATCAAATCAAAGAAGACCAACTTGAATTTGCCCTGAATATCATTGACCAGCACCCTAACTCATTGGCATCCATACTCGCCCTCTACCAGATATTTGAAGACAAACGGTTAATCACCGAAGCAGAATATTTTGATTATTTCAACCATCTGAGCCAATCCCTTTGCGATGCCTATCCATCCAACAAACACGTAATTAACCTCAAGAAGCGGGTTAACGATTACAAACGAGAGGAACAACAAAGAAAGCAAAACGAAGAAAACCTCGCGGTGGGCAAAAAAGCACCCGACATAACCCTTCCAGATCCGGAAGGCAATCAATTGCCACTGTCTTCGCTGCAAGGCAATGTAGTACTGTTGGATTTCTGGGCAGCCTGGTGTCCCCCATGCAGAGAAGCCAATTCCCTGCTCAATGAACTCTATCCAAAATATAAGGATGAAGGATTTGAAATATATGCTGTCTCTTTGGACCGTACCAAAGAACAATGGCTCAACGCCATCAAAAAAGACAACATCACCTGGCCGCAGGTGAGTGATTTGCGTTTTATGAACTCTCCGGTTGTAAACCTTTACAACATTAACGAAATACCTCATTATGTGCTCATCGGCCGGGACCAGCAAATCATTGCCCGTGATTTTGAAATAGCTGAACTGGACAGCCTCCTGCAGGAAAACCTCTGAATTGTCAATAACTTCTGTATTTTTGTGGGAAAATACCCGGATGAAGTTATGTCCTGATTTTCTATCCCTGTTGTTTCTTTTCCTGGTTCCTCTAGCGGGTATATCAGCCAACCCTTCCTTCCGCCAGCAATCCAATATTGAAATAACAGCTTATCTGGACGATGCCAACCGCACGCTCCATGCCGATATGAAGCTGCAATACATCAACAACAGCCCTGACACCCTAAAATTTCTCTTTCTGCATTTGTGGGCCAATGCTTACAAAAACAACCGGAGTGCCTTTGCCCGACAACTCATCAAAGACGGCCATTACGACTTCCATTTTGCGGAGGAAAATGAGCGGGGAGGCTATTCATCCATTCAGTTTGAGTCGGGAGGAAAAAAGCTTAGCTGGAGCCACTACCAGGGAGCAGAAGACATTGCTTTGCTGTACCCTGAACAACCGCTGTTTCCAGGAGATACCATGATTATCAACATCAAATTCTCTCTGGTTTTTCCAAACGGTGGATGCATTTTATATTGACCCTGATGGGCTTATCCCGGAAATGCGACGCAACAACAACCAACTGGATGTCAATACCCAACACCGTCATTTTCAGTTATCCCGATTGAAATTCCTTACCCGTTTTGATGGCTCTGGAAAAAAAGAAATATACTGGTTCCCGGTTGCGGGCTACAATACCAATGACGGAAAAATGGCGGGTTTGTCCTTTTACAATTACCTTTTTCCTGTCAGGTCTTTCGAATGGTTTTTGATGCCCAAATACAGCACCCGGCGTGATGACCTGGTAGGTACAGCATGGATTTATAAAGATTTTTACCCGGCTTCCTCCCGGATACATTCTCTAAAGGTTGGAGCAAAAATGAAACGATACGGATTAAGCGCAGGGCGCCAAAAAAGGGAATATTCCCAGCTCGAAAGTTCAGCCCGCGTCAATTTCAACACTCCGCTATCGAGCAAAAAGATTTCTACCTACCTTGAGTTTTCCCATTTCCTGATTAGGCGTGAAAAGCCGGGATATTCTTCCGGAGAACCCCTGGTTGATAATGAGCGATACTATGCAAACAGGCTCCTGATGGTTCACGATAACCAGAGCAACTTTTCTCCTCACCATTTTTCTGTTGAGATTTTGCAGGCTAAGGAAATGGTTCGGGCCAGTTTTACCACCAGGGCACTGTTTCCATTCAACAGGCAAAAGGAGGGATTGCATATAAGGTTTTTTGCAGGCAAATTCCTGCTGCAACCTCAAAGTCCGGCAACCCCGGATTTCAGGTTGAGCCTGCAGGGAGCGACCCCTGCAAGAGCAGCACTGTATGATCATTTGTTTTTGGGTTACGAACAACTACCCGGAACACTCTGGGGAAATCAAACCCACTCCTCCTTCGGGGATTTTAAATATCCTACCCCGCTGGGACTAACCTGGAACTGGCTTGCGGCTGTAAATCTTGCCTTTGACCTGCCCCGGCTCCCATTGCGCATCTATGCAGATGCAGGAACTTACCACAGGGCTGGCAAAGATATCCTCTTTACACATCAGTTTCCCCGGGTGGGTGGAATACAGCTGATTCTTTTCAGAGACATCCTTACCATCAACTTCCCGCTGCTTGCATCGGCCGATATACAAAAAATCGCCGACCTTAACAGGCTCGACGATTTTTATCAAAGAATTACCTTTTCTATTGACTTCGAAAGGATAAACCCCATGGAAGCCAGGCGTAACTTACATTTGCTGCTTTTCTGAACAGTTGGGCTTATCATTTATCAAGAAAAAGGCTGCAGCCCAGGCGCGTGGCAAAATCAGATTCGCGGCCCAGAGACAACAGGATCATCCCGTTACCATAGGTTTACCACAGAGAAAGCATCCTCTTCTATCCTTGCATAGTGATCGGCAGGATGATGCCAGGAAATACCGGGAGCTTTGGCTGTTAGTTCAGCCACCCTGCGCCTCTTGATATCAAAAATCATTACCCCTTCATAGGTATACACCGGAGGATAATAAAAGTGTATCGTTACCAGAGGTTTGGAGGGAGAAGGATTCTGCAGATGATGAATGACATTGAGGGGTTCAAAAATTACTTCTCCTTTTCTATAGCTTTTGGGAGGATGGCAGGAGAGCTGGGCGTCATCAGAATCGTAAACAAAAGAGGTTTCAGTCAGCAATCCCTTCAAAACTGCGATGTAACCCCAAAAATTGTTGTGTTGATGCGTGGGAAGCTGATATTCTGCAGGCCACACATTTAAAAACACTTTAATGGGAGCTTCCATGAGGGTCACCCTGTGGTAAGTGTCGAATTTTGATTCATCCAGATATTGCATGTAATCGACATTGGCAAAATCGAAGGTACTAAGCGTGGTTTTCAGGATATTGGGTTCAATTTCCTTGTTCTCAAACTTTTTTAGTTTTTCCAGTACTTTTTTCATAGCTTTTTTCCGTTTTGTTTATTTGTAGTATTTCAGGGTATTTTTTGTCCACAACCTAACCCGATAAAGTTACAAAAAATAAGCATATTGATGTAAACCTGCCCATCCTGCCGGAAAATCTCTTAAAGCTTTGAAAACGATATCCTGATATGATTTTGAATGCATATCTTTGCCCTTCAAAGAAAAAACTGTGCAAAAGAAAAATATCGTTTATTTTGTTTCTGACGCCCACCTGGGTATTCCAGACTATACAAGCAGCCTGAAAAGAGAAAAGTTGCTCATTGAATTCCTCGACCAGGCCAGCCTGGATGCTTCAGAAATATTTCTGCTGGGAGATATTTTTGATTTCTGGTTTGAATACAAAACTGTTGTACCCAAGGGTTTTGTCAGATTGCTGGGAAAAATTGCCCACATTTCCGATTCGGGCATCCCGGTACACTATTTCACGGGCAATCACGACATGTGGATCTTTGATTATTTCACGAAAGAACTTGGGGTTATCATGCACCGCAAACCCCTGGAAAAAGAAATAAACGGGAAATTATTTTATATCGCCCATGGCGACGGGTTAGGTCCGGGAGATTATGGATACAAATTTATCAAGGCCGTTTTTTCTCATCCAGTGAGTAAAAAGTTGTTCTCTTGGATACACCCCGGCATTGGAACTTCTCTTGCAATGTATTTTTCCAGAAAAAGCCGGCTCGCCAATGGAGACAAAGATGAATTATTCTTAGGTGAGGACAACGAACGGTTGATAACTTTTTGCAAGGAGTTGGTCAAACAAAAGCCCTATAACTATTTTATTTTTGGCCACCGCCATCTCCCAATGAACATAACAATCAGTGAGACCGCACGATACATCAATACAGGTGAGTGGGTAAAAAGCTTTTCTTATGCTGTTTTTGATGGTGAAAACCTCCATTTAAAGTATTTCCAGAAAGACAAAAACACCCCCTTGTCAGATTAATTTATACCTACACCTTTCTTTTTTATCGTTTCGCATAACCTTTTTGTTGCTTTTGCGTTAAATTAATGTAACTTTGCCACGGAAAAAATGAAAAGATAAAAATAACAAGCGGGATATATGCCTAATAAACTCTTTGTTCAGGAGAGGAAATATCCTTAGCCTTTTAACGATATTGGTTAAAACATACATTTTTTCGGCATTTCTTAACGTAAACAATTGACAGGATGAAGCGGGCCAGGTCGATGGAATGAAAGCTTACGGCGCTAATCATTCGGCAGGCAGAAGAAATAGAGGCACACGCCTCCATAAGGGTAGCCCAGGAATCATCCCAGTAATTAACTAAACTATTATCTGATGAAAAATCAGTGTACTCTTTGCTCCCAGTGTGAGTTGTTCAAGGGGCAGATAAGCCTCTCTGAAGACGTGAGAATTATGTATAATTACCACTATTGTCTGAGCAAAAACAACCGATGGAAGGAATGTAAACGTTATATTTTCAAAAACCTCAATAACCATTGCCCTGACTTCGTCATGCCCAATTCACTTTTAAGCATTGACCAGATTTGGCAAAAACTGCAAAGAGAGTATACTTTGCAATATTAGACTACTTCAGCGACCACAAAGGTACTTCCTCCGACAAATACAAGATCATCTTGTGTCGCTGCGCTTTTGGCTGCAGCGAGTGCCGCATTAACCGTAGGATGGGCCTCCCCCTTCAATCCCAGTGCCTGGGCTTTTTGTTTCAGAATCTCCACCTCAAGCCCCCGGGGAACATCAGGCTTACAAAAATAATAGGTTGTTTCTTTGGCAGGGAGCAATTGCAGGATTCCCGAAACATCCTTATCATTCATCATACCAAGCACAACATGTAATTTCTTGTAGGGTGTTTGCCGGATATTGTGCATAATACTTTTTATCCCATCCGTATTGTGCCCTGTATCGCATATAACCAGTGGATTTCTGCCAAGTATCTGCCAGCGACCGGCAATGCCTGTATTTCGAATAACGTATTTCAACCCGCAATTGAGCTCTTGTCCGGAAATAGTGAATTTTTTCTTTCTGTTGATAGTATCAACGGCTGCCATTGCAGTAAGAATATTTTCCTGCTGGTAGCTTCCGGTCAAACCCGATTCCACATTTCTGACAACCCCGTTTTCATGAACAGTCAGCCGTAAAAAAGGCAGATTGTCATGATTGAGTAAAGCTGACTCCATAACCTGGTAATGCTGTCCTGCAAAAAGAATTTTGCTGTTTACGGCCTTGGCTCTCTGCTCAAAAACCCTGGCCGCTTCAGGCCGGCAGGGACCAATCACAGCGGGAACTCCCGATTTTATGATTCCTGCTTTTTCCTCTGCAATGGCTTCTATGGTATTTCCCAAAAGATTGGTATGATCGAGCCCAACATTGGTGATAACCGATAATTCAGGGGTGATGATATTGGTGGAATCGAGTCTTCCCCCCAATCCGGTCTCAATAATGGCCACATCTACCTTTTCCCGGGCAAAATAGTCAAAGGTCATGGCAATGGTAAGCTCAAAAAAGGAAGGTTTGAGGGATTCAAAAAACGCCTTGTGGCGGTTGACAAATCCGGTAACAAACTCTTTTGGCATTTTCACTCCATTGATACGAAATCGTTCCCTGAAATCTTTGAGATGGGGAGAAGTACACAACCCGGTTTTGTATCCTGCTTCCTGGAAAACCGATGCCAGCATATGGGCAACCGACCCTTTTCCATTGGTACCGGCAATATGTATGCTTCTAAACTTATCCTCTGGATTACCCAGGTATTGGGCCAGGGCCAGGGTA
>CAZBGI010000058.1:0-21239 GCA_964491395.1 uncultured Bacteroidales bacterium | reverse complement strand
TACTTTTCCTATGCCACACACTACACTGATTTCCGTTGTTTTTATTTAGAATCATTTCAAATAAGCGGTTGGCAAACAATTTAACATTTAAAACCTGTCTATTTGTTTTTACTGAATTATATTTACTGTGCTAACATACGGAGAATTAAATCCTACCACCCATGAAAAGAATCTATTTACTATTTCTGTTGCTACTGGTTTCGGCAACTTCCCAGGGGCAGGATTATGTACCTCTGCTGGACACTAACAAGACTTGGAATATTTTTGAGAACTGGATCTACTGGGGAGAAACCAACCCGCATTATCTTGAGATTTGTGAAACGGATACTGCCAAATACCTTATTATCAAAGATTGGATTTCAGAGCCTCAGGAATTGGGATATCTTTTTGAAGATACGGTTGCCAAAAAGGTGTATTATACTGACATGTATGACAATGAAGTCCTTTTGTATAATTTCAGCCTGGTGGAAGGAGATGAATTTCAACACATGTTGGTTACCATGGTTGATTCAATCCAATTGCTGAATGGCACCTATAGAAAAAGGATTGAATTCGAACATGGTTTGTATTCCTGGATAGAAGGCATCGGAAGTATTGAGGGGGGACTCCTGTGGAGTGACTGGGGTATGAAAAAGCATATTCCTGAAGCATGGACGTTATGCTATTATGAAAATGACTCTCTTCTTTTCATGAATGATGATTATGAAACCTGCGATATCAATTTCCTTGTTAATATTGAAGAAACATCAGACAAATCATTTAGTCCCATAATATACCCTAACCCATTCACTAAAAATTTGTCAATTTCATTTGAGAACCCAATGTATAGTGAAACAATTGAAATTCGTATAAAAGCATTGGATGGAAGGGTAGTCTACAACGAAATCATTCATTCGGATATATCTCTGAATCTTTCTTTCCTCGAAAAAGGGATATACTTGCTGTTATTAACAAATCGAGGCATTACGTACTCCTCAAAAATCGTAAAATTATAAAAACAAATAGGCGGCCCCAGGCATTCAATTTCCAGCAAAGCCAGCATCATTAACTTAAAAGTCAGAAGCCGATTAAGACAATAATAGTACCTTTAAGGAAAATTTAAATTACCCAATAATCAATATCCCATGAAAGCAACATTGGAAATCAATAAAAACGAAAGCATCTGGCCATCATCCAGACTTGATCAAAGAAATTGAAATTGGACTCAGTGAATCATCAGCCTTCCGGAAATAATGTCACTTTTCTTCCTCCTTTCACCTTTCACCTTTCACCTTTCTACTCTCTACTCTCTCGTATCTCCTCCCTATCCAAACAAATCCATCTTCAACTGCATCCCATGATGGAAACTTTTGCGGTGCAGCGGACTAAGCCCATGTTGCGCGATGGCTCTTTTATGTGCCGGGGTTGGGTACCCTTTGTTTTTATCCCAGTAATACATGGGGTACTGACTATGCATATTCAACATAAAATCATCCCGGGCTGTTTTGGCCAGCACGGAAGCTGCAGCAATGGAGAAATACAGTCCGTCGCCCTGAATGATGCAGCAGTGTTCAATGCCGGAGAAAGGTTTAAAGCGGTTGCCGTCAATGAGCAGCAATGCAGGGCGGGTTTTGAGCTTTTCGATAGCCCGGTGCATGGCCAGAAAGGAAGCATTGAGGATGTTGATCCGATCGATTTCCTCATGGGTAGCCATGCCAACGGCAAAAGCCAGGGCATGTTGTTGTATCTGCAATCTGAGCTTAAATCGTTGTATATCAGAGAGTTTTTTGGAGTCGTTGAGATGAAGGGTGATTTCATCAGGAAGGGATAGAGGCAAAATGACTGCGGCGGCAAACACCGGTCCTGCCAGGCATCCGCGACCTGCTTCATCCACACCCGCCTCTATGCAGGTGCCTCCGCGCAGGTATGGACTCAGAGGATTGGTCATATCGCTCCCCCTGTTACATCATGATAAATTTTCACGTATCGATCTTTCTGGGAATGAAAGGAGAATCGCTCCAACACAGTTTTTCTTCCCTGTTCTCCTATCTTTTTCCGCAAAGAAGGATTATCGATAAGTTGAGACAAAGTTTTCTCCCATTCCTCATGCGTTTGTGCCAGAAAACCATTGCGCCCATGTTCAATAATTTCGGTATTCACTCCCACCGGCGACATAACCGCGGGTTTGCCCAGGGCCATGTATTGCAGCCCTTTGAAACCACATTTCCCCCTGGACCATGCATCGTCGGGCAAAGGCATAATTCCAATGTCAATGGCCACAAGATCCTTCACTTCACTATCCTTGTTCCATCTTACATTTTCCAACCCGGGCAACTCCCCTTCAAAAAGCTCGTCGCTGATAAGCCGGAAGGTCAACCGTTCGCCGTACTTTTCCCTGAGCTTTCTCAGCACAGGCACGGCGAGGGAGAAATGCTTGAGGGTGGTGGAAGAACCCGTCCAGCCGATGCAAACCCTGTCTGAATTTTCATCAACCTCCTTCGGCACATAATAATCGGTATCAATGGTAGTAGGAATAACAAACACATTGGAGTTGTATTGCCGGGCATAATCGGCCAGGTATTGGTTGCCCACGATAATGGCATCGCACAAACCCACTATTTCAGCAGTTTTTCGGGGTTTTTTGAGAAAGGCAAGATGGCGGTTGCCATTGGAGACATCCTTGAGCCATATGCTGTCATCAAAATCCACGACCATTTTCACACCGGCCTTTTTAATCCTGCGTTCAAACCAGGTGGTTCCCAGCATGTGTGCTTCCCGGTAGAGGAATACCATATCGTAGGAAGATACAGTTGCCAGATCGCGCTTTCTGTGTATCAGACTTTTAATAAGAAAAATTGTTTTGCTGAGTAATTTCCAGGGAGCATAAAATATAGCGTCATCCTTCTCATTGATCAGGAAGGAGATGTGGCAATCAAACCCGTTTTCTTCAAGATAATTCAGATATTGTTCAAAGCGAAATCTTTGTCCGGGAGAGCGCCCCGGACGGTGGGCCACCAGGAACAATATTTTCTTTCTCGCTTTCACTTTTGTGGTTATGTGTATATAGCTATTTGTGGGGCTAAAAATAAGAAAAACTTACCATTTCAAAAATTCCCTTTTCCTGCAATATCCTTTTCAAAAAGGCAGAGCCCCGGTGTAATTCATTCCAGGCGTGCCAGTTTTCCCACCAGCATAAGCAGCAAGAGCAAGGTAAAAATAATTTCGTTGAGCAATGCTTTTTTGTTTTCCTGAAAAAATCCGGCAATAATCGCCGATAAAGGAAGCATAATGATGCCGTGGTGTATATGGATGGTTTTTCCGGCAATTAAAATGGAAGCTACCGCAACAATCAAATAAACCAGCAACACCTGGTAACGTTTTCTTATCCTGACAGGTTTATCCCGCAAGGCACCCAGGTACAACCGGCTGAGGGCAATAAGTCCTGTAAGCCCTATTACGATAATGGAAACCCACCCAAAAGGCACGATATGCCGGGAAAGGAAAGCAACATCTACTTGCAGTGTTCCGGCCAAAAATATTTGGGCAAAAGAAATATCATTCCAGTAAAAATAGAGCGCCGCAAACATATAGGGCAGAAACAACCCTATTAATGAAGCGAAAATACTCCGGATATTGACCAGGAAGTATATAATCAAGGCTGAGATGATAAGAAAAATAAAAATGATGGCAGGAAAATAAAACAAGGAGGCCAGGCTGACAAAAAATCCCACATTGAAGATTTCAATAAAAACCTCCTCATCCCGAAACACATCGAACATCTTGTCGATGGTAATAATGAGAAAGAAATTGGCAAACCAAACCGGATGCAATCCAAAAAGGCTGAAGCTGCTACTCATCAATACAATGTAAACCAGCGCCGGCAGCATAGAATTGCGGTCTACCAGATTTTTGTCGGTTATGACCTTATTGAACATCCATGCCTGGATGATCATGAACAAAAAACTCAACAGCACACTCAGCAAAGGACGGCCGACAAAAGCCATTAGTACCAGATTATAAAGGGGCGCATTGTTTTCTGCAGGTAGGGAAACCTGCCTGAACAACAAAAAAGCATCCAGCCACAACACCACTGCAATGATCACAATCAATGCAAACATGAAGGGGTGATTGGTTTTTATCTTTCCTATTATCATGCTACAATTTATTGTTGCAGGTCAGCACCAATGTCTTTGCGGAAATTTGCCTGATGAAACGTTATTTTTTCTGCATTTTCCAGGCTCATACGCCTGGCCTCTTCCAGGGAGGGATGTAAGGAAGTTACTGCTGCCACCCTGCCACCGGAAGTAACCACTTTTTCTCCCTGCCCGGCAACACCGGCATAAAAAATATGGCTTCCGTCCACCTGGTCCAGACCGGTGATTTCATGCCCTTTTTCGTAATTTCCCGGGTATCCTCCTGACACCAGCATGACGGTAACGGCAAATTCAGGACATACCTCCAGGGTATAATCCTGCAGTGTACCCTCAGCGATACATTGCATGAGTTTTACCCAATCAGAGCTGATACGGGGAAGTACCGCTTCTGTCTCGGGATCGCCCATACGCACATTGTATTCAATGACGTAAGGATCTCCCTTTACATTCATCAAACCCAGAAAAATGAATCCTTTGTAGGAAATATTTTCTTTTCGTAACCCATCAATGGTGGGTTGTACAATCCGGGTTTTCACTTTATCCATAAATTCAGCATCAGCAAATGATACAGGAGAGACTGCTCCCATGCCACCGGTATTGGGGCCGGTATCTCCTTCTCCTATCCTCTTATAATCTTTGGCCTCGGGCAGCAAAATCCAGTCTTTGCCGTCGGTAGCCACAAACACCGAAACCTCTGTTCCTTCCAGAAACTCCTCAATCACCACTTTTTCAGAGGCTTTGCCAAATGCTTTTCCTTTGAGCATCCCCTGCAAAACATCAATGGCACCATCAAGAGACTGTACTATGGAAACTCCTTTGCCGGCAGCCAGCCCGTCGGCTTTCAACACATAAGGAGGTCGCAGGGTCTCCAGGAAGTCCACACCTTCCTCATAATTTTCAACTGTAAAACTTTTGTAGGCTGCTGTTGGAATCTTGTAACGCTGCATAAATTCTTTGGCAAACTGTTTGCTCCCTTCCAGCATGGCCCCGGCTGCTGTAGGTCCGATAACTTTAACATGTGAAGTGGCCGGATTTTTTCCGATGTAATCAGTAATCCCCTTCACCAGGGGCTCTTCCGGCCCCACTACCAGCATATCAATTTGTTTTTCAGCCAAAAAAGAAGCGATGGCATCAAAATCATTGACCGGGAGTTCTACATTGGTTCCGCACATTTGTGTACCTGCATTCCCGATCGCGATATACAATTTTTTACACAACGGGCTTTGATCGATTTTCCATGCAAGGGCATGTTCACGGCCTCCTGAACCCAGCAACAAAATATTCATTTCGGTAAGTCTTTTATTTTCAGTATCACAACTAACAATTGTTGCTTTTTTTAAGAAGCCCAAAAGTATAAAAAATCTTTGGTACTGGCTACCTTTTTCCCTTGTCTTCTCCGGGGGAATTCTTCATAACCCCTTAAAGCTTCCATTGATCAAAAATATAATCTTGCCAAATTCCTGAAATATTTCCCTTTTCCCGAAACAAACCTACATAGCAATTGTTACACCACAGAAACTATTTTTACACATTTAGTTTCCCCGGTTTCATGAGACCCTATTTCCTCTTCATTGTCAAAACACATTATGAAAGATATCATTCAAAAAATAGCCGACATTTATTTTCGCTACGGGATCAGGAGCGTTACCATGGATGATTTGTCCAGGGAACTGGGGATATCCAAAAAGACCCTCTACTTGCATTTCAAAGACAAGAAAGATGTGGTACACAAAGTAATCCATCATATTATTCACACGCAGAAATGCGGAATTACCGAAGCACTAAATCAGCCTAAAACCAACGCCATTGACAAGCTGATGCTCATGACCCGTTTTTTTGCCGATCACCTCAAAAACTCCAATGCTGCCCTTACCTATGATTTACAGAAATACTATCCTGATGTTTGGGATGAAGTAATCCGGTTTAAGAGACAGGAGGTTTATCAGCATATTACGGATAACATTGAGGCAGGCATTCATGAAGGCATATACCGAAACGACATGAATAATGAGATCATTTCCCGTGCATATGTATCCCGCATGGAAATGTACCAGACCGATTTATGGCAACCCATGAACAAATTTCCTCTGCCTGAGGTATTTCAAACCCTGTTTATTTATCACATAAGAGGAATTGCCAATGAGCGCGGCATTCAATACCTTGAAGAAAACATGGAACAATGGAGATTTGACTAAAAGGGACAACCCTTTCAGCTATTGACCTGCTGAAAGGTGTCATTGGCCGAAAAATAATTTACAAGAAGATGACTCAACTTTATTTTTGCGCAAAATCTTTAACCCCCAAAAAACTGACCATGCAATTTTCCAGAAAACTACTTTTTTTCACCATGGTTCCGGCCTTGCTTGCCCTTGCGCTGGCACCTGAAAGAACCATTGCCCAGGAACCTTTGCGACTAAGCCTGGAAGAAGCCATCGAATATGCGCTGGAGCACAATTACGAACTGAACAACGCCAAATCTGATGCAGGTATCGCTGACCGTCAGGTTTGGGAAATTACTGCCAGTGGGCTGCCACAGGTAAGTGGCACGGTTGGTTATCAGTATTATACCGACATCCCGACCAACCTGGTTCCGGCAGAATTTTTCGGAGGCGAGCCGGGAGAATTTGCCGAGATTCAGTTTGGTACCGAACAAAATCTCACGGCTACCTTGTCGGTAGAGCAGTTGATTTTTGATGGCAGTTATATCATTGGTTTGCGGGCAGCCCGCATTTTCAGGGAACTTTCACTGCAGACTTTTCAACGTTCCGAGACAGAGGTAAAAAGCAGCGTGATGGAATCCTATTTCCTCACCCTGTCTACCTCGCAAAACCTGGAGCTTATGAGTGCGAACCTTGTCAACCTGGAAAAGACCCTGTACGAAACCCAAAAGCTTTTTGAACAAGGCTTTTCTGATGCCATTGATGTAGATCAACTGAAACTTGCTGTTGCCAACCTGAAAAACAACATTTCTGGCATGAAGCGACAAGAGAAAATGACCCTCGATCTGCTTAAATTTCAGATTGGCATTGCTGTTGACAGAGAGCTGATTCTTACGGAAACAATCGGAGAGCTGTTTGCAGAGATTTCTGCCGAAACTTTTGCAGAGCAGGACTTCAATCCACAGGAGCATATAGAGTATCGTATTATGGAATCGCAGGAACAGATGCAACTCATGTCGCTTCGTCGTGAAAGGAGTTTTTATCTTCCCACCCTTTCTGCCTTTTATACCCGACAGGAGAATGCTTACCGCAACGAGTTCAATTTTTTTCAGGGGGGAAAAGACTGGTTTCCTACCTCCATCCTGGGTCTGAATATTAATATCCCTATCTTCTCCAGTGGTTTGCGCCATTCCAAAGTGCAGCAAGCCAAACTGGAACTGGAGAAAGCAAAAACCAATACCCGCAGTGTAGAGCAATCGCTTCTGCTGCAACAACAGGAAGCGCGCGATCAGTTACAAACGGCTATGGAGCAATACAATGCAGAAAAGGACAATCTTGAGCTGGCCAACCGAATCCTGGAACGAACCCGCATCATGCATCGCGAAGGTCTGGCATCAAGTCTTGAACTTACCCAGGCCAGTGAACAGCTGTTAACCACCCAGGCTGGCTTTATCAATGCCATGTTTGAAGTGCTCAATGCCGACAACAAACTCCGCAAAGCCCTGGGAAAATTATAATTCACATGCATATACAACCTAACAAATACTTACAGACCATGAAACTTATTACCACCGCCACCATGCAGAAGTACGCATCCCGCACGATATTCCAAAAAGCTACTGTCATTTTTACGGCCATTATTCTTTCCCTGGGGGTAGCCTCCTGCCAGGAAGAAGAAAAAGATGACGCGGATGTAATCAGAGAAAAAATATCAGGGTATAATGAACAGATCGTTGAACTCAATCAGAAAGTTTCCGAATTGGAACGGGACCTGGAAGCCCTGGGTGAAACCACCCAAAACAGGGTGCGCACACCCGTTACCCTCACAGAACTGGAGCAGGAGCCTTTTGACCATTATGTGAGAATCAACGGACAGGTGGAAGCAGTACAAGAAGCCATGATAAGCCCCGAGACCAATGGTCAGATAAATAAGATAGTTGTAGATAAGGGACAACATGTTCAAGAAGGTCAGGTGCTGGTAAGACTGAATGTATCAGTAATAGAGAACAATATTGCCGAAGTAAAAACCTCTCTTCAGCTGGCAGAAACAGTTTACAACAGGCAAAAATCGTTGTGGGAACAAGAAATTGGCAGCGAGATACAATACCTGGAAGCCAAAAACAATTATGAAAGCCTGCAGTCCCGGCTCAAGAGCCTTGAATCCCAAAAAGAAATGGCTGTATTGCGGGCACCCTTCAATGGAATTGTTGATGAAATATTTGCAAAAGAAGGAGAGCTGGCCATGCCAGGAAGCAGGGTAATGCAGCTTGTCAACCTGAATCAACTCTACATCAATGCCGATGTATCAGAAACTTTTTTGCCCGTCATCGAGCCTGATGATCGGGTAATCCTCAGGTTCGATGCTTTTCCTGAATACGAAGAAAGGGTTCCCATCCACCGCCTGGGCAATGTCATCAATCCTGAAAATCGCACCTTCAGGCTTCAACTGCGCATCAACAACCCCAATAACCGGTTCAAACCCAACATGATGGCCAACATGGGCATCCGTACCTTTTCGACTGAAGAAGCACTGGTCATTCCTTCCATTTACATCAAACAGGATGTACAGGGATACTTCGTTTATATTGCCACCGAAAACGACGAGGGCAATCTGATTGCCAGCAAAGAATATATTGAAAGGGGACGCTCGGGTGAAGGAAAAACCATGATTGATTCAGGTCTGGAACCGGGTGACAGGATTATCAATCAGGGCCATAACAAGGTAAGCGATGGCACGTTGATTCGAATTTCAGAGGAAAAAAACCTGGCCAACAATGAATAAACATTCTTCAAGCCTCCTTTAACAATTTCCACAGCTAACCCTCTAAAAAATATTTGTCATGAGCGACCATACCATGCAAAAAGACCGTACGCCTAAAAAAAATATCATCCGGGAGTTTAAACTTACCACTGCCGCGCTGAAAAACAAGAATACCATATTCCTGCTCACTTTTTTACTGGCCTTGTTTGGGATTTTCTCCTACCGCTCTTTGCCCAAGGAGTTATTTCCTGATGTGGTTATCCCTACGATTATGGTGCAGACCATTTATCCGGGCAACCCACCCATCGACATTGAAAACCTGATAACCCGACCCCTGGAAAATGAAATCAACACCGTTTCCGATATTAAAGAGCTTTCATCCACTTCCACCCAGGACAACTCAAACATTTTCGTGGAGTTTCAGACCGATGTTGACATTAAGGTAGCTCTGCAGGATGTAAAAGATGCCGTGGATCGCGTCAAGGGAGACCTGCCGGGAGATCTTCCTGCAGACCCCATGGTTCTTGATATCGATTTTTCTGAGTTTCCTATTGTCAATGTCAACCTTTCCGGCGATTATACCATCAACGAATTAAAGCGATATGCCGATTTTCTGGAAGAAGAATTTGAATCCGTCACTGAAATATCAAAAGTAGATATTACCGGGGTGGATGAACGGGAGATTCAAATCAATGTGAATCCCTTGTTGCTGGACGCCGTTGATCTTAGTTTCCAGGATATTGAAAATGCCATTCTGCAGGAAAACGTATCTATTTCGGGTGGTTCTTTGTTATTTGAAGACGATACACGCTGGGCCATTCGTACAGACGGAGAATTCAGCGATGTCAGACAACTGGAAGACATCATCATCAAGCAGGAAGGAGGCCATATTGTTTATCTGCGCGATGTGGCTTCGGTAGAAGATACCTATGCCTATCCGGCCAGTTTTTCCAGGCTTGATGACCAGCCGGTGGTTACCCTGCAGGTGGTAAAGAAATCGGGTGAGAATCTCTTGTCTGCTACCAGCAAAATTTTCGACATGATTGATGAGGCCAAAACCTCCGGCAATATTCCCGAAGAACTCAACATTACCATTACCAATGACCAGTCGGAAGATATCCGCAATCAGCTTACCAACCTGGAAAACAGTGTCATCATGGCAGTAATCCTGGTTATCCTGGTACTATATTTCTTCCTCGGACTTAAAAATGCTCTCTTTGTAGGGATTGCCATTCCCATGTCAATGCTCATTTCTTTTGTTGTTTTTGGCATTGCCGATATACAAATCAACATGATTGTGTTGTTCTCTTTGATTCTTGCCCTGGGATTACTGGTGGACAATGCCATTGTGGCGGTGGACAATATTTACAGATACGTAGAACGGGGATATACGGTGTTTGAGGCGGCCAAACGGGCCATCGGAGAAATTGCCTGGCCCATCATCACCTCCACGGCTACCACTCTCTCTGCCTTTCTCCCTCTGGCTTTCTGGAGTGGCATTGTTGGCGAGTTCATGAAATATATGCCCCTTACGCTCATCATCGTGCTGACCTCTTCCCTTTTTGTGGCCCTTGTTATCATTCCTGTATTTTCTGAAACGTTTTTTCGCAACATCAGCAAAGATGAGGTGCACGCCCAGAGCAAAAAATTCAGCAAAAAAGGCTTGCGCAACCGCCTGATGATAACCGGTGCGCTCATCGTTGCAGGACTGTTATTTCACCTGGCAGGGATTACCCTTTGGGGCAACATCTTTTTACTGATAGGAATTTTGCTGGCACTGGGCTTTTTTGTTTTCCGCAACCTGGGACGCTTTTTCCAGGAGAAAGTATTGCCCTTCAATGAAAAGCTTTATGCCCGCACCCTGCGGTTTGCCCTGCGCGGCAAGAGACCTTACTTTTTTGTGGCGGGTACAGTGGTATTCCTCATCTTGTCTGTAAGTTTTTTTGCGGTGCGAAATCCCAATGTACTGTTCTTCCCTGATAACGAGCCCCAGTATATCAATATCATTGCTGAACTTCCCATTGGCACTGACATCGTGGAGACCGACAGGCAGGTTCGCGAAATAGAAAACCATGTGGAGGAAATCATAGAGCCCTGGCGACATATTGTGAAGTCAGTCCTTACCACCGTGGGACGCGGCGCTATTGGAGAGATGGAAATGGCTGCCGGGGACACGCCCAACCGCGGTCGCATCACCGTGACCTTTGTGAAATTTGAAGATCGAAATGGTCTCAACACCAATGATATCATGGCCGAAATCAGTGAGGAACTTATCAATGCCTATCCCGGGGTGGAGTTCAATATCAGCAAAAATCAGGCAGGCCCTCCAACAGGGGCACCCATCAACCTGGAAATATCAGGGCGTGAATTTGAACGTCTTATCGCCATCACTGAAGAAGTACAGCAAAAAATTGAATCATCAGGCATAGAAGGCATTGAGGGTCTAAGCATGGACCTGGACGTGGACAAACCCGAGATCATCGTACGCATAGATCGCGATAATGCCCGCAGGTTCGGCCTCTCTACCTACAGCATTGCCAATACCATCCGTACAGCACTTTTCGGCCTTGAAGTGTCGGATTTTAAAATCGGAGAAGAAGAATTCCCCATCCAGGTCAGGCTGAAGGAGGATTTTCGCAACAACCTGGCCAGCCTGATGAATCAGCGGATTACCTTCCGCAGTCAAAGCACAGGGCAGATTAAGCAGGTTCCTGTTTCAGCCGTAGCCCATGTTGAGTACAGCAAAACTTACGGGTCTGTCAACCGAATAGACCTCAACCGGGTGATTACTCTTACATCCAATGTCCTGCCCGGCTATAACGCCAACCGCATCAATGAAGAACTCAGGGAACTTCTCGAAGGCTATGATATACCTGATGGCTATAGCTATGAATTTACCGGCGAACAGCAGGAACAGCAGGAGTCAATGGAGTTTCTTATTACGGCGCTGCTGATTGCAGTATCCCTGATTGGAATCATCCTGGTATCTCAGTTCAATTCTATCTATAAGCCTTTTATTATTATCGGCAGTGTAATATTCAGCACCGCAGGAGCCTTCTTCGGTCTGGCATTATTCAATATGGACTTTATCATCATCATGACCATGGTGGGCATCATCAGCCTTGCCGGGGTAGTGGTAAACAATGCCATTGTATTGCTGGACTATACCGATTACCTGCACGATCAGAAGAAGGCAGAAATGGATATTCCTGATGACAAATACCTGGATCCGGAAAATTCTCTTGCCTGCATCCAGGAGGCTGGCGAAACCCGTTTCCGCCCGGTAATACTTACGGCAATTACTACCGTGCTGGGATTGATACCGCTGGCAGTGGGGCTCAACATCAACTTCGTAACACTAATGACAGATCTGGATCCCCAGATTTATTTCGGAGGCGACAACGCACGATTCTGGGGTCCCATGTCGTGGACAGTGATTTTCGGTCTTACTGTGGCTACTTTCCTCACCCTGGTGATTGTGCCGGCCATGTACCAGATAATACTGGCTACCAAAAGAAAAGTAAGAATCTGGATGAAGAGCGAAGAAGAAGTATTTGCAACCTCAGACAAATAACGAACAACAAGCTCAAGAACACCGGAACAGCAACGTTTGGCAACATTGGGTAAAACACGGAAAGAGTGAAACTCCTTTTTCCTTAGTTTTACCCATGTTTGTTGATACCATCGGAAGCAGCCAGTTGCCATCATCAGCAGAACGCCCGGCTCGTTTCCTCAGTGCCCCGAATGGTTGATACCCCTGAAGATTTACAAATTAAGTCTGACATGAGGTTACAAGAAATTTACCTTTTCCTTTTTACGCTCCCCTTCCTCTTTTTGCAAACCGGGATAGGACAAAACCTCATTCCCTCTCCTCCCAACTACAAAATTATTATTACGGTAGCCGCCATTTTCTCTGTTTTATTTTCCCTGGGATTGCTGTGGAATTACCAGCTCAGGCGCCTTAACAGGCGTCTTTCTGAAAAACAGGAAAAACTCCTGAAACTGAGCGAAGAATTGCAAAACGACATTTACATACGCCGCAAAATTGAAAAACAACTCCTGGAAAATGAGCAACAACTTACCGGAATCATCTCCAATCTTCCCGGGTTTGTTTATCGTTGTCAATTTGATGGGCAATATACCATGCAGTACATCAGCCAGGGCTGTAAAGATGTAACCGGCTATGAACCTGAGGCGTTTTTAGACAATAGACAGATCAGTTTTGCCTCGATTATTCTTCCTGAAGAGAAAGAACAAATAAAAAAGTTATGGGAAAAAGCCCTGGAAAGCAAAGGGCACTTTGAGCGTGAATACAGGATTCTTACAAAAGACAGCAGCACGAAATGGATTTGGGAAAGAGGACATGGTGTTTTTTCAGGAGAGGGTAAACTGTTGTTTCTGGAAGGTTTTATATCAGACATCACACAGCAAAAAAAGGCAGCACAAGCATTGCTTGACAGCGAAAAACGATATCGCCTTATCACTGAAAATGCCTCTGATGTAATCTGGACATTGAGCATTTCCCATAACTGCTACACTTACGTGAGTCCCTCGGTAAAACAGCTAAGAGGGCTGACAGTTGAAAAAGCCCTGGCCGAAAGTCCCTCAGACTCTATGGATCAGGAATCTTACCAAAAATTTCAGCGCTTAATTGCCAGCGAGGTGCAAGCTTTTGCCAACCAACCGGGAAAGACCGGAAAACCCATCATTACAGAAATACAACAACCTCATAAAGAAGGCCATTTTATCCGGGTTGAAATATCCATACGCATGCAAATCAAGCGGGATGGGGATATGGAGGTTATTGGTGTGAGTCGCAATATAGAAGAACGAAAAAGAATGGAGGATGCCATTGAGTACAAAAACCAGATGCACAGGTTGGTTGCGGCAGTTTCCAAAGAGTTCGTCAGTGCCAACATCGGGAACATAAACAGCAAACTGGCCCGAACCCTTCAACAGGCTGGAGAATTTTTTCACCTGGACCGGGCTTATGTTTTCCATTATTCGGAAGACAAAAAGTTTTATCGCCTCACCCACGAATGGTGTGCCGATGACATCCCTCCCTCCTACGAAATCAATGAAGAAATTGCTTTCTCCGACTTCCCCTGGTGGGATCGTCAAATACAAAAAAGCGAACCCATCTATCTGCCCGATATTGATTTGTTGCCGGCAGATGCTACCCTTGAAAAGGAAGAATTTAAAAGGCAGGGGATTAAGTCAGTAGTTTGCTTTCCGGTCATTACCAATGGTACGGTTACAGGCTTGTTTGGTTTCGATGCGGTAAAAAGCAAAGTTAACTTTTCTTCCGGACAGTTGCTCACCATGCAATTGATAACCCACAATATCTCCGATACCCTTGAGCGTATAAATGCCGAAGAAGCCCTGGCAAAATCCGAAGAAGCAAGCCGGGAGAATGCAGCCCGTTACAAAGCATTTATTGCTGCTTCCAATGCAGGAGCCTGGGAATTCAACTATGAAACAGGAAATTTGTGGTGCAGTCCTAATTATTTTTCCATGTTGGGACGAGACAGCAAGGATTTTGACCTTGAGGCGCCCGATAATGCCATGACAATTTGGGAGCAACTGATGCACCCGGAGGACAGGGAGGAAGCGTTGAAACATCTTCATGTTTTCATGGAAAACCAGGAAGGAACTTATGAAAGAACTTTCAGGTTAATTGATGCCAACGGCCAGGATTTCTGGGTTTTATCCAGGGGTAAATTACTTATCGATAACCCGGAATTAAAACGCCCGGTAATTATTGGAACACACATGGACATCAACAACCAGAAGAGAGCAGAAGAGGTTATTAAAAACAAAAACAAGGAGTTGGAAACTTTTCTTTATGTTACTTCCCATGATTTGCGCTCTCCCCTGATAAACATCCAGGGATTCAGCCATAAAGTTGAAAAACAGATTGAACACATCAAATCATTGCTTCCCATGACTTCCGGCGATACCCAATCACCTTCTTCGCTGCATGAAATACTCAACCACGCCCTTCCCCGCAACCTGGAGTTTATCTACTCCAATGTTGATCAGATGAATAATCTAATCAACGGATTGCTCACCATCTCACGGGTAGGAAGGGTAAAACTTGACATCACAGAATGCAACATGAACAAGCTGGTAAGTCACATCTATCTCAATCTGGGGATACAGATAGAGCAGACCAACGCCACCATCCATATCGGAAATCTCCCCAACTGCTTTGGAGATGAAAACCTCCTCAATCAATTATTCACCAACCTGGTGGACAATGCCCTTAAATACAAGAAAGCTGACACCCCCGTTTGCGTCTCCATTGAAGGAAAAAAAGAAAAAACAACGGTACAGTATACCATCAGCGATAACGGAATGGGAATCAGCAAAAAGCATCTCCCAAAAATCTGGGATGTTTTCTTCCGTGCCAATGGAGCCGGTCAGCAAAAAGGGGAAGGAATTGGCCTGAGCCTGGCAAAAATTATCGTGGAAAAACACCGGGGGCACATTGGGGTGGAATCCACAGAAGGTGAAGGCACTACTTTCATGGTACAACTCCCGGCAGAAACCTTCACAGCCTGAAACAACTATTATAACTTGTTAAGTATAGGTTAAAAAAGCCCAAACCCACAACAATCTGTGGGTCAAACACCTTGTATATGTGTATTTTGCAAATCAGCTAAGCTTTAATTAGTTTAAATCTATAGGTGGGCCGAATCATCACTTACCGGCAACCCACAAAACTTAACTTAATAAGACCAATGCGTACTATTTTGAAAAACCTTGTAATCCTTCTATCAGCCCTCGTCATTTTTCTTCCCTCACCCCTGCTTTCAGAAGAATCAAACCTGGGCCCGGGCATCATTAAGGGCCTTGTTTACGACAGCTACACCGATCAACCTCTTGAGTTTGCCACCGTTTCGTTACTGAAAGCTTCGGATGAGTCATTGACGGATGGCTCCATTACTGACGTCAACGGCTTGTTTCGCCTTAAAGACATTGAGCCCGGGGAGTACATTCTTGAAGTAAGGTTCATGGGATATCACGATACAAGAAAAGAGGATATTGTGCTTACCGAAGACCAGCGTTCACTCGATCTGGGAACAATCCTCGTTGATCCCATGGATGAAATGCTGGATGAAGTGGTCGTGGTGGCAGACCGCCCCACTATGAGTTACCAGATCGATAAGAAAGTAATCAATGTAAGCCAGGATCACACTTCCGCATCAGGCACAGCCGTGGAGATACTTGAAAACATCCCCTCGGTTACTGTAGATCTCGACGGGGAAGTGAGCCTTCGCGGTAGTGGAAGTTTCACTGTATTGATAGATGGAAAACCCAGCATACTGGATGCCAATGATGTATTGAATCAAATCCCTGCCAGCCAGATTGAAAACATTGAAATCATCACCAACCCCTCTGCACGTTACGATCCCGATGGTGTAGCAGGTATTATCAATATTGTGATGAAACAAAACCGCCTGCAGGGCATTTCCGGCATTGCCAACCTCAACGGGGGCAGCTACAACCGTCACGGTGGTGATTTTTTGCTCAATTATCGCCTCAATCGATTCAATTTCTACCTGGGGGGAGATTACAATGACATGGACCGCCCGGGACAATCACTTACCCGTAGCGAGAGCTATGGCAATGACACCACCTATCTCAACAGCACCGGTGACTTTGAGAGAATACGCAACTCCTGGGGTTTCAGGGGTGGAGTAGACTTTAACATCAATCCTGAAAACACCCTAAGCATAGCTTACCGCCTGGGAGATGGCGTGTGGGGCAGCAATTCCGAAAGAAACTACGAAGAATGGTCGATGGCCAATCCGGTTCCTTACCAGTATCTCAGCCTTGAAGAAGGTGAGCGCGCCGGGTTTGCCCAAACCCTTACCCTGGATTATAAAAGAGATTTTAATCAGGACGGACACAACATCCTGGCCCAGGCCATTCTCTCCCGGAGAGAATCCGACCAGGGTTCTATGAATATGCTCTACGACACAGAAATGAATGCAATAAGTGGTCAGCTATCCAATGAATACGGCCCATCTTCCCGCTATACCTTCAAAGTAGATTACACCCTGCCTTTCAACGAAGCACAACGATTTGAAGCGGGTTACCAGACTCGCATCAGCATGCAGGATGAAAACAACGATTTGTTTGAATACAATTTGCAAAACAGCGAGTTTGTGCAATCTGACCTTTTTTCAAAGCAAGTAGGATACAATACCATAATCCATTCGCTTTACGCTATCTATCAGGGTGAAACCGGAAAACTGGGATACCAGGCAGGACTCAGGGGAGAATATACCGACCGCCTCGTTGAAATGGTCGGCGAGGAAGTGGATTATACATTGAACCGCAATGATGTATACCCTACCTTACACCTATCCTACAAATTACCGGCTAACCAGGAGGTAATGACCAGTTATACCCGTCGTTTACAACGTGTCAGGGGCTGGTATCTCGAACCCTTCTACACCTGGGATGATGCCTATAATATCCGTATTGGAAATCCCAACCTCGAACCGGAATATATTGATTCTTATGAACTGAGCTACCAGAAAAGATTTGAAAAAACCATTCTTTCCGTGGATTTATATTACCGCGTTACCAACAACAAAATTGAACGCGTAAGTGACATATACGAAGATCAACCCAACGTGTTGCTCTCCACTTTTGAAAATGTAGGAAAAGATTATTCACTGGGGTCTGAAATCATGGCAAGCTTCGATCCCTTTAGCTGGTGGCATGTTGACCTGATGGGTAATCTGTATGATTACCGGCAGCAGGGTGAGCTTTATGGGAACGATTATTCTGCTTCCAGTTTCAACTGGAATACGAGACTTAACAACGATTTCACCATCACCCCCTCCACACGCTTGCAGCTCAGGGGCATGTACAACAGCCCCACAGTGAGTGCACAAGGTGAACGATCCGGATTTTTTGTGACCAGCCTGGCACTGCGGCAAAGCTTCTTTAACAATGATTTATCCCTCACTTTTCAGGTAAGAGATATCTTTGGAACCATGGAATGGGAATCTACCAATTTTGGCGATGACTTTTACAACTTCCGCAACTGGGACCCCAACACCCCCAGCTTCTCACTAAGGGTATCTTACCGCATCAACAATTACAGGGCCGACAGGCGTGTACCCCGTGGAGAGGACGGAGGAGATGAAGGAATGGATGAGTTTTAAACGGACTTATAAGCTATCGTCATGAATAAACCTGGTTCCTTACAATCCTTCCTGCAAAAAAAATGGCCTTTGATTGTTAGCATCCTCCTTTTCATGGCGGCAGTCATTTCCTATTTTGTATTACCGCCGGTAGAGCAGTTTATAAATGAGGCCTATAATACACTTACCAGCCAGGATGAAGAAAGAATATCCGACTGGGTGAATGAACTCGGAATCTGGGGACCTTCTTTTATTATCACAACAATGGTTTTGCAAATGTTCCTCCTGATTGTTCCTTCTCCCCTGCTCATGCTGGTATCCATTCTTGCCTACGGCCCTTACTGGGGATCTGTGCTTGCCATCGCTGCTATATTCATTGCTTCAACGGTGGGCTATTATGTCGGAAAATTCCTCAGCTACTGGACCATCCAAAAACTCATTGGTGAGAAGAAAAAAAAGAAACTGGCGTTTTATGTCAACCGATATGGTTTCTGGGCAGTGGTCATTACGCGTTTATCGCCGTTCCTCTCCAACGATGCCATAAGCTTTGTAGGGGGCATTGTAAAAATGAAATACTGGAAATTCATTGGCGCCACGCTTCTAGGCATTGTTCCTCTTACAATTCTTTTCGCATGGTTTGGTGAGAATAATGAACGACTGAAAACCGGGTTGATATGGACTGTTATTGTGAGCATCCTGATCTTTACAGTGTATGTTGTATATGACAGGAGGAAGATCAAAGACCATCATTAGCTGAAACTTGCGCTAAAAGGACAATTCATGAAATAGTAAATCCCTAACCCGTAAACCAGCGGAAAAATTCAGTCCCGCCTGCGGCTCCATTTCTCAGCACCCTTGAGCAGCAGAGCCAGCGCAAAGGCAAACAGCTCACCGGCCAGAAACCAGATCCTGCTCAAGGCAGCCAGTGTGGTGGCCGCTACAGTAGCAACACTTCCCAGGGTGAGAAGGCCCACCAGGGAAGCCTCTCTCAAACCCAGCCCTCCCGGGGCAAAAACGGCTGCAATTCCCAATACAGTTGACAAGGGAAAGTAAATAATACCCAGAGGGGGTAGCACTACATCCATGCTCAGAGCCAGAAAATAAAAGCCCAACGCATACAGGAGCCAGAAAACAAAAAATACAGGGATAACCTTCAAATTCTGCCGGAAACTGAGGGCCGGTATACTTACCTCTTTTTGCAATGCTTTCTTTACAATCTTCCCTGACAGGCTATGAAAATAGGTTGTAAAAATAATGACCGACAATACCAGCCCGGCCAACAGGATGATCACCCTGATATACCATTCTATATCCAGAAAAAATATCCCCAGGGAGCAAAAAAACAGCACATTCCACATACCCAGAAACTGCGTGTACAGCGATATGTAAACCAATTCACCAAAAGGATAATCATACCTTTTCCTGATATACTCTCCCCGTCCCAGATGTATCCAGAACTTTCCGGGAATATACCTGGACAATACGGTAAGCCCGAAAGCAATGATGGTGTCACGGCTTTTTATAGTATATCCATAACTTTTCAGCACCAACTTGTAAGAGAGGGCCTGCAAAAGAAAGCCTGCAAACAGCAAAACAAGAGACAAGGAGAGAAACGCATAAGATAGATTCTCCGGAAGAGAAATATAATCTTTTCTATAGAGGTGGATAAAAAGGGCCCCAATGGAAATATAGATAAACCACGTGAGCCAGTTCTCTCTTAAATACGTAAACAGTTTACAAAAAATCCCTGTTTTTGATACCATAGGATGATGTGTAGAGAATTGTCAGGAGGCCTTTTCTGCTTTTTGATTCAGATAAGATTCCACATGCCGGCGCTTTTTCGCAGGATAAATATCATCGATGGTCAGCAGAATGCCTATTCCCTCTACGTTATCGCCAACATCCTGGTTACGGGCTATTCCAAAAGTTTTCATACTGGGAGAAAGGCTCATGTATGCTTTAATGAGAGGGGGAATACTTCCACCCTTGGCCCGGATGGCTTTGTTGAGTTGGGCAAAATCTTCTGCGAAGCCCTTTCCATCAAAAAAAGAATCAAGGTATTCCTGGCTGAGTGTCATAGATTGAGGATTTCTTACCTCAACGAGTTTATCCTTGTCCGCAAAATATTTATTCATAAAATGGAGCAACAAATCCCGGGCCTCCCGGTCGTAGTGCAAATACAGGGAAACACTTCCGTAAAAATATCTCACATCGGGGTTATCCACAATGATTGCCCCAAGACCATCCCATAGATTATCCAGGGAAAAAACTCCTTTTCGGGGATTATTTGCAGGTTGATACCGGGGCTGAATAAAAGATTTCCCCAATTCGATGGTATAGGGCATATACTCCTTCTCGAACTTCTCAGTGGGCTTAAACTTTCTGTGGGTAAAAATTTTGTACAGACCCTCCGGATTCTTTTCAGCATACCGGAGTTTAAAATACCGATACCCTCCTATAATTTCTTCTTCCCTGGGATTCCAGACAATAATCTGCTGATAGGGATTGCCCATCCTGTCATATTCATCGATATCAATGGATTTGCCTGACCCGCCCCCGGAAGCCCGGAAAGAGATTTCCCTCAGCCTGCCCACTTCCCTCATCAAGTCGGGACACTGGTGAGCATTGAATATGTATATTTCGTTGTTCTCGAAATTGGTAGTCCTTACTAACAAGCTTTTCGCAAGCTCCTTTTTCAATGTATTTTTATCAATCTTGGGTGCAATGGTCTCCATGGTGAATTAGCAGTGTCGTTTTTTTTACATATTAACGTAAAGATAATGAACAAAAAATTGTTTTTTAACATGATTTCAATTTATATTCAATACGGCATACAAAGTTATCCATAATTCTCATTGAAAAATGGAAAAAAAGAACCTACCCTAAGGCTCCTGGCCAAAACAGGGGTTATGAAAAGAAAGGTTGTCAGAAATCGGACAAATCGGGTTTCAAACCGGCAAATTCTTCAGGAATCAAAGGGTTGTGCAGGACGATAATCTTCCGTTGTTCCAGGTGCAACCGA
>CAZBGI010000057.1:0-22098 GCA_964491395.1 uncultured Bacteroidales bacterium | reverse complement strand
CAGGTTTAACGTGTAGGTCTACCCCACTTACCAATCTTTTTCCGATTTTACTTCTCCAGTTATTTCGTTCCTGAAAGAAAAAAACTAAAGGAGGTATTTGTACCCCTTGTCTTTATTATTTCCTGTATTCTCCACCTTTTCTCTCCTGTATAGGTATTATTACCAATATGAAGTAAGTAAAAACTACAAGAGTCTTTGTACTCTTTATACTATCTTCAATTGTCCTTTTTATATCCCCCATTTCGATTAAGTGCGTATTTCTTATCAAAGGAATAGCGTGATCTTTGTTGCATGCTTATAAAAGAAAATGTAACAAACAGGCACTCTTTTACATATTCCTGCGGAAGTCTTTTGCGTTGGCGTTTATCAACAGCATATAATATTCCTTACGTTTTTTTTAAGTTACGCAAGCAGCAAAACATTTCTCATTCCGGAATAATATACCGGCTGAATCCAGCAACGCACTTTGCAGATTAATTATCCATTCTTTTGATTATCAAAGTATCACGTCAAAACAATTATCCTTATTAAATACATTTTCACATGAGATTCAAAGACTTTAAAACAGGAACCAAAATACTAACGGGTTTTACCCTTGTCATGATTATTGCTTCTATCATCGGACTTATAGGTTTAATCGGTTTAAGAAATGTTGGAACATCGTTTAACGCAGTGTCAGATGTTCGTATGCCCAGTGTCATGTACCTGGGCGAGATGGAAGCCAGCCTGGAAAGAGTGCAGCGTGGTTATACCCTGCTACTAGACCCTGAGCTCACCCGGGAAGAACGAAACCAGATTGTATCTGAAATAGAACAGAACTTTGCTGCTTATACCCATAACAATGAACTGTTTGCTCCCCTGGAGCAATCGGAGCAAGAGCGCAGGGCATACGAAGAACTGTTGAACCAGGTTAACCATTGGAGAAACATCAACAGCAAACAGGTAAACCAATTGCACGAAGAGGTTCTGGCTACCGATATTCTGAATCCCATGCAGATAAACCGTGATTTGGAGCAATTTATGAAAGACCATTATGAATTGCAGGCTCAAACACTTTTTGCGATTCAAAACCTGAATTCTTTTTCCGGCGGAGAGGATCCGCTAAGGTGTAATTTCGGACTCTGGCTTCCCGATTTTACGACCCGTAATGCAGAAGTCAACACCAACATTGATCGAATGATGAACCACCATGATAACTTTCATGAATCCGTGCATCGCATAAAAAGATTTATAGAACAAGGAAATCAAAATGCTGCCCTGCAGCACTACAGAGATGAAATGGAACCATCAGCAGAAAATGTTTTCAACTACTTTGCAGTCATTAACCGAGAGGCGCAACGAGCCTTAGAGGCTTACAGAGAAATGAGCGATATCATTACCAAAGTTTCCAATCCTGCACATACTGAGTTGATGACTCATTTCGGTGAACTACAGGCCATCAATGTGCAGGAAGCCAACAATGCAGTAGAGCAGGGACAAAGAACCAGGCTCACAAGCAATTCTCTGATGTTTTCGGCCCTGGCGGCCGGGTTGCTGATGGCAATCGTTCTGGGATTCATCATTACACGATTGATTACGAAAGGAGTGGTAAGAAATGTTGAAATGGTCCGGAAAATTGCCGGTGGAGATCTTTCGGTCAATCTTTCCGAAGATCTTTTACAGCAAAAAGATGAAACCGGCCAACTAGCAAAATCCATGCAACAAATGGTAGAAAAACTGCGCGATATCATCGGGGGGGTTGTTGCCGGGTCGGACAACATTGCCACGGCAAGCCAGCAAATGTCATCTACTGCGCAGGAAATGAGCCAGGGCAGTAATGAGCAGGCATCGTCGGCAGAAGAAGTTAGTTCCTCCATGGAAGAGATGGCTGCCAACATAGAGCAAAACACCGACAATTCGAGAGAAACCGAGAGGATAGCCATACAGGCCGAGAAAGGGATTCTGGAAAGCAATAAAGCTTCTGAACAAGCCGTGGAAGCCATGAAAGATATTGCACAAAAAATTACAATCATTGGTGAAATCTCCAGGCAAACCAATATTCTGGCTCTTAATGCAGCGGTAGAAGCAGCAAGAGCAGGAGAACACGGAAAAGGATTTGCAGTGGTGGCAGCTGAGGTGAGAAAACTGGCTGAGCGATCCAATGTGGCAGCCACAGAAATAGATAAGCTGGCCAAATTTGGCGTTTCCATTTCTGAAGAAGCAGGAGAAAAGCTGTCGGCTATCGTTCCTGAAATACAAAAAACTGCGCGCCTGGTACAGGAAATTGCAGCAGCAAGTATAGAACAGAATACGGGTGCAGACCAGGTAAATGGTGCCATACAACAGCTCAACCAGGTTACACAGCAAAATGCTGCCGCCAGTGAAGAAATGGCTACCAGCAGTGAAGAACTGGCCAGCCAGGCAGATCAATTGCTTGAAATGGTTTCCTATTTTAAGCTTGAAAACACGTCACAGTTTCATTACAAAAAACCTTTGCAGGAAAGAGCACCTGATATCATTTCAAAATCGTATCTCCAAAACGGGGATAAAACGGACAAAACCCGCAGGGCAAATAATCACTCGACAGGCGTACAAATCAACTTGCAGGAAACAGCAGAAGATGCACAATATGAAAAGTTTTAAAGGAATCGTCGCGCATGGACCTTTCATTCATACCCCTGGCTTCTGAAGCAGACAATACCCCGTTATGTTGCTTGTTCAACAAACCAAAACTTAGAACCAGCGGTTCACCAACCTTTGAATTCAGGAAGATTAAATGAATTAATGCGCTGCGAAAAAATTCCGGCCATTGAAACCAACAAAGTGGCAGCGCCATTTGCAGTGAAAAATATAATTGAGGTTTCAGAACCAGAAGATTTATCAGATTTCAAACAATCGTAAAACATACAAAATCATGATCAACGTATTAATTGTAGAGGACGAAATCGCCGTACAAACCTATCTCAGCAAATACCTGAAACGATATTTCCATATTGTTGCCTGTGTAGATTCAGGTGCAGAGGCGATAAACCAGGCTCTTTCTGAAAATGTGGATATCATACTTATGGATATTACGCTTAAAGGAAAGATGGATGGAATAGAGGCTGCGGCCCGGATCGTCAAAGAAAAAGAAATACCTGTTTTATTCTTAACAGCCCAAAGCGATGATCAAACCCTCGAAAGAGCCAAAATGACCAAACCCTTTGGGTATATTCTTAAACCCATTGATTTAAGCATTCTAAGAACCAACATTGAAATAGCCATGCAAATGTACAGACATCTGAGAGGTTTCTCCTCCAAGAAAAACACGGATAAAGATACCTCCGCGAAAAATCACATGATTGAATCCCTTAATAAGAATATGTCTAAAAATAATGAAGAGAAGGTTGTAGTAAACTGGGCGGGAGAAAAAAGAATCGAAATTGTAAACAACAGATTCATGAGACAATACTGGATCATTGAAGAATAAAAAAAACATATATTTCATGCAAACATTTACTCAAATGGCGGAGAAACCTGTAAAAATCAATCCGCAAACCAAAAAGCAAATTCCTCCTGATTCAGGAAAAATACTGATTGTTGATGACAATGAAAAAAACACCGATTTGCTGGCCAGGATGATACAAAAAGCGGGTTATGGTTCTGAAAAAGCCTATTCAGGTCAGCAAGCGCTGAACAAACTGGATTTACGTAAAGATTTTGACCTTGTGCTTCTTGATGTGAAAATGCCGGAAATGGATGGATATGAAGTTTGTTCACAAATCAAGTCCAACCCATTGACCGCTGAAATCCCGGTAATATTTTTAACTGCCAGCGATTCTGTCTCAGATGTGATCAAGGGATTTGAGGCAGGTGGAATTGACTACGTAAGCAAGCCTTTCTACATGGAGGAGCTAATCCTAAGAATCAATACCCAGGTGCAACTCAAACAAAAATCGGACCTGATAAAAAGATATAATCAAAAGCTGGAACATTTAAATGCCACGAAAGACAAGCTTTTTTCGATCATTGCCCACGACTTGCGCAATCCTTTTGCTACCATAACCATGATTATCGATTTCCTTAAAAGCCATGTCCATCAATGGTCGTTAAAACAATTGGAAGAGGTAATCGATGAACTGCATTCTATAACTCACAGCGGAAATAAATTACTGGAAAACCTGCTGTTATGGGCCAAAAACCAGACGGGTAATTTACAAGCAAAATACGAGAGAGTTTCGTTAAGGGCTGTATTGGAAGAAAACATCACCCTGGTCAAAGGGCAAGCCAAAAACAAACATATTGATATGCAGATACAATTCAATTCTCCGGATATAATATATACAGATCCCGACCTTCTTAGCATTGTTTTGCGAAATCTTCTTACCAATGCCATTAAATACACAAATCATGGAGGACGTATTTGGGTATCCTCCCTTCATCAAGAGAATCATGTAATGATTTCCATAAAAGACAATGGCATTGGCATGGAAAAAGAGGTTATAGACCAACTTTTTAAAATTGAGGCTAATGGTTCGCGCCCCGGCACAGATGCAGAAGAGGGTACAGGCCTGGGGTTAATCCTGGTTAAAGACTTCTTAACCATGCTCGGGGGAAGCATTACAGTAAGCAGTAAACCGGGGGAAGGCAGTGAATTCAAGATTTTTATCCCCTCAAGGCTCAACAGGATGGCCTTTGCCGGATTAAGTTAACAGGAAACATTGAAAATGAAAGCTCCGACAACCATAACTAAAAACTTTGCCCCGGAAGATCTTTACCGTGACAGTTTCGAAATTCTTTTTGACAATTCTCCTGTTTCTGTTTTTATTCATGATAGCAAAACAGGAGAAGTTGTTCATGCCAACAAGGCTGCATTGCAGCAACATGAAATATCTTCCCCCGCTGAATTCAAAAACAGCAAAACCTGGCTTGATGCTCCATACTCTTTTGACGATGCACGAAAACTTATCATCAAAACAGCAAAAGAAGGAACCCGGGAATTTGAATGGAAGTTTTTAAACGCACATGGAGAAATCCTCTGGGAGCAGATTAAGCTGGTTCCCATTGTAATTGAAGGAAAAAAGCGGGTTATGGCCACCACCATAAACATCAGTAAGCATAAAAACAACGAGATTAAATTTAAAAGGAAAAACTTCAAGTTAGACAAAGCACTGGAAGAGGTGAACCAGGCGTGGAGTTTTCAAACCATGATCAATTGCATTTCCAATGAATTTATTACAGCCAATCACTCAAATATTCATGATACTTTAAACCACACCATCAGGTTATTAGGAAAATTCATCAAACTGGAAAGAGCATGCATTACTCTCTTCGACAATGACAACAAGGATATTACAAATATTTATAAATGGAGCACCACCGGCAACTGCTCCCTGGAAGATTGTTTGAGAAGTTTTGAATTAGGCGATGCTGTTTGGTACCGAAAACGAATCATTCATGACAAAAGAATTGTCCACATTCCCGATACAGCCATGATGGATCAGGAAGCAGCACCCGAACAAAAGCTTTTTTTAACCCTGGGGATTAAGTCTGTTTTGTCCGTTCCCATCAATTCAGGCAATAAAGTTTTTGGAATGATGAGTTTCAGTTCTTTTACCCAAAATATAAACTGGGATGCAAAACAAATCAATGCCATTATGATTATAACCCGGATAATTTCCAGTGCTTTGCACCGTATTGATACGGAACTGGATCTGATCAAGGCCAATAAAGAGCTCAGAACAAAGAAACAAAGTCTTGAGCAACTCAACGCTAATCTTGAAAACCGCATAAGCAGGGAAATAGAAAAGAACAGGGAAAAAGAACAATTGATGGCTTTGCAATCACGTCATGCTGCCATGGGGGAAATGATTGCCAATATTGCTCATCAGTGGCGACAACCCCTGAATCTCATCAATCTTATTTGCTATGATATCTATGATGGATTTAAGCATGGAGATATTACAACGGAAGAACTCTCTAAAGCTTATACTGAAATAAACGAAAATGTGCAGTTCATGTCAAAAACCATTGATGACTTTCGCAACTTTTTCAAACCCGGCAGAAAACGCAGTCAGTTTGCAGTGTTTGATTTTGTCGAAAAAGCGGTGTCTCTTTCGGGCTCAGGCTTTTTAAATATTAAAGTAGCTAATAAATGCAGAAAAGATATTTCTATTTGCGGATACTATAATGAGTTACTTCAGGTGGCTGTCAATATCATGAACAATGCCCGCGATGCAATGAATAGCGCAAAAGTTGAAGATAAGAAGATTACCATCGGCACCGATATGGCTGACGACCATGTTGCCGTCTTTTTCAACAATACCGGAGAGCCAATCCCGGACGATACCATGGAGAAGATCTTTGATCCCTACTTTTCAACCAAGCCACAAGGTGAAGGAACCGGACTGGGTTTGTACATGTCAAAAATGATTATAGAAAAAAACATGGGGGGGCGGTTGTATGCCAGAAACCTTCCTGATGGAGTCAGTTTCATTATGGAACTGAAACGGGAAGAATAAAATGGAAGAATTATACCCAATCTTAAAACTGTTTTATACAGATTCAGCAACTGGTGAGTTTGTTTTTTATGGCGAACAGTACCAAAGCAGTGGTATTTCTAGATCCTGTTTTTTTCAGTAAACTGTTCCGGTGGGCATTCACCGTTTTGTCAGAAACAAAAAGCTTGTCGGCAATCTCCCGGGTAGACAATCCGCTGCAAATGGATTTAAGTACTTCCATTTCCCTCGGGCTTATGCCCAATTCCTCAGCCAGAGAAGGTGCTCCATTGGTTTTTTCCCGGTCCATTTTCACAATAATCTTTCGCAGAAATTCCTGCGAAAAGTAGCTTTCTCCATTCAATACCCTCCCAATGGCCTCTTCCAGTATAGATTTACTTGCCGTTTTTAATACAAACCCTTTTACACCTGCAAGAAGCATATCCTGATAATAATCGTACTCCGAGTGCATGGTGACTACAAGGATTTTAAGTTCCGGCCATTTCTGCAACGCTTCCTTTGTTGCTTCAATACCGTCCATGGAGGGCATGTTGATATCCATCAACACCAGGTCAGGCAAATCATTCTTGTCAAGAAATTGCAGAAACTCAACCCCATTGGAAGCTTGCGCCGTTACTATGCCCAGGCCTGTTGTTTCAATAAGCATCCTGAGACTGTCACTAAAAAGTTTATGATCATCTACCAGAAAAATTTTATGTGGTTTATTATTGTTATTGTTCATTCGTTACAGTCTTTTACCGTTTTTTTATATTGTATTATGTTCTATTCTTTTCCCTACCTGAAAATCCCTTTTAACAGGAATAAGCAAAGTAGCTTTAACTCCTGATGGGTATGCATTTTCAAATTGCACCTGCCCACCCAAAGATTTTACCCGTTGTTTTATATTTAAAATTCCCATTCCGGGAGATGCATTCAAATCAGCCGGATCAAACCCTTTTCCATCATCCCTATATTGCAATGCAATTTCATTCCATCCTTTCTTGACAGAAAAATCAATATAAATTTGATTTGCCTTGCCATGTTTAATGGTGTTATTGATCAATTCTGTAGTTATCCTGTAAAGGTTGACTTCTGTAAAATGATGAAATTTATCTTTTTGATTGTACTGAAAATCGATCTTGATTTTTCCGGTTTCATTCAGCATGCAGATAAAGTTGTTCAAAGCATTCACAAAACCATATTTATCCAACAGTCTGGGGCTTAGCATATTTACCGTATTGCGTGAGGTTTCAATGGCCTGTTCCAGGCTTTTATATCCATGGGAAAAAATACGACGGGTTTTTTCATCCGTTATATAGTCTTCCAGCAATTCGTAACACAACTTCACCGAAGAAAGCAAGGGCCCAAGCGAATCGTGCAACTCAGCGGAAATACGATTTCGCTCTTTCTCCTCTACTTCAATGGTTAAATAAAGCAATTTATTTTCCAGTTGCACCATTTCGTGAATATCCGTAATTGACAACCTTACTCCAAGATGCTCTCCCCGGGAGTCGAATATCTGACCTCCCCGGCATGATACCCATCGTATTTGCCGTGATTTGGTAAATATCCTGAACCTGGTATCATAATAATCTTTTTCTGAAAGAATACCATCATTGAAGGGAAAACCAGCAGACCTGGTCTGATCTTCATTGATTTTCATTTTCCTGAGCAATGCAGGATTCTCATACAGTTCCTTAGCGGTATAACCGGTAATTCTTTCGCAGGAGGGTGAAGTATATTCAATGGAACCATCAGGCTTAACCCACAATTCCCAGTCATGGGTTTTGTCGGCCAGGGTTTCAAGGCGAATTTTACTTTCCAGAAGTTTTTGTTCATATTCCTGTTGCTGAGAGATGTCGTCAATGACAGCCATTAAACAAATGGGCGTCCCTTCATCATTTTTCACCAGCCTGGCACTAAAACGAACAGAAAAAGCACGTTGATCATTTTTAAGTCCGGTTTCATTTCCTCTGTAGGTCCCCTTTTGCAATAAAGCCTGAATAATCCCGTCAATTCTTTCCGGATATTTTGCAAACTCATTGATGTTCCTACCCAGAATTTCCTCTTTTCTTTCGTACCCCCACATTTGAACAAACCGCTTGTTTACATAAAACAAAACCCCGTTAAAATCGGTAAGGATGAATCCGTTGAAAGCCGCCTCAAAGGCTTTGTCTTTAACAAGAAGCAATTCTTGCTTTTGTTTCTGCTCTGTAATATCCTCAAAAGAAGCCATATAGTACAACATATTGTTCTGCGGATCTTTAAGCAGGCTTGCATGTAAGCGCGCAGAAAATACTTCTCCGTTCTTTCGCCTGGCCTTGATTTCTCCTTTGTACACTCCCTTATCTCCCAGGCTGTTATGAATTTGCATGGCAACTTCAGGTTCCGCAAAATATCCCAGGATGTTTGTCCCCATTACCTCTTCTTGGGAGTCATATCCCCACATCTCCAGAAAGGCCTGGTTCACAGACACCCAGTCACCCTCAGGAGTACAAATGACTATGGCACTTAAGGAGGTTTCTATTGCCTCGGTCTTCAATCGGATAATTTCCTCATTTTTCTTTTTCTCTGTAATGTTGGTATCCGTACCCCAATAACCCAGTAATTCTCCGTATCTCCCCACCAAAGGATAACCGCTGGTAGAAAGCCATACGATTTTACCCTCCCGGGTTCTGGCAGGATTCTCGAAATTTCGAAAAGGTTTCATGGATGAAAACCAGGCATCGCACTTTCTGGTAAATTCGGTCTTGTCAGCGAAAGGGAAAAAATCAGAAAAATACATTTTACCAATGATTTCTTCAGGTGAATACCCTAAAACCTGACTTACTGCCGGACTAACATTTACCATCAAACCAGTGGCATCAGTCTGCCACTCATAAGATTGGGTATATTCAGCCAGAATCCCAAACCTTCTTTCCCGCTCCAGATAGGCTATTTCCAATTCATGATCAGCATGCAGCTTCCTGAATATAAAGGCAAAATACAGATTCCCGGCCAGGTGCAGTTTTTGACCTTTGACATGCACCAGACAAGCATCTGCTTTGTTGCACTTTTCGCCCGATAAATTGAACAACAAGTCTAACTTATCCGAAGAATGAAGTTTTTTTATTTCTTCTTTGAGCACATCCTTGCCGGCATCGGGGAAGAAATATTTCGGATGGGTGTTTAAGAGTTGAACTTTGGTCATGCCGAAAAATCCCACGGCATAATCATTGGCCTCAACTATGCTGTAGGTCTTACCATTAAGGATAACCAAACCATAATCATCAAGCTGATCATTGAAAATATTAATGTCGGATTTAGCATGAATTCCTTTCACTTTCCCTGATGAATTAATTAATTTGCGGCAACACAAATATACCTATTTAAAGAACAGATTTCAAGCATTACATGCAGCCGTTTCTTATGCGTTGTTTGTTTAACAAATGTAAGCTTTAATTAAACAACATAAAGCATAGAAAAGCGAAATTGTTCTCAGGTAGTATCATTTTAACAAATGATTTTTTTTTGAATAACAGAGTTGACTTATTGGTTATCAGCATCCTCTATTATCCAAAATTGTTTCATGTAACGATTGTTCACTATCTCTATTCTGGAATCAGGATTTCCTAATGATTCGAATGAAAATGAAGAGGACATTGTTGGTTCAGCCTCTGATATGGCCTTATAGCTTGCGGTGAACCGTTGTTGAAAAGGATTATTTAAATAGTATAAACCCGTATGCAAACGCATGGCAATTTCTAAACTGCTCAATAGTTCCTGCAGACTGAAGGGATGCTGATGATAGGCGTAAGGCTGAGCATCCAGTATAGCCCGAAATATATCTTCAGGCTGTGAAGTAAGGGATAAAACAACAAAAGGAATTGCTCCTGACTTATTCAGTTTGGTCATACAGTCAATGCTTTCCTCGATTTGTGCAGAACTGAAACTTACTATCACGACATCAACATTATGCTTTACAAGCACATTATCCAGAGATTCCTTTTGGGCAAATAATAAAGTAACCAAACTGTGATGCATTGCCAGGCCTTCCGTGAGCTCCCCGGGCAGGTTAGAGGATGATTGAATCAAGAGTACTTTTGACATAGTATAAGCTGTTTAAATAGTTGAAAGCAAAAACGAGTGCAAGAATAACTGCTGAAAAACCCTTGCAATTTAGATACAGCATCAAACGAAACTATCAGTATTAACTTTATATCAGGTTTGTGTTTTACGCAAATTTTTAAAGCAATTAGATAATAAGCATTGTTCAATTAACCTATCCTGAATAAATACAACTACCAACTTTGAGAACATAGCCAGGGTAACTGGGGAAGCACATGAAGAAAGGGATTTTATAATTATAATTACAGGCTAACTATTTTGTTTTTAATGGCAAACAGAATCATAGATATTTGATTCCGGCATCCGGTTTTTTTCAGCAATTTATTTCTGTGGGCATTCACCGTTTTTACGGTTATGCAGAGTTTTTCAGCAATTTCCTGCGTAGTCAATCCCTTGCTGATACACTCCAGAACTTGCAATTCTCTTTGACTAATTCCAAATTCATTGCTCATGGTAGTGGAGTTGCGGCTCTTTTCTTTAGTCATTTTTACAATAATTCCCCGAAGCAGTTCATTGGAAAAATAACTCTCTCCTTCCAAAACCACCTGAATTGCGGTTTCCAAAACACTACGACCAGAGCTTTTTAATACAAAACCTTTAACCCCAGCCATCAACAATTCCTGGTAATACTCATTCTTACCATACATAGATACAACGAGAATCTTAAGATGAGGATACAATGTAAGTGCTTCCTGGGTGGCCTTTATCCCGTCCATTACAGGCATGCTGATATCCATCAATACCAGATCAGGCAAATCATTTTCTGCAAGAATATGCAGGAATTGCTCTCCGTTATAAGCTTTCCCAACTATCTTTCCAATACCTTCAGTTTCAATAAGCAACTCCAGACTATCTGCAAACATCCTGTGATCATCTACTATGAGTATTGTATTTCTTATTTCAACCTTTGTACTTTTCATCATTTTGCAAAGAATATTGGTTTGCATGAACTATGCTCATGCAGGCTTCATTATATTAATTGGATTTTATAACATTGTTCGAATGCCGCAGATTATTAATGCACGAAAATACCTGTCATATTTTAAAAATAGATCGGTATAAACCATTACAGTACTTGGACTTTTTACCTATTGGTAACGGTCATTTTACCAATAACGGTTAAGAACTATTACTAAAACCTATCGATCCAGGGATCAATATTTTTAAAAGTATCCTGTTTTCTTTTCTATTCCATAGGATTTTACTAATTTTCACACACCAAAAAAACAGCCTATGGAACTATTAACCGGAGAACAAATCAAAGATCTTCTTACGTTGCGCAAATGGCTGCATCAAAACCCTGAGCTATCGGGCAAAGAGCAGCAAACATCGCGCAAGCTGGAAGAATTCATACAGCAAACCCGACCCGACAAGATCATTACCGGTCTGGGTGGCCATGGCATCGCCGTGGTGTACGTTTATGATGAAGAGGGCCCCACAGTGCTGGTAAGAGCCGACATGGACGCTTTGCCCATTGAAGAGGTGAATACGTTTGCCCATAAATCTGAAAAAACCGGGATTTCACATAAGTGCGGACACGATGGTCACAGCAGTATTCTGGCTGGATTGGCGCTGGCCCTGAAGAACAAACCTTTGTCCTCCGGAAGAGTGGTTCTGTTGTTTCAACCCGAAGAGGAAACCGGCCAGGGAGCTGCCAAAGTAATTGCAGATGAAGCATTTAAGATGATTCAACCGGATAAGGCTATTGCATTGCATAATCTGCCCGGTTTCCGCAAAGCTGCCATCGTGCTCAAAGATGGTCCTTTTGCTGCAGCTTCCACAGGAATGATAGTAGAGATAAAAGGAGCCTCCTCCCATGCTGCCCATCCCGAGCAAGGCAACAGTCCTTATAAGATGCTGGCAGAAGCGATGCTTCAACTCACAGAACTCCCCCGCACGAAAAAAGATCTCTTCAGAGATTTTGCCCTCATTACCATTATCCATGCTCAACTGGGCGAAGTAGCTTTTGGCACCAATCCCGGTAAAGCGGTGATGATGGCCACACTGCGTACTTTTTATAATGAGGACATGGAAAAACTCAAAAAGAAGGCAGAAATACTCGTGAAAACCCTGGCAGAAGAGAACAAACTCAAGATTGATATTTCATGGACCGAAGAGTTCCCGGCCACCATCAACAACAAAGAAATCACAGAAATTATCAGGAACATAAGTGAAAATTTAGGAGAGGAAATCGTTGAAATACAAGAACCCTTTCGCTGGAGTGAAGATTTCGGCCATTTCACCAATCAATATCCTGCGGTGCTCTTTGGCGTGGGAAGCGGAGAAGACAGTCCGGGCCTGCACAACCATGACTATGATTTCCCGGATGAAATCCTCCCCCATGCCGTGCAGGTTTTTTACCACACCCTCAAAAAACTCACAACGGAAAAGAAATAATGACCAGCAATACATTGTTCATTCCCTCATCGCAACCTCAACTTAATGCGGTTATGTTTAATAAAAAACACGCCTCTCGACTCTTGTCTTTAATCTCTCGTCTCTAAACAATAAAAAATGTTTCACACCTCCCATATAGAAATCAGCAAGTCCGCCTTTAAAAAAAACATCCGATATCTGCGTGAGGTGGCAGGAAATCAAACCCGGATCTCTTCGGTAATAAAAGGCAACGCATACGGCCATGGGGTAGAGAATATAGTACCCCTGGCAGAAGAAAACAAGCTCAGCCATTTCAGTGTTTTTTCGGCCCAGGAAGCATTGCAGGTTTGCAAGGTGAAATCGGCCGAATCGCAGGTGATGATCATGGGATTGCTGGATGATGATGAAATAGAATGGGCCATAGAACATCATGTAGAGTTTTTCGTTTTTGACCCGGGACGATTGGAAAAAGCTTTCGAAGTGGCAGCTCGCATGCAAAAAAAAGCCCGCATTCACATTGAGGTAGAAACGGGCTTTCACCGCACAGGGTTCGATTATGATTACCTGCCTGAGCTCATGGAAAAGTTAAAAGAACACCGCGATCTCTTTCAATTCGAGGGACTGTGTACCCATTATGCTGGTGCTGAAAGCATCACCAATTATGTTCGCGTGAGGGAGCAAATCAGCTTGTATCGCAAATTTTACCGGTATTTTTACCGTCATGACATGCTGCCCCGCTTTAAACATACCGCCTGTTCGGCTGCTGCACTCACCTACCCTACCACCATTATGGATATGGTGCGTATCGGAATAGCCCAGTATGGTTTCTGGCCCAGCCCGGAAACCGAAATGTTCAGGTTTAAGAAAGATCCCACCAGAAACAATCCCCTCAAAAGACTTATCACCTGGAAAACCCGTGTAATGGTGGTAAAAGAGGTGGAAGCCGGACAGTTTGTGGGCTATGGTACCTCTTTCCTGGCCAATAAAAGGATAAAAATCGCCATCGTTCCCGTGGGTTATTCCAATGGTTTCAGTCGTTCTCTATCCAATATGGGCAGGGTACTTATTCGTGGCAAGCGGGTTCCTGTTATTGGTACGGTAACCATGAATACCATGACCGTGAATGTTACCGACATTGCCGGAGTTGAAAAAGGAGACGAAGTTGTGATAATCGGTAAACAAAAGCGAATAGATATCAGTGTTGCTTCCTTCTCTGAGATGAGCAATCAGCTCAACTATCAAACCCTCACAAGGCTGCCGGCAGATATTCCCAGACATGTGGTTGAATAACACGTATTGTATTTTTTTTTAAAGACTTATAAAGTGACTCTTTTATTCCAGGACATATCAGAAGATTGCCAAAAACGAAAGTTCTCTCCTTGTCCTGCGTTTGTCCCTCTAAGCACCAAGGCTGTTACTTTTTATCCCCAAAAACAGGAGATTATTTTAAACACTTTTTTAAAAAAATGCGTTCAACACAAGAAAACAGTTTTTTGAATCTAATATTTTAATATTTTTATTGAATCATAAAGTGTTAAAAAAAAGTTATACAGTTAAAAAGCCTTCAATTTAATTAAAATAAATATATTTGTGTCTCCTTTGAAGAATTTTCGATACCATGGTAAAACTAAAAAAACCAACACTTGAATTTCCCGATAAAAGGGAGGAAGCGCTTTTTAAAAGAGTCTTTTTTCGTGACTCTTTGCCCGTTACCCGGGTAGCCATACTCCTGGCTGCGGTCTTATATGCTGTATTTGGAGTATTGGATGCCATATTTGTTTCCGATTTCCTTCGTACTTTCCTGATTATCCGTATCGGAATAGTTGTTCCCTTTTTACTGCTTTACTTACTACTTTCTTTCTATAACTTTTTTTATCGGTTCTGGCAGCTTTTTCTTTTCCTCGCTTTTCTGATATCAGGAGTGGGAATTGCGCTGATGATTGCGCTCAGCCCTCAAAACTGGTCCTATTACGGAGGGATGATGATGATTTTTATGGTAGGATATTTTTTCATCCGGCTTCGGTTTATATGGGCTTCCATAGGAGGTTGGCTTAACCTCATTATTTTCAACCTGTTGATGTATCTATTGGCCGAAGTAGATCAGCAATTTTTTCTTGCCTATAATTTCTTTTACGCCTCTGCCAATCTTATCGGGATGTTTGGCTCCTATTATTTTGAAATTTCCGGGCGACGCAATTTTTACCTTTCTCGCCAACTGGATCAGAAACAACGCGATCTGGAGACGATAAACCAGACCCTCGAATCTACAGTAGAATCCAGAACACGAGAGCTGAAAGAGAATGAAGAAAAATATCGTTTGATATTTGAAAAATCGCCCCTGGGCGTATTTCACTTCAATGAGAAGTGGGTAATTACAGAATGTAACGATCATTTTGCCAATATCATTGGAAGCCCCCGGCATTTGCTGGAAGGAATGCATTTAAAAGAATTGGCGGACAAAAGAATTACAAAAGCTATTGAAAAGGTTTTAAAAGGGAATAAAGCTTCTTTTGAGGGAGAATATAAAACACGAGGAAAAGAAGGAAAAGCAAACCCCGTGCGCATTCTTTTTGCTCCTATCAAAAGAAGCATCCAAACCATCGGAGGAATAGGACTGGTGGAAGACCGCAGTGAGTTTATTGAAAAGCAAAAACTGGAAAAACAAATTGCAGTCGCCAAAGAATCGGTGAATTTTAAACAAAAGTTTCTTGCCAATATGAGTCATGAGATAAGAACACCCCTGACGGGGATTATTGGCATGATCGATATTTTGTCGCAGACACACTTAAATAATGAGCAAATGGATTATTTAAGCACGCTGAAACTTACCAGTGAAAATCTTCGTGAAATCATCAATCAAATTCTGGATTATTCAAAAATTGAAGCCGGGAGATTAAGCATCAAGACCCGGGGATTTAACTTTTATGAATTGATAAACAATGCCCAGAAACTATACGAAACGCTTTGTCCTCCGGGAGTAAGTCTGAACCTATACATTGATCCCCAGATTCCTGAATTCATTAAAGCGGATGATCATCGCGTATCACAAATCATCAATAATCTACTGAATAATGCCATAAAATTTACCCGCAAGGGCACGATAGATCTTATGGCTTTACCCGAAAAATGGCTCGCCGACGGGGCATTGCTATTACGCATTGAGGTAATCGATACAGGTGAAGGGATACACCCCGAAAAAATCAACAAACTTTTCAAACCTTTCAGCCAACTGGAAGGAACAGAAAATCAATACTTTGAAGGAACAGGCCTGGGATTATCCATTTCAAAAGAACTAACAGACCTAATGGGTGGTGACATAGGAGTTACGAGTGAAGAAGGACAAGGAAGTACGTTTTGGTTCAATTTTAAAGCTGAAAAAGTATCAAGGGAAGATGCCAAAAAAAGTATTAATTTTTCAACCCTAAAGGAAACAGGCACCCTTAATATCCTCTATGCAGAAGATAAACTGATCAATCAAAAGGTAGTAAATCTTATACTTACTTCACTGGGACACAAAGTAACCATTGTAAAAAACGGGCAGGAAGCAGTTGACAAGTTTGAACCCGGCAATTTTGATCTGATATTGATGGACATTCAGATGCCCGTAATGGATGGCATTACCGCTACCCGTAAGCTCAAAGCTACCTACCCCAATCTGCCCCCTGTAGTAGGGTTAAGCGCCAATGCTTTTGAAGGCGACAAAGAAAAATATATGAACCAGGGGCTGGATGAATATTTGACCAAGCCTGTGAAAAAGGAGGATTTTATGCTACTTTTACATAAATTAACATTATAGTATTTACATTACTTCCTATTTGTATATTATGCTCAAAAACAGTAACATTATTAACAGGTTTAAGGAAATACTATCGCAAAACGGACCTGATGTTGATGACTTTAAGGAGATTATCAAAATGGTGGATAATCTGTCAACAGAAGATGAAATTGAATATTGCAGAGATATGCTGGAGCCTGTCCTTAAGCCCGATACCATAATTGGTCATTCTTTTACCAAACCTTTAGGCTACAACGGCGACTACCTGATCATTGAAAAGATGTACAGGTTTCACAAAAACACCCATCCCAATTTTATAAAATGGGATGAGTTTTTTCATTGGTTGCCTGCCGCAACTGCCGTCATCAATAGAAAGGAACTGGCTGTAAGTCTCCTTCAAAAACTTAATCAAAAAACCGGTGAAGAATATTCCAGGGTACTTATTCTGGGCAGTGGGCCTGCCACGGAAGTAAATGAATACCTGGAGTCAGTGACCGAAAACAAATTACTTTTTGATCTGGTCGATTTTGACCAGAGAGCCATTGAACATGCCACTGCAAAAAACGAGAAATACCTGAAGTATATCACTTTCCATAACAAAAATGTATTAAGGTATTGCCCCCAGGGCACCTATGATCTTATCTGGAGTGCCGGTTTGTTTGATTATTTCCAGGACAGATTATTTATAAGGCTGCTCAAAAGATTCTCCTGTTACCTGAGCAATAATGGAGAAATGATCATCGGAAATTTCAATATTACAAATCCATCAAAAAAAATAATGGAAGTTCTGGGCGACTGGTATCTTTACCACCGTTCAGAAGAGCTCTTGAAGAATTTTGCCATGGAAGCCGGTATAGCACCGGAAAATGCAGAGGTATTTAGCGAGCCTTTGGGAATCAATCTTTTTTTGAAGATAAAGAAATCACTTACACCCTGATTGTTTTTTCCCAAATTACTCTATCGGCAGCAATCGCTGAATAATGCTAACTTTGAATACCTTTAAGCAGAAAAGATGCGAATGGGTAAGGTAAGTTTCACCATGAAAGAAATACCTTTTGCACTTATATGCAAAAAACTACATCAAAACAACCACCATGGATATACTGAAACACAATGAAACAGCATGGGACAATTATGTTAGCAAGGGCAACCGATGGACCCTTCCTGTTTCTGAAAAAGAAATAAATGATGCCCGCAGCGGAAACTGGGACATTGTACTAACCCCGCTAAAGCCCGTTCCTCACGACTGGTTCCCCTCATTGAAAAACTTGAAAGTACTGGGATTGGCCTGCGGTGGAGGTCAGCAGGGTCCTATCCTGGCTGCCCTGGGAGCAAATGTTACCATTTTCGACAACTCTCAAAAACAATTGCAGCAGGACCAATTGATTAGCGATCGCTTTAACCTCAACATAACCACTATCAAAGGTGATATGCGAGATCTCTCCCAATTGTACAACCAATCATTCGACTTGATATTCAACCCTGTTTCGGTGGTTTTTGTGGACGACGTAAAGCAGGTATGGAAGGAGTGTTTCAGGGTTTTGAACCCGGGAGGTATACTTATGACGGGGCTGGTAAATCCTGTATTGTATCAGCTGATTAACCACAATGGTGAGTTTAAGCTGGAATACAAACAACCTTATTCTGATCTGCATTCTATTTCGGCCAACGAACGGGAAAAGCTCATCATGGAAAAAGAAGCTATGGAATTCGGTCACAGCTTTACCGACCAGCTGGGAGGAATGTTGCAGGAAGGTTTTGTAATTACTGACATGTACGAAGACCATGGCAGCCATGAAAAAGGGCTGGATGAGTTTCTTCCCTTGTTCATGGCCATCAGGGCCCAAAAACCCTGAAAAACTCCACGATCATCTCAAAAGGTTTTTTGTATCTTTGGCCCCCGGCTACAAGCCAGTAAGGGAATCAATCTATTAAAACACTACAACTCTATCCCATGAAGCGAAGTTTTGCAAGCGATAACAATGCTCCGGTCCATGCAGACATTATGCAAGCCATCATCGACGCCAACAACGAAGATTACGTTTCGTACGGCGACGATCCCTTCACCCTAAAGGCGAAGGAAATTTTCAACGAAAAATTCGGAACAGAAGTAGAAGTCTTTTTCGTGTGTACAGGCACCGGTGCCAACGTCTCCGCCCTTAGTCATCTGATAAAACCGTGGCAAACGGTAATAGCAGCCTCCACCGCCCATATTCATAATGATGAGTGTGGTGCACCGGAGAAATTCACCGGCAGCAAATTGCACACGGTTAGCTCACTGGATGGAAAATTACAAGTATCGCAGTTGCAACCTTTTCTACACTCAGTAGGGTTTGAACATCATGCTCAACCTGGCATCATTTCCATTACCCAGGCTACCGAACTGGGGATGGTTTACACCTGCGAAGAGATTGAAGAAATTGCCCGTTTTGCCCAACACAACGACATGTACCTGCACCTCGACGGAGCCCGCATTGCCAACGCCCTGGTATCAGCGGATAAGACACTGGCAGAAATGATTACCCATACCGGGGTGGATGTAATGTCGTTTGGAGCTACCAAAAACGGCCTGCTCATGGGCGAAGCCGTGGTATTTCTTAATCCCGGACTGGCCAAAGGCTTTCAATACGTTCGCAAACAATCCATGCAGCTGCTTTCTAAAATGCGCTACGTATCAGCCCAGTTTATTGCTCATTTCCAGGATGACTTATGGTTACAAACCGCGGCTCACGCCAATAAAATGGCCCGATTGCTTGCTGAAAAAATCAGGCATATCCCGCAAATTAAACTTACCATGCCCGTGCAAACCAATGCCGTGTTTGCTGCCATTCCCAAAGAAATTATTCAACCCTTGCAGGAAAAGTATTATTTCTACGTGTGGAATCCTGAATTGGGGGAGGTACGCTGGATGACCCATTTCAATACCACCGAGGAGGACATCAACGATTTTGTAAATAGTATTGAGGAATTGCTGAAATAGTCCCCTACCCTTTCACTACTGCCAGCGGTGTAAGGCGATGTACAATGTCTACCAGGTCTTTCTGGTTGTTCATCACTACATCAATGTTTTTGTAGGCACTGGTGGCTTCATCCAGATCTTTTTGGGTTCTGATGGCATGAATGATCCCTTTCTCATTGAGCTTTTTTATTTCCTCCCGGAGGTTTAAGGAGCGCTGAGCCTGCTTGCGCCCCATTATCCTTCCGGCACCATGGGAGCAACTGTTGAAGCTCTCTGGATTTCCTTTTCCTCTTACAATAAAACTTTGCGTGCCCTGGCTGCCGGGAATTATTCCTACCGTTCCTTCTGTTGCAAGGGTAGCGCCTTTGCGATGCACTACCAGTTCTTTCCCGTTATGAGTTTCTAATGCTGCATAATTGTGGGCAATGTTGATCATGGGAAAGGCATTAAAATTACCTTTGAATTGCTGCTCAAAAACATCGGTGATTCTCTCCATCATCAACTTACGGTTGGCAAAGGCAAAATCCAGACAATACTGCATTTCCCTGAGGTAGGTTTGTCCTTCTTCAGAATCAAAAGGGAGCCATGCCAGCTGGGCGGAGCGGGGAACAGGGCTTTTCCATTTTTCATTCAGTTGTGTTGCCAGCCTGTTGTAATGGTCAGCTACCTGTTTACCTAGATTTCTACTTCCTGAATGAACCATGATCCAGATGAGGTTGTTCTCATCTTTCTGGATTTCAATAAAATGGTTGCCCCCTCCAAGGGTACCTACCTGAAATTCTGCTTTTTCATATTCCCTGGCCACCACAGGATTCCGTGATGGGTCAACTTCGCGATGGGGCATATGCTCAGGTCCCTGGGCACTTTGATGGTGCTTAAATCCCAGGGGTACACGATTTCTTATACCTGTCATGATATCCTTCAGTGCAGGGTGCGAAATGTGGTCAAGGGTCGTTTTCACTGCACACATACCACATCCAATATCCACTCCCACAGCATTGGGAATGACAACATTCTCCAACGCAGCCACACCGCCGATGGGCATTCCAAAACCCTGATGACAATCGGGCATAAGGGCTATATGGCTGTATGCAAACGGAAGATTGGCCAGGTTGCGCGCCTGGGCAAGCGCACCTTCCTCAACATCGGAAAGCCACAATTTGATAGGAATACGTTCAGTTTTAATTTCCTTTAACATAATCCGGAGATGGGTTCACTCACCTAACAAATCAAAGGCATGGGTAGTTTACATGCGCGCCAGAATTTTCTGATAATCGGTATCAATAGCCAGAGTAGCAGTAGTATTCTGAACAATGATTCCTTCCCGTTCGGGAATAGGGGTTTGGGTGAAATTCCATATAACAGTAATACCGGCCCTGATAGCCTCTTCTGCTGCCTGCAGGGCATTTTCGGGGGTAGAGGCAATCATGGCCATCCGCAGGTGCATCTGCTTAACAAACACGGGCAGCTTGTCCATGTTCTGGACTTTGATGCCTGATATTACTTTGCCCACTTTTTCAGGGTCTATATCAAAGGCAGCAACTATTTTCAGTCCACTGCCGGCAATGGTCTCATTTCGAAGCAAAGAGGTACCCAGTTTCCCTATGCCCACCAGCAAAGCCTCTTTAAATTCTCTTACGCCCAACAACTCATCGATACAATCAATCAAAGCATCTACTGCCACGATATCCTCTGTGGATTTGTCACTCCACTGGGGGCAGAAAGAAAAATCTTCGTAGACTTTTTCCACCGGAACACCCATGAATTCGGAAATCATAGAGATGGTGAGATTATGTTTTTGCTTGTATTTCCATAATCTTAACAAAGGTTGGTAAAGACGAAACCGCTGAATGGTTTCTTCAGGTAGGCGTGAGTTATGGATATCTTGTTTGTTCATAGATTTTTTATTGGGCAAAAAATCTTAATTATTACAAATTTAAGAACAATGTGTTTAAAGGACAAAAGTGTTTAAAAAAACCGGTAGTCATGATTTAGGGAATCAAGACTACCGGAAACCAAAACCAAAAACACACATGAAGAGAAGGGATTATTTGAAGAATGTTGTTAAGAACAACTGCAACCGGACTAAAAGGTTGATGAACGAGTTCATCTTTCTTCAAAAAACCTTTAACTTCGTAAAGAACATTATATCCGGTTGTGCCAAAGGGATTTCAAATCTTGTGCCACAATTTACAACCAATTGATTGTGTGCACATTAAAAAATTACCAAAATTTTCATGATTTTTCTTTCCTCAAAATTGTCACAATTAATGACACTTTGGGTGTAATATTTTATGACAATGTCATTTTTCATGACACAATGGAATGCCCTTGTGGTTCAGTCATTGCACAACTCACTCCCGGTGTTCCATTTTTACTAACCGGGATATAGAGACAGAAGAAATCAATGATCATGATCATGATCA
>CAZBGI010000056.1:15041-22741 GCA_964491395.1 uncultured Bacteroidales bacterium | reverse complement strand
ACAAAAACAGACCCTGCCATAAAGATTGTAAACATCTTTGGACAGGGTCTGCAATCAGAATCAAATCATTCTGTCTGAGAAAGGCTATTGGGCATTACGAATGATCAGGGCTTCTCCTGTTCGTAAATGCTTTGTACCTGGGAAGCGGACAAGGCAGTATTGTAAATACGTACTTCGTCCATCATACCATGAAAATATCCTCCCCAATCCAGGGGAATAATAAGGTCTTCGTCATAGTTTGAATCATCCGCTGCATATTCGTCTGAATCTCTGCCAAAAACAAGATCATTTCCTGACACATTAACAGCTGTACCCGGTGTGTTATCCCATACCTGGGTCTGGGTACCATCGATATAAAACACCATTTCACCATCGGTAAAAGTAACAGCAACATGGTACCATTCATTCAATACCAATGGTGGATCAGTATCCCTGTCATAAATACCATCCGTTGTGGCAATGGTAAAGAAAGCCTTGTCAGCTGCCTGCAACTGGAATTTATAACCGTTCCAGGAGTGGAGGCCGATGAAGCGGTTGTTCTCAAGGGTTTCAGCAGCATTGAGCCACAGCGAAATCGAAATATTAGCCGGGCTGAGCGCCGGATTGTTGGGAATAGAAACGTAAGCACCTTCATTGAACATCAACGCTTGTCCTTCATTTCCGTAGCGGTCAGTTGACCATTCGGGCAAACCACCCCCCCAGGTATCCGACCCGCTCATCAGGGTTCCATGGAATTCATTGCCTGAATAATCTGTCAGGACAGTGCCTTCGGTTTCATCGAAAGTCCAGTGGCCAACCAGTGCTTCAGGAGCAATCGGCACCACTTCCTGGGCTTCATAAGCTTCCATTGCCTCATTCAGGGCAACCACCGCATTGTCAACCTGTGTTTGTGTTGCTTCGTCATCTTCATAAACTGTTTTGGCCAGATCAACTACATCCTGCAGTTCTGCCTGTGAACCAGGAATATATTGACCTTCAGCGGTTCCTTCGCTGGTATTTTCAAGAAGGTCTTCAGCCTCCTGAATTTTTGCGGCCAGCTCCGTTTTGTCTACGGTATCCGGATCGTCATCATCGTCATTACAGGCTGTAAACATCAGCAAACTGCCTGAGATCAATGTGACCATCATGAATGTAAAAAATCTAAACTTTTTCATAGGTTTTTGATTTAGGGTTAAAAAAATAATTAATTATTGATTTGATTGTTGATATCCACCTCGTTTTGTGGAATCGGGAAAAATCTGTGTTGATCATAATCGAAATTGGTATCGGAAAGCTTTTGCTCTGCGTAGGACTTGCCATAACGCATCAAATCATAAAATCGATGAAACTCGAATCCCAGTTCCACGCGTCTTTCATTGCGAATCAATTCGCGCAATTGCCCCTGGCTGGTGGTAGTTATATCAGGTAAAAGCCCTTCTGGTATGTCACCAAAACCGGTAAGCGACTCATCAAACAGGTAACTTTCCCTGGCTCTTTTCCTCACCTCATTAAGAGGGGCCAGCGCCTCGGAGGAACGGTTTGTTTCATTGAGGGCTTCGGCTTTTATCAGGAGTATTTCGGCATAGCGCATAAATACATAATTCAGACTACCGTCGCCTTTGGTACCTGCCGGTATTTCACTCAGGGGTTGCAGGTGTTTCTTTTGAAGAAATCCCGTGGGAGACCAGGCGGGGTCAAAGTCATTGCCATTGATCCATGTTTGCCCTTCCCTGCCCAGGGTATAATCCAGCCTGGGATCAACCACTTCCTCTTCTGTCACTTCAAAAGCATCTACAAAGTCCTGTGTAGGAACATTGAAAAAGTATCCGTTTTCGTGCTGTGGGGCAAACCACTGATTGAGCACATTCCCCTGAAAAGGGTCCTGATCGTTCAAATGTTGTATTTCAAATAACGATTCTGCATTGTTTTGATAGTCGGTCATGAAATTGTGTGGGTAAAGCGGCATCAGGCTATACATTCCCAACATTTCTATGTCTTCAACTGCCTGCAGAGCTGGTTCGTATTTCTGCTGAAAAAGATACACTTTGGCAAGCAACCCCAGCGCAGCTCCCCGGGTAGCACGTCCGTATTGTCCTCCGGTATTTTCGGGCAAAATATCTGCTGCATCTTTCAGGTCATCTTCTATTTGCGCATATACCTGTGCAACAGTTGAAACAGGCACATGCAGGTCGTCAGCCGTGAGGGCCGGTTCTGTTTTCAGCGGTATTGCACCATAGATATTGACCAGGTGGAAATAATAATAGGCTCTCAGAAACTTTGCCTCTGCTGCGACCTGATCTCTCACATCGTCACTTACGTCTGCCCCCAGGCGGTGCAACACATCGTTGGCACGGGATATCCCTTCGTAATAGCGCTGCCAGATATGCTCCAGGAATCCATTGTCCTGGGTGTAATTGAATTGCCCGATAAACTCGATTTCGCTCTGGTCGCCGGGATTACCCCCTTTTATGGCATCGTCGGAAGCAACATCGCCAAATACCCACAAAGGATTTCGAATGGTGGTAAAGCTCAATGGCTGGTACGCAGCCGTAAGGGCCAGCATGGCGTGTTCATCGGTTTCATAAAATGTGCTGCTGGTGTATATCCCTTGCAGATTTTCATCCAGAAAATCGCTGCATGATACCAATGTAAAAATCAAACTCATTAATAATACTTTTTTCATGATCATAGTTTTAAGTTCCCGAATTATCCTACGTACCACTTATATTTCTACTCTTAATCAGAAAGAAATCTGCACACCCAGGTTATAAGATTTTGCCAGGGGATAAGTTCCCCAGTCTATACCAGCGGCTGCATCGCCTTCTGCGGCTGAATTATTGCTGGTGGTCATTTCCGGATCCAGCCCCGGATACCTGGTAAAGGTCAGCAGGTTGTGTGCAATGAAGAACACCCGTGCATTTTTCATCCTTAGACGTTGGGCAATATTTACAGGCAAGGTATAGCCTATCTGCAGGTTTTTCAGCCGGAAATAGGAACCTTCTTCCAGGAAACGGGTTGAAGGACGTGTATTGTTGGCTTTACCACTCCACGATGCCCGGGGTTGTGTATTACTGGTACCTTCACCCGTCCAGTGCTCATTGTAATAACGCATCGTAAGATTGAAGGGCCGGTAAAAGCCTTCAATATCTGTGGCTACCTGGTAATAAATTTTGTGCCCGAAAGCTCCTTGCCAGAATACGGATGCATCAAAGTTTTTATAGGTTGCTGACAGCTGAATACCGGTGGTGAATTTAGGAATCGGACTGCCTGCATGTACACGGTCTTGTTCATCAATCACGCCATCACCGTTTTGATCTACATAACGTACATCGCCGGGTCTGATGTTTGCACCCTGGTAGGCGCTGGTAATAACGTCCAGATTATTCTGAAAAATCCCATCCATTTCATAAAGAAAGAACGATCCTACGGGAAAGCCCACCTCGGTGCGGGTAGCATAAACTCCGTTATCAATACGTCCTCCCACGTATGGACTGGCAAGACTTAAAACTTCATTATGTAAGAAGCCGACATTCCCTTCTATTCCATATTCAAAGTCATTCAATGCTTCTTGCCAGGAAAGCTCCACCTCTACTCCTTCATTCAGAATTTCGCCATTGTTTACCCAGGCAGCACTGGCATAACCTGCGGAAGGTGGAATGGGTTCTTTCACCAGCATATTGTCGGTTATTTTCCTGAAATAATCAACCACCAGGTAAAGCCGGCTCTCCAGCACCGCAAGGTCAATTCCCACATCAACCTGGGTACTTGTTTCCCACTGCAAATCGGCATTGCCCAGCACTGAAATAGCATAGCCGGTATTCATTACTCCTCCAAAAGGATAATTAAAATTGGGCGAAATCTGGTCGGAATAGGCGTAATTACCAACTTCCTGGTTACCAATGGCACCATACCCTAATCTCAACTTCAGGATGTCAAAAATATAGGAATCCATCATGAACTTCTCCCTGTCTATACGCCAGGCGCCTGACACACTGAAGAAATTGCCCCATCGATTATCGGCAATAAACCTTGAGGAACCATCTCTTCTGAGTGTAGCCGAGAACAGGTATTTGTCATCATAGGAATAATTGATGCGGCCAAAAAGAGACAACAAGGTATTGCCCCATTGCTCTTCCAAAACAACTACACTCCCCAGTCCATTTCCCAAAAACACAAGGTTATCATCCTGATCGGGATAGTCGCGTTCTGTCGTATTATCGGTGTATCCGTTATTTCGAATGGCTTCGGTGCCTGCCATGGCTGAAAAATTATGGATTTCACCAAAGGTGGTATTCCATGACAGCACATTGCTGGCTGTAAAAGACTGGTAAAAACCATTGTTGATGGACAGGGAATTAGGGTTATTGATCCTGTTATTGGTACCCCAGTTTTCATTGAATCTGCGTTGATAAAAATCCACCCGATCCAGACCGTAGGTTCCAGAAAAATGAAGCTCAGGCAACAGCTGGATATGTGTATTGATATCACCAAAAAGTCGATTCCGGACACGGTTGTGATTCATCTTATCGGCCAGTGCCACCGGATTATATCCATCCCCAAAAAACTGCGGATTTTCAGGAAGATCAACATATTCTCCATTGCTGTCTTTTACAGGGATGGCAGGTGTACGAAAGAGAGCATACCGGATCACACTTCCTCCATTCCCTCCATAGCCGTCACCACTACTACCGATAATATCATTATCGCTGCGGGCAAGATTGATATTTGATCCAATCTTAATATAATCGTTTACTTTGTTCACCAGGCTCACCCTGCCGGTATACTGTTCATAATCACTTCCCATGATAATACCTTCCTGCTCAAACATGTTCGCCGAAATCATATAGGTTAAATCATCGGTCCCACCACTTACAGAAAGATTATGGTTTTGTATGAGCGCGGTTCTGAAAATCTCTTCCATATGATTGATATCAGGCACGCTGTTGGCCAACTCAGCATCTATCAGTTCACGGTGCAATCGTGGATTATCGATGAACGCATTATCATTCTCCGCCGCTTTGTTGTACATTTCAATGTACTGATCGCGGTTGGTCATGGGCGTTAAGGCGCCATGTTGCTGAAAACCCACCTGGGAGGAATACTCAATTTTCGGTTCCCCTGTTACTCCTTTGCGGGTCGTAATAAGAATGATTCCATTATTGGCACGAGAGCCATAAATAGCGGCAGATGCAGCATCTTTCAGAATGCTTACAGACTCTATATCTGAGGGAGAGATGGTGTTTAAGGCATCAACTGTGGGCACCCCATCGACAATATATAACGGAGCATTTCTGCTGTTGATGGATCCTACTCCCCTAATCCTTACACTGACACCTTCACCGGGCATGCCGGTATTGTGAGTAATATTTACCCCCGCAGCCCTGCCCTGCAGGGCCTGATCAACGCTGGCCACGGGCAACACCCGCATCTCTTCCGCATTTACGCTGGATACTGCACCGGTAAGATCAACTTTTCGCTGAATTCCATAGCCCACAACCACAAATTCATCCAGCATTTGCACATCCTCGGCCAACGACAAGTCGATACGTGCCTGATCCTTCACCTCTACTCTCTGGGTAGTAAAGCCAATGAAGCTGAATACCAGAACAGGGTTTTCAATATCAGACGGAATATCAAGGCTATATTCACCATTGATATCGCTGGTTGTACCCCTGGAAGTACCCTCAAGGATAATGGTTACCCCGGGCAAGGGCAATCCTTGCTCGTCTGTTATTTCTCCTCTCACCTGCTCCGGGCCGTTTTGGCCCGAAACAAGCAAGGGAATAAAAAACAACCACATCAAAAAGCCTAATCTGTAATGGACTATTTTTTTCATAATATTCGTATTTATCGGTTTCTGCTTTACCCTTTATTCAAGCTGGTCAATCATTTACCTCATTAACGGAATGCAACTACCACATCTCCCGCCAAGAGAAGGCCGCTGCGTTGTTTTAGTTTTTGTGCCTGTGGTATTTCCACAATCAAACGGGAATTCTGCCCGGGAAGGGCAATTTTTACCGCACCGGTCACATTCTCTGCCACAACTTCGTTATTTACTACATCATACAGGTAAACTGTCTCTCCTTCATAGAAATACTCAATCTCTTTTTCATCCTCATACGGATTAAAAATCAAATAAGTAGGATAGGCTTTATTGCGATAAAAGTCCGTAGCGAGGCAATCCAGTTTTAATATCTTTTCCACATTGGTTTTCTGAACAATCGATCCAAAAATCCCTACATGACCCGATCCATAAAGGCTAAACTGGCTAACTTCAGGATTTCCTTCTACCCATAAAGGGCCATCACCCAAGGCTACAGGCGAAACACCTTCCAGTCGGGGAACATCAAAATGATCAACTTTCTTCAGGCCTTCATAAGCTATCACATTGCGCGTCAGGCCTTTATGCTCAACCAAAGTTTGATGGGCATCAGGGATTTCGTTGGGATAAAACAATCGTGCTGCATTGGCAGCATTGAGCATCCATTTTCCAATGGTATTGGCATATCGTGGGTCGTAGCGCACCATGGGGACCAGTGGCCATGCCATATCAAACGTATTCATCAGGAAAGCAAAACCTCCGTCGTGCGACCAGCTTCCCTGCAAACCATGCACATCAAAATCACCCCATCGCTCATTGATAACTCCCCAGCCATAACGACCCTCTTCTGCATGGGTGCCTTCAAAAGTCCAGTCGAGGATAGCATGATAGTCATATTTTCCGCCATGCTCAGCGTTTAGGCGTGCTGCTACGTAGGCTCCAAAAGGCATCAGTACTTCGTAAAAACGCCCCTCTTCCTGCGCCAGCAAAGCTTCCAGGGCAGAGCGTGCTCCGGCCAGATAGCGGGGATCTCCAAATTTCTGATGGGCTGCCAGCAATACCCAGGCGTGCCCGGCGGCAGCATCTTCCTGGTAAGGAATATGGGTGCGTTTGCCTTCCATAGCAGCATAATCAAAAAACGAGTAATGGTAATTGCCTGCCAGCACGGAATCTGCTTTGTAAAACTGCTCAGCTACAATTTGCAGGATACTATCGGTTCTCTCTACCTCAGGGTACAAGTCGGCCACCGCATAATAAAGCACATTGGGAAACACATCATACCACCAGTCGCGGCCATACCCGCCACCAAGATTGCCAACCCTTTCGGAGGTATTGTTCATTATAATGTTCCATCCGTTGTCGCTGTTGAAATAGTTTTGCACCATTTTTACATAATTGAATCCATTCTGATTGGTTTTATCAATCCCCATCAGTCCCGCGCTCATCAGTGCACCCAAACTATTGATGGATTCATGAAACTCACCATTATTTGTTTCTGGGCCCTGGCGCACATCACCTATGGCAGTGTACAGACCGAAAGTCTGTTGTGGAAAATTCCTCTCACTGTCGTCCAGCCATATAAAAGGAAGGTAGTCGCCGGTGAGCGAGTGATCAAAAACATACTGGTCGTAATTGCGGGCCACCTCTTCCCAGTCAAGCATTTTATAGGGCTCCGGCTGGTAGGGCATGGTTTCTATCTTGCTGATGGAAATTTGCTCAATAGCTTTATCCTCGTTGCATGAGGCAATGAAAAATAGTGCCGCAAGAATAACCAGGGTGAAATTCGACTTTCGTATCATAAATTTATGTTTAGATAAACCAATCATTTATTTGTATTTTTTTGATGAAATCATATTTCCAGTTTGGGTGCTTCAAGGTCGGGATTGTCTTCTTTTACTTT
>CAZBGI010000056.1:0-14941 GCA_964491395.1 uncultured Bacteroidales bacterium | reverse complement strand
GAAATCATATTTCCAGTTTGGGTGCTTCAAGGTCGGGATTGTCTTCTTTTACTTTATCGATGGACCGGTTGGTATGGCTTATTATATTTCTTGCCAAGGGTATCGATAACAACTGAATAGCAGCAATGATTAACAATGAATACCTGAGTGCCACGACCTCTGACACATAAAAGGCGAGATAAATAAACAGCACCAACCCCATGAATCTGCCTATGTATAATCCAAACTCGTGATTAAAAATATAGGCAAACTCACTGCGATTCTCTTTTACCGAAAGCACATCAATGATGCGCATTTGAATGGGAAAGTAAGCTATATCGTGCAGGGGCATAAAGAGCACTTTGCATAATACGAAGATTATTACCCCCAGAGCTGAAAACAAAATCTGGTTGGCGAGTGCACCTATAAAAAAGATGACAATACCTCCGGCAAATATGTAGAGCCGATGTTGCGGTTTTGCTGTTCTGCCCAGAATATAAAGCAGAAAAGCAGTCAATATGCCACTGATACTCTGGATGGTACCCAAAGAACCTTCATCACCCACCAGGCGCATCACCAAAATAGCCGGAGCAGTAACCAGGTAACCTTGCACTGAACCCTTTAGCGCGGCCAGTATCAGAAACTTATACCATAAACCATCGTATTTCCAGTGAATAAACTTTTTTTGCCTGGGGTTTCTGAATTTGCCCTGGTGAATCACCACGCTGGCGATGATGGTAAGGAAAATTACCGCGTAAGCAATAATCCGGTAAGCTACAATGATTCTCCCATCAAACCAACCCAGCCGGGTGCTGCTTACCAGGAACCATCCCACTACAGCAGGTACCAGAATAAAAGTAAGGGTATAGAAAAATGTTTCCACCCCAAAATAATAATTTCGGTTCTGATCATTGGTCGTGTCCAGGGCCAGAAAATCACGATTGGCCCAGAAAAAGCCAAAAGAAATACCCATGATTAAACCGGCAATGGCCACACCTTCATAACTCATTACCTCGAATGACATCATAATCAGCATCGAAACGCCGCTTAGCAACATCCCAAAACTGTAAAGATGCGATACATTAATTTTGTTAAGCAAGTATCCGTTGATTAAAAAGGTAACGGGAATACCCGTATAAACACATAGCTGGTAAACGGCAACCATGGCAGGATTATCAGCACTTCTCATGATATACGCTCCCACAAATATATCAATTATAGGAAGGACAAAAGCATATATCATGTTGGTGATAAGCACCAACCGCATCAGCCGTGGCATGGATGTGAAAAAGCGAAATTCTGTCAGTAACTTATTTTTCATTATTTCGGTTTTGAGAGGTCTGAGTTTTTTTCTGATTCAATTTTTCGGGAAAATTTATTTTAACGAAGCAAGAATTTCATTTATTGAGAATTCCGCTCCGCAAATCACTTCGTCGCTGGCACCATAATAAATGGTTATAGTATCACCTTTTATAATATGCCCGTTGGTAAAAATGACATTGCCGAAGAACCCGGTTTTCTCATAGTCCATAATGGGTTCCATGATAGGATTTTCACTTCGTGCCAATACTTTTGAAGGGTCATTTTTATCCAACAATAATGCTCCCAGGCAGTAACGGTGCTCTTTATTGGCACCATGGTAAATTTCCAGCCATCCCTGCTCTGTTTCAATGGGAGCCGCACCTGCACCTACCCTGACACTGTCCCACATGGTGGGTCGGGTAATGGCAATACATTTGTGATTGCCCCAGTGCAGCAAGTCTGGCGATTCTGCCAACCATATATAATTGCCACCCAATTCAGGGCTGCTGGGGCGATGAAGTGCGTAATATTTTCCATTGATCTTTCGTTCAAAAATGGCAGAATCCTTGTTGTGGGGAGGGAAAATCATGCCCCGCCGCTCAAAGGTTTTCCAGTCGCGTGTAAACATATACCCTACTCCTACTGCTATTTCAGAGACTTTGGTATAGGTAAGGTGATAACCATCTTCCATTTCTGCTACACGACAGTCCTCTATACCGAAAGATTCCAGCGCCCCTTCCCCGCCAATAAGCGGATAGGCAGCATCTTCACTGAAGGATTTACCATCTGTGCTGCTAACCAACCTTAGATGGGAAAGTGTGGTGAGGTAGTTTTTTCCTTTGTAGGCAATGACCCTGGGGTCGGTGGCATCCAGATCCGGATCGTTTTTATCGAAACTAAGGATTTCAATTTTCCCTTCTGCGTTAAAGATGGGGACTTTTATGGTATCCTCATCCTGTTCTGTTCGTTCAGCTACCCGGCAAAGCATCCAGGTTTTTCCGTCAAAACGAAACACGCCCGGATTGAGCAGGCATTCAATTTTCATTCCTTCAATGCTGGGTTTGATATCAGCAGGACGCAAAATGGGGTTTTCCTGAAATCTTCGGGCCAAATCCATAGGTACTGTATTTAATTTTTGGAAATTATTCACAAAGCTACTTCAGGATTTTCGCAAACGTGTGCACTGGGTTTCCAGATTTGTACAGCCTGTTCTCAAATCATTGTTTTTAACTGACTTTAAATGCATTACCGATGCAACAATTCCCAAAAAAAGAGTGTTGGATGGTTTAATCCCACTTCGAGCATCAAGCTTAAAACACAATACTTTTCCTGCTTACTGCCGAAACCTGAAAAAAGCCATGTGCTCCATTGCTGATGTTGGTTGGGATGTTGGCCGGTGGAGCACCTGCGAAGGGATTGCCTGAGAAATCAGTCTGAAAAAGGAATGCATTGTAAAACTCGTAATTCTCCTTTGAGATACTTCTTATTTCGAGTTGAATGACATCTCCTTCTTCAATCTCATCCTGCCGGAGACTTAAAACAGAATAGGATACATAATCGTCAAGGTTTTCATTGCTGGTGACCACCTTGAGCGAAGGGCGCCAGGTTTTGATGTTTCCGTTGATGTACAAATTAAAGAGATAATAGTTATCATCGGAGGGCAAATCCCTGAAATGCACCCACACTTCATGTAATGTATCAGAAGTTAAACCCAGTTCAGAAAATGCACTGAGGGTTAAACTAACAGAGTCGATTTCCGGAACAGGCTTCCATTGGCTTGTGGCCGTATAGGTTGTGCCCTGGTATTCGACAAACAGATCCAGCTCTTTTCCTTGCAATTCGCTGGATACAGAGTCATTAAAATAAAACCCCAGCCTGTCTTCCGACATGATTGCCCCGAAAGTATAATCTTTTTCGTCCGATTCCAGCCACACGATTGCATCGGCTATACCCTTGCCCTCACTTTCTTCGTAATAGGATGTAGATTGCGAAATTCTTATATATTGACACAATCCATCATCCAATATGTTGGCTTCTATGATGAGAAAGCAGCCTTCCTCATCGGCGATTTCCAGGATAACACTTTTCTGGCAGCCCGACAGTAAACCTGTAACAAGCAAAATGACAAGGAGTCCGGTTTTTATAGTAAGGTAAAATTTTGCCATGGCTTACAGATTAAAATTCCATGTTACCGAGGGCACAGGACCCGGGATATAAAAGAAAGACGTATGAGGCTTTCCGTCTTTTTGGGCAAAAGAAACCGAAATAGGGTTCATTCTGCTGTAAAGGTTGAAAATGGAAAAATTCCAGGTGCTCTTTAACCTTTTCTCTTTCCGATCCTTGAAATCAGGGGAAAATGTCAACGAAAGGTCCATACGGTGGTAATGGGGAAGTCTGCTTGAGTTGCGGTCACCATAAATCGGGGCAAAAGAGCTTTGATAAAACATTTTGCCGATGGGCATGGTGAAAGCTGAACCGGTAGCATATACAAAGTTGATCCCCAGTACCCATTGGGAAGTTATAGTATAACTCCCGCTAAGACTCAGATCGTGACGCCTGTCATTGGGGGCACAATAAATCCTGTCATTATTAATCCCATGGGTTTGACGCCGGGCCACAGCCCATGTGTAACCCATAAACCCCTGCAGATTGCCTTTTTGCTTCTGAATCAATATTTCCAGTCCGTAAGCCCAGCCTCTGCCGGTTCTTAACTCTCCTTCCAGAAACTCATTTCCGATTAAATTGCCATTGTCAATGATATCAGAGATGTTTTTCATGTCTTTGTAAAACAATTCAAGGGAGGTTTCTATCTGGTGGGAGAAGAAATTGCGGAAATAGCCCAGCGAATATTGATCAGATTGCTGAGGAGGAATATTGTTGCTGGCGGTATACCATACATTGTAGGGAGCTACCGATCCGGCACTTTGCGCCTGTTGGATATACTGTGTCATACGGTTGTAACTGCCTTTCAGCGACTGATTTTCGTTTATTAAAAATCTGAAACAAAGCCGGGGCTCCAGCGCAGAAAAGATATCGTAAAAGTGGCCCTTCTCAAGACTTATACTATCCATAACCTGCCATTTCATCGGATCGGTTTTATCGTAGATGTAATGATTTCCGGGACCCATAACCTGAAAAAATGAGGTGCGCAGGCCATAATTCACCACAAGCAGGTCATTGAAAAAGCGTTGTTCATTGCTGGCATAGAGGCCATGCTCCATTCCGTTTTGATTAGTCAGGTGGATGTTGGTATTCATAATCCCCTGTATGTTGGCATTGATGTTACCGGGTTTAAGGTTGTGATAGATGCTTTGCCATCCAAATGTGAGGGTGTTCTTATCATTTAGTTTAAGGTTGAAGTCTGACTTAAGATTAATGTTTTTTAGCAATGAGTTCCACAGGAAGCTGGTTTGTCCCACATCGCCCGAAAGATTAAACTGGTACTGACTCACCATAAGGGTATGTTCAGTGAAAAACCTGTTGCTTATAATTTTGTTCCAGCGTAAACTGCCCAGTGTATTTCCATAATCAAACCCAAACAGGTTAGTCAATAGGGTAATATCCTGTCCATTGTATACTGAAAAATGGATTCTGTTATTTTGGTTGATTACATAATTCATTTTAACGTTAAAATCATAGAAATACATTTTTGTATTTCTATTGTTTTCATCGGAAGAAAGCTTTAGAAACAGGTCAGCGTAGGTGCGCCGCCCTGAGATGATGAAAGCACTATGTCCCTTTTGCAAGGGGCCTTCTACCGAAAGGCGGGTGGATATAAGGCCCACCCCACCAGTCATTCGGTAATTGTGCATATCGCCATCTTTCATTTTGATATCCACTACCGACGATAGCCTTCCTCCATAAGACGGACTAATGCCTCCCTTATACAATTTCAGGTCTTTAATGGCATCAGGATTGAATACAGAAAAAATATTAAATAAGTGGCTGGGATTAAAAATTACAGCATTGTCTAGCAGTACCAGGTTTTGATCGGCATTTCCACCCCTTACTGTAAAACCGGTATTTCCATCTCCGGCTGATTGAACTCCCGGTATCATTTGCATTGCGCGCATCAGGTCTACTTCCCCCAAAAACGAAGGCAGATTGCGCATCGATTCTATTTCCAGTAAAACTGCATTGGTCTGGGTGCTCTCTATTTGTTGGTTGTCTTTTTTTTCTGTTACTAACACTTCCCGCAATATGATGCCATCATAAGTCAGATGCACATCAAGTTTCTTATCTCCATCCAGATAGATGGTTGTTTTTTCCTTGTTATACCCCATGAAGGAAAAAGTGAGGGTGTATGTACCCTCCGTTAAATCAATACGATAGCATCCCAATGAATCGGAAACAGTACCCGCCTGTTTATCAGCAATTAATATATTTACCCCCGGGATGGGTTCACCTGATGTTTTATCACGAATGGTGCCGCTGAGGGTATTTCTTTGTGCTGTTGCTTCATTGGTAAAGAAGAAAAGAATCAATAAAGAACATATTTTTATTGTCATTATGTCGCAATAAATTTAATTTCCTTTGTAGAAACAAGCCCATTCGACGTATAATTATAAAATATAAACAATAAAGGTACGAATAATGTTTTTATAATTATCCGCAATCTTATTGTAAAAAAATGACTGACTGAGAAGTCAATAAATTATCTGGTCGCTGAGGTTATCGAAGCGCATATCAATTTGATATTCACTACTTGTTTCGACAAGCTCAACGACCAAAACCATTTTTGCTGCAACCTTCTGTTATTTTAAGCTTTCAGATCCGTCAGTGAAAACTGACGGTATTGCCCGGAGCAGTAACCGAATTTACTTAAATCCACTACATTACCACAAAAGAGGCTGTAGCCACGATAGCACCATCGGTAATTCTTATTACATACATCCCGGCAGGAAAATCCTGATCCAAAGCAATGGAAAAAACACCTTCAGCAGCATCTGAAACCTTACCTTGCTTTACTATCCGTCCAAACAAATCAATGATTTCCCATTGAAAAGAGGAGCTAAATCTGGCTTTAACTGTTAACTCCCTGCCTGATAACGGATTAGGATATACCAGTAATCCAGGGGTATCCTGACCATGGATTTCTGCGGTAAACAAAGCCAGGTCTTCCAGCACCTGCGAAGGGCTGAGGGCAAAATCGTAAAAATTCAGTCGATTCATGGCTCCTTTGAAATTGAAATTGTTGTTTCCCGGCAGGTTTTGCCCAAGTACCGGCTGAACCGGAGAGAGCCCCATACTTCCGGTGTGGCTGAGGAATGCATCCAGGTTACCATCCAGCCACAACTCCATGTCCTGTCCGTTGTAATTCGCAACCAGATGATACCAATTTCCGGCTTCGATCTGTGTTTCTGAATCCAGATCCCGGATACCATTGCCGGTATTGAGGGTAAAGCGGAGGCGCTCATTGCTGAGAGAAATTTTATACCGGTTCTCCCAGCTGCCATGAGATACGGGATGCTGCTCATGGTCAGTATGCTCTGTAACTTTCAGGAAGACGGAAATACTCATGGCTTCCGTAAAGTCAAACAGATCTGAAGGGGGCAGCAGAACATGGGCAGAAGTACCATTGAACAAAGCAGCAGCACCCTCCATATCGTTCTGATCTGCGGTATAGGTAAGCCCGCCGCCGGCTGTTCCATCCAGCCCGTTGCCGCTGTAATCATTCACATTGCCCTTCAAAGGATAATAGGCAACCCGGTTGCCCTCTCCTTCATCCGGAAATTCCCTGATCATAACCCTGATGCTGTCTTTTACTGACAGACCATCGGGGTTGGTCACCTCGCACCTTATATAATAATCACCCGGGTTTGCGGGAGCTGTATAAGCTACGTTTTCACCTTCGCCACTAATACTGCCTTCTGCCACATGCCAATCAAATCCGAGCGGCTCATCATAAAAATCCTCAGCCTGGCAATGCATCTGAATCACCTCCCCGGGTCGTGCCTTGCGGGGATCGGCTATCAGGTCCAGGATAACCGGGGGATATGGAATTTTTTCCACTACTTCAACAACTATCGCTAAGGAGTCGGAAAGCCCTCCGGCATTGGTTACTTTACATGCTATGGGATAAAAGCCTGTTTCACCGGGTGCCGAAAAAACGACCTCCTCTCCTGCTGTAAATTCATCATCCAACATAAACCAACGGTAATCCAAAGGAGAATTTTGCGGATCAGTTGCGGTGCAAAAAACCTGGGTGGAACCACCGGTCACCACCAGGGTATCGGCAGCAGCGAGGGCCTTGATACGGGGGGGCAAATCGCCTGTATCCTGTCCATTATTAAAGTCGATAATTACACCATCGGCCATGGTTTTGTTTCCTTCCAGTTGGATGGCTGCGGACTGAGGAACCACCACCGGCATTACCACTCCTCCTCCACCAACAGGAATGGAAGCTATTCCGGACTGATTTTGCAACAGAATAGTTTTGCTGATAACATCATAGATTTTGTGGGTTCCGGCAGGAAGTTGCAGCTGAACTGTTTCTGAACCGGAATTGGGATTATAATACAACCAGGTAGGAAAGGCATCCGGTCCGTAAAAGTCAGTTTTCAACACATCAAGCTGAAGAATTCCTTCCACGTTGGTAGATGCGGTAATCCCTGCCAGGTAACCCACATGCGATGAGCCATAAAGCATCAGGTTGGTTTGTGCCCAGCCACCGTCTATGGCATCGCCGGTCATATAAGGGCTATGCCCGTTTTTCACCTCGCGCAGCGCTTCATAGCCAATATAAGACATGGGATCATGCTCTTGTGCCCAGTCATAATTGTCCTGCATATTGGAAGGCAGGTAATTGGGATAAAACAAGCGCGATGCATTGGCCATGTTCAGCACCCATTTGGCTATGGCTTTTGCAAAGCGATGATCGTAGCGCACCATGGGAACCAATGCTGCCGCCTGCTGGTAACCATTCATCATAAAAGCATAATCGTTGCCGTTGTCGTTGGCTTCACCAATGAGTCCATGACAATCCAATCCACCCCAGTTGCCGCTGATAGCGCCCCACCCCCGCAAGGCTCCCCTGTCAAAAGCCCAGTTGACCATTTTCTCTACATTGTAAGATGTCCCGATTTCAGCATTCATGCGGGCAGCAGTATAAATACCATAAGGCAATTGCAATTCGTAAGAAGGATTAGACTCCCATCCATCCAGAAATTCCATGGACCATTCCGCACCTTTCAAAAACTCAGCATTGCCGGTACTGACATACGAATTGTATAATATCCATGCCAGGGCTCCGGCGGCTTCAGGCTGTTTAACCCCCTGATCCAACGGGGTCATTTCCGACATGTTCCAGGCGCGGTAATTCATGTAAGGCACTGTCCAGGGCGTGTCGCTACCCCCCATGGCACGCACAGCCTGCAGCCACTGATGCGCCATTACAGGCAATTGCTGCTGAAAAACAGCCATGTCAGGATAGAGATCTTTTAGCTGCATAAAGAAAATATTGGGCATGGTTTCGTACCACCAGTCATGACCTGAACTGGTGGACGGATGATTCAGGTAAATATTCTCTGCCGGGCGTTTGTTGAAATAATCCTGTATCATAAAGGCCCAGTTTTCATCAAATTGATCCGATTTGTCAATCCCAGCCAGTGTGGCTCCGACCACAGCCGGAATAACATTGATTCCTTCACCCGATGTGGGAGAATTGGTTCCCACGGCGGTATGGAGTCCAAAACTGTTAAAAGCAGGATAATTGACCGCAGGCACCCTAAAAAACACAAAGGGCTGGTATTGCCCCGTCAGGGTTTCGTCAAACACCAGCGAATCATACCCCCATGCTACTTCCTTCCAGTTTCGCATTTCATAAGGTTGCGGAAAGTCGGGCATGGTATTGATGCGTGGAACATCAATCTGCTGAGCATGGAGGATACTGAAAAGGAAAAACGGTGCAAAGCGGGATAACTGAAATAATTTCCGGAGTGTATTTTGCAAACCAAACTTCTTCATCATAGCTTTTTTCTTTAAAGGTACGCATTCAGCTCCTTCGGCTTGTAAACCCTGTTTGCATCGTTGTGCACCCCCTTATCAAAAGCATCAGAACTGTTTTTTATATTGCACTGTGAATCAAAACCAAACACTAAACTTCTCACATTTTTCTTCAGGCAATGCAATAAGTGACGGGGATTTTTTAAATTTACCTATCCAAAACACGAAACACGTAGATTCTCCCTTACGACTAATCATCTTTAAAATACGCTTCCAATTCACCTAATGCTCCGTTTTACCCTACATATACTTCTGTTCTGCTCCATTTTATTCCCCAGTAAAAGTTGGGCAATAGATGTATCTGAGCTTTCCAATACCTGGAGATCGAGCCAAATCACTAACGAACAGGGTCTGTCGAACAGTGCAGTAAACCATATTTACAGAGACTCCAGAGGATTTATGTGGTTTGGCACCTGGGACGGACTAAATCGCTTCGACGGAAAAAACATCAAAACCTTTTATCCGGATCTTTTCAACAAAAAAGCCATCAGCAACAACATCATCAGAAACCTACTGGAGGATAAAGAAAACAGGTTATGGATCGTAACAGAACGCGGACTGAACCAATACTCACACGATCTGGAAAACTTCACCAGCTGGTTTACCGAACAGCCCGAATTATCGCTTCGAGAACAAAGCCTGAAAGCAACCGTGGGTTTTGATGGAAATATTTGGGTCAGTGCTTACGGATTGGGACTGTTTCGTTTTTTGCCGGATCAGCAAACCTTTGAAGAGGTAACCATTCCCGGTCTGGAGGAAAACAGTCTTAAAAGTATCACTGATCTGTACTTCCATGGATCAGAAATATTTATTGTTGAAAACGACTCACTGACCAGATACGATTTTGACAGGACAACCCGGCCTGAGGTAATTCCTTTGTCAGACTTTTGCACAGAACCGGGAGAAGATTATTACGAAAACAGCTGGTTTTTCGAATTTCAAAATCGCCCCTACCTGGCACTTAGCCTGAGAAAAGGAGGGTTACTGCTGGCAGACCTGCAAAACAAGCAATCCCAAACCATCAGAAAAGCAGACCCGGATTTTCAAATCACTGCCCTCAGCCAACCTGGTACAAAAGATTTCCTCTGGCTGGGTGCCGATGATGGAGGCATCTACCAGTTAATTCCTCAGGATAATTATGCTGTCACACCCATATTGCACCTTATCCCCGAACTGGCCGACAAAAAAGTAAAAATCTGGTCGATCCTGGAAACAGCCGATGATTTATTATGGATCGGAACCGACGGCGAAGGAGTGTTCAGAAGCATCATGAAACCCAAACCCTTTTTTCAGATTACCCGTGGTGATGCGCAGGAGAGAAAAATCAACCATCAGATTGTCCGCTCGGTGTTTGAAGACAAGCAGGGGAATTTATGGGTGGGCACCCGAGGCAACGGGTTGAATCTTATTCCTGCTGATGGCTCTCCCACCCGCTATTTTACAACCGAAAACGGCCTTAGCAACAATGCAGTGCTGGCCTTACAAAAAGATAAGGAAGAAAACCTGTGGATAGGACACGATGGCTCCGGGATAGATTTTATGGACCAATCCACCGGAGAATTTTATCATTTCCCTGCGGACCTCAAAGGGGCAGAAGATCTGGAATTTGGTTCGGTCTACGACATCTGCATTGATGCCTTTGGACAAATATGGCTGGGTACCAGTGGGTATGGCATTATTGGACTGAACATAAAAAAGGAAAATGACGGATTCCATCTGGTGAACTACATGCAAATAAGTGGCGAAAACCCCGATGAAGTTCTTAAAAGCAACATCGTCTACGCCATTGTGGAAGAGAAACCCAATATTCTCTGGCTTGCCACCCGCGGTGCAGGCGTATACCGTTTCAATACGTTAACCGGCCACCTCGAAAACTTCAGCCTGGCCGATACGACCAAAGAAGGTCTTAGCGACAACGACATTCTCAGTCTTCACATGGGCAGTGACGGAAACCTGTGGGTGGGCAGCAGCGGCGGTCTTAACAAAATAACCATCGGATATACTCCCTACACCTTTACCCATTACACTACCCACCAGGGATTGCCAAGCAACACCATACACGCCATCCTGGAAGATAACCAGGGGAACATCTGGACAAGTACCAACAAAGGATTGAGCAAGTTTGACCGGCAAAGCAATACATTTCTCAACTTCAACAGTGCCGACGGCCTGCAAAGCAATGAATATACCGACGGAGCTGCTTGCCATGGGCAAACAACCGGCAAATTTTATTTTGGAGGCATCAACGGTTTGGACTGGTTCTACCCTTCCGAAATAAAAATTTCACAAAACATGCCTGAACTTATTCTCAGCGGGTTTCGCCTCTACAACAGAATGATACTGCCGGGAGACTCAACTGAAATCCTTCAAAAGAGCATCAACGAACTGGAATCCATTACCTTAAAACACGATCAAAATTTTTTCACCGTTGAATTCACAACCCTCAACTTCATCAATCCCGACAAAACCCTTTTCGAGTATAAGCTGGAAAACTTCAATGACGAATGGGTTTTTGCCGGCAGCCTGCGTGAAGCCAGTTTCACCAATGTTCCCTTTGGCAGATACCGGCTGTTGGTGAGAGCCACCAATGAAGATAGTGTATGGTCAGAAGAATTGAAGACCCTGCAGATTATCATTAAGCCTCCCTTTTGGCGTACCTGGCAGGCCTATCTGCTGTATGTTGTTTTGATGGGGGTGATGGTGTACCTGATGTACCGTTACCAGACCAACAGGTTGCGCAGAAAACAAGATCGGGCCCTGGAATTGATCAAGCAGGAAAAAGAAAAGGAACTCAATCAATACAAACTAGAGTTTTTCACCAACCTGGCCCATGAATTCGGTACACCCCTAACCCTGATATTTGCCTCTGCCGCCAGCCTGATGGAACATGGACAAAAAAAAGAAGAATCCTCCAACCTGGTAAAAACCATTTACCATAACTCGCGACGTATGCAACGACTGGTGCAGGAACTGCTTGAATTCCGCAAGCTGGATACAGGACGGGAAAGAATAAAATCTGAAGCCACAGAGCTGATAAGTTCAATCCATAATATTGTAGAAATATTCTCCCATTTTGCCAGGGAAAATGAACTGGAACTAAGCTTTGAGCCCGACATTGCTGAGCTGTGGGTGGTTACCGACGCAGGCAAGCTGGAAAAAATCATGCTCAACCTGCTTTCCAATGCCATGAAATATACTCCGGCAGGAGGCAGTGTAACGGTACAGCTGGGCAAAAAAAATGAGAGAATAATCATACGGGTAAATGATACGGGCGTTGGGATTCCGAAGCAATCATTGAAAAACATTTTTGAGAGCTTTTACCAATATGCACAGGATCAGCACCAGAACCAGCAATCATTCAGGGGAATAGGAATCGGGCTGGCCTATACCAAAACCCTGGTTGAATTCCTGGGAGGCAACATTTCGGTAGAGAGCAAACCCGGCACAGGAAGTACTTTTTCTGTTTCTTTGCCTTATAAACCTGTAGCATCCGGAGAAAAAATTCAGCCTCCCCCGGCCCACCTGCTTTCCCGATCCGGATTGCCTGAAAATATGACAGAAGCACTTGCATCCGGCCCGAAAACCGAAAAACAATTATCTTCCACCAAACCTGCCCTTTGGACAACTCCCAAAAAATACCGTATCCTGGTGGCTGAAGATGATCCGGAACTCTCCAATCTCCTCTTCAAACTACTTTCTGAACAATACGATGTATCTCTGGCCAAAAACGGAAAGCAGGCTCTTGAGTTAATTCAGAACAACCGCATCGACTTGCTGGTAAGCGATATTATGATGCCCGAAATGGATGGCCTTACTTTATGCAGAACCATGAAAACAGATATTCTCACCAGCCACATCCCTGTTATTCTGCTCACCGCCAAAACTGATATTGAAAATCGTATCGAAGGGCTGGAAATGGGAGCCGATTCATACATTCCCAAACCTTTCCATCCCAAACACCTTTTTGTGAGAATAGAAAAATTGCTTAAAGCACGTGAACAATTCTCGGAATATTTCAGGGTTAATTTCGGTACCCCTTCCTACAACCTGGAAGAGAATTATTCTGCCAGGGACAAAGAACTGCTGGAAAGATGTGTGGAATTCATAGAACAAAATTTCAGCAATGAAAACATAGATGCCGACCTGCTGGCTTCTCACCTGGCCATGAGCAAAGCACAACTCTACCGGAAGATCAAGGCCCTCACAGGCTTAACACCCCATGGGCTCATCAAAAACTTCCGCATCAAGAAAGCTCGACAACTCATTGCCGAAGGGGAACATTCCATTACCGATATTATATATATGACAGGTTTCAACAATCGCACATACTTCTACCGATCCTACAAAGAAATATTTGGAGAAACACCCGGAGATATCCATAAAAAGAACACCTGATGATATCCGGTTGCTTTTTTCTTGCATTTCCCTGCACAAATAGTTGATTAGAGCCACGATTGTTTGTATTTTTACCCTCACCATAACTTAATCAGACAACAATCATGAGAATATTAGTTGTATCTGCCACCACTCTTGAGATCAAACCCTTGCTCAAGCATTTAACTTTTCAGGAACGCATAGATGCACAAATGAACCGGTACACGTACAAAAAAATGACCCTCGATGTGCTAACTACAGGGGTAGGGATGGTTCCTACTGCTTACTTTTTAGGGAAAGCCCTTACAAGACATCCCTATGACGGAGCCCTGAACCTGGGTATTGCGGGAAGTTTTGACCACGACCTGGAATTGGGCGAAGTAGTGCATGTCACTCATGATCAGTTTCCCGAACTGGGCAATGAACAGGGCGAGTATTTCCTCTCTCTCATTGACTTGAAACTCTTGGAGGAAAACTACTTCCCTTACAGAGATGGCCAGGTAATCAACGAATTGCCCATCAAGAGCAGAACCATCAACAAACTCAAGACAGTGCGCGGCATCACTGTGAACCGTGTGCATACCACCAACAAAAGCATCGAAAAAATCATGCAGCGCTGCAACCCCGCCACCGAGAGCATGGAAGGAGCTGCTTTCTTTTTTGCCTGCCTGGCTGAAGATGTCCCCTGCGCCCAAATCCGTGCCGTTTCCAACTACGTGGCACAAAGAGACGCCGACCGCTGGAGCATCCCCAAAGCCATCGAAAACCTTAATAAAGTTATTTTGCAGGTTTTGCATGAATGATTCAGGCTTTCTTGCGAAACGATTATTTTTAATAACTGGACAATAACCCTGGAAATTTTAATATAGGCCTGAAATCATTTTATTCAACTGTATAGCCCGGAAAAAATCCGTAACCACTTTTTATTGAAGCAACTTGAGAAAAGCAACTTATATCGGCATCATCCTTACAATGCTCATTATCATTGTGGTAATTATTGTATTTCTTAAAAAACCCGTAGGGGAGAAATACATCATTGGATTTTCACAACCTACCATGGCGGATTTGTGGCGTCAGACCATGCTCATGGAAATACAGCACGAGCTTATTTTTCATCCGGAAATGGAACTTATAACCACCGATGCAGAGAACAACAGCGAAAAACAGGTAGAAGACATCAGAAAACTCGTTGCATCGGGCATAGATTTGCTTATTGTTTCGCCCGCACCCTGTCATTTCCAAAATCCGGGGAGCATAATAGATAATGGCATTGATGCCGGCC